>NZ_JAOWFX010000031.1:0-1080561 GCF_030333435.1 Citrobacter sp. CK191 | reverse complement strand
ACCTCCTTCGGATTTGCCAGATAACCCGTGGTATCCCCGGTCGGGCGGCTGTTGGCGTTGGGTTTAATCACAATGTTCGGTCTGGTGAAGTGCGCACCCGGCAGCGGCGCAACGGCCGCCAGCGTGCCATGTTTCTTCCGCAGCTCTTCTATCGGGCCAAAGTCCAGCGCGCGCAGCGGGCAGGACTCGACGCAGATCGGTTTTTTGCCGTCGGCAACGCGGTCATGACAGCCGTCGCATTTGGTCATGTGGCCTTTGGCGGCGTTGTACTGCGGCGCACCGTACGGGCAGGCCATATGGCAGTAGCGACAGCCGATGCAGACGTCCTCATCCACCACCACAAAACCGTCCTCGCGTTTGTGCATCGCGCCGCTCGGGCACACTTTCGTGCAGGCCGGGTCTTCGCAGTGGTTGCAGGAAATGGAAAGATAGTAGGCAAAGACGTTCTGGTGCCAGACGCCGTTGTCCTCCTGCCAGTCACCGCCCGCATATTCATAGATGCGGCGGAAGCTGACGTCCGGGGTTAAATCTTTGTAGTCTTTGCAGGCCAGTTCGCAGGTTTTGCAACCGGTGCAACGACTGGAGTCAATAAAAAATCCATATTGGGTTGTCATCGGTTACTCCTTATACCTTCTCAACCTGAACGAGATTGCTGTGAGACGGGTTCCCCTTCGCCAGCGGAGAAGGACGATGTGATGTCAGAATGTTGATGGAACCGCCGTGATCGACCTGGTCGCCAAACATATCCGCCTTGAGCCAGGCGCCTTGTCCGATGGCGGTAACGCCCGGCAAAATGCGCGGCGTGACTTTTGCCGGGATCAGCATCTGCCCGTTATTGTTAAATACGCGCACCGTGTCGCCCTGTTTGATGTTGCGCGCTTTCGCGTCAATGGGGTTAATCCAGATCTCTTGCGGGCACGCTTGCTGCAACACATCAATATTGCCGTAGCTGGAGTGGGTGCGGGCTTTATAGTGGAAGCCGGTCAATTGCAGCGGATAGGTTATTCGGATGGGATCGTCCCAGCCATCAAACCCTGGCGCATAGGCGGGTAGCGGATGAACGATCTCATCGTTTTCCAGCTCCCAAGTGTCGGCGATGGTCGCCAGCCGCTCGGAGTAGATTTCAATCTTCCCTGATGGCGTTTTCAGCGGACTGGAGGCAGGATCTTCGCGGAATGCGCGGAAGGCGACATAGTGTTCCTCCGGGCATTTTTTCTTGAAGATGCCGGTGGTTTTCATCTCTTCGTAGTCCGGCATTTCCGGGTTACGCGCTTTGGTTTTGGCATGCAGGTATTTCACCCACTCATGCTGGGTACGGCCTTCCGTAAATGTCTGGTAGACGTCCGGGCCGAGGCGTCTGGCGATTTCGCTCAGCGTCCAGTAGATCGGCTTTCTTTCAAATTTTGGTGAGGTGGCCGGTTGCCCCAGGATGACATAACCCATGTTGCCTGCGGATTCGTGCGAAATAAGATCTTCCTGTTCCGTTGGCATCAGGTCCGGCAGCAGAATGTCGCAGTATTTGGCGGACGCCGTCATGAAGTGCTCAATCCCGACGATCATTTCGCACTTGCTGTCGTCCTGTAATACGTCATGGGTGTGGGCGATGTTGCCATGCTGGTTAATCAGCGTATTGCTGGCGTAGCACCACATAAATTTGATCGGGACGTCAAGCTTATCTTTACCGCGCACGCCGTCGCGTGTGGCGGTCATTTCCGCGCCATGATCGATGGCGTCTGTCCAGGTAAAAACGGAGATCTGCGTTTTTACCGGGTTATCCAGCATAGAAAACCACTCTACGCCGAGGTCCCAGGTGCCTTCACGCACGCCGGAGTTGCCGCCGTTGATCCCGACGTTGCCGGTCAGGATAGAGAGCATGGCGATCGCGCGTGCAGTCTGTTCGCCATTGGAGTGACGCTGCGGCCCCCAGCCCTGACAGATATACGCCGGTTTTGCCGAGCCGATTTCCCGTGCCAGCTGGATGATTTTTTCCGCCGGGATACTGGTGATATGCGCGGCCCATTCCGGTGTTTTGGCAATACCGTCCGGGCCATCGCCCAGAATATAGGCTTTATAGTGCGCATTACGCGGCGCGCTGGCGGGTAAGGTCGTTTCGTCGTAACCGACGCAGTATTTATCGAGGAAAGGCTTGTCGATCAGATTTTCGGTGATGAGTACCCAAGCGATCCCCGCCGCCAGCGCGGCATCAGTACCGGGACGAATAGGGAGCCATTCATCTTCGCGACCCGCCGCCGTATCGTTATAACGCGGATCGATGACGATCATTCTGGCGTTGGAACGTTCGCGAGCCTGTTCCACATAGTAGGTCACGCCGCCGCCGCTCATGCGCGTTTCTGCCGGGTTGTTGCCGAACATTACCACCAGTTTACTGTTGGCGATGTCATCCGGGCTGTTGCCGTCATTCGTGCCGAACATATAACTCATTGCGGCGCTGATTTGTGCGGTACTGTAGCTGCCGTAACGGCTGAGATAACCGCCGCATGAGTTCATCAGACGATAAGGCACGTTGGAGTTCGTGATGTTCCCGCCATCCACGCCGGTGCCATACAGCACATGTACGGCTTCGTTGCCGTAATCTTTCAGAATACGCTTCAGGTTGTCGCCAATGGTATCCAGCGCTTCATCCCAGCTGATACGTTCAAATTTGCCTTCGCCGCGTTTACCGACGCGTTTCATCGGGTATTTAAGGCGATCCGGGTGATTCATGCGGCGACGGATCGAGCGTCCGCGCAGGCAGGCCCGCACCTGATGATTGCCGTAGACGTCATCGCCGGTGGTGTCGGACTCGACCCAGTACACTGCATCATCTTTCACATGCAGCCGTAGCAGACAGCGGCTCCCGCAGTTGACGGTACAGGAACTCCAGACCGCTTTTTCTTCCACTGGCGCAGGCGAAAGGCCGTCAGCGGCGCGGGCGATTCGGGAGAAAGGAAGCGTGAAGGCGCTACTGGCGAGCGCGAGACCACTAATGGCGGATGTTTTCACCAGACTACGACGGCTGATAGTGGCCGTCATGAGCGCCTCAGGCGTGGTGATTTTCATAGTTACTCACTTTGCTTATTGATTAAAAAAAAGAAACGCGATTTATAAAATTTGTTTTTACAGGACGTTGGTTTGTTCACATGACCGATGGACGTGCGAACACATCCCCCGAAACGCCTGTAATCGTTTCAGGGGATGGGGGTTACACTTTCTCGATTTCGACCAGATTGGTGTGCTGCGGATTTCCTTTCGCCAGCGGAGAGGGGCGCTGCGTCGTTAACGTATTCACGCAGGCGCCATGATCGATGCGATCGCCTGACATATCGGCATCATGCCAGGCGCCCTGGCCCATCGCGCTCACGCCGGGGAGAATGCGTGGCGTGACTTTCGCCGGAATGCGTACTTCGCCGCGATCGTTAAATACCCGCACCATATCCCCGTTGGCGATACCGCGTTTTTGCGCATCCACGGGGTTAATCCAGACTTCCTGACGGCAGGCGGATTTGAGAACATCAATGTTGCCGTAAGAGGAGTGCGTGCGTGATTTATAATGAAAACCAAAGAGTTGCAGTGGGAATACGCTGCGCTTAGGATCGTCCCATCCTTCGAACGTTGAGGCATAAATGGGAAGCGGGCTGATGACGTCGCCTTTTTCCAGCTCCCAGGTTTGGGCGATTTTAGCCAGGCGGCTGGAGTAAATTTCTATCTTGCCGGACGGCGTTTTCAGCGGGTTTGCCTGTGGGTCTTCACGGAATTTTTTATAGGCCACGAAATGGCCGTTGGGATCTTTACGCTTGTAGATCCCCATTTTTTTCAGCTCGTCATAGCCCGGTAACTCCGGGTCTTTAGCCAGCATTTTGGCGTACAGATATTGCAGCCACTGTTCCTGGGTTCGCCCCTCGGTAAACCTCTGGTGCACGTCCGGGCCCAGCCGCTTCGCGACTTCGCTCATTATCCAGTAAATGGGCTTACGCTCGAATTTAGGGGCGGTCGCGGGCTGGATGAAGATTAAATAACCCATATTGCCCGCGTAGTCGTTAGGAATGATGTCTTCCTGTTCGACCGTCATCAGGTCCGGCAACAGAATATCGGCGTATTTCGCGGAAGAGGTCATAAAGTTGTCGATGACCACGATCATTTCGCACTTCGATTCGTCTTGCAGGATCTCGTGTGTTTTATTGATATCCGAATGCTGGTTGGTGATGGTATTGCCCGCGTAATTCCAGATGAACTTGATCGGCACATCCAGCTTTTCTTTACCGCGCACGCCGTCGCGCAGGGCGGTCATTTCCGGGCCGCGGGCAATGGCGTCCGTCCAGGTAAACACGGAGATCTGCGTTTTTACCGGGTTTTCCGGTAACGGCATGCGTTCAATGGTGATGGTATAGGTGGATTCGCGCGCGCCGCTGTTCCCGCCGTGAATACCGACATTGCCCGTCAGAATCGGCAGCATCGCAATCGCGCGTGCGGTGAGTTCACCGTTCGCCTGACGCTGCGGGCCCCAACCCTGACAAATACAGGCCGGTTTAGCCGCGCCAATCTCTCTGGCGAGCTTAATGATGCGATCCGCCGGAATACCGGTAATGCGCGACGCCCACTCAGGCGTTTTGGCCGTGCCGTCTTCGCCCTGGCCCAGAATATAGGCTTTATAGTGGCCATTCGCTGGCGCATCGGCCGGTAGCGTTTTTTCGTCGTAACCCACGCAGTAGTTGTCGAGGAAAGGCTGGTCGACAAGATCTTCGGTGATGAGCACCCAGGCCAGTCCGGCGACCAGCGCGGCATCGGTGCCGGGACGAATAGGTATCCATTCGTCTTCACGTCCTGCCGCGGTATCGGTATAGCGTGGATCGATAACGATCATGCGCGCATTTGAGCGTTCCCTGGCCTGTTCCAGGAACCAGGTAATTCCGCCGCCGCTCATACGGGTTTCTGCCGGGTTATTACCGAACATCACCACCAGTTTGGTGTTTTCGATATCGGAGGTGCTGTTACCCTCGTTCGAACCATAGGTGTAGGGCATGGCCGCCGCGATTTGCGCGGTGCTGTAGGTGCCATAGTGGCTAAGAAAACCGCCGTAACAGTTCATCAGGCGGGCCACCAGAGAGGCATAAGGCGAGGAGCGGGTGATGTTGCCGCCGACGATACCGGAGGTGTAGTTAATGTACACCGCCTCGTTACCGTATTTATCGACCGTGTTTTTCAGGCTGTTGCTGATGGTATCCAGCGCTTCTTCCCAACTGATGCGCTCAAATTTTCCTTCGCCGCGTTTGCCTGTGCGTTTCATCGGGTAGTTGAGGCGATCAGGATGGTTAATTCGCCGACGGATTGAACGTCCGCGCAGGCAGGCGCGCACCTGGTGATTGCCATAGACATCTTCGCCAGTGTTGTCGGTTTCCACCCACCAGACTTCATCATCTTTGACGTGGAGACGCAGGGCGCAGCGGCTACCGCAGTTGACCGAACATGCTCCCCAGACCACTTTGTCTTCAACGGGCTGGATTGCCTGCTGCACGGCAGCCGCAGCGGTACGCATCCCGAAAGGCAAGGAGACCCCTCCGGCAGCGAGCGCCAGCGATCCTATCGCAGTGGATTTCACTAACGTCCTGCGGCTGATGCCTCCCTGTTGTTCAACATCGGACATAATTCACTCCATTATAGTTATCGTTATATAATTATGTTTATAACAAAATTAATAGGATACTAATGAAAGAGTGATTTTAACCCCTTATAGGTAGGGGTTATTAATCCATGTCAAAATTGAGGGAATCTTTCTAAGAGGGAGTAAGAGCCTGGTATATCAGGCTCTTATCTGTTACTGAGGTTCGACAGCATGCCCGTCCTGAGAAGGACTGGTACTGGCAGGAGCGTTTCCGCTGCTGGTGCGGGTATACAAAATTTTATGGGTATCGTTTGCACAGTGGCCTACGACCTGGGAATCGGGCTGATCCGCCTGGTCATTAGGAACAATAGTTAACGTAAAACTGGACTCCGCCACACCATTGTTAATGATACGCTGTTCGATGTCGCTTTTGACTCTTTCACATGACTCCGGCGCCGCCAGTACCTGCGGGGAGGCGACGATGAGCAGACACGCTGCAATTCCTGCTGAGATTTTCATCATTCACTCCTTTTATGAACACGATAATGAAAGCTTAGCATTTCTAGTGTAAACAACTGTATTTGCTAATATGATTGAGAATCATCTCCTTATCCTGGTGAATAACGTGAAGAAACAGACCCTGGTGAGCTTTCTGTGTGTGCTGCTTGTTGGATGTGATAACGCCACTGTTCTGGTCTCCTTTACCCCGGAAATGGCCAGCTTTTCCAATGAGTTCGATTTTGATCCGTTGCGCGGCCCGGTTAAAGATTTCAGCCAGACGTTGATGAACGACAAAGGGGAAGTGACGAAGCGCATCAGCGGAACGCTTTCGCAGGAAGGCTGCTTTGATACGCTGGAACTGCACGATCTGGAAAACAATACCGGGCTGGCGTTGGTACTGGATGCAAACTACTACCGCGATGCCGAGACGATGGAGAAAAGAGTGCGCTTGCAGGGGAAATGTCAGTTGGCGGAGTTGCCCTCGGCAGGCGTGGTCTGGGATACGGACGATAACGGTTTTGTTGTTTCCGCAACGGGAAGAGAGACGAAGGTACAATACCGCTATGATGCGGAAGGGTATCCGTTGGGTAAGACCACCATCAGTAAAGACAAAACGTTATCCATTGATGCAAAACCGTCGGCGGACCCGCTTAAAAAGCTCGACTATACGGCGGTCAGCCTGCTGAACGATCGCCCGTTAGGCAATGTGAAGCAGACGTGTGAATATGATAATTACGCCAATCCGATCAACTGCCAGCTTGTGATCGTTGATGAAAGCGTCGAACCCGCCGTTGCGCGGAGCTATACCATTAAAAATACGATTGATTATTACCCGACTGCGTCTGACACAGCCGGGTAGCGGCTTACTGTGCGGTAGGCTTCAGCAGGCTTGAGCCTGGTGTTTTGTGATCGTCCAGATATTGCTGCTGGAAAATGCACATACGAATGGTGTTGCGGTATTGGCCATTGATAAAGAACTCATGAATCAGTTCACCTTCAACCATAAAACCTAACTTACGGTAAATGTGAATGGCTTTTTCGTTTTCTTTATCAACAATCAGATACAGCTTATAAAGGTTGAGTACGGTGAATCCGTAGTCCATCGCCAGCTTCGCCGCGCGCGAAGCCAGCCCTTTTCCCTGGTATTCCGGCGAGATGATGATTTGAAACTCAGCCCGGCGGTGAACGTGATTAATTTCTACCAGTTCGACCAGACCGGCTTTTTCGCCGTTGCACTCCACGACAAAGCGCCGTTCGCTCTGGTCATGAATGTGCTTATCATACAGGTCAGACAGCTCGACAAACGCTTCGTACGGCTCTTCAAACCAGTAACGCATTACGCTGGCGTTGTTATCAAGCTGGTGGACGAATCGTAAATCTTCGCGCTCCAGCGGGCGCAACTTAACACTGTTGGCGTGGGTCATTTTGTGTCCTTACCGTCTGTCGCTCAACGCACTGTTATGGCGCAACGGTACGGCCAGTACGACGATCCAGGCAACGCAGCGTATTCGGTTCCCAGTACGCGTTAAGGTTGGCGCTCTGCTCGCACTTGTCGCGGTTATCAAACGCGGCGTCGGCTTTGTCCCACTCTTTCTCCGTGCGCGTGTTCACTTTCTGGCGCAGGCTGCGGGTATCATTCCATTGTTCCTTTTCCATGGCTGCGTGTTGGCGGCTTTGCGCGCTGTCTCCAGATTCAATGATCAGTTTGCTGGTATTCGCGAATGCGGAGGTGGTATACACGACAGCACCCAGCGCAAGCATTGCCGTCAGGCACAGGCGTTTGCTAAGTGTATTGTTCATGGTTAATTCCTTTCATGATAGAGGGATAAAACTTGTCTAAATTCTACACCATTCCTGGCGCAGGGCATACCCACCCTGCGGGTATGGATACGAAGGCGCTATTCTGGCGTATCATGCTTAAACCTGACGTAACGCAATGATGATGATGCTAAAAACAACACTTCTTTTTTTCATAACCGCACTGTGCGAAATCGTGGGCTGTTTTCTGCCCTGGCTATGGTTGAAGCGGGGCGCAACGGCCTGGCTGCTGGTTCCGGCGGGAGTCTCACTGGCGTTATTCGTCTGGCTGCTGACGTTGCATCCGGCCGCCAGCGGCCGCGTCTATGCGGCTTATGGCGGGGTCTATGTCTGTACTGCGCTGTTATGGTTACGCTTTGTTGACGGCGTCAGACTCAGTCTTTATGACTGGTCAGGCGCACTGATCGCACTCTGTGGAATGCTGATTATCGTTGCCGGGTGGGGGCGCGCTTAAGCGCCTTATTTTGTGATCGATGAGCGATTTTTTGATCATTATACTTGTATGGTAGTAGTTCAGGTGTGTAAGTTTCCTGCATCGCACAGAAGAGATGTAAGGAACAACAATGAAGATTGTAGGGGCTGAAGTTTTTGTCACATGTCCGGGACGTAACTTTGTCACGCTGAAAATCACCACCGAGGACGGTATCACCGGCCTGGGCGACGCTACCCTGAATGGCCGTGAGCTGTCGGTGGCATCCTATCTGAAAGATCACCTTTGCCCGCAGCTTATTGGCCGCGATGCGCACCGTATCGAAGATATCTGGCAGTTCTTTTATAAAGGCGCCTACTGGCGTCGCGGGCCGGTCACGATGTCTGCTATTTCTGCCGTTGACATGGCGCTGTGGGATATCAAAGCGAAAGCCGCCAACATGCCGCTGTATCAGTTGCTGGGCGGCGCATCCCGCGAAGGCGTGATGGTCTATTGCCACACGACGGGTCACACCATTGATGATGTGCTGGAAGATTATGCGCGTCACAAAGAGATGGGGTTTAAAGCGATTCGCGTGCAGTGCGGCGTGCCGGGTATGAAAACCACCTACGGCATGTCTAAAGGCAAAGGTCTGGCCTACGAACCCGCTACGAAAGGCCAGTGGCCGGAAGAGCAACTCTGGTCAACCGAGAAATACCTCGATTTCACGCCGAAACTGTTTGACGCCGTACGTGCTGAATTTGGTTTTGAAGAGCATTTGCTTCACGACATGCACCACCGCCTGACGCCGATTGAAGCCGCCCGTTTTGGTAAGCGCGTTGAGGATTATCGTCTGTTCTGGATGGAAGACCCGACGCCTGCGGAAAACCAGGAATGCTTCCGTCTGATTCGTCAGCATACGGTGACGCCGATTGCCGTCGGGGAAGTGTTCAACAGCATCTGGGACTGCAAGCAGCTCATTGAGGAGCAACTGATTGACTATATCCGCACCACCATTACCCATGCCGGCGGCATTACGGGGATGCGCCGCATTGCGGATTTTGCCTCGCTTTACCAGGTGCGCACAGGGTCTCATGGGCCTTCTGATTTGTCGCCGGTTTGCATGGCCGCAGCGCTTCACTTTGATCTGTGGGTGCCTAACTTTGGCGTTCAGGAATACATGGGGTACTCCGAACAAATGCTTGATGTCTTCCCGCATAGCTGGACGTTCGATAACGGCTATATGCACCCAGGCGACAAGCCGGGTCTTGGTATTGAGTTTGATGAAAAACTGGCGGCGAAATATCCGTATGACCCTGCGTATTTGCCGGTCGCCCGTCTGGAAGATGGCACGTTGTGGAACTGGTAAGGAGTGATATGACATGAAAAGTATAGTGATTGAAAAACCTGACACGCTGGTTTTAGCGGAGCGTCCTATCCCTGAGCCTGCGGCCGGGGACGTTCGGGTTAAAGTGAAACTGGCGGGGATCTGCGGTTCTGATAGCCATATCTATCGTGGGCATAATCCTTTTGCAAAGTATCCGCGTGTTATCGGGCATGAATTTTTTGGTGTGATTGACGCCGTAGGCGAAGGTGTTAGCCACGCCAGAGTGGGGGAACGCGTATCGGTCGATCCCGTCATCAGTTGCGGGCATTGCTATCCCTGTTCAATAGGCAAGCCCAATGTATGTACCTCGCTGGTTGTTCTGGGCGTACACCGCGACGGCGGATTTAGTGAATATGCGGTCGTTCCGGCGAAAAACGCGTTTACGATCCCGGATGCCATTGCTGATAAGCACGCGGTGATGGTTGAACCTTTCACCATTGCGGCGAACGTCACCGGGCAGGTTAATCCGACAGAGAACGATATTGCGCTGATTTATGGCGCAGGGCCGATGGGACTGACGACGGTTCAGGCGCTGAAGGGCGTTTATAACGTTAAAGAGGTGATTGTTGCCGATCGTATTGATGAACGGCTGGAGATGGCGAAAGAAAGCGGCGCCGACTGGGTTATCAATAATGGACAGCAATCTCTGCAAGATTTCCTGGATGAAAAAGGGTTAAAACCGACGCTGATCGTCGATGCGGCGTGTCATCCGTCCATTTTACAAGAAGCTATCTCGCTGGCGTCGCCCGCCGCGCGCATTGTACTGATGGGGTTCTCCAGCGATCCTTGCCAGATTGTGCAGCAGGGGATTACCGGCAAGGAACTGTCAATTTATTCGTCCCGTTTGAATGCGAATAAATTCCCGGTCGTTATTGGCTGGCTGGAAAAAGGTCTGATCGATCCCGATAAGCTCGTCACGCATACGTTTAATTATCACCATGTCACTGACGCGATTGAATTGTTTGAGAAAGACCAACGGCACTGCTGCAAGGTTTTACTCACATTCTCTGAATAATATTAATAAATGCGAGAGAGTGGTACGCATCTTACCTCTTAGAGATTGCCAATATGACTCAACAAAAACATGAACGGTCAACAAAAGATTTAATCAGAGCCGCCGTATCCGGTTGGCTGGGAACCGCCCTTGAGTTTATGGATTTCCAGTTATATTCTCTGGGCGCTGCATTAGTTTTCCATGAGATATTTTTCCCGGAACAGTCCGCCGCAATGGCGCTTATTCTGGCGATGGGAACCTATGGCGCAGGATATATCGCACGTATTGTCGGCGCGTTTATTTTCGGCAAAATGGGCGACAGTATTGGGCGTAAAAAGGTCTTGTTTATCACTATCACCATGATGGGGATTTGTACAACCCTCATTGGGGTTCTGCCGACCTATGCGCAAATTGGTATATTTGCGCCTGTTTTACTGGTGACGTTACGTATTGTTCAGGGGTTAGGCGCCGGGGCGGAGATCTCCGGGGCGGGAACGATGCTGGCTGAGTATGCGCCTAAAGGGAAACGCGGCATTATTTCCTCGCTTGTCGCAATGGGAACAAACTGCGGTACGCTGAGCGCAACGGCAATCTGGGCAGTGATGTTCTTTGCGCTTGACAGAGAACAGCTTCTGGCCTGGGGATGGCGTATCCCATTCCTGGCGAGCGTTGTTGTCATGATCTTCGCTATCTGGCTGCGTATGAACCTCAAAGAAAGCCCGGTATTTGAAAAGGTCAATGAAAGCGAAAATGCGCCGGCGTTAAATAACGCATCAGAAAACACATTGGGTGCCATGTTTAGCAGTAAATCCTTCTGGCTGGCAACCGGTTTACGTTTCGGTCAGGCGGGCAATTCTGGGTTAATTCAGACATTCCTTGCAGGATATTTAGTGCAGACGTTATTATTCAATAAGGCGATTCCTACCGACGCGTTAATGATTAGCTCTGTTATTGGTTTTATTACTATTCCACTTTTGGGATGGTTATCTGATAAATATGGTCGTCGTCTGCCTTATATTTTATTGAATATATCTGCGATTATTCTTGCGTACCCGATGTTGTCTATCATCGTGGATAAAACCTATAGCCCCGGCGTGATTATGACCGCGCTTATTGTTATTCATAACTTCGCCGTGTTGGGTCTCTTCGCGCTGGAAAACATTACGATGGCCGAGATGTTTGGTTCGCGTAATCGCTTTACCCGGATGGCGATTTCAAAAGAAGCCGGTGGATTAGTCGCCGTTGGATTTGGTCCTGTACTGGCAGGTATTTTCTGTAATATGACCGATTCCTGGTTGCCTATATTAGCGATGATCATTGCCTATTCTCTTATCGGCTTAATTTCAGCGTTTTTGATGCCGGAAGTGAAAGATCGCGATCTGAGCGTGCTGGAGGATGCAGCGGACCTAAAGGCGGCAAGTAGCGTTCAGGGTTCGGCAACGCAGGTAGGGTAACGTCGCACAGGGCATGACCGGAATGGACAGGGAATGTTGAATTTCGGTCATGTTGTCACATAACTTTAAAATGATGTCATACCAATTGCAAAAAGCTTAATTCAAATCAAATCATACAACCCTACAGGCGCTACTCTGAGACAGTCCTGAATTCATTCATACAATAGGTCATACCATGCAAAACAAGCTCTTAACGGCTAAGGCTTCGCTTCCTCATTACGATCGCGCCAGACTGGTTCCTCGCATTGTGCATTTGGGCTTTGGCGCATTCCATCGCGCGCATCAGGGTGTCTACGCGGATATCCTCGCGGCGGAACACAACAGCGACTGGGGATATTGTGAAGTCAACCTGATTGGCGGCGAGCAGCAGATTGCCGACCTGAAACAGCAAGACAACCTGTATACCGTGGCGGAAATGTCAGCGGATGCCTGGACCGCAAGGGTTGTTGGGGTGGTAAAAAACGCGCTGCACGCGCAGGTTGACGGTCTGGAAACCGTCCTGGCTGCCATGTGCGAGCCGCAGGTGGCGATTGTTTCCCTGACGATTACAGAAAAAGGGTACTGCCACTCTCCGGCGACCGGTCAGTTGATGCTGGATCACCCGATGATCGCCGCCGATCTGCAAAACCCGCAGCAGCCGAAATCCGCGCCTGGCGTGGTGGTGGAAGCGCTGGCGCGTCGTAAAGCGGCTGGCCTGGCGCCATTTACCGTGATGTCCTGCGATAACATGCCTGAAAATGGACACGTCATGCGCAATGTAGTTACTGCCTATGCCCGTGCGGTAGATGCAGAGCTGGCCGCGTGGATTGAGCAACATGTGACGTTCCCGTCCACGATGGTTGATCGTATTGTACCGGCGGTGACGGCTGACACGCTGGATAAGATCGAACAGTTAACCGGCGTACGCGATCCTGCGGGTGTGGCGTGTGAACCGTTCCGCCAGTGGGTGATTGAGGATAATTTTGTCGCGGGTCGCCCTGAATGGGAAAAAGCGGGCGCTGAACTGGTAGCAGATGTTATCCCGTTCGAAGAGATGAAACTGCGTATGCTTAATGGCAGTCACTCATTCCTGGCGTACCTCGGGTATCTGGCGGGCTATCAGCACATTAATGACTGCATGGAAGATGAGAATTACCGCCTGGCCGCGCATGCGTTGATGTTGCAGGAACAGGCGCCGACGCTGAAAGTGAAGGGGGTGGATCTGAAGCGTTATGCCGATTTGCTGATCGCGCGCTACAGCAACCCGGCGTTGCGTCACCGTACCTGGCAGATTGCGATGGACGGTAGCCAGAAACTGCCGCAGCGTATGCTGGACTCCGTTCGCTGGCATATCGCGCATAACAGCCGTTTCGACCTGCTGGCCTTAGGCGTGGCGGGCTGGATGCGTTACGTTGGCGGCGTTGATGAGCAGGGGAATCCGATTGAAATTAGCGATCCGCTGCTGCCGGTTATTCAGCAAGCGGTTCAGGGCAGTGAAGAAGGGGAAAGTCGCGTTCAGGCGCTGCTGGCCATTGATGCGATTTTTGGTAATGAATTGCCGCACGTTGAGCTGTTTAAGAATAAGGTGAAAGAAGCGTATCTGTCGCTGCTTGCCAACGGCGCGAAAGCAACCGTTGCAAAATATGCGGCGAATATCGCATCAGCGTAATCTCTGCATGGTTGTAGGCCGGATAAGGCCTGCAACGTTCAACATCATTGACTATTGTAGGCCGGATAAGGCGGTTACGCCGCCATCCGGCTTGTTTGTCAGCGGGATTACTCTTCGCTGAACCAGTCGCTGTTTTCCTGGCGGATAAGCTGAACGGACTCGCCAATCTCCTGTAGATGCACAGTCATTGCGCGTTCCACTGCGTCGGCGTCATGCTTTTCCAGGGCGGCAAAAATATCATGATGCTGGCGCAGCAACATTTCAGGCGGCGACACATGATCCAGACTCATATAACGCACGCGGTCGATAGTGGCTTTAATATTTTCAACCGTATCCCACGCCAGCTGGCAATCGGCAATTAATGCCAGCTTCTGGTGAAATTCATCATCAAGCTGGAAGAAATCGTTGAGCTGCTTGCGGTCAATGGCGATCCGCTGCTGGTGAAGGTTCTGCTCCAGCTGATAGCACTGGCTGTCGGTGATCATCAACGCCGCGCGACGAACGACCGCACATTCGATGGCCTGTCGGACAAAACACCCATTCTGCACCTGCGATAATGAAATCT
This sequence comes from Citrobacter sp. CK191, assembly GCF_030333435.1. Lineage (NCBI taxonomy): Bacteria > Pseudomonadati > Pseudomonadota > Gammaproteobacteria > Enterobacterales > Enterobacteriaceae > Citrobacter > Citrobacter sp. CK191. Next base: position 1,066,186 of record NZ_JAOWFX010000031.1, on the reverse strand, counting down.
TATTCACATAGCTGCCGCGCTGAGGGCGGATTTGAATCAAACCGTTTTCCGCCAGCTTAATAAACGCTTCACGTACAGGCTGGCGCGACACGTTAAAGCGCACGGAAACCTCTTTCTCGGAAAGCGGTGTGCCTGGCGCAATCAGACAGTGCACGATGTCACGTCGGAGAATGCGGTAAATTTGCTGATTTACAGGCTGCGTAGGATTGAGTTGGGTTTCAACGGTCATTCGTTCTTACTTTTTAGAGAGTTAACCAGAATACTCTACCACTTTTTTGTCACTATCTATACCCGACCCGCAGGCCGGGTATAAAAATTAACCCCGATGAACGCTCAGTCCGGCAAAAGACTGCGTAACCGGCATCATTTCCAGCGTATTAATGTTCACATGCGCAGGCAGATTAGCGACCCACCATACCGCTTCTGTGACATCATCCGGCGTGAGCGCGGTTGTGTTCTCGTAGGTTTTACCCGCTTTGTCGTCATCGCCTTTAAAGCGGACGTTAGAAAACTCCGTGCCGCCGACCAGACCGGGTTCAATATCGGTAACGCGTACTGCCGTACCGTGTAAATCCGTGCGCAGATTCAGACTGAACTGGCGCACAAACGCTTTGGTTGCGCCATATACGTTGCCACCCGCGTATGGCCAGCTACCTGCGGTAGAGCCAATATTGATGATGTGGCCGCGATTGCGCTCCACCATGCCAGGCAGAACCGCGCGGGTCATGTAAATAAGACCTTTGTTGTTCGTGTCGATCATGGTTTCCCAGTCTTCCACGCTGGCTTTATGCGCGGGCTCAAGCCCCAGCGCCAGCCCGGCGTTGTTGACCAGCACATCAATGTTGCGCCACTCTGCGGGTAATGACGCCAGCATATCTTCAATGGATGCACGGTTACGCACATCTAAACGAGCGATAAACAGATTGTCGCCCAGCTCATCTTTCAATTCTTGCAGGCGTTCCTGGCGACGGCCAGTGGCAATCACTTTGTGTCCATTCTCAATAAAACGACGTGTAATGCATTCGCCGAAACCTGCGGTCGCACCGGTGACTAAAACGATCATCTCACTGTTCCTCAACGCTTTTTGTGTTGTATTACCATAGCACGCCATCTCTGTTCAGGGGTAATCCTCGTTAATGGGATTGCGGTCATTTCAAGGGAGACCTACTCTAATGAACAAATCGTTTGCAGGAGTGAAAAATGTCGTTAACGAATCCATTCTTTAGCCAGAGCGTATTGCCTTACCAGGCCCCGCGTTTTGATCTGATTGAAGACCGCCATTACCGCCCGGCGTTTGACGAAGGGATGCGGCAAAAGCGCGCTGAAATTGATGCGATTGTCCAAAACCCGCAAGCGCCTGATTTTGAGAACACGTATCTGGCGCTGGAGCAAAGCGGCGCGTTGCTCACCCGTGTGACAAGCGTGTTTTTCGCCATGACAGCGGCGCATACCAATGACGAATTACAGCGCCTTGATGAAGCCTTTTCCGCTGAACTGGCGGCGCTGGCAAATGATATTTATCTCAACAGTACGCTCTTTGCGCGTGTGGATGCGGTCTGGCGACAGCGGGAGACGCTGGCGCTGGATGCCGAGTCGTTGCGTCTTGTGGAGATTATCCACCAGCGTTTTGTACTTTCCGGCGCGCAGCTTGGCGATGACGATAAAGCGCAGCTCAGGAGCCTGAATACCGAATCCGCCACGCTGACCAGCCAGTTTAATCAGCGGCTATTGGCGGCGAATAAATCCGGTGGGATGGTGGTTGATTATCGCCATCAACTGGACGGATTGAGTCAGGAGGAGGTCGCTCTTGCCGCTGATGCCGCCAGGGAAAAAGGGCTGGCGGATCGCTGGCTTATTCCGCTTCTCAATACCACACAACAACCGACACTGGCCGTTTTACGCGATCGCCAGACCCGTGAAAATCTGTTCAACGCCGCATGGACTCGTGCGGAAAAGAACGACGCCAACGACACGCGTGCGATTGTTCAGCGTCTGGTGGACATCCGTACACGGCAGGCAACATTACTCGGGTTTGCCAGTTATGCCGCCTGGAAAACCGCCGATCAGATGGCGAAAACGCCTGACGCGGCGCTCGCTTTTATGCGCGCCATTGTTCCGGCCGCGCGTCAGCGCGCGCTGGATGAGCAGGCTGAGATCCAGAAAGTGATCGATGATGAGCAGGGAGGATTCACGACCCAGGCGTGGGACTGGGCGTACTATGCTGAGCAGGTACGCCGTGGAAAATACGCGCTGGATGAAGCGCAGCTCAAACCATACTTTGCGTTAGATACGGTACTGAACGACGGCGTGTTCTGGACGGCAAACCAGCTGTTCGGCATTAAGTTTATCGAGCGCTTTGATATCCCGGTTTACCATCCTGATGTGCGCGTCTGGGAAATTTTCGATCATGATGGCGTCGGTCTGGCGTTGTTTTATGGTGATTTCTTTGCCCGCGAGTCAAAAAGCGGCGGCGCATGGATGGGCAATTTTATTGAACAATCCACGCTTAACGAAACCAGACCGGTTATCTACAACGTCTGTAATTACCAGAAGCCAGCGGCAGGGCAGCCCGCATTGTTGCTTTGGGATGATGTGATCACCTTGTTCCATGAATTTGGTCATACGCTGCACGGCCTGTTTGCGACACAGCGCTATGCGACGCTGTCGGGGACGAACACCCCGCGCGATTTTGTCGAATTTCCTTCGCAGATTAATGAGCACTGGGCGAGTCATCCGCAGGTGTTCGAACGCTATGCGCGCCACGTCGGGACGGGTGAAAAAATGCCTGAAGCGTTGCAGGAAAAAATGCGGCGGGCAAGCCTGTTTAACAAAGGCTATGACATGACGGAACTGCTCAGCGCCGCATTGCTGGATATGCGCTGGCACAGTCTTGAAACCTTTTCGGCATCGCAGTCGGTCGATCTCTTTGAACAGCAGGCGCTGGCGGCGGAAGAACTCGATCTTCCGGCAGTGCCGCCGCGCTACCGGAGCAGCTATTTCGCCCATATTTTCGGTGGCGGGTATGCGGCAGGTTATTACGCCTATTTGTGGACGCAAATGTTGGCGGACGACGGCTACCAGTGGTTTGTTGAACAGGGAGGGTTAACGCGTGAGAACGGACAGCGTTTCCGTGATGCCATCTTGTCACGCGGCAACAGTACGGATCTGGAACGTCTCTACCCGGCGTGGCGGGGTCATGAACCGCGTATCGAACCCATGTTAAAACACCGGGGTTTAGACCGCTAAGCGCAAGGGCGCTGCCTGAATGTTTATCAGGCAACGCTCTGATTTTTTATCAATGTTAAGTAAGCTGCCGGGATACTGGTGTACAATGCGGGCTTCTTTTTATCCGGGGCCCCTGTTTTCATGTATTCGTATTCTCTTCCGCTTTTCTCTTTGTTTGAGAAAAACCCTGTTGTGTCTGTGAATCAGAACTGATGCGAACAATGAAAATTAAACACCAGATGCTCTGCGTATCCTTATTTGCGCTCATCGGGTGTGGCAACAGCACGCTTTCACAGCTGGATATGCCTGCGCAAAAAAGCGCGCAAGTTGTGGTGGGATACTACGGACGCGGTATTGATCCGATGATTCGGCAATATATGCGGGAAAAAGAGGTGACTGGCGTCGTTGTTGCTGTTATTCAGAATAATGGCCCGGCAGAATTTCACAGTTACGGGATAACCGATGATAAAAATCGTTATCCCATCACGCCAGATACGCTGTTCGCTTTAGGCTCGCTGAGTAAAGGCGTGACGGCAGAAGTGACGACGATGCTGGTGGATGAAGGGGTGTTTAACTGGACGGATACACTGGAAACGTTGCTTCCACAGAATACGCCTTTAAGCCCTGACGCCAAAAATATTACGCTCCTCCAGTTGGTGACTCACACTTCCGGTTTGCCCCGGCAGCCTATGGATTTGCTGACGCTGGAAAACTTAATGCGCTATTTCAGTAACGGCGAGAACTTTTATACGCAGCTGGACAGCGACGCCGTGCTGGGTTATCTCAGTGATTTTACTGCGCCGGACGCGCGCGTTCCGCAGTATTCCAACATCGGCTACGCCATCCTGGGGTATATTTTGCAGCGCAGAACGGGAGAGCCGATCCAGGCGCTGGCGCAACGCATGATATTTGAACCGCTGGCGATGACAAACAGCAGTTATACGCCCACCTTATTGAAGGCATACCCGCGAAGAGCGCTGGGCCATGCTGGCGATCAGCCTAAGCTCATTACCCGTGGCCATCTGACGCCAGACTGGGTTTTTAACAAAAATATGATGGGGGCGGCCAGTTTATACAGTAGCGCCCGCGATCTGGCTAATTATGCCCGCGCGCATTTTACATCCACAACCGTTTCGGCCATCGATCGGGCTTTTGCTGAAGCCACACAGACTTATTATTATCGACAGAAAGAAGCAGCGAATATTGCGTGGGTGAGTGATGAGTTTTCTGCGCAAAAGATCACCTATCAGGTCGGATATATTGGTGGGTATTCCAGCTATATTGGGTTTGATAAAAGAAATCGCAACGCGGTAGTGGTTTTGCAAAATAGTTTCAACTGGAGTAATTATATCGGTCAGACGATCCTGACTCGCCTGGCGCAGCAGAGGAAGGGCGATTAAAGATGTTAAATGCATTGCAAATATTCCAGGATTATTCACTTTTTTCCTTTATTACCACTTTAAAATCATAGCGTTATAGATTCTCCATTTCCTGGTTCGGCCTTCTATTAATAAATTGACATAAATTTGCTTTTGTACCGCTAGACTACGGTACATCAAGGATGTATGCCCAAGGAGCGGCAATGATTAAAAAAACGATAGAAATCGATACCATCTTGTTAGATCTGAACCAGTCTATTGATGCCCACTATCAGTGGCTGGTGAAAATGTTTCGTTGCACAGTGTCTGGCGATGTCAATCAACCCGATATTTTCGATATCAACTCTCACTGTCTGTGTCAGTTCAGCCAATGGCTAAATAATCATCCGGTACACGAACCTGAAGAAAAGGGCTTTGTTATCAAGATTATTATTGCTCATGAACACATGCATACACGAGGTCGGGAATTACTGCGGGCGATCGCGGAAAAACGTTCAGAAGATCACCATTTTGACAGTTTTCAGGAAGCGTTATTAGCATTTACCTCGGCGGTGATGGACTACAAAATATATCTGCTCAATATTCGCAGCAATATGGATATATTAACCGGATTACCCGGGCGCAGAGTCCTTGATGAATCTTTCGATCGTCAGCTTATTGATGCGCAACCGCTTAATTTATATTTGCTGCTTTTTGATATTGACCGCTTTAAATTGGTCAATGACAACTATGGTCATCTGGTCGGTGATAGCGTGCTGCGCACCCTGGCGTCGAATTTATCCGTCTGGACGCGCTACGATGAAACGCCTTACCGCTATGGCGGGGAGGAGTTTGTGATTATCATCCGTACAAAAACGGATGAACAGGCCTGTCGGGCAGGGTTACGTATCTGCCAGCTAGTGGCGGATAATCCGATTAACTACCCTGATGGAGAACTTTCGATAACGGTAACTGCGGGCATTACCCAGGCGCAGCAGGGAGAACCGCTGGATGTCGTCATCGGACGCGCAGACAGGGCAATGTACCGGGGTAAACAAACCGGAAGGAATCGCTGCATGTTTATGGACAAAGATCAGCAAATCACGCGTGTGTAGCATGAGCCGAACGGCACGCTCTTTACATAACCGGTTATTCACTGACATAAGTGTGCAAAGGGATGGAAACGCGAAACACCGGTTTTGCTGGTTTAGTTCTATGTTGTTTAACCTTCATTGATATTGCCTGTGTCAGGATGGTCAATGATCCGTTATCTGCGCAGGGAATTGCCTGATAACGCATAAGGTAAAAACACAAATCTATCCATGCAAGCATTCACCGCTGGTTTATCCGGCGGTTTTTTTTGTCTGTCTGTCTGCCGGGCGGGTAAAAAAATGGCCCCTTGTGCAGTTACGCTACAAGGGGCCTTGTCGGTGAGGAGCTATCTCCGTTCATTAATCATCCCATTTATGACTGAAATACGCGGCCAGAAAACCAGAAAATAAAATAATTCCCAGAACGGCCATGAAAACGTTCATATTACCCAGCATATAATGCCTCCTTTTATTTGTGTGTTTCCTCTCTTACCTTAATTCACCTCATGAGCACCCATAGTAGCAGATTAAATCTAAACAAATGCTGAATTAGGTGATTATTTCAACGTTAACGTCAGGATTTTTCCGGTATGGGATTTCAGACTATGAAAAAGCGTCACAAAACGATGAGGCAATGTGAATTTATTTCAAGGGTGATGAATTTTTCTCGGTTGTCAGTGAGCAGGTTGCATGTCATTTTTAGACGCATAGCCATCCAGAAGTCTAATCTTCAAATAATAAATTATCACGTCAGGCAACTAACGCCGGGTGAATGAGGAGATCACATGCAAAAACAACAGGCCCCGTTTCGCGCAGACATCGTCGGCAGTTTTTTACGCCCGGACACGATCAAACAAGCTCGTTTGCAATTCGCACGCGGCGAGATAACGGCGCAACAATTGCGCGCGGTAGAAGATGACGCTATCCGCACCGTTGTGGAGCAGCAGTGTGCCTGCGGGCTGCATGTCGTCACGGATGGCGAGTTTCGCCGCGCCTGGTGGCATTTTGATTTCTTCGATGGACTGCAAGGCGTTGAACGCTATGACGCTGAGAAGGGGATCCAGTTTAATGGCGTGCAGACAAAAGCGCACGGCGTGCGCGTTACCGGAAAACTGGGATTTGGCGATCACCCTATGCTGGAAGACTTCCGCTATCTGAAAAGCATTAGCGGCGCAGCCGAGCCCAAAATGACCATTCCATCCCCCAGCGTGCTGCATTTCCGTGGCGGGCGCAAAGATATCGATGCTACCGTTTATCCGCATCTGGACGCTTATTTCGATGATTTAGCTACCACCTGGCGCGATGCGATTCATGCTTTTTATGAAGCTGGCTGTCGTTATCTGCAATTGGATGACACCGTCTGGGCTTACTTGTGCTCCGACCAGCAACGTCAGCAGATTCGTGAGCGGGGTGACGATCCTGACGAACTGGCGCAGATTTATGCCCGCGTGATTAACCGTGCGCTGGAGGATAAACCAGCCGATCTGACGGTCGGGCTGCATGTTTGCAGGGGAAATTTCCGTTCGACGTGGATCTCTGAAGGGGGCTATGAACCGGTGGCGGAAGTGTTGTTCGGCACGGTGAACGTTGATGCGTTTTTCCTGGAATATGATAACGATCGCTCCGGTGATTTCGCGCCGCTGCGCTTTGTTCGGCCCGGACGTCAGCAGGTGGTTCTGGGTCTGGTGACCACGAAAAACGGCGAGCTGGAAAACCCGGAAGGGGTGAAAGCCCGCTTGCAGGAGGCAGAGCGCTATGTCGTAAAAGAGCAGATCTGCCTTAGCCCACAGTGCGGATTTGCCTCCACGGAAGAGGGGAATACGCTGACGGAGGCCCAGCAATGGGGCAAAGTACGCCTCATCACCGAAATCGCCAGTCAGGTCTGGTAAGTTGCCTCTCTTTATTACACAGCGTTGCACATTCGTAATGCAACGCTGTTTCATTCTGGATCATTTTCCTCGTTGTATTTCCCGCCTTGTGGTTTCCGATTTTCTTGTTTCAGCCCTGTTGCCGGTTAATAAATTGATATTTATAGACATTTAAAAATCTGGCACCGATTTTGCCTTATCACTTCTGAACATCCTTAATTTGCACCATTTGCCCGTCCGGTTGCACCGGGACTTCCAGCAAGCTTAATTTCAGGAGTGAAACTATGCAGCGTCGTACATTATTAAAAGCCTTTGCACTGTCCGCCTCGGTAGTTGCGATGGGGCTGAGCTTTAGCGTTCAGGCGGCCGATACGATTAAGGTCGGCATCATGCATTCGCTATCCGGCACGATGGCCATTTCGGAAACCCCGCTTAAAGATATGGCGTTGATGACGATTGATGAGATCAATGCTAAAGGCGGCGTGCTGGGCAAAAAGCTGGAACCGGTGGTGGTTGACCCGGCCTCAAACTGGCCGCTGTTTGCAGAGAAAGCGCGTCAGCTGCTGAGCCAGGATAAAGTCGCGGTCGTGTTTGGCTGCTGGACGTCGGTATCGCGTAAATCGGTGTTGCCGGTATTTGAAGAGTTAAACGGGCTGCTGTTTTACCCTGTGCAATACGAAGGGGAAGAGTTATCGCCGAATGTTTTCTATACCGGCGCAGCGCCAAATCAGCAGGCTATTCCGGCTGTCGAGTATCTGATGAGTGAAGACGGTGGCAGCGCGAAACGCTTTTTCCTGCTGGGAACCGATTATGTCTATCCTCGTACCACCAATAAGATCCTTCGCGCCTGGCTGCATGCCAAAGGCGTCGAGGATAAAGATATTGAAGAGGTGTATACCCCGTTCGGACACAGCGATTACCAGACTATCGTCGCCAATATCAAAAAATTCTCTGCGGGCGGCAAAACGGCGGTGGTCTCTACCATTAACGGCGACTCAAATGTTCCGTTCTACAAAGAGCTGGCGAATCAGGGGATAAAAGCGACAGACGTGCCGGTCGTGGCATTCTCGGTCGGTGAAGAGGAGTTGCGCGGTATCGATACCAGACCGCTGGTGGGCAACCTGGCGGCGTGGAACTATTTTGAATCTGTCGACAACCCCACTAACCAGAAATTCGTTGCGGATTACCGGGCATACGCCAAAGCGCATAAGCTGCCGAATGCCGACACCGTCGTGACCAACGATCCGATGGAAGCGACCTATGTGGGCCTGCATATGTGGGCGCAGGCAGTAGAAAAAGCCGGTACGACCGACGTCGATAAAGTCCGCGAGGCGATGGCGGGGCAATCCTTCGCTGCGCCGTCTGGCTTCACCCTGACGATGGACGCCACCAACCACCATCTGCATAAACCCGTCATGATTGGCGAAATTGAAGATAACGGCCAGTTCAATGTGGTATGGCAAACCGACGAACCGGTTCGCGCCCAGCCCTGGAGCCCGTTTATCGCCGGTAACGATAAAAAATCAGACCAGCCTGTTAAAACCGCCAGCAACTGATCTTTTGCCCTCCTGCGGGAGGGCACATTCTGGAGAACACTTTCATGAAAGCCATGCGCTTTATTCGGGGTGTGTTGCTAATGACGTGGCTGGTGCCGTGGATCGTGCAGGCAACCGATGCCGATGTGTTTGTTGGCGCCAGCCGGGCGCAACAGGCGACGTTATTAGAACAATGGGCCATCACGCCTGAGGCGCAGCGTTTGCCTTTGTTGAACGCATTAGCGCGTGAGAATGTGCTGACTGATAGCGCAAAGCACGCTTTCATTCGGCAGGGTACGCAGGTTCTGCCGCTCGGCGCTGTCGCCGCGCCCGATGGCGAACTGAAAAAGGTTCGTCTGACTAACCGTCTGCGAAACCTGGTCAGCGGGGCGTTAGCCACGCATCAACTATTAAGTGACAATGTCACGGAAAGAGCCGCTGCCGCCAGCCTGTTACAGCGGGAGGCCACGCCCGCGATGCTGCCGCTTTTACAGCAGCGGCTGGCGCAGGAAACGGAAAGCGAAGTGACATCACGTCTGGAGATTGCGCTGGCTAACCTGCAACTGGTGAGTCTTTCCGCTGACGTCCGGCGTCAGGCGATTGTCTTACTGGGGCAGTCGGGCGACCCGGAAACGCAATCACGCCTGCAACCCTTTACGGATGCTGAACATGAACCGGATGCGCGTGTTCGCGAGGCCGCGACAGAAAGCCTGAACGCAATCGCGCAGCGGATGGTGATTGGCGATCTCCTGGGGCAGGCATTTATGGGGCTGTCGCTGGGATCGATTCTGCTGCTGGCGGCCCTGGGGCTGGCGATCACCTATGGATTACTGGGCGTAATCAATATGGCGCACGGTGAAATGCTGATGCTTGGCGCGTACAGCACATGGATGGTTCAGCAGTTTATGGGGCAGTTCATGCCACAGTGGCTGGCGTTTTATCCCGTTGTGGCGTTGCCGGTTGCTTTCCTGATCGCCGCCGGAACTGGAATGGCGCTGGAGCGCGGCATTATTCGCCATCTTTATGGTCGTCCTCTCGAAACGCTGCTGGCGACCTGGGGGATTAGCCTGATGCTGATCCAACTGGTACGCATGACCTTTGGCGCGCAAAACCTGGAGGTTGCCAACCCTGCGTGGCTTTCTGGCGGGGTGCAGGTCTATGCCAACCTGACGTTGCCCTGGAACCGTATCGTGGTGCTGGGGTTCGCCATGCTGGTGCTGTTTTTCACCTGGCTATTGCTGAATAAAACCCGCCTCGGGATGCGCGTTCGCGCGGTAACGCAGAACCGCAGTATGGCGGCGTGTTGCGGCGTGCCGACGGGGCGCGTGGACATGCTGGCGTTTGGCCTCGGCTCGGGGATCGCCGGATTGGGCGGCGTGGCCTTGTCGCAACTGGGCAACGTCGGGCCGGAACTGGGACAGGGATATATTATTGATTCATTTTTAGTGGTGGTGCTCGGTGGCGTCGGACAACTGGCGGGAAGCGTGGCCGCCGCATTTGGGTTGGGTATCTTCAATAAGATTCTGGAACCGCAAATGGGCGCGGTGCTGGGCAAAATCGTCATTCTGATTGCGATCGTTCTGTTTATCCAGAAACGGCCTCAGGGATTGTTTGCGCTGAAAGGGAGGGTTATTGATTAATGACCATGCCAATGACATTAACACTGGCGCGTAGAGCGCCGCGTACTGTCCAGGTTTTTGGCCTCTGCCTGCTGGCGGCGCTGCTGATTCTGCCTTTTCTGGCGCTGCTGCCTGCGGATCACCCGCTGGCTGTCCCGGTCTGGGTGTTAACGCTGGCCGGGAAGATCCTCTGTTACGCCATTGTCGCTGTGGCGCTGGATCTGGTGTGGGGGTATGCCGGAATGCTGTCTCTGGGGCACGGTATTTTCTTCGCGCTGGGCGGGTATGCGATGGGAATGTATCTGATGCGTCAGGCCTCTGGCGACGGACTTCCCGCGTTTATGTCTTTCCTCTCCTGGAGTGAATTACCGTGGTTCTGGTGGGGAACGCAGCACTTCGCCTGGGCGATGCTGCTGGTCGTGCTGGTTCCGGGACTGCTGGCGCTGGTGTTCGGCTATTTTGCCTTTCGCTCAAAAATCAAAGGCGTCTATTTTTCCATTATGACCCAGGCGCTGACGTTCGCAGGCATGCTGCTGTTTTTCCGTAACGAAACCGGGTTTGGCGGCAATAACGGGTTTACGGGGTTTACCACGTTGCTGGGCTTCCCTGTTGCAGCGACCTCCACGCGCGTTGCGCTGTTTCTCGCGACCGTCATATTACTGGTGCTGGCGCTGTGGCTGGGGTATCTCCTTGCGCGCAGTAAGTTTGGCCGCGTTCTGACCGCCGTGCGCGATGCGGAAAATCGCCTGATGTTTTGTGGGTACGATCCGCGTGGCTTCAAACTGCTGGTATGGACGCTCTCCGCTGTTCTGTGCGGTCTGGCGGGCGCCCTGTACGTTCCTCAGGTCGGCATCATTAACCCCAGCGAAATGTCGCCGACCAACTCTATTGAAGCGGCTATCTGGGTCGCGCTGGGCGGTCGCGGTACCTTAATTGGCCCGGTGTTTGGCGCTGTGCTGGTGAACGGCGCTAAAAGTCTGTTTACGGTGATTATGCCGGAGTACTGGCAGCTGTTTCTCGGCCTGATCTTTATTGGCGTTACGCTGTTTTTACCGCGCGGCGTCATTGGTCTGTTTCGCAAAGGAGAAAAATGATGCAACCGGATGACGGACTTTTTACCCGCCAGTTGCCGGGGGATCGTTTTCGCGATCAAACAGACCCGGTTCTGCAACTGGAAGGGATCAACGTCAATTTTGACGGCTTCCAGGCGCTGACGGATTTAACCCTGAACATTGGCGTGGGGGAATTGCGCTGCGTTATTGGCCCTAATGGCGCCGGAAAAACCACCTTAATGGATGTGATTACCGGTAAAACCCGGCCGCAAAGCGGACGCGCGATTTACGATCAGTCCACGGACTTAACTTCGCTCGATCCTATCGCGATTGCCCGCCAGGGCATTGGGCGTAAATTTCAGAAACCGACCGTGTTTGAGGCCCTGACGGTGGAGGAGAATCTGGAACTGGCGATGAAAGAGGATAAATCCGTCTGGGCCACGTTAAGAGCGCGCCTCTCGGGCGAGCAGCGGGATCGCATTGACGAGATGCTCGGGCTATTGCGCCTGGGCGCGGAGCGTGGGCGTCGCGCCGGGCTGCTTTCGCACGGACAAAAGCAGTTTCTGGAAATCGGTATGCTGCTGGTACAGGAGCCGCATCTGCTGCTACTGGATGAACCTGCGGCGGGGATGACGGACGCGGAAACGGAGTATACCGCCGAGCTGTTTCGCACTCTGGCGGGGAAACACTCGCTGATGGTGGTGGAGCATGACATGGGGTTTGTCGAAACCATTGCCGACCATGTTACCGTTTTGCATCAGGGGCGCGTGCTGGCGGAAGGGAGCCTGCGCGACGTCCAGGCCAATGAACAGGTTATTGAAGTTTACCTCGGGCGATAGGGAGGACGGATGTTACAGGTGAATGAACTGAATCAATATTACGGCGGCAGTCATATCCTGCGCGGGGTAAGTTTTGAGGCCCGCATTGGCGAAGTAACCTGTTTGCTTGGGCGTAACGGCGTGGGAAAAACCACCTTACTGAAGTGTCTGATGGGGTTAATCCCGGCACGCACCGGCAATGTGATCTGGCAGGGGAAGAACATCACCCAGCGTAAACCGCATCAGCGCGTGCGGGCTGGTGTCGCCTATGTGCCGCAAGGGCGGGAGATTTTTCCTCGCCTGACGGTAGAAGAAAACCTGCTGTTGGGGCTGTCGCGTTTTTCCGCCCGCGATGCAAAACAGGTGCCGGATGATATTTACGCGCTTTTCCCGGTGCTTAAAGAGATGAAGCACCGGCGAGGGGGCGATCTTTCTGGGGGGCAACAGCAGCAGCTGGCAATTGGCCGGGCGCTGGCCTGCCGTCCTCAGCTGTTAATTCTGGATGAACCGACCGAAGGGATACAGCCGTCAGTGATCAAAGAGATTGGGCAGGTGATTTCACATCTGGCGCGTCAGGGGGATATGGCGATTTTGCTGGTGGAGCAGTTCTATGATTTTGCCGCCCAACTGGCGGATCACTACTTATTGATGTCGCGGGGAAGCATTATTCAGAGCGGCAGGGGCGAGAATATGGAAGCGGAGGGCGTTCGCGGGCTGGTCGCGATCTGAGTTCCGGGACTGCACCGGACGTTATCCGGCACAGTCTGGCGTGCCGTCAGCACATTGCGGGCTGCCCCCAGGGTCTGGCCCGCATCCCTTTTAGCATTAGCGCCCAGGCAAGAATAATCGCAACGATCAGCACCGCAAACAGGGACCAGGCGGGCAAGGTGGTGAGGATCACGCCGCTGACCAGCGGGTTGACCGCCGCGCCGAGCCAGCCAAGCGACTGCGCTGAGAAGTAGCTTGCTTTCATCCCCGCCGGAGCAATGTTATCGATCAGCATATATTCGCCCGGGGCATAAATAACCTCGCCAATGGTAAATACGGCGGCGGAGAGCCCCCAGAGCAGCAGGCTGTTTCCTGAAATCATAAAACCAACCAGCCCAGCCACAAAACAGATTGTGCCGGTCGCCATCAAGGGTCTGATATTTGCGGTCGTTAACCGACGGCCTACGGCATATTGCAGGCTGACGACAATCGCCGCGTTGACGGGGAGTACGACAGCCACCACTTTTTCGGCAAAATTACCGTTCGCGACGACCATGACATACTGGGAAATACATGAGGCGAACGCGCCGCTGACAAATGACGCCAGGAAGGCCGAGAGGGTAAACCAGAGCAGGGCTTTATCGCGTAACAGCACCGATGGCGACCAGACTGACGCCGTTGTTCCTTCAACGGGCGTCTCTGCGCGCTTCACCCAGGTCTGGATAAACACCAGCGGGAAAGCAGAGCAAATGGCCGCAAGCCAGAACGGCAGGTTGATGCTTTGCATGACCAGCAGGGTGCCAAGCGGCGGCCCGACGGTCCAGCCAATATTGAGCACGGTATAGTTGAGGGAAAATATTTTGCTCCTGGTTGTGGCGGAAAGATTGTCGGCAAACCAGGCTTTCAACACGGTGGCAAAGACGGAGTAGGCGCAGTTTATCAGGGCGAAAAGCAGCACCACCAGCGTGACGCTGTGCACCAGGGGGATGGCGATAAAGCCCAGCAAGAACGCCGAAATTGCCAGAAGCATATAGCGCTTTTTATCGAACTTATCCGCGAGGATGCCGAAACCCAGGCTGAAAATCACGCCGATGGTTAACGCTACCGTCATGGCATAGCCGATCAGATCGACGCTCAGATCGTACTGGCGGTTAAGATAGATCGTCATGAACGGAAGCGTGGCGCCGCGCCCAATGGTCAATAACAGTGATGAGGCGAGTAAAGCGAGGGTGGAGCGTCTCAGCGTTGTGTTCATTTTCCTGCCCGACAATGCGTTTCATTATATTTATTGGTGATTTAAAGCAATAGCACGGCAAAAGTGTGATGTATACCCGGGATGTTGTTCGAAAGTGCTCGTCCCGCCCTACCTGAATTAATGATCTGTTCCGGGGCGATGATTTCCGTTAACTTAACTTGTTTACAAAAATTTAATATTTGCAGGGGCCGTGGTATGTCGCGTAAAGACGGGTTATTGGCGTTACTGGTCGTGGTGGTGTGGGGGCTTAACTTTGTCGTCATCAAAGTCGGGCTGCACAATATGCCGCCGCTGATGCTGGCGGGATTACGTTTTTTGCTGGTCGCGTTTCCGGCCATCTTCTTCGTTGCGCGCCCGAAAATCCCGCTGTCGCTGTTACTCGGCTACGGCCTGACCATCAGTTTTGGTCAATTCGCGTTTCTCTTTTGTGCGATTAAATTCGGAATGCCTGCCGGGCTGGCGTCACTGGTGCTACAGGCGCAGGCGTTTTTTACCATCGTGCTGGGCGCGTTTGCGTTCGGCGAGCGCTTGCAGGGCAAGCAGGTGGCCGGTATCGCGCTGGCGGTGTTTGGCGTTCTGCTGCTGATAGAAGCCAGCCTCAATGGGCAACATATTGCGATGCTCGGGTTTATGTTAACGCTGGCGGCGGCGTTCTGCTGGGCGTGCGGGAATATTTTCAATAAGAAGATCATGCAACATGCCACTCGCCCGGCGGTGATGTCGCTGGTGGTCTGGAGCGCGCTGATCCCGATTATTCCCTTCTTTCTGGCCTCTTTGATTCTGGACGGTTCTGCGCAGATGGTTCAGAGCCTGATCGCGATTGATATGACGACGATTTTATCGCTGGTGTATCTGGCGTTTATCGCCACGATTGTCGGTTACGGGATCTGGGGAACGTTGCTCGGACGCTATGAAACCTGGCGCGTGGCGCCGCTGTCTTTGCTGGTGCCGGTTGTGGGGTTGGCCAGCGCGGCCGTGTTGCTTAATGAGACGCTTACCGGGTTACAGTTTCTTGGCGCGGTGCTGATTATGGCGGGTTTGTACATCAACGTGTTTGGTTTTCGGCTGCGCAAAACGGCGCAGGTAAGGGGATAAAAAAAGCCCCGCAGTGGCGGGGCAAAAACGAATTACAGGCTGTGTCCGTTGTAATACGGTACGCCTAATTCGTCGGATTTATCGCTTCCCGCACCCATATGATTGAAATCGAATGGCGACTGATCATGCGCAGACGGCATGACCATCGCATCGCGATCATTTTGTGTTCCAGGTTGTGCGGTTTGCTCCGCAATGCTTTGGCCAGAGACGACAAGCAGCACAGCCAGCATTGCGGAAGACAGAGATTTCATGATTTCCTCGATTACGTCATTAACAGGCGATTAGCAATTACAATGGTTGAGTGGATGCAAATACCGGGATTCGCCATGCATATTGGTAATACGGTACTTATGCGGTGGAACGTCGAAATAGTTTTTAAATGTCCGGGTCAGCGTCTGCTGTGACTCAAAGCCATAACGTTCCGCCAGGTACAGGATCGGCTCGTTACTTTCTTTTAATTTCTGGGCTATTTCAGTCATTTTGCGACTGCGGATGTACTGGCCTAATGAGTGACCGGTCTCTTTTTTAAACATCCGTTGCAGGTGCCATTTGGAGTAACCTGAACGCTCTGACACTTTTTCCAGTGAGAGCGGCGATTCCAGGTTATCTTCGATCCAGTCCAAAATGCTATGAATGGTAATAGCGTCAGTATTGCGTCTGGACATCGTCATACCTCTTTCTGTTTACGGCAGGATTTTCTTAAGCAAAAGCTCAAGTGTTGCCACTTCATCCGCCGTTAAGTTTTTTGTTAGTTCCTGGTGCAGGTCTTGTCCTACTAACTGATGACATTGCTCACAAATTGCCGCGCCGTGTTCGGTGAGTTTCACCAGCACGCCGCGTTTGTCATGTGGATTTGGCAGTCTTTCGATCCAGCCTTTACAGACCAGCCGATCAAGCATGCGCGTCAATGCGCCGAGATCGACAGACAGCACTTTCTTCAGCTCGACCGGGGTAATGCATACCGCGCAACGGATAGAACAGAGCACCTTAAACTGCGATGCGGTGATATCCAGCGGCGACAGATAGTCGTTCAACAGACGATCTTTTTTCTGATTGACCATGTAGATCAAGCGACCCAGCGGGATGATTTCGTTGAATAGGTCACTGGTGCTTTTCACAATGGTTGCCCCGGCAAGTAGTTAGTCACGGCAGATACTATTGCCCAGGCAAATATAAGTCAATCGAATGAATAAGGGGATGCCACGATTTGCTAAAACGCGTCAGTGCAGGGGCTGCATCACGGGGTAATTTATTAATAATAATTACTGGTTATGCTTATTCGACATAATGAATGCTTAATGGCGAAACGCCGCGTTTTCCCTTTATACTTGCCGCTTACAACGAGCTTGATGGGGAAGAGATGGCATTATGATGGATTTGTTTAAAGCGATAGGGCTTGGGCTGGTTGTCCTGCTGCCTTTGGCGAACCCGCTAACCACGGTGGCGTTGTTTTTAGGCCTGGCCGGTAATATGAACAGCGCGGAGCGTAACCGTCAGTCGCTGATGGCCTCCGTGTATGTGTTCGCCATCATGATGGTTGCGTATTACGCCGGTCAACTGGTGATGAACACCTTTGGAATTTCCATCCCCGGTTTGCGCATTGCGGGTGGGCTGATTGTCGCCTTTATCGGCTTTCGGATGTTGTTCCCGCAGCAGAAGGCGCACGAATCGCCGGAGGCGAAAAGCAAGTCAGAAGAGCTGGAGGATGAGCCTTCTGCCAATATCGCTTTTGTTCCGCTGGCGATGCCGAGCACCGCAGGGCCGGGGACGATCGCGATGATCATCAGTTCGGCCTCTACCGTACGTCACGGCGTCGATTTTCCCGGCTGGGTTATTCTGGTGGCACCACCGCTTATTTTTCTGGCGGTGTCAGTGATTCTGTGGGGTTCTCTGCGCAGCTCAGGGGCGATTATGCGCCTGGTCGGCAAGGGGGGAATTGAAGCTATTTCCCGTCTGATGGGCTTCTTACTGGTCTGTATGGGCGTGCAGTTTATCATTAACGGCGTGCTGGAAATTATTAAGACTTACCATTAAGTGACATGTGTTGCCCTGAAAAAATAAAAACCACCGTTGGTAGCGGTGGTTTTTATTTTTGAAGCCAGTCATTGATTCAGGAAAGGCTTCAGCACTTATAAAAAGTGCGATAAACCAAACTTAACACGCGCATTATCTTACGCCACATCAGGCCATCATACAAATCTAACCGTTAATGATTACATCGCTAAGCCGTCTTATATTCGGTGCTGAATTATTTATGTTTTTATATACACCCTGTGAATTAATGTATAAAAATCATTGTGTTGATGCGTTTTTCGGGGAAGGTTATACTGCGCAGGTGTGTTGATTATCGTTTTACTGGCTTTTGCTCCTGTGCAGAAAAAGTTTCTAAGTCCTGGCTTACGGGGTGGTACCTGCGAGCGCCTGGGCCAGGAATGCGATAAACCAAACTTAACACACTTGATCTTCGGTGGACGGGCAAGGAGAGGATAAGCCGGAGTAATCGCATTCCTCTTTAAGAGGAAGAAAGCGTGGTGAATATCTTAAGCACGATTATTGTGGTTCTTGAGTTCATCGTTGCATCATTGCAACTGATCTTATCGTTCATTAAGTAACATTGATAAGAAACGAGTAAAGGGCCAGAACTTACCTGCTCTGGCCCTTTATAAAAAAGTCATTTTATTGGGGTTTTACTTCAATGCTGCGGCTGCTCTTCCAGCGAAACAGGCCAGCGGCGAAAGATAATGATCGACCACACCAGCGCCGCCAGGGCTGGCACTGCGCCGACGTAGCCAATAGTGGACATCGACCAGTGTAAACTCACCTGATTCCCCACCAATGCGCCAGCGCCAATGCCAATATTAAAAATGCCTGAGAACAGCGCCATTGCCACATCGGTGGCGTCCGGCGCCAGTGCCAGGACTTTCACCTGCATCCCCAGGCCTATCACCATAATGGCGATGCCCCAGAAAATACTCAGCACGGCAAGATGGCTTTCGCTGTCTGCTGCGGGCAGCAGGAGCATCAGGCAAATCACCAGCAGCATAATGGCAATGCTGATAAGCGGCGAGGCGTACTGATTACCCAGTTTGCCGAATACCACGCTGCCGATAATCCCGGCGCCGCCGAGGATCAGCAGTAATACCGTGGCAAAGTTTGCGCTCAGACCCGCCACCGTTTGTACAAACGGTTCAATATAGCTGTATGCCGTATAGTGTGCGGTGACCACCACGACAGTCAGTAAATAAATACTCATTAGCGCCGGGCGACGGAACAGCAGCGGCAGACTTTTTAGTGACCCAGAATGTTCGCTGGGCAATTTCGGCAGCAGTTTGATCAGGCATACCAGCGTGATTAACGCCCCTATACCAATGGCGAAGAACGTTGTTCGCCAGCCGAAGTATTGACCAACGATACGCCCGATAGGCAGCCCCAGCACCATCGCCAGCGCGGTTCCGGTGGCGATCAGACTCAGTGCCTGCGCGCGTTTGCCTGGCGGCGCAAGGCGAATGGCCAGCGAAGCGGTAATAGACCAGAAGACAGCGTGTGCAAACGCGATCCCGATGCGGCTGATTACCAGCACGGTAAAATTCCATGCCAGGAAGGAGAGCACATGGCTGGCAATGAAGAGAACAAACAGGCAGATTAGCAGTTTACGCCGCTCAACCTGACTGGTCAGCAACATAAAGGGCAACGACATCAGCGCCACAACCCAGGCATAGATCGTCAGCATAATCCCGACCTGCGCGGTCGGCATAGCAAAGCTCCGGGCGATGTCCGACAGTAAGCCAACAGGGACAAACTCTGTGGTATTGAAAATAAAAGCGGCAATAGCAAGCGTAACTACCCGTAGCCACGCGACCTTGCGGGAAACAGTGTTTGTTGTCATAAGAGTAAATCGGGTTAGTTGCGAAAAGGCGAGGTCACGATCTTAAAACGTTTGCTGGCGAAAATACAATCATTTTGTGATGTATGTCTCATTATCGTTGATGAGCCGATTGATGAAACAAACGAAATAGCGTCCGGGTATGGAAATCATCCCGGACACCGTATTCAGGGGAGTTTTGCGATATTCGCTTTGATGACTTCGGCGGAGTATCTGAATTTCGCCAGCTCATCATCGGCTAACTGTAATTCGATAATTTGTTGAACACCGCTTTGAGTCAGCACCGCCGGTACGCCGATGGCGACGCCGTCAACGCCGTATTCCCCCTCCAGTACGCAGGAGATGGCCAGCGCCCGATGGCTTCCGGTGAAGACGTTCCGGCAAATTTCCGCAATGGTTCCGGCAATACCATATTCAGTGCAGCCCTTGCGGTTATAGATTTCAAACCCATGTTTGCGCACTTTTTCCGCCATCGCCTCGACGTCCAGGATTTTACCCGTACGGCGTTGATAAACATCCGCAATCGGAGAACCGTAGACGGAGGAGTGGGACCAGACCGGGAATTGCGTATCGCCATGCTCTCCCAGAATAAAGGCATCGATGCTTTGCGCGCCGATATCCAGTTCCTGCGCCAGCGCGCGCCGTAAACGGGTGGTGTCCAGCCAGACGCCGGTGCCGATTACCTGGCTGCGCGGCAGGCCTGATAGCGTCCATACCTGCCAGGTAATGATATCGCAAGGATTGGTGGCAATAAGAAAGATGCCGTTAAAGTCGCCATCCATCATTTCCGGCACGATCTTTTGGACGATCCGCGCAGTGTTGTTCAGCTCATCAAGCCGTGTTTGCCCTGGTTTTAATGCGCCGCCGGAAACGGTAATCACGGCGATATCGACATCGGCGCATTCATGCGCCTCCCGGGTGGAAATGGTCATCATCCCCGGCATGTAGGCCGCTGCATCGGCGAGATCCAAAGCATGGCCTTCCGAACGATCTCTGTTCAAATCGACCAGAATCAGTTCTTCACAAATATTCTGATTGAGCAGAGCGTAAGCTGCTGATGCGCCAACATTACCTGCCCCAATGATCATCACTTTACGCGCTTTGGTGTTCATGACTGTTCCATATCCGTTTTCGTCTTGCGCAGTATAAAACGCTTCTCCCGGCAGGCGTAGCCCCAAACCCATAGGATAATGCTATGGCTGCGAGGACGGATTCAGCAGGGCGATAAACGCGTCCAGTTGACGGGTCATTGCCCCGCGACGCCACACAAGCCAGGTGTCCAGCCATCGCCACTCTTCGCTCAACGGCCAGGCTTCAACCTGATGATGCCCGGGCATACTTTCCAGCATGGTACGAGGGATCAGCGCGATGCCCGCTCCGGCGATAACGCACGCCAGCATGCCGTGGTACGACTCCATTTCATGAATGGTGCCGGGCATCGCGCGATCGGCATGAAACCAGCTTTCAAAGTGACGGCGATAAGAGCAGTTTGCGCGAAAGGCGTAGATATTGCTGCCATTCACGTCTTTTGCCCGCCGTACGGGGGAATGCCCATGAGGGGCGACAATCATCATCTCTTCACGGTATACCGGCATACCTTCAAGACCCGGATGAGTAATCGGGCCATCAACAAACGCTGCGTTAAGTCTGCCTTCCAGAACGCCTTCGAGCATTGTCCCGGAAGGCCCGGTAGAGAGGGCGAACTGGATTTTGGGGTAACGCTGATTGTACCCGGCAAGCGTGGCCGGGATGCGTACCGCAGCGGTGCTTTCCAGCGCGCCGAGTGAAAACAGTCCCTGAGGTTCATCACCGGCGACCACCATTCGCGCTTCATCAACCAGCGCCAGGATCTGCTGGCTGTAGCGCAGAAAGTTATGTCCGGCGGGAGAAAGGCGCAGCCGCTGACTTTCACGAATAAACAGATCCACGCCAAGATCGGCCTCAAGCTGGCGGATTCGCGTAGTGAGGTTCGACGGGACGCGATGCACCTTCGCCGCCGCCTGCGTAATACTGCCGGTTTCGGCCACGGCATTGAACATTTCCAGCTGAGTCAGATCCATGGTTTTCTCTTTTTGTGAACGCAGTGCTTAATATTATTCATTTTTCAGAAAGAGTAAATGCGCCCATTATGCAGGCATATCCCGCAACGTAGAGAGACAAACCGATGACGATGACACCTGCTACACATGCGATTTCCGTGGACCCGACAACCGGTGAAACGTTGGCGATGATGCCGTGGGCCAGCGCTGATGATATTGAAAATGCACTTACTCTGGCTGCCCGTGGACTTGAGGAATGGAAACGCACGACGGTGGCATTCCGGGCGCAGAAACTTCGCGATATCGGGCAAGCGCTGCGTAACCGTACAGACGAGATGGCGCACAGTATTTCCCGTGAGATGGGAAAACCGATCCGGCAGGCGCGCGCCGAGGTGGCGAAATCTGCGGCGCTCTGTGACTGGTATGCAGAACATGGCCCCGCGATGCTTAACCCGGAACCGACGCTGGTGGAAAATCAGCAGGCGGTGATTGCATATCGTCCGCTGGGGACAATACTGGCGGTCATGCCGTGGAACTTTCCGCTCTGGCAGGTATTACGCGGGGCGATTCCCATCCTGCTGGCGGGTAACGGCTATTTACTAAAACATGCGCCGAATGTGATCGGTTGTGCTGAACGTATTGCGCAGATCTTCGCCGATGCCGATATTCCGGCGGGCGTTTATGGCTGGGTAAATGCCAGTAACGACGGCGTTAGCCAGATGATTAACGATCCCCGTATTGCCGCCGTGACGGTAACGGGCAGCGTGCGTGCCGGGGCCGCGATTGGCGCGCAGGCCGGGGCAGCGCTGAAAAAATGCGTGCTTGAACTGGGCGGTTCCGATCCGTTTATCGTTCTTAACGATGCCGATCTGGATCTGGCTGTTAAAGCCGCTGTCGCCGGTCGCTATCAAAATACCGGGCAGGTATGCGCGGCGGCGAAGCGCTTTATTGTTGAAGAGGGGATTGCCGGGGAATTTACTGAACGGTTTGTTGCCGCCGCCAGCGCACTGAAAATGGGCGATCCACTGGCGGAAGAGAACGATCTCGGCCCTATGGCGCGTTTTGATCTACGGGATGAGCTGCATCAGCAAGTGGAGGCATCAATAGCAGAAGGCGCGCGTTTATTACTGGGCGGTGAAAAGCTCGCCGGGGAAGGCAACTATTATGCCGTGACGGTGCTGGGCGATGTGACGCCTGAGATGACGGCGTTTCGTCAGGAGTTGTTTGGGCCCGTGGCGGCGATTACCGTGGCGAAGAACGCCGAACATGCCTTGCAACTGGCTAATGACAGCGACTTTGGGTTGTCGGCGACGCTGTTCACTGCGCGTGATGTACTGGCTCAGGAGATGGCATCGCGCCTGGAATGCGGCGGGGTATTTATCAATGGATACAGCGCCAGCGATCCGCGTGTGGCATTTGGCGGCGTGAAGAAAAGCGGCTTTGGTCGCGAGCTCTCCCATTTTGGCCTGCATGAGTTTTGCAACGTACAAACTGTCTGGAAAAACCGTCTGTGATCATTCTGGCGTCTTCTTGAGGCGCCATGTCACATTACTGCAATAGTTCTGTCATTTTCTCTCCGTACACTCGCGCATAACGCATTGATACAGAAGAATATCATGAACTTAACGCAAATTTTTCGAGGCTTAATTCGTCGTTTCACTCCCCGCCAGTTTGGTCTGTTAACGGGAATATTTTGCATTATCGCGCTGTTTTCTATTTTGCAGGTTGCGTCATCCCTGATGCTGTCGTTTTCCGTGCGAGACGCTCAGCGCAACGAACAACGTAACCAGCAGGCACTGCTGCAACAAACGAAGGTGGATGAGGCGAGGGTAGCGCTGTTGTCCGCAAGCGATCTGCTGAACCGGGCGGGCGTTTACTTTATGCAGGATGCCGCAACGGGATCAGAAGGCAGCTGGCGCCCGTTGATGGATGAAGCTCAGCAGGCGCTGGTAGAGTCAAAAACGGCCTGGGATGCCTGGCTTGCAATGGCCCCTCATAAAGACGACGGCCTGATTGAGAGTTATCAGCGTTTTTATAGTGGTATTCAGGAACAGGCGGATGGTTTGAGCCAGACTAACGCCATCGACGCGTTCTTTGCTGTTCCTGTTCAGGCGTTTCAGACAGATTTCAATGAAAACTATGCTCGCTTTCAGCAAGAGAGTGGGCGTCAGACAGAGGGTGGCAGGCAGCAGCTGATTGCCAGCCTGGAAGGGTTGCAGCACCTCTTTTTGTTCATCCCGTTTGTGCTGGTGGTGATTGCCCTGCTGGTCTGGAGCGGCATGTCTCGCTGGGTTATTTCTCCGCTGCGCCGCCTGATCGCCCATATTAATATTCTGGCCGCAGGCGATCTGTCCGAACCAATGCCGAAGGTGAGCGGGTTTAACCGCGAGGTCGCGCAACTCAGTTCACGCATTGATGCGATGCAACAGGGGCTGAGGCAGCTGGTGCAGCAGGTGAGCGATGCCACCACCGCAATGGTCGGCAACATCGATCAGCTTGCGCAGAGCAACAAACAGCTTTATCAGCAATCGGCGAAACAGAGCGAAGAGTTAAGTAGTGTCACCTCGCATATCTCGTTTCTGGAAACGCATGTCGAGGACAATAGCGGCTTTGCCAGACTGGCTAATCAACGTGCAGCCGAGGCGCGTCAGGTAGCGGCTGGCGGCGATCGTATGATGGAGACCGTTAACCGTTCGATGCAGGCGATTGTTGAACGATCGTCAGAAATGCGCGGGATCATCTCTCTGATTGATAGCGTCGCGTTCCAGACCAATATCCTGGCGCTGAACGCGGCTATCGAAGCAGCTCATGCCGGAGAACAAGGTCGCGGATTTGCCGTGGTGGCAAAAGAAGTGGGGCTGCTGGCCCGTAAAAGCAGTCAGTCCACGCAGAACATACAGGAACTTATCCACCACTCCTTGCAGGGAATCGAGGAGGGTTCACATGCGGTTAACCGACTGGAAGAAAATTTACAGCAGGTGATTTCGTTAGTAGACAATCTGGGCATACTGTTGAATGACATCTCTGGCGCCACGTTAAGCCAGGGAGACAGCATCCACCAGATGACGGGACAGCTACAGGCGCTTAACCGTGCGGCGCAAGAGACCAGCAGCCTGGTGAATACTGCATCGGCGTCATCGCTGCAACTGCATCATGAATCTCATCAGCTTCTGAACGCGGTGGCGCGATTTCGTCTTTCTGCCTGACGCCGCACATTCAGCTCTGTTATACTCGCAGGCCTTTTCAGACCTGCGAGCAAGGAGCACATTGTGGCCAGGGCCATGGACAATTCAATTTTAGAGACCATCCTTCAGCAGGTGCGCCCGTTGATTGGACAGGGGAAAGTGGCTGATTACATCCCTGCGCTGGCTTCTGTCGATGGGTCAAAACTGGGGATCGCCATTTGCACCGTTGACGGGCAATACTATCAGGCTGGCGATGCGCAGGAACGCTTCTCAATACAATCCATATCAAAGGTGCTGAGTCTGGTGGTGGCGATGCGTCACTACCCGGAAGAGGAAATCTGGCAACGTGTCGGAAAAGATCCCTCCGGGTCGCCATTCAATTCACTGGTGCAACTGGAACTGGAGCAAGGGATACCGCGTAACCCGTTCATTAATGCCGGCGCGCTGGTGGTTTGCGATATGCTGCAAGGGCGACTGAGCGCGCCGCGCCAGCGTATGCTGGAAGTGGTTCGGGCGCTTAGCGGCGTGTCGGATATTGCGTATGACGTCACAGTTGCCCGTTCTGAATTTGAGCACTCCGCACGCAATGCCGCTATTGCCTGGCTGATGAAGTCATTTGGTAATTTCCAGCATGATGTCACTACCGTTTTGCAAAATTACTTTCACTACTGCGCGTTGAAAATGAGCTGTGCGGAACTGGCGCGTACATTTGTTTTTCTGGCCAGACAGGGGCAGGCGTTTCACCTTGATGAACCGGTTGTCTCGCCGATGCAGGCCCGACAAATCAACGCACTGATGGCGACCAGTGGAATGTACCAGAACGCAGGCGAATTTGCCTGGCGAGTAGGATTACCTGCCAAGTCAGGCGTTGGCGGCGGGATTGTGGCGATTGTCCCGCACGAAATGGCGATTGCGGTATGGAGCCCTGAACTGGACCCGGCGGGTAACTCCCTGGCGGGTATTGCGGTACTTGAACAACTCACCCAACAATTAGGTCGTTCGGTTTACTGATGAACGCGCTTGATCCACTTTTTTCTCGCCTGTCACGTTCGCCATTTCGCGCGCGGTTTCGTCTTGGCGCAAAAGAAAGGCAGTATTGCTGGGATAAAGGCGCGCAGGTTATTGATCAACATGCCGCCGAGTTTATTGCTAAGCGGCTGGCCCCGGCTTTTCCGCGCAACGATGGTAAACAAACGCCGATGCGCGGCCACCCCGTATTTATTGCCCAACACGCGACGGCGACCTGCTGCCGTGGTTGTCTGGCGAAATGGCACAACATTCCTCAGGGAGAATCGCTGAGTGAAGAACAGCAGCAGTATGTTGTCGCCGTCATTCACCACTGGCTGGTTATCCAGATGAATCAGCCGTAAATCTCCGCGTCGTGAGAGATGTTAAAGCATAAAACAGTTTTGATTAATCGTGACTACTTGATCAAAACAGGGTTTCAATATCATAAAGTTTGCTAACCTGTTCTACCAATTCAAACAGGTTGTATGACTAATTAAGAAGGGAACCCATTGTGAAAACTCTAAACCGTCGCGATTTTCCCGGTGCCAGCTATCCTGAGCGCATCATTCAGTTTGGTGAGGGAAACTTCCTGCGCGCCTTTGTTGACTGGCAAGTTGATCTGCTGAACGAACATACCGATTTGAACGCCGGAGTGGTCATTGTTCGCCCTATCGAAAGCACGTTTCCGCCGTCATTGAGTACCCAGGACGGGCTCTATACCACGATTATTCGTGGTTTGAATGAAAAGGGCGAGGCGGTTAGCGACGCGCGTTTGATCCGTTCTGTTAACCGTGAAATCAGCGTCTATGATGATTACGATGAATTCCTGAAACTGGCGCATAACCCGGACATGCGTTTTGTTTTCTCTAATACCACAGAAGCCGGTATTAGCTACCATGCCGGTGACGCATTTGATGACGCGCCCGCGGTCAGCTACCCCGCGAAGCTGACGCGACTGCTGTTTGAACGTTATACCTGTTTTGACGGCGCGCTTGATAAAGGCTGGATTATCATTCCTTGTGAACTGATTGATTACAATGGTGAGGCGTTGCGCGAACTGGTACTGCGTTACGCTCAGGAGTGGAACTTGTCCGCTGCGTTTGTGCAGTGGCTGGATCAGGCGAACACCTTTTGCTCCACGCTGGTTGACCGGATTGTGACCGGATATCCGCGTGATGAAGTGACGCAACTTGAAGCGGAACTTGGCTATCACGATGCTTTTCTCGATACTGCGGAGCATTTTTATCTGTTTGTGATTCAGGGGCCAAAAAAGGTAGCGTCTGAGCTGCGTCTTGATAAGTATCCGCTCAATGTGCTGATTGTTGATGACATCAAGCCGTACAAAGAGCGTAAGGTCGCGATCCTGAATGGTGCGCATACGGCGCTGGTGCCCGTTGCGTTCCAGGCCGGGCTGGATACCGTTGGTGAAGCCATGAATGACCGCGACATTTGCGCCTTTGTTGAAAAAGCCATCTATGAAGAGATTATTCCGGTGCTGGATTTACCTCGCGACGAATTAATGTCGTTCGCCAGTGCGGTGACGGGGCGTTTCCAGAATCCGTATATTAAACACCAGTTGTTGTCGATTGCGTTAAATGGCATGACTAAATTTCGCACCCGTATTTTACCGCAGCTACTGGCAGGGCAGCAGGTCAGCGGCGTTTTACCGGCGCACCTGACGTTTGCGCTTGCGGCGCTGATCGCATTTTATCGTGGTGAACGTCGCGGCGAGACGTATCCGCTCCAGGATGATGCGCACTGGATTGAGCGCTATCAACAGTGGTGGCATCAACATAGCGACGGTCTTATCAGCACACAGGATTTGGTTCATGCCGTGCTGGCCGTGGACGCGCATTGGGGGCAGGATCTGACGCACGTTGCAGGTCTGGTCGAACAGGTCACGACCGACCTGGATGCAATCCTGACGAAAGGGATGCGTGAAGCGGTAAAACCGCTGTGCTAATCATCTGACCCGGCTGCGGCCGGGTTTTGTTTTCATGTTATTTAGTTACAACATACTTTTGAGGGGAAATTAATCGCTGTCTGAAACTTCCGTGCGTTTACCCGTCAGGCAGAAAAGGGAGGGCTGGCGAAACAGGCAGACAGGGTGAGGGCGATGCGCTTAATGCGCATGAAGATCTTCATCCTGAGGCTCGTCAAATACGCCAGTTAACAACGCAACGGTAGGCGCATCATCAATTGCGCCTACTGAACTTCCGCAGTGAGAACAAAATGCCCGACTGGAGATATCCGAAGAGCGCCAGACCGCAGGCTTGTCTCCTTGTCCTGTCCACGTCACATCCTGAGCGTCGAACTCGACCCAACTGACCGAATATGCACCTGTATGTTTTTGGCAAATCGAGCAGGAACAGGTATGTGGATTTTTCGGCGCTACTGCCGAAAAACGGATAAAACCGCACAGACAGCCGCCAGTATAGACTTTGCTCATCGTCATTTCCGTTAAACATTCATTTTCCGACACTATCAGATGATCCCACACTCAACCAGTGATGAATGGCAGAAAGGAGAACAGACGCAGGATCATAATGACAAAGCGGGATCTGTGTTACAACGGAGGCTAAACAGATATCTCAATGGCTGGAAAACCGTGTCTATCTGTCTATTGGAATTTGCCAGCGACAGCGCATTTGTTGCGTTTTTCCGTCAACACACGGGATTAACGCCAACGCGTTATCCACAGAAAGTTTTGGACGGAATGAGTGGATAACTCAGTTACAATAGAAGCAACGTAAGCATAATGAGTGGAAAATAATGTCTGCTATCGTCACGGAAAGATTCATTCTGCGCCCTCAAGCCATCACAGATTATGATGTATGGTATCCGATGTATTCAGACTCTAAAATATTTCATCTGGTTAATGCCCCAGGCTTTACGCCAGAAGAGGCGTGGAACCGCCTGTTGAGAAACATCGGGCATTGGTCTATTTTTGGTTACGGTATATTTTCTATTTTTCAAAAGTCTGACGGCACGTTTTTAGGCGAAACAGGACTGGCTAATTTTCATCGTGGCATTGATGAAAACTTTGAGAACTGTGTCGAGGCATCATGGGTTATTTCACGTTCAGCTCAGGGGGCTGGCGTAGCAAAGGAAGCCGCCGTCGCTGCGCATCAGTGGTTTGTCCATTTGTTTTCACCCTCGAAGACAATTTGTCTTATCGCAAAGAATAACATTCCGTCCATTCGTGTTGCTGAGCATGTGGGCTACCGTATTTATGATGAATGCTTATACAAAGGCGCTGAGTGTTTAAAACTTGAATGCTTATGGGATAAATAAAAGCATGGGCCGTCGTCACGGCCCCGTATTCCAGATTACACTTCAGGCTCCGCCAGATAGTGCCGTAAAGGGTGGATCTGATGTCCACGTTCGTCGAGATTTTCCGTTCTTAGCCAGACAGATATCGCACTGGATATCTTCGGCCACTCGGCGCTAATAATTGAATATGTTGCGATATCCACGCTTCTTGATTTTATGATTTGCTTATCACGTAAGATGCCTTCTTTTCGAAACCCAATTCTTTCAGCAGCATTCATTCCAGCATGATTAAGCGTGTCTGTTTGCCACTCACAACGACGATATTTAAGCACATCAAAAACATACATCAGTAAAAGATAAATTGCTTCCGTGCTTAAAAAGGTGCGTTTTATCGCTGGCGTGAGATGTACATATCCGATTTCCGCAACGCCATTATTCTTGTCTATATTAAAAAGGGCGAGGGTGCCTCGGGCTTTCGCAGATTTATTTTCTATTATGGCATAATATGAAATTCCGCCCTGACTGATGATGCGTTTGATATAGTCAAAGGTTGCTTGCCTTGTCTCGGGGCGTTCATCAGGAAGATAAGTCCAGTCCCGTGGGTCCTCTATGCTATGCCAGCCCTGATAAAGATCATCACAGTGGTAAGTCGCAAGGGGTTGTAAGTGACAGTAACGGCCTGACAACTGGCGCGTGTCAGGTAAAATAAAATCAAGGTTACCCTCAAGATGTCTGCCTACATATTGACCGAAGATATTAAGCTCTTTCATACTCTTCTCCTTAAAATAATAACGACAAGGATTTAAACGAGTAATATCGGTATGTTTATGTGAGTAAGCGACAGGTTCCTTAGTATGTTAACAACAACTGATGGATGTACCCGATGAAAACATTATATATTAACCATAGCATATTTTAATCTTGCTACAGCACTTCTGAGCGCTTTGTGATAAATATCATATTCAGCATTATGTTGTGCGTTAACTTAAATTTAAGTCGTTTCAGGAGAGTGTATGAACTTGACCATACGTTATGCTGTACCTGCCGATACCCTGACATTGCAAACGCTGGGGAAGTCAAGTTATTACCATCATTTCAAAGAGTTATGGGATTGTCCTGTAGAGCTTCGACAATTTATTGACAGTGAGTACGCGCCGGACCAACTTGAAAATAGTTTAAATGATCCGTCAGTCACCTGGCTCATTGCGGAAAGCGATAAGCCAGTAGGTTTTGCAAAGATAAGCTGGGACCGTCCAGTTAGCGGTGGTAATCACTCAGGAGCGCTCTTAAACAAACTGTATTTTGCACCCGGAGAAACCGGTAAAGGATATGGCCGAATTCTTTTCGAAAAAGCTATCGAGATAGCAAGGCATAAGGAGCAGCATTTTTTCTGGTTGCAGGTTCTTAAGGGTAACGACAGCGGGCGTCGGTTTTATGAATCCCTGGGGATGCAGCATCTTGCGGATGAGGAATTCACAACGCCTAAGCAAAAAAGCGTGTTACATGTATTCGGAAAATGTATTTAGACATCGCGGGAAGTGCCGGAGCTGTGAAACAGAGCCCCAGAATCAACGGAGAGTCGTGCTGGAGAAAGTGCTTCAGAGACTATAGCGGCCAGCACACAAGGATGACTACAAAACCACAGATTTTCCCTTTATCCTCTTTGGTGCGCATAATGTATATTATGTTAAATTGAATTTATGACGCCCAATACAGGCTTACTCCCTTGACTCATAATGCATCCCTCGCCTTTTTCTGCATGCCTTCCATCGTGTCCTGTGTGAATTCTGCAAACTGTTGGCGGTTATCCCTGCGTCAGATTTCATGTAGCGCACGCATTAAAAACCCGGCCACTGTGACCGGATAAGCCAATGGGATCTGCGTTTCTCACTATCTGGCGGCAATTACCGCATCTGCAATTTCCACAAAACCAGCACCTCCCGGGCCACGGGTAATCCACTGCGGAGGTTTCGGGATTTGATCAAGGTAATCTGATACCGTGCTCACTCCAACCGTATGTTCAAAGAATGAAAACATCGGCGCATCATTCGTCGAGTCGCCGCTATACAATACGGCAGAACGTTCGGCATCAATGTCGAGATCGTAAAAATCCCTGAGCACTCGTCGGGCCATAGATAACTTGTCATATTCTCCAGACCAGCCAAGAATCCAGAGATTGTTTACGGTGGTTGTAGCGCCTGCTTGCGTCAATGCGTTAAGTATTAATGAACACTGATGGGCTTCTGACGGTTTAGCAAAGGCAATGGACGTCATCCTGAAAGGTTGATCGTCGGCAAAATGAGCGGCAGGAATTTCCCTTTTTATCTGTTCCCCAATTTGCGTCAGGCGCTCAGCGACGTCAGGATATTTTTCTGTGCCGTGCCAGAAGAAACGCTCAATGCCATGACAGTCATTTCGCCTTCTGAAAAACACACCGCCATTTTCACCAATGACGCCATCAACTGGCCACATCCGTGCCATCTGGTCGCACCAGCCTGCGGGCGCGGCTGTGACCGGTATCACTTTTACTCCTGCATTCTGCAACCGTTCCAGCGCCATATAGGTTTCAGCCGCAAGGCGCCCCTTGTAAGTTAGCGTTTCATCCATGTCTGTGAGAACAAAACGCACATGTTTAAATGTTGACGAATCTGCGGAACAGATCTCTTTCATAAGCACACTCGAAGACTTGTAGATACAATAACTGTCTATAATTAAACGACTTATGGAATTGTTAAAGTCAAAATCGTACTAAGTTATAATTTTTATTGCGTTATTTCCGCCGCAGATTTCGTTGACTACCCTCTCCTTCTTCGCGATCCATGCGTAACAGACTTACTTCTCATTGATTTCCGCCTGAACCTGCTATACGCTTAGTTCACAAGGTGATGGTGTTCCACCTTTCCCAACCGCCGGTTCGCTCGAATCGGATGATGACGCCTGATATACAACTGTTGCTGTTTTTCTTAGGCATGTATGTCGGGTATCGCTATGAATAGTAAAACAACCACTTCATTACTTCCTGAATCTCATCTTTTTGAAAAGAAAGATGTTATCCATGCCTTTGACTATCACAACATCAGCAACAACGTAGCGCTCACCGGCTCTTGTTATGTCCATCGGCCCGTCTGCAACACATTGTTCATTTGCGATGCTGAACGTTTCTCATTACTTGAGAGGTGGCGTATGCATATGTACAAACACGCATTATTACTGGTCCAGAATGAAATCGATGGTGTGCTGTTGCTGCACCATGCTGAACGTCTGGCAAAAGAAATGGGGACTCAGATCACCCTCGGGCATATCAGTTCTGATTACCGGGAGCTGGATTACACGAGTGATGCTTTAACCCGGGATCGGCAATCACATGAAGTGATCGAGGCCAAAGCGATGCTCAGTCGCCTGGCGGAATCCAGCAGTATTCATGTGCAAGTGAAATCAATTATCAGCATTCAACGTTTCAAAGATGTTGAAGCGGTTATCCAACATGAGGATATCGACCTGGTCATGCTGGGTCATAAGAATCGCCTGTTTGGGGTTTTTTCCTCGTTCTCTTTTGAGTTCATCAATCATCTCTCGGTTGATGTGCTGATTAAACATATATCCACTCCATAAAATAAGGTCATTTCTATGAGCTATGAAATTGAACGTGTGATCGCAAGAGAAATTCTGGACTCCCGAGGTAATCCGACCGTTGAAGTCGAAGTCTCCGCCATCGGCGGCGGTGTTGCGCGCGCGTCAGTCCCTTCCGGTGCCAGTACCGGTTCGCGCGAAGCCATTGAGCTCCGTGATGGAGATAAGTCGCGTTTTGGCGGCAAAGGTGTATTGGGCGCGGTTCAGAGTATCAATACTGAGATCGATAATGCGCTGCGGGGATATGATGTCCGCCGCCAGAAAGATATCGATAACCGCCTGATAACTCTTGATGGTACGGAAAATAAAAGTCGTCTCGGGGCCAATGCTATTCTCGGGGTATCGCTTGCCGTGGCGCGTCTGGCCGCGCAGCTATCAAACATTCCGCTGTATCGTTACCTCGGCGGCGTTGGTGCTAACCTCCTCCCGGTTCCTTGTATGAATATCATCAATGGCGGCGTTCACGCTCGCTGGCAAGGCGCCGATTTTCAGGAGTTCATGATTGCCCCCTGGGGCGCAAGCTCTGTTCGGGAAGCCATTCGCTGGGGTAGCGAGGTGTATCAGAATTTACGTCAGGTCTTACTGGAGAAAGGCTTGTCTACTGGCGTGGGTGATGAAGGTGGATTCGCGCCAGCCGTCTCGTCAAACCGGCAACCGCTGGAATTGATTGTCGAAGCGATCGAAAAAGCCGGTTATAAACCCGGCGAGGATATTGTTATTTGCATGGACCCTGCATCCAGCGAATTTTACTCAGACGGAAAATACACCCTGCGCAGCGAAAATGCGCAATTCAGTGCGGAAGAGATGACGCGCTATTATGAGCGGCTGGTCAACGAATTCCCCATTGTTCTGATCGAAGATGGCCTGGCCGAAGATGACTGGGCTGGCTGGCGAATTCTGAGCGATACGCTTGGCAATAAGATTGAACTGGTGGGTGACGATCTTTTTGTGACTAACGTGAAATATATCCAGCGAGGAGTTAATGAAAATCTGGCGAATGCCGCACTGATCAAACTGAACCAGATTGGTACGTTAAGCGAGACAATCGAAGCGGTTCAATTGTGTCATGATCATCACTGGGGCAGCTTTATCTCACACCGTAGCGGAGAAACAATAGACAGTTTCATTGCTGATATGACGGTAGGCTTACGCGCAGGACACCTCAAAACGGGAGCGCCAAGCCGTGGAGAACGCATCGAGAAATACAATCAGCTAATGCGTATTGAAGATGAACTTGGCGATGCCGCCGTTTTTGCCGGTAAATCTGCTTTCAGAAAAGGTTAATGCTCTGAAACCTCTCCCGTATTCCGGTATACGGGAGAGGCATCAAAAACATCCCGGTACAGATCTTCGCCATAACTGATATCCAGAGGCACGCCTTCTGCTATTTTGTATGTCCTTTCTCCATCGTCGCGTCGTTCGGCGCACAGGTATACCGTGTCCTGGTAATCCTCCTGATAAAACGAACATGCAAATTCCGCAGTATGCGTAACAAAAAAGAGCTTCACGTTGCTTTCTGCCAGTGCGGTTACCACGCCTCTGATGATTTCGGCCCCTTCCCGACTGTTTGTTGCAGAGAACGATTCGTTAAACAGCACCAGGTCATCACGTTGTAGAGCATCAACAATATCACTCATTCGTCGGAGCTCTTCATCCAGCTTTCCGCTGACCATATGGCTGTCTTCTTCACATTTGTAATGCGTGAATATCTGCCGACAAAGATCTGCGCTATAACATTCAGCAGAAACGAACATCCCTGTCTGCATCATTATCTGCGCCAGCCCGATACTGCG
Organism: Citrobacter sp. CK191; assembly: GCF_030333435.1. Lineage (NCBI taxonomy): Bacteria > Pseudomonadati > Pseudomonadota > Gammaproteobacteria > Enterobacterales > Enterobacteriaceae > Citrobacter > Citrobacter sp. CK191. Next base: position 1,031,751 of record NZ_JAOWFX010000031.1, on the reverse strand, counting down.
TAAAAACGTGGATTTCCCTCCCTGGTTTGCGCCAGTGATGATAAAAGTATTTTTATTATCTGTTCTTAATGTGTTGCTAACGATTTCCCGATCCGATGTCAGTGCAAGGCAGGGATCAAAGAGTGCCTCAAACACATGATGGCGTTCTCTTTGATATATCGGGACAGGAAAGCACAGTGGAATATTGCGTTTGTTTAAGGCCTGCGCAAGATTAAGGCATGAAATATAAAATCCTAATTCAGTGCGCAGTGACTTTAGAAAATTAAGCAAATGCGCGGTGGATTGCGCCATTGCGTTGGCGATCAATACGAGCCCTTCGTCCTTTAAGTCGCTTAATGCCCTGAAGCCATTTTCATCACGCGCGGCTAGCTGTACGGTGTAATGCGCTGGCCTTTTTGTCCAAAGACGCCGGAACCATCCTTTTTGCGGGGGATTGGGCCGCCTGAGTACATAGTCTTTGCCCTGATTCCCCTGCCCTAATCGCGCGCTGATTAATACGCCTTTTTTGAAAGACATCTGTTTCAGATGTCTTTCAATAGTACTCATATAATCATCGTTTAACTCCTGAACAAGCATCGAGAAAAGACGAACCATCCCCGGAGATTCAACGTGATGGATGTTTTCTTGTGCGATAATTTTTATTTTCTGTAAATAGGTCATCAGGAATTGGGTAAACGAAAGAGACTGATGCAGCACAGCGGAAGGATAATGACCAAAAACGCCGTAGTGAAGTTTCTCTTTTTCCATTTGCAGGCATTCAACCACCACGTTATAGAATGTTCTGATAACGTCCTCATTATACAGGCAATCCCGCAGAATAGCCTGCCTGTACTCAATGTCAGGAATGCCCGATAGCAGCACAGAACATGCCTTCCTGACGACGGAATAAAGAAAATCATCCCCATCAGACAACGCATGAAACAACACCGCCAGCTCCAGATCTTTCATGGCAAATTTGATGTTCTCTGGGATATTATCGTCAACGATAAAATCGTTATCTTTATACATCAGATACGCGTTCATCCGTTTAACCTCGTTTTTATCTGCTCATATGTCAGCCCATGCTTTATCACCAGCGTCGTTGACCATGCGATACCATCGGCCGGTTTCCTGGTGATTTTATAGGTTCTTAATGCCGCATTATTATGCTCAACCGTACTCATTAAGCTGACGATGGACGGGTCTAATGCCGTAAGCTCGTCGATAAACGTTACGCAGACACAAAGCGCATCGAGCATGACTATTTTCTTGATTACCCGCGTTCCCAGATAAATGGCGTCCCGCGATGTGGTTGACGTAAAAATCTCATTCATGATAATCAAACTGTGTGATGTGGCAGCATCAAGGATCGCTTTTATTCTCACCAGGTCGTCATACAGTTTTCCCCGGAGGTTATAAATATTTTCGCTTTTCTCAAAATGCGTAAAAATAGTGTCTGTCAGAAAGAGCTTTGCCTGCCTGGCAGGGACATAAATGCCCAGCAAGGCAAGAAAATGCAGTTGCCCTATCATGCGGGCAAAGGTGGTTTTCCCGCCCTGGTTGGGGCCCGATATGACGAAAATACGTTCATGCTTCTGGAAGCTGAAATCATTGCAGACAACCTTCTCCTTTTTCTCAAGGATGACCTCTGCAAGCGCGAGATCGAAAGCCGCAACAGCCGAAATAGCTTTTTTATCTCGTTGTATCTCCGGGATACAAAACGGCAGCCCTTTCTGCCGAAATTTTTCAATGTATTCCACAACAGCCAGATAAAACTGCACTTCACGTTCAAAAAGATCCAGCGTGTTATCTCTGTAGCGTTTGTTGGCATCTATAAACACATCAAGTTGATGAAACTCGGTGGGAAATAGTCTGGCAACACAATCCAGAACTTGTGCTTCAATATGGTTCATCCCGAAGCTGTGATGTCTACTTTCCACCTCGACATTCACATCATGCTGCTTAAATTTTGAGAACACATCGAGGATCTCATCGCTATAGTTTTTCTCCTGGTGATACCGTTCAACAATAATGGCGTCGCCTTTAATTTTCAGGCCGTACTGAACCGCCTCCAGACTTTTTCTTATCATAGTGGCGGTTAAATATAACCCGGTAAAATTTTCACTCTCGATATACTGACGAAGATAATGCCTGAAATTAATCATACCATCGGAAGACAAAGACAGCGGCGCTATACGCTCATACAGCGCCGTAACGGCCTGGCAATACAACAAAATGCACTCAAGCTCCCAGCGCCGCTGTTGATAGAAGTAAAACCGGTTTGTTTTTTCTTCTGAAATATCCCTGATATTCTTCATATCTGTGGAATATGCCATTAGCGCCTTATAGAGCGCATGTATTGTCACATCCTGAATAATTTCCTGTCGATAGAGGATATCCTCCAGACATTCAAGCGGTGAATAAAAGAAAGCGCTGATGCCGTACTCTTCCCGTCCCTGAACAATGCGATCGACGATTTTATCAAGATTCAGATCGACAAAATATGCAGGAGCACGATCGCCCGAAGGGGGTGTATGACGACGACCAGAGGCATACAAAACGGTAATAAATTGCAGCGATGTTGTTGAGGTACGGCGCATAATGACTCCTACACAATACACGTTGACTTGTCCACGCGGGGCAACGTCCAGAATGTGCAGGCATCATCAGCCAGAGGGCGGTTATGAGGAGGAATGCCATCTCCTGTAAAAAACGTAGCAATGAACTCTGTAATTAGCCAGATCTCGTGTAAGATTTTTTGGATTAACCAAACGGAAAATTGGCAAATATGATCATCAGCTCTCGTCACGCTCGTCTTGTCAGCAAAGTAAAAAAACGGGCTACGCTTGTCGCCACCGCGTTTTTACTTGCCAGTTGCGCCTCAAAACCTCCCGTTTCTCTGGTTACGCCCCCTTCTTCCGCGACGCCAGCTTCATCCCAGAAAAATCAGCAGCCGGTTCGTGGTATCTGGCTGGCAACCGTTTCGCGTCTTGACTGGCCTCCGGTCAGTTCCGTGAATACGAGTAACGCGGCGGTTCGGGTGCGTCAACAACAGAACGCGTTGATCGAAAAGCTGGATAAGCTAAAAAGTCTGGGAATCAATACCGTGTTTTTCCAGGTCAAGCCGGATGGAACGGCGCTCTGGCCGTCAAAAATTTTACCGTGGTCAGATATGCTGACCGGAAAGATTGGTGAAGATCCGGGCTACGATCCGCTACAGTTTATGCTTGATGAAGCGCATAAGCGGGGAATGAAAGTACACGCCTGGTTTAACCCCTACCGCGTATCAGTAAACACCAAACCAGCAACGGTAGCGCAGTTAAACGCGACGGTGACGTCAAATCCGGCGAGCGTGTTTGTGCTGCATCGCGACTGGGTGCGCATCTCTGGAGACCGTTTTGTTCTTGATCCCGGCATTCCTGACGTCCGGGACTGGATCACCAGTATCGTGGCGGAAGTAGTCACACGTTATCCCATCGATGGCGTACAGTTTGATGACTATTTCTATACCGAAACGCCAGGCTCCACGCTTAACGACAATTCCACCTTTGCCCGATATGGTCAGGCGTTTGCCTCAAAAGCGGACTGGCGGCGACACAATACGCAACTGCTGATTGAGCAGGTGTCCCGCACGGTCAAAAACCTGAAACCGGATGTTGAATTTGGCGTCAGCCCCGCTGGCGTATGGCGTAACCGCTCGCATGATCCGGCAGGTTCGGATACGAGGGGCGCGGCGGCGTATGATGAATCCTATGCCGATACTCGCCGCTGGGTGCAACTGGGATTACTGGATTACATTGCGCCGCAGCTCTACTGGCCCTTTGCGCGTGACGCGGCCCGTTATGATGTGCTGGCGAAATGGTGGGCGGATGTGGTGAAACCCACGAATACCCATCTCTATATTGGTGTGGCGTTGTATAAAGTCGGCGAACCGTCAAAGAATGAACCGGACTGGATGATTAATGGCGGCGTCCCGGAGCTTAAGAAGCAACTGGATCTGAATGAATCCGTCTCACAAATCAAAGGCACAATTCTGTTCAGAGAAAGCTATCTTGATCGGCCGCAAACCCAGCAAGCGGTGAACTATCTGAAAAGCCGGTGGGGAAGCTAACCTCCCCACACCCTCTTGCTCCGTGAGACTGACTCAGCCGTCATCCCTTCAGGCGGCTGATATTCCCATCAATCTGTTTTTGGATATAGTTCAGCGTGTCGCTCGTGATTTTCCCCGGGTAGAGATCGGTAGCAATTGCGCTGAACGTCGCCGCAACGTCGCAAATAGTCGCGATGATCTCCGCGACTCTGGTGGCTGGCAATTCGGCTTCCTGTTCACCCAGCGCCTGAAGATGCTTTCTTTCAATATCCAGAGCTTCACCCATCACATCCATCTGATGATAGCCGCCAGGCCCATCGCAATAGGTCACATCATAGGCGGGCGCCAGGGTCCATTGCCCATCTGCGGACATCAGATAAGCGAAGTTCTTAGGATGATCGTCCCGGTTGTTGAATACGACATTAAAGACCACTCGCTCGAAGGCAAGCGCTTTTTCCCGAATATCGTTGGTGCATATTTGCGTCGCACGTAAAAAACTTCGGTAGTCGAGCGAACCCGGCGTCTGGTAATTCGCGCCAGTGAAGGCGGCCAGACTTTGCATGGGCACGCGCATCCCTTGTTCACGATCAAAACGGCGGGTGGCGAATGCCGCTTGCCCTTCCGGCAAGGCGAAATACGTAACGTCAGGCGTCTGGATGCCGCATTTGCGCAGACACGCTGAATAGACGGCTTCGATGGCGCAGACCTCGGCATGTTCCTGTCTGGCCGGGAATTTGACCAGCCAGCTTTCCGCGCCGGCTAACGGCGAGGTTGTGAATTTTGACGTGACAGTGTCACGGTAGAGTAATGCTTTTGGCCGTGCCCCCTGTGGTGAACCGCCCATTTGCAATAATTTTTGCAGGAACTCCCCGCCTTCTCCGCTCAGAACCTCCTGCACCTCTGCGGCCAGCTGCACCAGCGGGATCTCTTCTTGCGAGGTGAGTTCTGCCTCAGCCTGTACCGGCTGGAATGTCATTGCCCCCATTGCGTTGCCGCCCACCCAGGTGAGCCGCTCCAGGGGGCCAATTCGGGCGGCATTGAGTCCTCTGCGTTTGAATAAGCGATCCATCAGCAGCATTCCCCAGCCATCAGGCAGAGCGTCGTAAACCGGCCCCGGAAGATGTAATTGATGAGCCGGAAAGTCCCTGCGTAATCGCGGCCCCTCAAGCGGTAATGTTAAGCGGGACAGCTCAAAACCTTTGCGAACGGCCTCGTCACTGTATTCAAAGGCGATGACTGGCCGACCGGTCAATGCCGTTGATGAGACCAGCTTGCCCCAGAGCCATCGTTCCCCCCATCCTTCATAGAAGACGTCTATCTGCTCAGGCATCGCTATTTTTCCTCTTCACCCGCTGACGCGTCGCGCTCTTCTCATAACGTAAGATATCATCCAGGCTATCAATTTTGGGCTTGAACAGCGCTTTCAACGCGTCGCCATAACCTAATACCACCGCCACTCTGACCAGATTCTCGAAGCCCACATTTTTGCCTGCTTCAAGGTTTGAAACCGTATTGACGCCAACCCCCGCCCGGGCGGCCACGTCAGCCTGAGTCATCTGTTTTGCCAGGCGTTCTTTGCGTAACCGGTCGCACAGCAGCGTAACAATCTCGGCTGGAGAACTAAGGGTTAAATCCATCATAGTGTCCCTTATCGCAATATTTCTGACGTAATACACAATATTATAGAGTTAATGTGCAACGAAGGCAAAAAGCATAAACCACTATATAATGGAGTTATTGGCTATTCATGGAGATAAAATACTAAATAATGGATTTAGTTATCTGACTGACACAAGCAGAACGTCCGCAATTTGCAGACGTTCTGTGAGGGAGAGAGAAAATTATGCTGCGGTGGGTTCAGGCAATCTGAATGAAGAGACCAGCAGCGCCAGTTGTTCAGCCTCCTCTTTCAGGACCTGGGTTCGCGCAGCGGCATCATCAATCAGCGACGCGTTCTGCTGAACCGTACTGTCCATTTCGGTTACTGCCAGCGTGACCTCAGAGACACCTTTACGCTGTTCTTCACCCGCCACGCGAATTTCACCCATCAATTGTCTGACCTGACGCACGTTGCCGACCAACTCGCCAAGACGATCCCCGGCGTTATGGATCTGCTGACTGCTGCTGTCTACGTGTGAAACCGACTCATCGATTAACGCCTTGATCTCCTGCGCGGCAGTGGCGCTGCGCTGTGCCAGCGTGCGCACTTCAGAGGCGACGACGGCAAATCCGCGACCGGCATCACCCGCTCGTGCGGCTTCCACCGCCGCATTCAGCGCGAGAATGTTGGTCTGAAACGCGATGCTGTCGATAACGGCGACAATTTCCACCATCCTGCCGGACGACGCGCTGACGTTATCCATCGTGGAAATCACGCCCTGCATGACATCGCCACAGCGGTTAGCCGTTTGCGCCGTGTTTTCGGAAAGCTCATCGGCTAACTGTGTATTCCCGGTATTTTGATGAACGGTCGCATTTAATTGCTCCATCGCCGACGCGCTTTCCTCCAGCGCGGCAGCCTGCTGCGTTACGCGGGAGGATAACTCCATATTACTGTCAGCCAGACTGACGGCGTTATTCGCAACCACCACGCTACTGCTGCGAACGGTAATCAGAATCGCGGATATTTTGTCCACAAAGAGGTTAAAGGCCTGAGCAATATCGGAAATCTCATCTTTACCCCGGACGTCCAGGCGGCGAGTCAAGTCGCCTTCGCCCTGGGCGATATCATCCAGCGCGCGACGCGTATCGTCCAGACGAGAGATAAGACGGCGCACCACCAGCCAGGAGCCCACCAGCAGAATGGCCATGATCGGAATCAGCACTTCCAGTACATCCTTCATCATCACTTTTGCCAGTCCGACAACGCGTTCTTCAGGCGTCACCAGCCCAACGATCCACCCGGTATCCGCCATCGGGAAAAGCATCACCCGGGAAGGCCCGTCCAGTATGCCGTCGTGTTCAAGGGGAATGGTGGCGACATCGGCCGAGGCATTCAGCGTTTTCAGCGATCCGGCTACCGGGGCGAGCCAGTCAGAGGCTTTGACCAGGTCAGTAAACGTTTTAAACTGCGCGTGATCGGCCTGCGGGAAATAGAGGATTTGCCCCTGTTTATCCACCACAAAGGCGTAACCGCCCGTGCTGTTCCCCTGTTGTTGCATAAAGGTGGCGACGTTATCCAGTCGGATATCGGTTGTGGCGACGCCGGCAAATTTCCCTGCCAGTTGATAAGGAATGCTACAGGTCACCATGTTAACCCCGGAAATCGTATCCTGGTAAACATCAGACCAGACGCAACTGTTCTGTGAGTGCCCTTTCGCCTGGAGATACCAGCTTTCGTTATGATAACCGCTTCCTCCGGCAACGTTGTAGTCGTCGGAAAAGATCAATTTCCCTTCTGCATCACGCGCCCAGAAGAAACTGCGTCGTTCAATACCGGGCGTAAAGGCATCCGGCTCCGGCCAGATGCCGCCGCCGGTAATGATGGAATCATTCTGTTCGCCAATAAGATGCGGAACGACATGCTGGTATAGCGATTCGTCGTTTGGCAGCACTTCGGCAAGACGCGACAGGCTAACCGTTTCACCTTCAATACGCGATAAAACAGTACCTAACTGGCGAGTCAGTCCTTGCCCTGTCTCCTCTATCAGGGCGGAGTTGATCTCAACAACGCGTGGCTGACCGCGCCAGAGCATAATGGCAACAATAACCAGCGTGGTCACTGCAAGCAGCGCAATCCCCCCTATCGTCAGACGGGTGGAAATGCGTGATGGATACCAGACCATACAAACCCCTTATGTAAACGACTCTCTTTTATTCAGTATCGGCACACAAATTTATATCTTTATGCGGTTTTATGGTTCGTTAAGAAATATTAACACGCTCTTAAATGTGACGTTGTCACTAATAACAAAATCCTGCACTTTCACCTGATTTAAATAGCGTGATAAGCTTATTTTGAATATTATTTTTAATGCGTTTTTTTAATCACTTACGCGCCAGGCCTTGTGTTCTCCTGGTTGTGCCGCACTTCATAAGTCAGGGGGTTTTACGCTTCGCCTGCCTTCATACGTTGCTACAAACCTGTCTGTTATAAAAGAATAATTAATATCGCGTTGTATTTTAATGCGTAAAATGAACAGATTACTTGCCTGATGAATATTTATTAAATCTACAAAAATAATACACCGTTCTTTCCGCCGATAAATAATGTGTTTCGCGCTTTTATATTTTTCTGCTATCCACGCTGGCGTTTGTCATTTTTGACCCTGCAATTTCTGGCATCACAATGTGATCCCTGCGACGGATTCGACACATTCATGCCCTCTCTGACGATCGCTGCACCAAAAGTGAACTAATCTGCACAAATGTTGATTATTCGTTAATTAAATATCACCTTAATTTAACAAAAAAGACGGCGATGCCGTGGTTTCCAGGTTGGCATGCGTCCTGCATTGTTAATTCAGTAACAGCGGAACGCTCTCTGACAGCTCACTAACAGCGAGACGGTAATGACATCAAAACCTGAGTTATTTGCCCGAATTGAGAAGAGTTTTAGCCAACATACGCCCAGCGAAAAGCGCGTTGCAGGCTGGCTGTTAGCGCACGCGGCGCAGATACCGTTTGAAACGGCAGACGGTATCGCCAGAGCGACAGGCACCAGCGGCATCACGGTTGGACGTTATTTACGGAAGCTTGGTTTTCGTAATCTTGAGGATGCCAAGGCCAGCCTGCGGGAACTGCCATCCGTGCCCTATCAGCCCTGGGGGATGAATGAACGCCTTGACTCCTGGCAACAGCAACAGCGACTGCCCGACAGAGCGCGTCAGTCGCTGTCGCTGGAAATTGATGCCATCACCCACGTCTATCAGCTGGCGCAAAGTGAAACGTTCTTGCGAATCGCTCAGCAACTGGCGCATGCGGAGGCCGTGTATGTTCTGGGGATTCAGTCCACGCGCGGCATTGCTAACGCCTTTTTCAGCCATCTGGAATACCTGCGGCCCAAAGTCAGTTATTCCGAAGGGCTATCCGGGAGCTGGGTCGAGTCGCTGAATTCCGGGTTCGCACGGCCATATGTGGTGATCACGGATACCCGCGCCTATTCCGCCGCTGCCCGTCAGTATTGTCGCGTTGCCAGCGAGCGGCGCATTCCGCTGGCGTTAATCACTGATGTCTGGTGTCCGTGGGCCAGAGACTACGCCATCGACTTATTGCAGGTAAAAACCGACACCGGGCACTTCTGGGATTCGCTCGCCCCCGTGAGCTGCCTGTTCAACTTATTGCTGTCAGGCGTGGTGGATCAACTGGGCGATACGCTTGCTGAACGGCTGCGAACCAATCGCCAGCTGCAACAAGAGTTTGGTCAATTCGAACAATAAACAGGAAACGTGCTATGTCAGAAACCCCTGAACTGGTCGATCTGTCAGTGATTTTCCCCTCGCTGCATATCGATCTCAAATACGCCACCGCCGATAACCTCACCGGCGCGCCCATTTACCGGGAGGCCCGTTGCCTGTTGCATACGGATGCCGTCACCGCGCTGGCGAAAAGTATCAGCATCGCGCAGCTGGCAGGGCTGTCTCTGGTGGTATACGACGCCTATCGTCCGCAGCAGGCGCAGTCGGTTCTGTGGCATGTCTGTCCCGATCCGCAATACGTGGTGGATGTAGCCATCGGTTCAAACCATAGCCGTGGTACGGCAATTGACGTCACTCTGATGGATGAGCATGGCAACGTGCTTGATATGGGGGCCGGTTTTGATGAAATGCACGATCGCTCGCACTCGTATCACCCTTCTGTTCCACCCGCAGCGCAACGTAATCGATTGTTATTGAACGCTATTATGTTTGGCGGTGGTTTTGTCGGCATCACCAGTGAATGGTGGCATTTCGAATTGCCGGACGCGGCCAGCTACCCCTTGCTCGACGACTGCATTGCCTGTTTCCCGGCATCACGCACAACAACACAACCCTCCCTGTAAATGATGGAGCACGGTCATGAAGACAACACACGCTTTAACTTCGCTGTTTCGTCCCGCCCTGATTGCCGTGGCACTGGCTGTTGCCCTGCCCGCCGCTCAGGCGGCTGTACCCAAAGATATGCTGGTGATTGGTAAAGCGGCCGATCCGCAAACGCTTGATCCTGCCGTCACTATTGATAACAACGACTGGACGGTGACCTACCCGTCTTATCAACGCCTTGTGCAGTACAAAACCGAGGGAGGTAAAGGTTCCACGGAGGTTGAAGGCGATCTGGCGAGCGACTGGAAGGCCTCTGACGATCAGAAAGAGTGGACGTTTACCCTTAATAAAGATGCCCGATTCGCTGATGGCTCGCCCGTTACGGCAGATGCGGTGCAACAATCTTTTGCGCGTCTGCTGAAAATTGGACAAGGCCCGGCAGAAGCCTTTCCAAAAGATTTGAAAGTCGAAGCCGTCGATGACTATACGGTGAAATTTACGCTGAGCCAGCCGTTTGCGCCCTTCCTGTACACGCTGGCGAATGACGGTGCCTCCATTATTAACCCGGCGGTTCTGAAAGAACATGCCGCAGATGATGCGCGCGGTTTTCTGGCGCAGAACACCGCAGGTTCCGGCCCGTTTATGCTGAAAAGCTGGCAGAAAGGACAGCAGCTGATTCTGGTGCCGAATCCGCATTATGCGGGAGCCAAACCTGCCTTTAAGCGCGTGTCGGTAAAAATTATTGGTGAGAGCGCTTCCCGCCGCCTGCAATTGTCGCGGGGAGACATCGACATTGCCGATGCTCTCCCGGTAGACCAGCTCAACGCGTTAAAACAGGAAGGGAAAGTCAACGTGGCGGATTACCCTTCGCTGCGCGTGACTTATCTCTATCTGAACAACAGTAAAGCGCCGCTGAATCAGGTGGATTTGCGCCGGGCCATCTCATGGTCAACGGACTATCAGGGTATGGTGACGGGTATCCTCAGCGGTAACGGCAAGCAGATGCGCGGCCCGATTCCTGAAGGTATGTGGGGCTATGACGCGAAGGCAATGCAGTACAGTTTTGATGAAGCGAAAGCTAAAGCCGCCTGGGAGCAAGTCGCGACAAAGCCCGACAGCCTGAGCTTCCTCTACTCTGATAACGATCCGAACTGGGAGCCGATTGCGCTTTCCACGCAGGCCAGTCTCAGCAAGCTGGGCATTAAGGTGAAACTGGAAAAACTGGCGAATGCCACCATGCGTGACCGGATCGGCAAAGGTGATTACGACATTGCCATCGGCAACTGGAGCCCGGACTTCGCCGACCCGTACATGTTCATGAACTACTGGTTTGAGTCTGATAAGAAAGGCCTGCCGGGTAACCGTTCGTTTTATGAAAACGCCGGGGTCGATAAACTTCTGCGCAGCGCGCTGACCACCACCGATCAGGCGGCCAGAACGAAGGATTACCAGCAGGCGCAAACCATCGTGATTGATGAGGCCGCCTACGTCTATCTCTTCCAGAAAAACTACCAACTGGCGATGAACAAAGAGGTCAAAGGCTTTGTCTTCAACCCCATGCTGGAACAGGTCTTTAATATTGGCGCCATGAGTAAATAAGCCACGTTGATGCGGGGCCGTTATGGCTCCGCAAGGGGAAGCCTATGACGTTCTGGAGCATTTTACGCCAGCGATGCTGGGGACTAATTCTGGTGGTCGCCGGTGTTTGCGTAATTACGTTTATTATTTCTCACCTGATTCCTGGCGACCCTGCGCGACTGCTGGCCGGCGATCGCGCCAGCGATGAGATTGTCGAAAACATTCGCCAGCAGCTGGGGCTGGATCAGCCGCTGTATGTGCAATTTTTTCGCTATGTCAGCGACGTTTTTCACGGTGATCTGGGCACGTCTATACGCACTGGCCGCCCGGTAATGGAAGAGTTGCGCGTGTTTTTCCCCGCCACGCTTGAACTGGCCTTCTGTTCCCTGCTGCTGGCGTTGGTGATCGGGATTCCGCTGGGGATTTTATCCGCCGTCTGGCGAAACCGCTGGCTGGACCATCTGGTGCGGCTGATGGCGATAACCGGCATTTCCACCCCGGCGTTCTGGCTGGGGCTGGGCGTTATTGTTCTGTTTTACGGGCATCTGCAAATTCTGCCCGGCGGTGGAAGGCTTGATGACTGGCTGGACCCGCCCGCCCACGTCACCGGGTTCTACCTGATTGACGCGCTGCTGGAGGGGAATGGCGAGGTCTTTTTCAACGCGTTACAACACCTTATTTTACCGGCGCTGACCCTGGCGTTTGTCCACCTGGGAATTGTCGCCCGTCAGATTCGTTCCGCCATGCTGGAGCAACTCAGTGAGGACTACATTCGCACCGCGCGTGCCAGCGGTCTGCCTGGCTGGTACATCGTGCTCCGCTATGCCTTGCCTAACGCCCTGATTCCGTCGATTACCGTTCTGGGGCTGGCGCTGGGCGATTTGCTGTATGGCGCCGTGCTTACCGAGACGGTCTTTGCCTGGCCGGGAATGGGGGCGTGGGTGGTCACCTCTATTCAGGCGCTGGATTTTCCGGCGGTGATGGGATTCGCCGTAGTGGTCTCTTTGGCTTATGTGCTGGTAAACCTGGTCGTCGATTTACTCTATTTGTGGATCGATCCCCGAATCGGTCGCGGAGGTGCTGAATGATGTTAACGCAAGAGACGCCCGCCCCGTCGCAGACCGCCCGCCGCCGGATCGACTGGGCAAAACTCTTCTGGCTGATGAAAAGCAGCCCGCTGACGCTGACCGGCGGCGTGATTATCATCCTGATGTTGCTACTGATGGTGCTGTCGCCCTGGATAACGCCTTACGATCCTAATGCCATCGATTTGACCGCGCGCCTGCTTGCGCCCTCTGCGACGCACTGGTTCGGCACTGACGAAGTGGGACGCGATCTATTCAGCCGCGTACTGGTCGGCAGCCAGCAATCCATTGTCGCCGGGCTGGTCGTCGTAGGGATTGCCGGTGGAATCGGCTCCTTGCTTGGCTGTCTGTCCGGCGTCATGGGCGGGCGCGCCGACGCCATTATTATGCGCCTGATGGATATTATGCTGTCGATTCCTTCGCTGGTGCTGACAATGGCGCTGGCCGCCGCGCTGGGGCCGAGCCTGTTTAACGCCATGATGGCGATCGCCATTGTCCGTATTCCTTTTTATGTGCGCCTGGCGCGGGGGCAAACGCTGGTCGTGCGCCAGTTTACCTATGTACAGGCTGCCCGAACGTATGGCGCTTCCCGCTGGCACCTTATCAGCTGGCATATCTTACGTAATTCGCTGCCGCCGCTTATCGTGCAGGCGTCGCTGGATATTGGCAGCGCGATCCTGATGGCCGCCACGCTGGGTTTTATTGGCCTTGGCGCACAACAGCCCTCCGCTGAATGGGGCGCAATGGTGGCTATTGGTCGTAACTATGTCCTCGACCAGTGGTGGTATTGCGCCTTTCCTGGGGCGGCGATCCTGATTACCGCTGTCGGGTTTAACCTGTTTGGCGATGGTATTCGCGATCTGCTTGACCCTAAAGCCGGAGGAAAACAGTCATGACCCAACCCGTGCTGGAAATTGAGGATTTACACCTGAGCTTTCCGGGTTACAAAGCCGATGTTCACGCCCTTAACCACGTATCGTTGCGTATCGACCGGGGCGAAATCGTCGGCGTGGTCGGCGAGTCCGGGTCAGGTAAATCCGTCACCGCCATGCTGGCAATGCGGCTGCTGCCGGAAGGCAGCTATCACATTCATCAGGGCCGCGTATCGCTGCTGGGCGAGGATGTGCTGAATGCCAGCGAAAAGCAGATGCGTAAATGGCGCGGCGCGCGCGTGTCGATGATCTTCCAGGAGCCAATGACGGCGCTGAATCCCACCCGGCGCATTGGGCAACAAATGGTGGAAGTCATTCGCCATCATCAGGCGGTGAGCCGCCAGGCGGCGCGGGAGAAAGCCATCGCCCTGCTGGAAGAGATGCAAATTCCCGATGCGGCGCAGGTTATGGCGCGATTTCCGTTTGAGCTGTCCGGCGGGATGCGCCAGCGGGTGATGATCGCGCTGGCATTCTCCTGCGAGCCGGAGCTGATTATTGCCGACGAACCCACTACCGCGCTGGACGTCACGGTGCAGCTACAGGTTCTGCGTTTGCTGAAACTAAAAGCGCGAGCCAGCGGTACTGCGGTGCTGTTTATCAGTCATGATATGGCGGTGGTATCGCAGTTGTGCGATCGGCTGTATGTCATGTACGCCGGAAGCGTGATTGAGAGCGGCCCCACGCAGACGGTTATTCGCCGCCCCACGCATCCCTATTCCATTGGTTTGTTGAAATGCGCGCCGGAACACGGCGAACCTCGCGCGCCGTTGCCCGCGATTCCAGGGACGGTGCCTAACCTGACCTGCCTGCCAACCGGATGCGCCTTCCGCGAACGCTGTTTTGCCGCCGGGACGCTGTGCGAGGCTGTCCCGGCGCTGGAGAATCATGGCGAACCTGAACAACAATCCGCCTGCTGGTATCCACAACAGGAGATGACGCATGTCTGACATATTGCTCTCGTTACGGGATGTCCATATCACCTTCCCCGCCCGTAAAAACTGGTTGGGCCGGGTGACGGAGCGCGTACATGCCCTGAACGGTATGGATTTGCAGATTCGCCAGGGAGAAACGCTTGGCATCGTGGGGGAATCCGGCTGCGGGAAAAGTACGCTGGCGCAACTGCTGATGGGAATGTTAAAACCCAGCCACGGCGAGTGCTCGCGGCCTGGCGTTGCGCGCACCGGCGCCAACAGCGGGATGCAAATGGTCTTTCAGGACCCGCTCTCTTCGCTGGACCCCCGATTACCCGTCTGGCGGATTATCACTGAGCCCGTCTGGCTCCAGAAGCATAACAGCGAACGTGAACGGCGGACGCTGGCGGAAGAACTGGCCTTACAGGTTGGCATCCGGCCTGAGTACCTCGACAGGCTTCCCCATGCGTTTTCCGGCGGACAACGTCAGCGCATCGCCATTGCCCGCGCCTTATCGTCAGAGCCGGACGTTATCGTGCTTGATGAACCAACTTCCGCGCTGGATATCTCCGTGCAGGCGCAGATCCTTAATCTTCTGGTTGCGCTACAGACGCGCCGTAAACTGACGTATGTGCTGATTTCACACAACGTGTCGGTTGTGCGGTACATGAGCGATCGGGTGGCGGTGATGTATCTCGGGCAAATTGTTGAACTGGGCGACGCGCAACAGGTGTTGACCACGCCTGCGCATCCCTATACCCGGCTGTTGCTGGATTCCGTGCCGAAAACGGGTGCGCCGCTGGCAGAAGATCTGGTGCTGCGCAAAACGGAATTACCGGGGAACCGCCACCTGCCGCAAGGGTGTTATTTTCGCGATCGCTGTCCGCTGGCAACCCGTGGCTGTGAAAAACCGCAGGCATTATTGACGCGGGGATCGGAGAGCGACGTTCGCTGCTGGCGAGCGGTGGAGTAAGAACTAGGTAATCGCCCGGTGGCGCTGTCGCTTACCGGGCCTACAGAGTGTTTTGTGGAGCCGACCCGACGCTCAATCACCGGGCCGTCGAGATCGATGCCGTTATGACGTCAACTGATAATCCAGCGTGATTTCCGCTTTCAGCACCTGCGAAACCGGGCATCCGGCTTTTGCTTTCTGAATAATGCCGTCAAAGGTGGACGCATCAATGCCGGGTACGGCCACTTCACTGTGCAACGCAATTTTCGTGATCGCAAAACCCGCGTCGACTTTATCCAGCGAGACATCGGCTGTCGTGTCGATTGACGATGGGGTAAAACCCGCCTCGCCCAGCATCAGCGAAAGCGCCATCGAGAAACAGGCCGCGTGGGCCGCGCCGATCAACTCTTCCGGGTTGGTTCCTTTTACGCCTTCAAAGCGTGTATTAAAGCCATAGGGTTGTTGATTCAACACGCCGCTTTCGGTCGATACCGTACCTTTTCCACCTTTAATATCGCCTTCCCAGTGTGCCTGACCTTTCTTATGGATTGTCATTCTTGCTCTCCTGTTGGCTCAAAACAGAAAGTATAGACCAACTCTGTTACACGCGTTCGGTCGCCTTCCGGGGAAAACCTGCTATGCTGTACCAGCAACCTAAGGGGTTACGTTTCTTTCGCAATTGCGAATTTGTCCTTAAAACTAGCAACAGGATTGAGGAGTTAAAATGAAATCGAACCGTCAGGCCCGTCATATTCTTGGACTGGACCATAAAATTTCCAACCAACGCAAGCTCGTGACCGAAGGCGACAAAGTCAGCGTGGTCAACAACCCTACTGGCAGAAAACGTCACGCTGACAGCCAAAAGTAAGCGCCCTGTTCTGATATGACGATAAACACCATTGCAACCGCAATGGTGTTTTTGCTTACAAAAGCCTGGATTCATTCACAATGCTTTATACTCTTTGCCCGACGCCCTGGTGAAAACCTAAGTACGCCCATAAAACAGCACCAGGAACGGATATTCGAAAAAGAGTGAGTGACATGGAAACCAAAATCAAGAAACAGCGTTCCCTTTATATTCCTTACGCTGGCCCTGTGCTGCTGGAATTTCCTCTCCTGAATAAAGGAAGCGCTTTCAGTATAGAAGAACGCCGTAACTTCAACCTGCTGGGGTTACTGCCGGAAGTGGTCGAATCGATTGAAGAACAGGCGGAGCGCGCCTGGATCCAGTATCAGGGATTCAAAACGGAAATCGATAAACATATCTATCTGCGCAACATTCAGGATACCAACGAAACCCTGTTCTACCGACTGGTGCAAAACCATCTCGATGAGATGATGCCGGTTATCTATACCCCAACGGTCGGCGCCGCCTGTGAACGCTTCTCTGAGATCTACCGTCGCGCGCGCGGCGTGTTCATCTCTTATCAGAACCGCCACAACATGGACGATATCCTGCAAAACGTGCCTAACCACAATATCAAAGTGATTGTGGTGACGGACGGGGAACGCATCCTCGGTCTTGGCGACCAGGGCATTGGCGGAATGGGGATTCCAATCGGAAAACTGTCGCTGTACACCGCCTGTGGCGGCATCAGCCCGGCCTATACCCTGCCGGTGGTGCTGGACGTCGGCACCAACAATCAGCAGTTGCTGAACGATCCGCTCTATATGGGCTGGCGTAACCCGCGCATCACCGATGACGAATACTATGAATTCGTCGATGAGTTTATTCAGGCGGTGAAACAGCGCTGGCCGGACGTCTTGCTGCAATTCGAAGATTTTGCGCAGAAAAACGCGATGCCGCTGCTTAATCGCTATCGCGATGAAATCTGCTCTTTCAACGATGATATTCAGGGAACGGCAGCCGTGACCGTCGGTACTCTGATTGCCGCCAGCCGTGCGGCGGGCAGCCAGTTGAGCGAGCAGAAAATCGTCTTCCTTGGCGCGGGTTCTGCCGGTTGCGGGATCGCTGAACAGATCATCGCGCAAACCCAACGCGAAGGACTCAGCGAAGAAGCCGCTCGCCAGAAAGTGTTTATGGTGGATCGCTTTGGTCTGTTGACGGACCAGATGCCTAACCTGCTCTCATTCCAGACGAAGCTGGTGCAAAAACGCGAGAACCTGCAACACTGGGACAGCGAAAGCGAAGTGCTCTCCCTGCTTGATGTCGTGCGCAACGTGAAGCCGGACATTCTGATTGGCGTGTCGGGGCAAACCGGACTCTTTACTGAAGAGATCATTCGCGAGATGCACAAGCACTGCCCACGTCCGATCGTGATGCCGCTGTCTAACCCGACGTCCCGCGTTGAAGCCACGCCTCAGGACATCATCGCCTGGACTGAAGGTAATGCGCTGGTCGCGACCGGCAGTCCTTTCGCGCCGGTGGCCTGGAAAGATAAAATTTACCCTATTGCGCAATGTAATAACGCCTACATCTTCCCGGGGATCGGCCTGGGCGTGATTGCGTCCGGCGCGTCGCGTATTACTGACGAAATGCTGATGTCGGCAAGCGAAACGCTGGCGAAATACTCTCCGCTGGTGCTCAACGGCGAAGGTCTGGTATTGCCGGAGCTGAAAGATATTCAGACCGTGTCGCGAGCGATTGCCTTTGCCGTGGGTAAAATGGCGCAGCAACAGGGCGTGGCGGTAAAAACGTCCGCAGAAGCGCTACAGCAAGCCATCGACGAGAATTTCTGGCAAGCGGAATACCGCGATTACCGCCGTACCTCTATCTGAGTGTTTGCCCGGTGGCGCTACGCTTACCGGGCCTGTGTTTTATACGGTTGTCGGTCGG
Source organism: Citrobacter sp. CK191 (assembly GCF_030333435.1). Classification (NCBI taxonomy): domain Bacteria; kingdom Pseudomonadati; phylum Pseudomonadota; class Gammaproteobacteria; order Enterobacterales; family Enterobacteriaceae; genus Citrobacter; species Citrobacter sp. CK191. The sequence goes on along the minus strand of NZ_JAOWFX010000031.1, from coordinate 1,013,467 downwards.
ATAAGCGTAGCGCCATCCGGCATTCTGTTGGCAAAAAAAAAGCGCTACAGACGTAGCGCTTTTGTCTTTTGAAAGCGGGTTATTGTAATCCCTCTTTGCTTTCCTTTTTCGCTTCGACCTTCTCGACGTCGCGATACCAGCGCGGGTGGTGTTTCTTCGCCCAGCGACGACTCACCTTACCTTCGATCATCCCTTTAATCGATCCTTTCACCCAGAATGCCATATACATATGGATGAGGATGGCGTGCATCAGGATGATGCCTGCCGCCGCATGGATCAGCAGGCTGTAACGCACGACCTGCATCGGGAAGAACTGCGCAAAGTACGGACGCCAGATAATCACGCCCGTCACCAGCAGCACGAAAATCATGCTCATGATCGACCAGAACATCATTTTCTGCCCGGCATTGTACTTACCGACATCGGCGACTTTGTGTTCATTGCCCTTCAGTACTTCCACAATATTCTTCAGCCACGGAAGATCTTTCTTGTCCGGGATGTTGTGGTGTACAAAGCGCACAAACATGAACATCAGTGCGACAAAAATCGCTACGCCGAAGAACGGGTGCAAAATACGCCCCATCTGCGGCGTCCCGAAGGTTTGCGTCAGCCATTGCAGCGTCGGGAAGAAAAACGCAATTCCCGACAGCGACACCAGGAAGAAGCAAATCACCACCGTCCAGTGACAGGCGCGATCGATAAATTTCGTGCGCACAATCATTTTCGACTTACTCATGATGGTCCTCCTCTTCATCGTCCACTTCCTTGTTCGGGCCAATACCAATGTAGTGATAGATAAGCCCGGCGAAGGTGGCGATAAACCCGGCGGCAGCCAGAGGTTTCAGCGCCCCTTTCCACAAGTTGATAGAGGTATCGATCTGTGGATCTTTCGGTAAGCCGTGATACAGCTCCGGCTGGTTCGCATGATGCAGAACGTACATGACGTGCGTACCGCCCACACCTTGTGGGTTGTAAACACCGGCATGTTCGAAACCGCGCGCTTTGAGTTTCTCCACGCGCTGTTCCCCCATCTCCAGCATCTCTTTCTTGGTGCCGAAATGGATTGCCCCGGTTGGGCAAGTTTTCACGCAAGCCGGTTCCTGACCGATACTGACGCGATCCACACACAGCGTACATTTATAGACGCGGTTGTCCTCTTTATTGAGGCGCGGAACATTAAATGGACACCCGGCGATGCAGTAGCCACAGCCAATACAATGTTCGGACTGGAAATCAACAATCCCGTTAGCGTACTGAATGATCGCGCCGGCAGACGGGCATGCTTTCAGGCAGCCCGGATCTTCACAGTGCATACAGCCGTCTTTACGAATCAGCCATTCCAGCTTGCCGTTCTGTTCGGTTTCGCTAAAACGCATCACCGTCCAGGATTTCGCGCTGAGATCGGCCGGGTTGTCATACACCCCGACGCAATGACCTACCTCGTCACGAATGTCATTCCACTCGGAACAAGCCACCTGGCAGGCTTTACAGCCTACGCAGGAGGAGACGTCGATCAGTTTTGCGACTTCCGCTTTATAATCACGCGCCTGGGGAGGCGGCGTGATCGGGTTTGTTGCAGACCGTTTGATGATGTCCTGCGTTTCCAAAGACATATGTTCGCCTCCCTTACGCCTTCTCGATGTTAACTAAAAACGCTTTATATTCCGGCGTTTGCGAGTTGGAATCACCGACATTTGGCGTCAGGGTGTTCGCGATATAGCCTTTACGCGCAACCCCTTCAAAGCCCCAGTGCAGCGGAATACCCACGGTTTCAACCTGCTGACCATTGACGTTCAGCGTTTGCAGACGTCGGGTCACCACGGCAACCGCCCGGATGAATCCACGTTTGCTGCTGACTTTCACTGCGTCGCCGTTGGCAATCCCTTTCGAGGCCGCCAGGTTTTCGCTGATTTCCACAAACTGCTCTGGCTGAGCAATCGCGTTCAGCAGTGCGTGCTTGGTCCAGGTGTGGAAATGTTCGGTCAGACGATAGGTTGTACCGACATACGGGAACTGATCTTTCTTGCCCATACGCCGCGCATCTTCTTCGTACAGACGAACGACCGGGCTGGAGATCACGTTCGGGTGCAGCGGGTTGGTGCCCAGCGGCGTTTCCATCGGCTCGTAGTGTTCCGGGAACGGCCCTTCCGCCAGCTTATCGATGGCGAACAGACGTCCCAGCCCTTCCGGCTGCATGATAAACGGCCCGGTTGCGCTACCCGGTGCGGCGGTGTTGAAGTCCGGGATATCGTTCCCCGTCCACTTCGACCCGTTCCACTGAATCAGCATCCGTTTCGGGTCCCACGGTTTACCCTGCGGATCTGCCGAGGCGCGGTTATACAGTACGCGGCGGTTCAGCGGCCATGCCCATGCCCAACCCAACGTATTGCCGAGACCTGACGGGTCGGCGTTGTCACGGTTAGCCATCTGGTTGCCCTGCTCGGTCCAGCTGCCGGTATAAATCCAGCAGGAGGACGACGTCGTTCCGTCATCGCGTAACTGGGCAAAACTGCTCAGCAACTGGCCTTTCTTCGCCAGCAGGACGCCGTTGGCGTCATAGAGATCTTCCAGCGCGTAGCCGTTGTTCTCTTTCGCAATCTCTTCAGACTCAGGATGATCCGGCTGTTTGTAGTCCCAGCTCATCTTCAGCAGCGGTTCAACGCCTTTACCCCCTTCGCTGCGATACATCTCACGCAGACGGTGGTAAATACCGGCCAGAATTTGGCCGTCGTTGCGGGCTTCGCCCGGCGCATCCTGACCTTTCCAGTGCCACTGCAACCAGCGGCCAGAGTTGGCGATAGAGCCATCTTCTTCGGCAAAACAGGTTGACGGCAGACGGAAGACTTCAGTCTGGATCGACGCCGGATCGACGTCGTTAGACTCGCCGTGGTTCTGCCAGAACGTGGAGGTTTCCGTCACCAACGGGTCAATGACCACCATGTACTTCAGCTTGCTCAGCGACTGCACCACTTTGTTTTTGTCCGGGAAGGACGCAACCGGGTTAAAGCCCTGACAGATGTAGCCGGTCACTTTACCGCTATCCATCATGTTGAAGTATTTAATGACGTCGTAGGCCTGATCCCACTTCGGCAGCCATTCAAAGCCCCAGTCATTCTCTTTCTGCGCCGCATCGCCGTAGAACGATTTCATCAGACTGACGAAGAACTTCGGATAGTTGCCCCAGTAGTTCACCTGGTCAGCCAGCGTGGCTTTCGGCGTGTTTGCGCTCAGATAGGTTTGCAGATCCGCCTGCTTCTCAGACGGCAGGGTCAGATAACCGCTCAGGCTGGTGGAAAGCAGACCTAAATCCGTTAACCCCTGGATGTTAGAGTGGCCGCGTAAGGCGTTGACGCCGCCGCCTGCCATCCCCATGTTGCCGAGCAGCAACTGGATCATCGCCATCGTACGGATGTTCTGCGCACCAACGGTATGTTGCGTCCAGCCCAGCGCGTACAGGAAGGTAGTGGTACGATCGGCGGCGCTGGTGGAGGCCAGCACTTCACACACTTTCAGGAAATCGGCCTTTGGCGTACCGCAGATGTTTTCGACAACATCCGGTGTATAGCGGGAAACGTGTTGTTTCAGCAGATTCCATACGCAGCGCGGATGGCTCAGCGTCTCATCACGTTTTGCATAGCCGTTTTCGTCGAACTGATAGTTCCAGGATGACTTGTCATACTGGCGTTTTTTGGCGTCGTAGCCGCTAAACAGACCATCATCGAAAGCAAAATCGTCCCGCACCAGCAGGCTGGCGTTGGTGTAATGCTTAACGTATTCGGCATTGATTTTATTGTTTTCAATCAGATACAGCAGTACGCCGGACAGGAAGGTAATGTCCGTACCGGAACGAATAGGCGCGTAAATATCCGCGACCGAGGCTGTACGTGTAAAACGTGGATCGACGACAATCAGCGTGGCGTCGTTGTTGTTTTTCGCTTCTATCGCCCAGCGGAATCCCACCGGATGTGCTTCAGCGGCGTTACCGCCCATCACCATAACGACGTTGGCGTTTTTGATATCAACCCAGTGGTTGGTCATCGCACCGCGACCAAATGTTGGAGCAAGACTTGCTACCGTTGGTCCGTGTCAGACGCGTGCCTGGTTGTCTACTGCCAGCATGCCGAGGGAACGCGCGAACTTCTGCGTCAACATGCCTGTTTCGTTACTGGCGGCGGAGGCGCAAAGCATCCCCGTGGAAAGCCAGCGGTTTACCGTTACGCCCTGTTCGTTCTTTTCAATAAAGTTGGCATCACGGTCGGCTTTCATCAGCTTTGCGATGCGGGTGAACGCGTCATCCCAGCTAATGCGTTGCCATTTATCTGAACCGGGCGCGCGATACTCCGGGTAACGCAAGCGGTTTTCACTGTGTACATAGTCCAGCAAACCTGCGCCCTTCGGACACAATGCGCCACGGCTGACCGGATGATCCGGGTCCCCTTCGATGTGATAAATTGCTTCTTTTGCGTTTTTTGCTCCATCGCCCAGGCTATACATTAATAGCCCGCAACCTACGGAACAGTATGTGCAGGTGTTTCGGATCTCTTTAGCGCGTAACAGCTTATAATTTCGCGCTTGAGCCAGTGCCATTTTGGGTGCAAAACCCAGAGCAGCGACTGTTGTTCCCGCCATACCGCCCGCGCAGATTTTAAAAAATTGTCTGCGGCTGACGTCCATTGCTTTCCTCTTTTTTCCAGGGATGTAACTTCGCGAGGAAACTAACAGCAATATCCATAACTTTTTTGCGTCAAATCAATAACGAATCGGTTCCGCTACTAAATAGTTCTTTTTGTCGAGTTTATATACCACTAAAGGAGTATCAGAAAGACAATGAATTAGCGCGAGAAGGTGTAAAAGTGCTATAAATTTCAGCGATATTTTTTTGACCAGGAATGGGGATAAACGGAGAGAATGACGACACAAAAAGCAACGTTAATTGGACTTATTGCCATCGTACTCTGGAGCACGATGGTCGGGCTTATTCGTGGGGTAAGTGAAGGACTTGGGCCTGTTGGCGGCGCTGCCGCTATTTATTCGCTAAGCGGATTATTGCTCATCTTTACCGTTGGGTTCCCCGATATTCGTCGTTTCCCTGTTCGTTATTTAATCGCTGGCAGCGTACTGTTTGTCAGTTATGAAATATGTCTGGCGCTCTCGCTGGGATATGCAGCAACGCGTCACCAGGCGATTGAAGTCGGCATGGTCAACTATTTATGGCCCAGCCTGACGATTCTTTTTGCTATTTTGTTCAATGGACAAAAAACAACCTGGCTGGTTGTTCCTGGATTAATTGTCGCGTTAACCGGCGTCTGTTGGGTTTTAGGCGGTGAACATGGACTCCATGCTGATGAAATTATCAGCAATATTGCAACCAGCCCATTAAGCTATTTTCTCGCTTTTCTCGGCGCGTTTATCTGGGCAACCTACTGTACTGTCACTAACAAATATGCCAGAGGGTTTAATGGTATTACGATATTTGTCCTCCTCACTGCTGCAAGTTTATGGGTACATTATTTTCTGACGCCGCAGCCGGAGATGATTTTTAGCACGCCTGTCGTTATCAAACTGTTTTCTGCTGCCCTGACGTTAGGATTTGCTTATGCAGCATGGAACGTGGGTATTTTGCATGGCAACGTCACGATTATGGCTGTGGGGTCCTATTTTACCCCGGTACTGTCATCTGCGCTGGCTGCTGTCCTGTTAAGCGCGCCGCTGTCATTTTCATTCTGGCAAGGTGCGGTTATGGTGTGTGCGGGTTCCCTGCTTTGTTGGTTAGCGACGCGTCGCGCCTGAAGTCAGTGGTCGGGGCGGATTATCTTTCGAGTTCTGTGGCTGCCCCGACTCTCTTCCTGCTGTATTAATTTCGGTTAAATGAATATTGCGATCGGCGTTATTTCTTCGAAAATTCTTATTTGCTTTTTTTCTGGCTTCTTGCCATATAGTTATTTAAATGAAAATTTGTTGTTGCTGATGAATGGCGAATGGAGTGTATAATACTTCATCACTTGTTTTGTTTTTGTTAAAATTATGATATTCAATTGATAAAATAAAGCATTTTATGTTCATTTGTAACTGTATTTTCGTATATAGTCAGCACGCGTGACTAGAGACAATAAAACCATTACCCGCAAAACAATTCCTTTTGAAAATATATTATCTCAGGATATACCCATCTAAAATTAATACCATGAGATCTATTATGTAGATCTGGATCACACAACTTCAAATAATTTGTAATCTTATGAAACTTATTATTGAATTAGTACCACGACGTCTATTAAAAATAGTCTGCCATTGACAAGCGGCCTCGTTTAGAAATGGTTTAGGAAACACGCTAAGAAAATTATAAGGATTAATTAAAATGAAACTTAAATTAGTTGCAGTGGCAGTGACTACCCTGTTGGCAGCAGGTGCGGTAAACGCAGCTGAGGTATATAACAAAGACGGCAACAAACTGGACCTGTACGGTAAAGTAACCGCTCTTCATTATTTCTCTGACGACAAGGGTGATGATGGCGATAAAACTTATGCGCGTCTGGGCTTCAAAGGCGAAACTCAGATCAATGACCAACTGACCGGTTTCGGCCAGTGGGAATATGAATTCAAAGGCAACAACGACGAGTCCAACGGCACCAAAGGCAACAAAACGCGTCTGGCGTTCGCTGGTCTGAAATTTGATCAGTTCGGTTCTCTGGACTACGGCCGTAACTACGGCGTCGTTTACGACATCGGCGCATGGACTGACGTTCTGCCTGAGTTCGGTGGCGATACCTGGACCCAGAGCGATGTGTTCATGACTGGCCGTACTACCGGCGTTGCAACCTACCGTAACACCGACTTCTTCGGTCTGGTTGAAGGTCTGAACTTCGCTGCTCAGTATCAGGGTAAAAACGAACGTAGTAACAGCGATAAAATCTACGGCGCTGACATCACTAAAGCGAATGGCGACGGTTTCGGTATCTCCTCTACCTATGAGTTCGACGGTTTCGGCGTGGGTGCATCTTATGCAAAATCTGACCGTACTGACGCGCAGGTGAATTCTGCTGCGAACGAACTGAACGCAGGCGGTAAAAACGCAGAAGTTTGGGCTGCTGGTCTGAAATACGATGCGAACAACATCTACCTGGCGACCACCTACTCTGAAACCCGCAATATGACTGCTTACGGCAGCGATCACATTGCGAACAAAGCGCAGAACTTCGAAGCTGTTGCTCAGTACCAGTTTGATTTCGGTCTGCGTCCGTCCATCGCTTACCTGAAATCCAAAGGTAAAGACATCGGTAGCTGGGGCGACCAGGATCTGGTTGAGTACATCGATGTGGGCGCGACCTACTACTTCAACAAAAACATGTCTACCTACGTTGATTACAAAATCAACCTGGTTGACGACAGCCGCTTCACCGAAGCAGCTGGCGTTAGCACTGACAACATCGTTGCTGTTGGTCTGACCTACCAGTTCTAATCTTTCTTGATTTGAACATAAGCCAGCCCATGATGGGCTGGCTTTTCTCCAGATGTTGATCCGGTCATAAGGAGTATGCCGTGCAAACGTTCACAGGACGTTGCCTCTGTGGGCAGAGTCATTTTACCGTTGACGTTGAAATGCTCGATGTTTATGCCTGTCACTGCACGCTGTGTCAAAAATGGTCTGGTGGTATTGCGATGTACCTGGAAGCCTGCGGTCGTCCGCTTATGGCTCCCCATTCACCAGAGCCCTCTCACTTCTCTTCTTCTTCGCGTGGCGAACGCTACTTCTGTTCAGGTTGTGGGTGTCCGCTGTGGTTCCGGCTGACGGAAAGCGACCGCTATTTTATGCCCTGGACGCTGTTGGAATTAACCGAAGATGAACGGCGTCGTCTGATCCTGGCAGCCGAAATCTATACCGAAACGCAACCTGCGTTCTGGCGGTTGACGGGGCAATACGCTCGCCTGAGCGGTAAAGAGATCGAAGCGATGGATTACCCCTGTCAATTAGCACATTAGGTTAGCCGCGTTTTACTTTTGCCAGACTAAACCACATTCCTACTGCTAACAGAATTAACATGCTTCCGGCACTGCTCAGCGCCACGCTGTGCGACCAGGTAAACGCCTGTCTGGCGGCGTCCAGTATCGCCTCACCAAGTGAAGGCGATAGCGTATCCGCCAGCTGCACCGCTTCTCCCATTGACGACGATGCGCGTTCGATTTCCTCTGCGTTCAGGCCGGAAGGAAGCAGGATAGATGCGGAAAAGCTGCGGCTTAACAACAAGCCAAAGATTGCAATGCCAAGCCCGGCGCCCAGTTCATAGGCCATGGTTTCTATCGCCCCGGCCGCCGCCGCTTTTTCTGCGGGCGCGGCGGCCATAATGGCGGCGGTAGAGGCGAGCAACGCGCTGGCGGCGCTAAAACCCAGCAGCGCCATCAGGCACCAGGCCTGCCATTGCTGCGTGCTGAAATCCGTCATTGCCAGGCCATAAAAGCTCAGCGCGCTTAGCGCCATGCCGCCAGTCGCCACTGTTCGCAATCCCAGTCGTGAAACCAGCATCCCGGCAAGGGGGCCGCTGAATCCACTTGCGAGCATCACCGGCAGCATAAACAGCCCTGCTTCATACGGCGTTAAGCCATGAACAAACTGAAGCTCCTGCGCCATCAGCAACTCGAAGCCGACCAGCGTGATCATCGCCGTCATCGCCATCACAACGCCGCTCAGAATGATGCGATGCGTAAACAGACGCATATCGATCATCGGGCGCGCGGCGGCGAGCTGCGTGCGGATAAACATGCCCAACAACAGCGCGCCGATCATCAGCGTCAGGGCGATAACGCCGCTGGCCAGTTGCCCTTTCAGCGCGGTTTTCGCGCTGTATACCAGCAGCAGGATGGCGATAATCAGCATGACCGCATGGCTAAAGTTCAATGGCTGATCGCGGCGACCGGACTGGCGAGGCACAAAGCGCGCCGTTAACGCCATCACCACCAGAACAATGGGCACATTGATCAGAAAGACCGATCCCCAGTAAAAGTGCTCCAGTAACATACCGCCGACCAGCGGGCCGAACGCGGCGCCGCCCGACCCTACGGCCGCCCAGACGCCAAGCGCCATATTACGGTGACGGGCCTCAGAAAACGTGGCGCGGATACCGGCCAGCGTCGCCGGAACAATCATCGCCGCGCCGATAGCCAGAATCGCGCGGGTAGCAATCAGCCAACTGGCGCTGTGGGCGAACGCTGCCGCCAGCGACGCAAGACCGAATAAGCCTCCCCCCAGCAACAGCAGGCGTTTAAAGCCGATTCGATCGCCCAGCGCGCCCATCGGCAATACCATCCCTGCCATCACCAGAGAATAAATATCAATGATCCACAACAGCTCGTTGCCACTGGCGCCCAACGTCATGCTCAGCGTGGGTGCGGCAACGTGCAGCACCGTTGCATCAATCGCAACAGGGATGTAGACCAGTACAATAATCATTAACGTTAACCACTGACGAAACATAAAACGTCCTTTGAAAGCAAAAAACTGAACACATGTTCAACTCTCGCGATCCTACGGAAAGTTGAACGCATGTCCAGCTTTTTGTTACACTGCGCCAACTGCGAAAATGGGAGAAAGCCATGAGTTATCTGAATCGGGATGAGCGCCGTGAGGTGATCCTGCAAGCGGCAATGCGCGTCGCGCTGGAAGAGGGATTGAGCGGCATGACGGTAAGGCGAATTGCGCAGGAAGCCGGCGTCGCGACCGGACAACTCCACCACCATTTCAGCAGTTCGGGCGAGCTTAAATCTCAGGTATTCGTTCGTCTGATTCGCACCTTGCTGGATGCCAGCCTGGTGCCCGAGCACTGCACCTGGCGCATGCGGCTGCACGCCATGCTGGGGAGTGACGATGGCGGATTAGAGCCCTACATTAAACTCTGGCGGGAAGCGCAGATCCTGGCGGATAACGACCCGGAAATTAAAAGCGCCTACCTGCTGACCATGCAAATGTGGCATGAAGAAACGACCGCCATCATTGAAGGCGGTCAGGAAGCAGGAGAATTTTCATTGGCCTCAGCCGCCGCTGATGTCGCCTGGCGATTAATCGCATTAGCCTGCGGACTGGACGGCATGTACGCCCTCGGTATGTCTGAAATGACCGATCCTGCCTACCAGCAGCATCTGGACCGCATGATTACACTGGAGTTATTTCGCTGATGTTATACGCCAGTTAACAATGCATCTTTTGTGTTTACATTTGGTAACACTTAAGCAACTTATTAACCGCCCTTCACTCCTCGTGGTCTCGCTTTTTTATCTATCCTTTCAATCAATATTCTTAAAAGTCTTCAATAAATTCTAAAAAGGGCCCGCGCGCCCTTCCTGGACTTATTTCTTTTTTTTCATGAACGACGTGTGCGTGTGAGGGCAATATGGCGCTACAAAATGAGAAAAATAATCGTTATCTTTTGAGTGACTGGAGGCCAGAACAACCCGCTTTCTGGGAAAACAAAGGTAAACACATTGCCCGAAGAAATCTTTGGATATCAGTGGCTTGTTTATTGCTCGCATTCTGCGTCTGGATGTTATTTAGTGCCGTCGCCGTTAATTTGAATAAGATTGGTTTTAATTTCACCACTGACCAGCTCTTTTTATTAACCGCTTTACCTTCGCTGTCCGGGGCTATATTACGCGTGCCCTACTCCTTTATGGTACCTATATTTGGCGGGCGTCGCTGGACGATTTTTAGCACAGTTATTCTGATTATTCCCTGTATCTGGCTCGGTTTTGCGGTGCAAAACACATCCACCCCTTTTGGAGTATTTATTATCATTGCGCTGCTGTGCGGTTTTGCTGGCGCTAACTTTGCCTCCAGTATGGGCAACATCAGTTTTTTCTTCCCGAAAGCAAAGCAAGGTAGCGCCCTCGGCGTGAACGGCGGTTTAGGCAACCTTGGCGTCAGCGTGATGCAACTTGTCGCCCCGCTGGTGATTTTCCTGCCCATGTTCACTTTTCTGGGCGTACAGGGCGTGCCGCAGCCCGATGGCTCGCTGCTTTCGCTGACGAATGCCGCGTGGATCTGGGTGCCGTTATTGCTTATCGCGACCCTCGCAGCCTGGACCGGGATGAATGATATCGCCAGTTCGAAAGCCTCTGTCGCTTCTCAACTGCCGGTGCTGAAACGCTTTCACCTTTGGCTGCTCAGCCTGCTCTATCTCGCCACCTTCGGTTCTTTTATCGGTTTCTCCGCAGGATTCGCCATGCTGGCGAAAACCCAGTTTCCCGACGTCAATATTCTGCAACTGGCCTTCTTTGGCCCGTTTATCGGCGCGCTTGCGCGTTCTGCGGGCGGCGTTATTTCTGACAAGTTCGGCGGCGTTCGCGTCACGCTGATTAACTTCGTTTTCATGGCGCTGTTTACCGCCCTGCTGTTTCTGACATTACCGGGCTCCGGCTCAGGAAGTTTTATCGCCTTCTATCTGGTGTTTATGGGGCTTTTCCTGACGGCGGGCTTGGGAAGCGGCTCGACCTTCCAGATGATTGCGGTCATTTTCCGCCAGATCACGATCTACAGAGTGAAACTGCGCGGCGGCTCAGATGCGCAGGCCCAGCGTGAAGCCGTGACCGATACGGCCGCCGCCCTCGGTTTTATCTCTGCGATTGGCGCAGTCGGCGGTTTCTTTATCCCTAAAGCTTTTGGTTCTTCTCTGGCGTTGACCGGCTCGCCGGTTGGCGCAATGAAAATCTTTCTGGTGTTTTACATCGTTTGCGTACTGGTGACCTGGCTGGTTTATGGTCGCCGTAAACCGGCAGCAACAAAAAAATAAAACATATTCATCACAGGTTCGGACGTAGGCCGGATAAGACGCCGGGCGTCGCCATCAGGCAATCGCGCAGCGCCTTATCCGGCCTACAAGACCGCCTGACACATTATGGAGCAGGAGAAATGTCATGAGTAAACTGTTGGATCGCTTTCGCTATTTTAAGCAAAAAGGCGACACTTTTGCGGACGGTCACGGTCAGGTGATGCACACCAACCGGGACTGGGAGGACAGTTATCGTCAGCGCTGGCAGTTCGATAAAATCGTGCGCTCCACGCATGGCGTGAACTGCACCGGCTCCTGTAGCTGGAAAATCTACGTTAAAAATGGTCTGGTGACCTGGGAAACGCAGCAGACGGACTACCCCCGAACCCGCCCGGATCTGCCTAATCATGAACCGCGCGGCTGCCCACGCGGCGCCAGCTATTCCTGGTATCTCTATAGCGCTAACCGCCTGAAGTATCCGCTGGTGCGTAAACGCCTGATTGAACTGTGGCGTGACGCCCTTTCCCGCCAGCCTGATCCGGTACTGGCGTGGGAGTCGATCATGAACGATCCGCAAAAGTGCCAAAGCTACAAGCAGGTGCGCGGACGCGGTGGGTTTATTCGTTCTAACTGGAAAGAACTTAATCAGCTGATCGCGGCGGCCAACGTCTGGACCGTCAAAAATTATGGCCCTGACCGTGTCGCCGGGTTCTCGCCGATTCCGGCGATGTCGATGGTCTCCTACGCCGCCGGGACTCGTTATCTCTCGTTGCTCGGCGGAACCTGTCTGAGTTTCTATGACTGGTACTGCGATCTGCCGCCCGCATCGCCGATGACGTGGGGCGAGCAAACCGATGTCCCGGAATCCGCAGACTGGTACAACTCCAGCTATATCATCGCCTGGGGCTCTAACGTGCCGCAAACGCGCACGCCGGACGCACACTTCTTCACAGAAGTGCGTTACAAAGGCACCAAGACAATTGCCATTACGCCGGACTACTCAGAAGTCGCCAAGCTGTGCGACCAGTGGCTGGCGCCGAAGCAAGGTACTGACAGCGCGCTGGCGATGGCAATGGGCCACGTCATCCTCAAAGAGTTTCATCTCGATAACCCCAGCGACTATTTCCTGAATTACTGTCGCCGCTATACCGACATGCCGATGCTGGTCATGCTTGAAGCGCGCGGAGACGGCAGCTATGTGCCGGGTCGCATGATGCGGGCGTCCGATCTGGTCGACGGGCTGGGTGAAACCAATAACCCGGAATGGAAAACCGTCGCTTATAACCGCGCGGGTGAACTGGTGGTGCCGAACGGCTCTATCGGCTTTCGCTGGGGCGAGAAAGGCAAGTGGAATCTTGAGCCGCTGGCGGCAGGCAACGAAACGGAACTGACCCTCTCCTTGCTGGGCCAGCATGATGATGTCGCTGGCGTGGCGTTCCCTTACTTTGGCGGTAATGAGAACCCGCATTTTCGCAGTGTGAAGCAAGAACCGGTTCTGGTGCGCCAGTTGCCGGTGAAGCGTCTTACCCTGGCCGATGGCAGCCTCTGCCCGGTCGTCAGCGTCTACGACCTGGTGCTGGCGAATTATGGCCTGGATCGTGGTCTGGATGACGATCACAGCGCCAAAGATTACGCGGAAATTAAGGCCTACACTCCCGCCTGGGGTGAACAAATTACCGGCGTACCGCGTCGTCACATCGAAACGATCGCCCGGGAATTCGCCGATACCGCGCATAAAACGCATGGCCGTTCCATGATCATCCTCGGTGCCGGTGTGAACCACTGGTATCACATGGATATGAACTATCGCGGGATGATTAACATCCTCGTGTTCTGCGGCTGCGTGGGACAAAGCGGCGGCGGCTGGGCGCACTACGTGGGGCAGGAAAAGTTACGCCCGCAAACCGGCTGGCTGCCGCTGGCGTTTGCGCTGGACTGGAACCGCCCGCCGCGTCAGATGAACAGCACGTCGTTTTTCTATAATCACGCCAGCCAGTGGCGTTATGAAAAACTGACCGCGCAGGAACTGCTGTCGCCGCTGGCTGATTCCTCACGCTTTACCGGCCATTTAATTGATTTCAACGTGCGAGCTGAACGTATGGGCTGGCTGCCCTCCGCGCCTCAGCTCAATCTCAACCCGCTCACGCTGAAAAGCAAAGCGGAACAGGCCGGATTATCCCCTGCCGATTACACCGTACAGGCGCTGAAGTCGGGGGATATTCGTTTTGCCTGCGAGCAGCCGGACAGCGGTAAAAACCACCCGCGCAACCTCTTCGTCTGGCGCTCGAATTTGCTGGGTTCATCCGGCAAGGGGCATGAATACATGCTCAAATACCTGCTGGGCACCGAAAGCGGCATTCAGGGAGAGGCGCTGGGGTCCAGTGATGGCGTCAAACCGGAAGATGTGGAGTGGCAAACGGCCGCCATTGAAGGCAAACTCGACCTGCTGGTGACGCTGGATTTCCGTATGTCCAGCACCTGCCTGTTCTCGGATATTGTGCTGCCGACCGCCACCTGGTATGAAAAAGACGACATGAATACCTCGGATATGCATCCGTTTATTCATCCGCTGTCTGCTGCCGTTGACCCGGCGTGGGAATCGAAAAGCGACTGGGAAATCTACAAAGGGATCGCCAAAGTGTTCTCCGACGTCTGCGTGGGGCATCTTGGCAAAGAAACCGATGTGGTGCTGCAACCGCTACAGCATGACTCCCCGGCGGAGCTGGCGCAGCCGTTTGATATTCTCGACTGGCGCAAAGGCGAATGCGATCTTATCCCCGGTAAAACCGCGCCGAACATCGCGGTGGTGGAACGCGACTATCCGGCGACGTATGAGCGGTTCACCTCCCTCGGCCCATTGATGGATACGCTGGGCAACGGCGGGAAAGGCATTTCCTGGAATACGGAAAACGAAGTCGATTTCCTCGGTAAACTCAATTACACCAAACGCGAAGGCCCGGCGAAAGGTCGCCCGCTGATTGACACCGCGCTGGACGCCTCTGAGGTCATCCTTGCGCTGGCGCCGGAAACCAACGGTCAGGTGGCAGTCAAAGCCTGGGAGGCGCTGGGCGCGATTACCGGGCGCGATCATACTCATCTGGCGCTGAACAAAGAAGACGAGAAAATCCGCTTCCGGGATATTCAGGCCCAGCCGCGCAAAATTATCTCCAGCCCGACCTGGTCCGGTCTTGAAAGCGAGCATGTCTCTTACAATGCCGGGTACACCAACGTCCATGAGCTGATCCCGTGGCGCACGCTGTCCGGTCGTCAGCAGCTCTATCAGGATCACGCCTGGATGCGCGCCTTCGGGGAAAGTCTGGTGGCCTACCGTCCGCCGATTGACACCCGTAGCGTCAGCGAAATGCGCGAAATCCCGCCGAACGGTTTCCCGGAAAAAGCGCTGAACTTCCTCACGCCGCACCAGAAATGGGGCATTCACTCCACCTATAGCGAAAACCTGCTCATGCTGACGCTGTCGCGCGGCGGGCCGATTGTCTGGATCAGTGAAACCGATGCCCGTGAGCTCGGCATTGAGGATAACGACTGGATCGAGGCCTTCAACGCCAACGGCGCCCTCACCGCGCGTGCGGTGGTCAGCCAGCGCGTGCCGCCGGGTATGACCATGATGTACCACGCTCAGGAACGCATCATGAATATCCCGGGTTCTGAAGTCACAGGGATGCGCGGCGGGATCCACAACTCCGTTACGCGCGTCTGCCCGAAACCGACCCATATGATCGGCGGCTATGCGCAGCTGGCCTACAGCTTTAACTACTACGGTACGGTCGGTTCGAACCGCGACGAGTTCATCATGATTAGAAAAATGAAAAATATTAACTGGCTGGATGATGAAGGTCGGGATCAGGTACAGGAGGCGAAAAAATGAAAATACGCTCACAGGTAGGCATGGTTCTCAACCTTGATAAGTGCATCGGCTGCCACACCTGCTCCGTCACCTGTAAAAACGTCTGGACCGGGCGTGAAGGTATGGAGTACGCGTGGTTTAACAACGTTGAGACAAAACCTGGTATCGGCTATCCGAAAAACTGGGAAGATCAGGAGGAGTGGCAAGGCGGCTGGGTTCGCGATGTCAACGGCAAGATAAGACCGCGTCTGGGCGGCAAGATGGGCGTTATCACCAAAATTTTCGCCAACCCGGTGATCCCGCAAATCGATGATTACTACGAACCGTTTACCTACGATTATCAGCATCTGCACAGCGCGCCGGAGAGCAAAAACCAGCCCACCGCCCGCCCGCGTTCGCTGATTGACGGCAAAAGGATGGACAAAATTGTCTGGGGGCCAAACTGGGAAGAATTGCTCGGCGGCGAATTTTCAAAACGTGCCCGCGATCGTAACTTCGAGAAGATGCAAAAGGAGATGTACGGCCAGTTCGAAAACACCTTCATGATGTATCTGCCGCGTCTGTGCGAGCACTGCCTGAACCCGAGCTGTGTGGCGACCTGCCCGAGCGGCGCGATTTATAAGCGTGAAGAAGATGGCATTGTGCTGATCGACCAGGACAAATGTCGCGGCTGGCGTCTGTGCATCAGCGGTTGTCCGTACAAAAAAATCTACTTCAACTGGAAAAGCGGCAAATCAGAAAAATGTATTTTCTGTTATCCGCGTATCGAATCCGGTCAGCCGACCGTCTGCTCGGAAACCTGTGTTGGCCGTATTCGCTATCTCGGCGTGTTGTTGTATGACGCGGACCGCATTGAAGAAGCGGCCAGCACCGAACACGAAACCGATCTCTATGAGCGCCAGTGCGACGTGTTCCTTGACCCGAACGATCCGGCGGTGATTGAAGAAGCGCTAAAACAGGGTATTCCGCAAAACGTGATTGAGGCCGCTCAGCGTTCCCCGGTCTACAAAATGGCGATGGACTGGAAGCTGGCGCTGCCGTTACACCCGGAATACCGCACCCTGCCGATGGTCTGGTACGTGCCGCCGCTGTCGCCAATTCAGTCTTATGCCGATGCTGGCGGCCTGCCGCAAACCGAAGGTGTGCTTCCGGCGATCGAAAGCCTGCGTATTCCGGTGCAGTACCTTGCCAATATGCTGAGCGCAGGCGATACCGGCCCGGTGCTGCGCGCCCTGAAACGGATGATGGCGATGCGCCACTATATGCGTTCGCAGACGGTGGAAGGCGTTACGGACACCCGCGCTATTGAGGAAGTCGGTTTAAGTGTGGAACAGGTGGAAGAGATGTACCGCTACCTGGCGATCGCCAACTACGAAGATCGTTTCGTGATCCCAACCAGTCACCGCGAAATGGCGCGTGACGCCTTCCCTGAGCGTAACGGCTGCGGCTTCACCTTCGGCGATGGCTGCCACGGTTCCGACACCAAATTTAACCTGTTTAACAGCAGCCGCATTGACGCCATCAACATCACCGAAGTACGCGATAAGG
Organism: Citrobacter sp. CK191; assembly: GCF_030333435.1. Lineage (NCBI taxonomy): Bacteria > Pseudomonadati > Pseudomonadota > Gammaproteobacteria > Enterobacterales > Enterobacteriaceae > Citrobacter > Citrobacter sp. CK191. Next base: position 996,298 of record NZ_JAOWFX010000031.1, on the reverse strand, counting down.
CGGAGGGCGAATAATGCAGATCCTCAAGATTATCGGCTTGCTGATGGAGTACCCGGATGAGCTGTTGTGGGAGTGCCGTGACGACGCCATCGCGCTTATTCGCCATGACGCGCCAATGCTCACCGACTTCACCACTGAGCTGTTAAACGCCCCGCTGCTGGATAAGCAGGCGCAGTGGTGCGAAGTCTTTGATCGCGGGCACGCGACGTCGCTGTTGCTGTTTGAACACGTTCATGCGGAATCGCGCGATCGGGGCCAGGCAATGGTCGATCTGCTGGCCCAGTATGAAAAGGTGGGACTGCAACTTGACTGCCGCGAGTTACCCGACCATCTGCCGCTCTATCTGGAGTATTTGAGCGTGCTGCCGGAAGCAGAAGCGCGGGAGGGATTGCAGAACATCGCGCCGATCCTCGCGCTGCTGGGCGGGCGTTTAAAACAACGGGAAACGCCGTGGTATCAGCTGTTTGACGCCCTGCTATCGCTAGCGGGTAGCCCACTTTCCAGTGACAGTGTCACACAGCAGATCGGCGGCGAGGCGCGTGACGATACCCGTCAGGCGCTGGATGCCGTCTGGGAAGAGGAACAGGTGAAGTTTATCGAAGATAACGCCACCGCCTGTGACAGTTCTCCGTTACAACACTATCAACGACGCTTTAGCCAGGACGTGGCGCCACAGTATGTCGACGTCAGCGCGGGAGGCCCGAAATGATACAGTACCTGAACGTCTTTTTTTACGACATCTACCCCTACCTCTGCGGCACGGTGTTTATTCTCGGCAGTTGGTTGCGCTATGACTACGGACAGTACACCTGGCGCGCCTCGTCCAGCCAGATGCTGGACAAACGCGGCATGGTGCTATGGTCAAACCTGTTCCATATCGGCATCCTGGGGATCTTCTTCGGCCATCTGTTCGGTATGTTAACGCCCCACTGGATGTACGCCTGGTTCCTGCCCATTGCGGTGAAACAGCAAATGGCGATGATTCTTGGTGGGGTCTGCGGTGTGCTGACGCTGGTCGGCGGCGCTGGTCTGCTGATTCGGCGCCTGTTTAATCAGCGCGTGCGCGCCAGTTCATCCACGGCGGATATTTTGATCCTCTGTATCCTGCTGATCCAGTGCATCCTCGGGCTGACGACAATACCGTTCTCCGCGCAACACCCGGACGGAAGCGAGATGCTGAAACTGGTCGGTTGGGCGCAGGCGGTTGTGACGTTCCAGGGCGGCGCTTCGGCGCATCTGGACGGCGTGGCGCCAATTTTCCGCGCGCATCTGGTGTTGGGAATGACCATCTTCCTGATTTTCCCGTTCACGCGTCTGGTGCATGTCTGGAGCGCGCCGTTTGAGTATTTCACTCGCCGCTACCAGATTGTCCGCTCACGTCGCTGACCCCATGCCCGGTGGCGCGACGCTTACCGGGCCTACAAAATACTCCCTGTAGGCCGGATCAGGCGTAAGCCGCCATCCGGCGCAAAACGTTATTTCCCTGCCTCCGGGTGGGTATCAAACGCCGCCATAACGGCCGCTAATTCCGCCTCGGTAAACCCGTGCTTCGCATCATCGACTCCCAGCCCAAACTGCTCCTGCAATAGCGCGTAAAGCGACGCCACATCCGGCACATTACGCTGTTCTATCGCATGGCCTTCCTGATAATGGGTGAAATGGAAATTGGTCAGCGTCAGCTTACCGCCATCCGGCAAATGGCGGCACATCAACAGGTGATGGCGAAAATGCGACTGCGGCCAGTGCGCTGACCAGAAGTTGCCCATCACGTAATCGCTCTGCTGCTGAACTCCCAGATCGAAGCAATACATCGACTGCCAGTGATCGTGATGGCGGAACTGCAAAATCCAGTTATTCCCCTCTTGTCGCAAACGGTATTTGCCATGCGGCGTCTGTTGTTCACATTCTGCCTGCAAACGGATGGGCGCGGTCAATGTCTGCCCGCCAAATCCGACGTCTGCAATCCACGGTTCGCCTTGCAGTTCGACCAGTAACAGCCGGTGCGTGCGTGGCGGCAAGCTGGTCGGGTTTGTTAGTACGACGCGCCCCAGCAGGCTGCGCACGGTAAAGCCTGTCTCCCGTAAAGCACGTTCAAACAGCCCATTTTGTTCGAAGCAATAGCCGCCGCGACGGGCGGTCAGCAATTTTTCTTCCAGCGACAAATCGTCGAGCTGAATTTCGCGCGGCAGTAAGACATCCAGATTTTCAAACGGAATGGTGCTGTTATGCTGCAAATGCAGCGCTCGTAAAGTGTCAAGATTAGCTTCGGCAGCGCCCGACCAATTTATGCGGGCAAAATAGGCGGTCAAAAAAGACGTCATAAGGCATTCCTGTCTGTAGGGGTTCACGCAAAAAAGCTGATTCTACGCTGATGGCGGCAATCTGTTACCCTGCCGCCTGACGTAATATGTCACGGATGCGGTTCTCAACCTGGAGTATGATTGATTTTTGGCGGTATTACGTACAATAACGTGCGTTGCACATGTATCTTTTAGCCACTATTTTCAATAGTGTCGTTACGATAAGACGATAATCCCCCTGAACGAGGCATACCTATGAGTCGTTTTCGTCCTGTAGAGCTACATCATGCCAGCCGTCTGTTAAATCACGGCCCGACGGTTCTGATCACCAGCCGGGACGATCGCACGGAGCGGCGGAATGTCATGGCGGCGGCGTGGTCTATGCCCGTCGAGTTTGAGCCTCCCCGTCTTGCCATTGTGCTGGATAAAACCACCTGGTCGCGCGAGCTTATAGAACGCAGCGGTATGTTTGGCATCGTGATTCCCGGCGTAGCGGCAACGAACTGGACGTATGCGGTAGGCAGCGTCTCTGGCCGCGAAGAAGATAAATTCAACTGCTATGGCATCCCGGTGATAAAAGGCCCGGTGCTCGGTTTACCCATGATCGAAGAGAAATGCCTTGCCTGGATGGAATGCCGACTGCTGCCCGCAACGTCGGCACAGGAAAAATATGACACGCTTTTTGGCGAAGTGGTTTCGGCGGCGGCGGATGAACGTGTTTTTATTGAAGGCCGCTGGCAGTTTGATGACGATAAACTGAATACCCTGCATCATTTAGGCGCGGGAACCTTCGTTACCTCGGGCAAAAAAATTACCGCGGGCTGAAGGCGAAATGCCCTCCGGCATCCCCGTTTATCATCCACTCTTCAGATAACGCTATGGCTCAGGATAACAGAAAAGCGAAACATACCATTTGGACCACTCGCGAGGATATGGTGAGACGAGGAATGGCTCTCAGCCTGCCGTGGTTTGCTTTTGTGAATATCAGTTTTGCGCTGATGATCTTTTTTCGTGACGCGTTATTCCACGATACCCACGCGCGCTATCTGGCAGAGATGCGTATTGTCCGCACTATTGATGACGCCGTTATCGGCATTATGCTGGTCTGTGCCCTGCTGTTGATTACCTCCCGGCGGCAATCCTGGCTGACGCAGGGATTATTAATCACCCTTAGCCTGTTCTGGTCCTGGTGCAGTTATTATTTCATCAGCCACTGGCAATTAACGTTCGCCTATCCTCTCTGTGCGGTGTTATTACTCAGCGCCGTGATCGCACTCTATTTTCATACGCCGAGCGTACTCGCTTTTCTGCTCCCGCTATGGCTGACCGTCCCCGTCGCCAGCGTTGTTTTGAATCAGAAAGTGAATATTCATTTCGCGGTGATCTGGGGCATTTTCTCGCTTATTTTGCTGGGCGGCCGTTTTATGCTGATTCGCTGGTTTGATGAAGCCTGGCGACAAAATCAACACAACAACCTGCTTATTTCGCGCCTGGATAACCTTGCGCATCGCGACCCGCTCACCGGTACGGCAAACCGGCGCGCAATGGAAAAACTGCTGCATAACGCAATGGCGCAGCAAAATGCGTTTGCGCTGATCATGCTCGATGTCGATTTTTTTAAACGCTATAACGACGCCTACGGGCACCCGGCCGGTGATGCCTGCCTGAGTCAGGTCGCGGATATACTCGCTCAGTCGGTGCGCAGCCCGGAAGATGTGGTCGCCCGCTATGGCGGCGAAGAGTTCGCTGTTATTTTGTTTGACGCGACGTTGCAAGATGCAGAGCGCGTGGCGGCGAGAATACAAAAAGCGCTGGAAGCGGCGGCGATCCCCCACCCGGCGTCAACGGTAAGTGACACTGTCACGGTAAGTCAGGGTATCGCCTGCTCAGAGAAAGGAAAAACCGCTGAACAGACGATCGCGGATGCCGATGCCGCGCTGTACCGGGCCAAAGAGGCCGGACGGAATCGTTGGGTGCGCTGACGGCCATCATCGGCGCCGCCCGTGCTAAATGATGTCGTTATTTTTCAGCACCGTCTGGAGCGGTGGATGCTGGCAGACCGCATCGGCAATCGCGCTAATGTTCGGGGCGTTGTCCTGAAACCAGTCATGGCCCGGCCCCCAGGTGCGCAACACGCACAGATAACAGTCCAGCAGCGTTAGCTGTCCGCCAAAGGCGTAGGGTTCCGCTATCAGCCGATCGTTGAGCCATATATACAGCGCCTTACGGTATTCAAGGCAGCTTTTCTTCAACTGCTCCGGGGCATTTTGCACCCAGCGTTCAGGGTAATCAGCATACGTGAATGTGGGATAAACGTTCGCTACCAGCCAGATTAACAAACGCTGGAACTGCTGACGCTCGGCGTGTCCGACCGGCGGCGCGAGATCGGGACGGCGATCGAGGATCATCAGCGCAATGGCGGCGCTCTCCGTCATGATTTCTCCGTTTTCCAGCGCCAGCGTTGGAATCTGGCACAGCGGGTTGAGCTTCTGGAGCAGATCCCGCTGCGGCCCCTCGGCATCAAACCCCTTCACATCGATAAATTGATACGGAATCTCCGCCAGAGTCAGCATGACTTCGCTAATTGCCGAGCCCCAGCCGGGTACGCCATAAACTTTGATCATGCGGCCTCCACAACGTGTAAAACGCTAAGTGTAGTTGATTCACCGTGCTACTGGCTGAATCGTGACTACAGCGCGGCTGAGCTGACCACACGTAAAAGCACGACGTCTTAACGCTGCGTTTCCGGGTATGTTTTGCGTCGTTTAACAATTGCAGGTAGGATGCTCCGCCGATGGTTTTATCCCTACCACAGAATGATGGGAAAAACCGTTTCAGCGTTAGCCAGGCAATCGTTTGGTTAGCAAAAGGTGCGGCACAAAAAGTATCTCTTCTGTCCGACAGGTCAACAGGTAACACAATGAAAACACACAATACAAACGCGCTTGAACAACATGCCGCGAAACGACGCTGGTTGAACGCCCATGAAGAGGGTTATCACAAGGCGATGGGCAACCGACAGGTACAAATGATTGCCATTGGCGGCGCAATTGGCACCGGATTGTTTTTAGGGGCTGGCGCACGACTACAAATGGCTGGCCCTGCCCTGGCGCTGGTTTATCTGGTATGCGGTATTTTCTCATTCTTTATTCTTCGCGCGCTCGGCGAGCTGGTTTTGCATCGCCCTTCCAGCGGCAGCTTCGTCTCCTACGCCCGTGAATTTTTAGGCGAGAAAGCGGCATACGTCGCAGGCTGGATGTACTTCATCAACTGGGCGATGACCGGGATCGTCGATATCACCGCAGTGGCGCTGTATATGCACTACTGGGGCGCATTCGGTGACGTTCCGCAATGGGTGTTTGCCCTGGGCGCGCTGGCGATTGTGGGCACAATGAACATGATTGGCGTGAAGTGGTTCGCCGAGATGGAGTTCTGGTTCGCGCTGGTAAAAGTGCTGGCGATTGTCCTGTTTCTGGTTGTCGGCACAATCTTTTTAGGAAGCGGCAAACCGCTGGATGGCAACACAACAGGCTTCCATCTGATCACCGATAACGGCGGGTTCTTCCCGCATGGCCTGTTGCCTGCTCTGGTGCTGGTTCAGGGCGTTGTCTTCGCCTTCGCGTCGATTGAGCTTGTTGGTACGGCGGCCGGAGAGTGCAAAGATCCGCAAACGATGGTGCCAAAAGCGATCAACAGCGTGATCTGGCGTATTGGCCTGTTCTATGTTGGTTCCGTTGTCCTGCTGGTGTTGCTGCTGCCGTGGAACGCGTATCAGGCCGGTCAGAGCCCCTTCGTGACCTTCTTCTCAAAACTGGGCGTGCCTTACATCGGCAGCATTATGAACATTGTGGTGTTGACGGCGGCCCTCTCCAGTCTGAATTCAGGCCTGTACTGCACCGGCCGTATTTTACGTTCGATGTCGATGGGCGGTTCCGCGCCGAAATTTATGGCGAAAATGAGCCGTCAGCAGGTGCCGTACGCCGGTATTCTGGCGACGCTGGGCGTGTATGTCATCGGGGTGTTGCTCAACTATCTGGTGCCTTCTCAGGTTTTCGAAATTGTCCTTAACTTCGCATCGCTGGGTATTATCGCCTCCTGGGGCTTCATCGTGGTGTGCCAGATGCGTTTGCGTAAGGCGATTAAAGAAGGCAAAGCGGCAGACGTCAGCTTTAAGTTACCGGGCGCGCCGTTTACTTCCTGGCTCACCCCGCTGTTCCTGCTGAGCGTTCTGGTGCTGATGGCGTTTGATTACCCTAACGGCACCTATACCATCGCTTCACTTCCGCTGATTGCCATTCTGCTGGTCGCTGGCTGGTTTGGCGTGCGCAACCGCGTGGCAGAAATTCACCGCACCGCGCCGGTTGTGCCGCAGGAAGAGAGTAAGCAGGACATGGTATTACGAGAAGAGACGGCGAGTTAACACTGGCAGCCCGGTGGCGTGACGTTTATCGGGATGTTGTTACGCGGTAAAAAGGAGGGGCTTGCCCCTCCTTTTTTTACTTAATGCTTACAGCGTTATTTAACCGTTACAGCGCGATGCGGATAACATCATCTGGCTGAGTGGCTTCCTGCTCACGGGTTGATTTCTGCTTCACGCTCACGAACAGCGTTTGCCCGTCCGCAGACAGCGCCAGACTATTCGGGAATGTCGGCGTGTCGTAAGTTTTCACGACCTTATAGCTTTTCGCGTCAATCACGCTCACTTTACCGGCCTGGCGGTGCGTCACATAGGCTTCGTTGCGGGTCGGGTTGAACAGCACGGCCAGTGATTCCGGCGCGGCTACTTTTGCCAGCACATTGCCATTACGGGTATCCACCACCAGAACTTCAGCCGCTTTGGAATCGGTGATAAAAGCGCGATGGCCTGCGGTGTCGAGGCTCAGGTTGATAAAGAAGTGCTCTTTCCCGTCATCCAGCAATGTCTTGCGGCTCAGGATCTTGTTGTCCGCAGTATCGATGGTGATGAACTCGCCGTCTGCGTTAGTGGTGTAAAGACGCTTCGCTTGACTGTCAATGGCCAGACCCGTGCTCATTTTACCGGTATTCTGGATGGTCGTTTTCAGGGCGATTTTTTCACCGTCAACCACCCAAATCACGCTCTCTTTACCGATACCGCTGATATATACGGTGTTGGTCGCATCATCGCTGACCAGTTCGCGTGGTTGCAGCGGACGGACATCTTCGGAACGCTTGCGCTCATCCAGCACCAGACGCCCTTTTACATCACCTGTTTTGGCATCGATTGCCGTCAGCGCGCTATTTACGGTGTTACCAAACCACAGCGTTTGCGTCGCGTTGTTGATGGTCGCGCCAAACGGTTTGAGATCGTTATGGATGGCCTGCGTCACCTCAAGGGTAACCGGGTCGAGGCGATAAACCACCCCACCTTTGTCCGTTTTGCGGCTTTGCGAAGTAGCCAGCCACAGCGCATTTTCCTGCTGGCTATAGGCCATTTCATAAGCGCCCTTGCCGACGGCTTTACGCAGCATTTCTTCTGCCGCCTGCGTGCTAAATGAAGACGCGACCAGCAGTGAACCTAACAGTAAAGAACCACGCAGGCGCGGCGAAAACAGATGACGTAAATGCATGACGACTCCCTTTGATAAACACGTTTGTAGCTGCTTCACATGGCTTCGGCGAGTGAATCCGTGTCCCACTCGCTGTACGTAGATGCGAATAGTAATCATTATTTAGTGCAAAGTGGAGCGTTTCTTTGCAGGCAGTCTACAATTTCTTTAATTTTTTCATGTTCCATTAACGCATCGTGCTATTAAATTTTTCATATATTTACAAAGTAATTAAAGTATTCATCAAATTTCATTTGGCACGTTTACTCGTGATTGGTTTTTTTTCATGAAGATCATTACCGCTCGTCAGGCCGCATTTCCCGCCCTTTTATTCCCTTTCGTTTTCTCGCCGGTGAGCCAGGCGGCCACGGCTGAAGATGAACAAACGATGATTGTTAGCGCGACGCCGCAAACGGTGTCTGAACTGGACACACCCGCCGCCGTCACCGTGGTTGAAGGGGAAGATATGCGACTGGCGACGCCGCGTATTAATCTGTCTGAATCCTTAAACGGCGTGCCCGGTTTGCAGGTGCAAAACCGTCAGAACTATGCACAGGATTTACAGTTGTCAATTCGCGGATTTGGCTCCCGTTCTGCGTACGGCATTCGCGGTATTCGTCTGTATGTTGACGGCATCCCGGCCACCATGCCGGACGGACAAGGGCAGACGTCCAATATCGATCTGAGCAGCGTCCAGAATGTGGAAGTGCTGCGCGGCCCCTTCTCCGCGCTGTACGGCAACTCTTCCGGCGGCGTGATGAACGTGACGACGGAAACCGGACGCCAGCCGCCGACGATTGAAGCCAGCAGCTATTACGGCAGTTTCGGTAGCTGGCGCTATGGCATGAAAGCCACGGGGGCGATGGGTGACGGAACGCAGGCGGGTGACGTGGATTACACCGTCTCCACGACCAGATTCACCACCCACGGTTTTCGCGATCGCAGCAGCGCGCAAAAGAATCTGGCTAACGCAAAACTGGGGGTGCGTCTGGACGATGCCAGTAAGTTAAGCCTGATTTTCAATAGCGTAGACATTCACGCGAATGACCCCGGCGGCCTGACCGAATCCGAATGGAAAGCCAACCCGCAGCAGTCGCCGCGTGCCGAACAGTTCAACACGCGAAAAACCATCAAGCAGACTCAGGCAGGCCTGCGCTATGAGCGTCAGCTCAGCGAACACGACGATCTGAGCGTAATGATGTATGCCGGTGAACGTGAAACCACACAATACCAGTCCATACCGATGGCGCCGCAGCGGGATAACCCCGCGCATGCAGGCGGCGTAATCGTGCTTCAGCGGCATTATCAGGGTATCGACACCCGCTGGACGCACCGGGGCGAGCTGGGCGTACCTGTGACGTTCACCACCGGCCTGAACTATGAAAATATGAGCGAAAATCGCAAGGGTTACGAGAACTACCGCCTGAATAACGGCGTGCCGCAGTTTGGCGTGAAAGGCGATTTGCGTCGTAATGAGCGCAACCTGATGTGGAACGCCGATCCCTACCTGCAAACGCAGTGGCAACTGACCGAAAAACTTTCGCTTGATGCCGGCGTGCGGTACAGCTCAGTCTGGTTTGACTCTAACGATCATTACGTTACGCCTGGAAACAGAGATGACAGCGGCGAGGCCAGCTACCATCAATGGCTCCCTGCCGGGGCGCTCAAGTATGCGTTCACCGATGCGTGGAACGTTTATCTGGCCGCAGGGCGCGGTTTTGAAACGCCGACCATCAATGAACTCTCCTATCGCCCGGACGGACAAAGCGGCCTGAACTTCGGCCTGAAACCCGCCACCAATGACACGGTGGAAATTGGCAGTAAAACGCGTATTGGCGATGGTTTACTGACGGCGGCGCTCTTCCAGACGGATACGGATGATGAAATTGTCGTCGCCACCAGCGGCGGCGGGCGCACCACATATAAAAACGCCGGTAAAACCCGCCGCCAGGGTGCGGAATTATCGTGGGATCAGCGTTTCGCCGGTAACTGGCGGGTAAACGCCTCCTGGACCTGGCTGGATGCGACCTACCGCAGCAACGTCTGCAAAAGTGGCGATTGCAACGGTAACCGCATGCCGGGCATTGCGCGTAATATGGGGTTCGCCTCGCTGGGATATGTACCGGATGAAGGCTGGTATGCCGGCACCGATGCCCGCTATATGGGGGACATTATGGCAGACGATCACAACACGGCAAAAGCGCCCTCGTATACCGTGGTTGGTCTGAACACCGGGTATAAGTTTAACTACAGCAACTTAACGGTCGATGTGTTTGGCCGGGTCGATAACCTGTTTGATAAAGAGTATGTCGGTTCGGTGATCGTCAACGAATCAAACGGACGCTATTACGAACCGGCGCCGGGGAGAAACTACGGCGTTGGCGTCAATCTGGCATGGCGTTTTGAGTAAGCACCAGAGCTAAAAAAGCTAAAAAAAATAGCGGGGAATCGCCCCGCTATTTTTTAATGTCATGCAGCGTCAATTCTCAGGCATCATCCGCCAGGCGAATCACGACCTTGCCGAAGTTCTTCCCGGTCAGCAGACCGATAAACGCCCCCGGCGCTTTTTCCAGTCCGTCGGTGATCTGTTCGCGGTAGTGGATCTTCCCTTCTTTGACCCAGCGCCCCATCTCCTGCTGAAACTCATGAATCCGGTGCCCGTAGTCCTGACCAATAATAAACCCTTGCAGGCGGATGCGTTTTTTTAACAGCGTCGCCATTAATAGTGGCAGCCGGTCAGGTCCATCGGGGAGTTTTGTGGCGTTATACCCGCTCACCAGACCACACAACGGGATACGTGCCGAAGTATTCAACAGCGGCAGAACCGCATCAAACACTTTGCCGCCGACATTTTCATAATACACATCAATTCCCTGCGGGCAGGCTTTCGCCAGTTGTTCCGCAAAATCCGCCGCGTGGTGATCGAGGCATATGTCAAAACCGAGAATCTCGGTCGCGTAGCGGCATTTTTCTGCGCCGCCTGCGACACCCACCACATGACAGCCCTTCAGTTTGCCTATTTGCCCGACGGTTGCGCCGACCGGCCCGGTGGCGGCAGCAACGACCAGCGTTTCCCCTGCTTTGGGCTGGCCGATATCCAGCAGTCCCATATAGGCGGTAAAGCCCGGCATCCCCAGCACGCCCAGCGCCCATGACGGATGCTCAGGGTTGTCACCGAGTTTCACCAGCCCTTTCCCGTCGGAAATATCATAATCCTGCCAGCCGCTGTAACTTAATACCCATTCTCCCGGATGGTAATCAGGGTGACTGGACTCCACGACCCGGCTGACCGTTCCGCCAACCATCACGCCGTCGATCTCCACTGGCGGTGAGTAGGACGGTTCGTCGCTCATTCTTCCGCGCATGTAGGGATCGAGGGACAGGAAAATTGTACGTAACAGCACTTGCCCTTCACCGGGCGTCGCCACGTCGTCCTCTTCCATGCGGAAGTTGCTCTCAACCGGCGCGCCATGCGGGCGCGAAGCCAGAACCCAACGACGATTACGGTATGCTTGTTGGCCCATGATGTTCTCCTCTGCTTGTGGCATGAATCCCTCAATAGTAGCCGAACATTAATTACCCGCGTGGTTTAAGCGCACAACCAGGTAAACGCATGTTTCCTGCGTCTCATTGATAAAACGGCAGTCGTTTGGCGGCCCCAGCTCCAGGCAGTCGCCCGCTTTCATCTCATGGCGAACCCCGCCTTCGACAAAGACCAGCTCTCCCTGCTGTAGCCAGATAAGCTGTCTTGCCAGCGCGTAGGATGCCGCAGGCATCGGTACGTCACTCCCCGCCGGAAGCGAGATTTGTACGAGATCGATGGGCAGGTCGCTGCGCGGTGAAACGTGGCGGCGCAGGTAGTGCGTCTGCGGGTCGTGCCAGACGGGTTGATCGGCAAAACGCAGCAGCTTGCCCTCCTGCATTTCTGCCCGCGCGATCAGCGTCGACATGCTGATGCCAAACGCCCCGGAAAGCCGCCCCAGCAGCGTGGCCGTCGGGCTGCTCTCTCCGCGTTCGATTTTGTGGATCATGGCGCGCGATACGCCTGCCCGCTCGGCAAGCTCCGTCAGCGACCAGCCCCGCGATTCACGCTCAATGCGAATTCTTGCACTGATCCGTTGATTTATGCTGTCTTCGATAGTATTCATATCGTAATACTATAGTGAACAACAACTGAGGTTCAACATGTCTATTCGATTTGCTGGCAAAGAAGACTGCGCCGCCATCGCCGAAATCTACAATCACGCGGTATTGCACACGGCGGCAATCTGGAACGATCAAACGGTCGATGTGGATAACCGCATCGCATGGTTTGATGCGCGTCAGCTATCAGGCTATCCGGTTCTGGTCAGTGAAGAGAATGGCGTCGTCACCGGGTACGCCTCCTTTGGCGACTGGCGTAACTTTGACGGTTTCCGCCATACGGTCGAACATTCCGTATATGTCCACCCGGATCATCAGGGGAAAGGCCTCGGACGGGCGCTTCTCAGCCGTCTGATCGAGGAAGCGCGCGCATGCGGCAAGCATGTGATGGTCGCCGGAATCGAGTCGCAAAACCAGGCATCGCTGCATCTGCACGAAACGCTGGGGTTCCGCATTACCGCCCAAATGCCGCAGGTTGGCACCAAATTCGGCCGCTGGCTGGATCTGACGTTTATGCAGCTTCAGCTTGACGATCGCTGCGACCCGGATGCGCGCGGATGAACCAGACGCTGACCCTCGCCTTTCTGATTGCCGCCGGTATTGGGCTGGTTGTGCAAAACACGCTTATGGTGCGCATCACACAGAACTCGTCAACGATTCTCATCGCCATGCTGCTGAATTCGCTGGTCGGGATTGTCCTGTTTGTCAGCATTTTGTGGTTTAAACAAGGCGCGGCGGGGTTTAGCGAGCTGGCTTCCAGCGTGCGCTGGTGGACGTTGATTCCCGGTTTGCTCGGATCGTTTTTTGTTTTCGCCAGTATTAGCGGGTATCAGTACGTTGGCGCAGCGACGACTATCGCGGTTCTGGTCGCCAGCCAGCTTATTGGCGGCCTGGTATTGGACATTTTGAGAAGTCATGGCGTGCCGTTACGTGCGCTGGCAGGCCCGGTTTGCGGCGCGGTGTTGTTGGTGATCGGCGCGTGGCTGGTCGCCAGACGCCAGTTTTAACTGCCGCTTCGCCGGATGGCGGCGTCGCGGCGTAAACGCCTTATCCGGCCTGTACATCCCTCACAGGCCGTGCTTATCAACGTCAGAGAATGCTACCACCTTTGGTAAGCTGTTCGCGACGCGCTTCCATATCTTCCTTGTACTGACGACCGTGATGCGCAATCGCCGTCCGTAGCCGCTGTTGCTGGGTGTAACGATCTTCCCGGCTCAGTTCGGCGTCATCGCTCAGCGCGATCAGCAGTTCGTTCATATGGGTAATGACGCTCTCTTCGATAGCGGCATCTACGCGCGCAGTGACCTCTTCCAGGTGCGACATAAACTCTCCTTAAACCATCAATTCAATTTAGCTTTTGAAAAATCACTGCCCATCAGGCTTACGCTGTATCCGGTTACGTTGCTGCGTGTGGCGTAGAACGTTTTGCCGTTTGCCAGCGCGATCCACGGCGCTTGCTGATAGAAAATGTCCTGCGCCTGCTGGTAGAGCTGCGCACGTTCTTCCGGCTTGCTCACCCGTTTCGCTTTCTGGACGAGATCATCATACCCTTTATCGCACCAGCGCGCGGCATTTGAGCCGGTTTTTATGCTGTTGCAGCCCAGCAGCACATCGGCAAAGTTATCTGGATCGCCATTGTCAGACATCCAGCCGAACAGCGCGGTATCGTGCTCACCTTTACGCATCCCGGACAGATACTCTCCCCATTCGTAAGAGACGATTTTTGCCGTCACGCCGACTTTTGCCCAGTCGCTCTGGATCATTTCCGCAATGCGCCGTGAATTGGGGTTATAAGGGCGTTGCACCGGCATCGACCAGAGCGTTGCCTCAAACCCCTTCTCCAGCCCCGCCTGTTTCAGCAAATCTTTGGCTTTTTGCGGATCGTAGTCGTAATCCTTCAGGTTGTTATTAAAGCCCATCATATTTGGCGGGATGGGCGATTTCGCCACCGTACCGGAACCGAGGAACACCGCGTTGATAATGGCTTTTTTATCAGTGGCGTAATTTAACGCCTGGCGCACCAGTACGTTATCAAACGGTTTTTTCTCGGTATTAAAGGCCAGATAGCCGACGTTCAGCGCATCGACCGAATGCAGCGTTAACGCGTTATTCTTTTTAATCTCGTCAAACTGTACGGGGGATGGCGCCGGAATAATCTGGCACTCGTTGGTTTGCAGTTTTGCCAGGCGCGTCTGGGCGTTAGGCGTAATCGAGAAAATAAGATGTCTGGTCGGCACTTCGCCATCCCAGTAGTTCGGGTTCGCCAGGTAGCGAATCTGTGAATCCTGCTTGTAGTGTTGCAGTACGTAAGGGCCAGTGCCGACAGGCCAGTTATCGACGTTTTCCGGTGTGCCTTTTTTCAGCATCGCATCGGCATACTCTGCGGAGAGAATGGAGGCGAAATCCATGCCCCAGTCAGCGAGGAATGCCGCATTGGGTTCGTTCAGCACAAACTGGACGTGATAATCGTCGACCTTTTTCACCTCTTTAATCAACTTATCGAGGCCGACATCATTGAAGTATTCGTAGCTGCCCTGCGACACATTATGGTACGGATGATCTGCATCCTTCTGGCGCAGCACCGAGAAAATAACGTCATCGGCATTAAAATCGCGCGTCGGTTTAAAGAATTTATTGCTGTTGAATTTCACACCCTGACGCAGCGTAAACGTGTATGTTTTCCCGTCCGGGGAAATCGTCCAGTCGGTCGCCAGCGACGGCACCGGCGTATTTTTTACCGGATCGAAATTGATCAGTCGGTTGTACAGCACCTGCGAACTGGCCACGAATGACGGGCCGGAACTGGCGATTTGCGGGTTAAACGATTCGGGTGAGGCTTCAGAACAGTAGATGATGGTATCGGTATTGGCCGCAAATGCCGCCCCTGCCGGTAAAAGTGCGCTGAGCGCCAGCGCGAGCAACGTTTTCCCTGTAGACATCGTTATAAGCCTTTTCATTTGATTATAAAGAGAGTCATATGAGCATAGCTTACAAAAGCTGACAAATAACGAATCACTCTCAGGTTATTCCGTTCTGGTATTTTTCGCTAATGAATGCGTCCTGCGGCGTGAAATAATTTCCCTTAAGTCTTTTTGAAAACGTCAAGATTTTTCCCCCGGCGCTATGCCATGAAAATTAGCCCCTTTTTGCCTCTCTTCCGCCGTTTGCTTGTCTTTGTAATCCGTAAAGTAGATGCGTGAAGAAGTCTAAGGGACAACAACGTGGCAAAAACTCTCTTACGTAGCGGCAATCTGGACGACTATCAGGCCGTGGGCGGCGGCGGTCAGGCCGTATTTGATTCCGCATTGCAAATTCGTGAAACGCTTCGTCTGCGTAAACAGCAGGCAATGGTGGATTGTCTGGCGATCCCGCAAATTAATGACAGCGGCGATCGCGTCGACTGGTATTCCCCGGTCGAGGGAAAAGCCATCGCATGGAAGGCCGCAGAGGAAGAAGCGCGATTTCGGGCGCTGCGCTACCTGAGCAGCACGCTGGAAAACGCGGCGGCGCTGAGCCGCAAAAGTCTGCAATCCGGGAAAACTTCGTTGCAGCTGTTCGGTTCCCTGCTGGAAAAAGCGGTTCAGTTCCCTGGGGAAAACCACGTTTTTCTGGTTGATGGCAAACCGGTCATCACCTTCTGGGGGTTTGTGAATCTTAATGAAAACACCCGTGAGGACGTGCTTGACTGCCTGCGCGCCATTGATGTTCCGCCCGTACTGCCGCCTGCCGCTGAACCCGAGCAGGAGGTGGAAGATGAGCCGTTGCCAGAGGTGACGTTTGCCCGTTCCGATGAGCCCTTACTGACGCCGGTGATAATTGAAAGCCCCCAGGAACCCGAAACTGAACCGGTCGCCCCTGTTGTTGTCAGCGAACCGCAGGCGCCTTCGCCATCTCCAACCGCTCCCGTGAAGCCCTCTTCGCGTCTGCCGCTATGGAGCCTGCCGGTTGCCGCCGTGATTGTCGCCGCCGTTGCGGCGCCGCTGTTATGGAAACCGTCTGCCCCCGCCGCCGAAGCCACGACGGTCAGTACGCCGGTTGTCGCCGCGAAAGTGGACAGTAAACCGTTGCCGAAGATGATTGCTCAACTGCCGCTGCATCAGGCGGAAGTAATTCCGCCGGTGAAAAAAGCGAAGCCCGCAGATGAACCGGTGGTGATCGCCGCCATCCCCAAAGATGCGCTGGTGATGGATGCCGGTCAGATGAAAGCGGGAGTCACGCGCTTTTTGAATGGAAACTGGCGCGTACTGATTGACGTTAAAGATCCGGTCAGCGGAAAAGCGCCTTCGCTGCGTTACCAGATCCAGAACAACAAAGGCACCGCCCGGGTGGTACACGGCGACAACATCGTCTGCCGGGCGGACATTTTCTCCGGCCTGCATCAGACCGGAGAGCTGATGATCAAGAGCCGTGGTCACGCACGTTGCACCGATGGTTCGCGCTACCCGATGCCGGAAATCACCTGTAAAGCCAGCACGAATGACGTTGCAGCTTGCTCAGCGCGTTATGACGCCCATGCGGAAGTCCCGTTGACGATCAAAAAGATAGGTGCCTGATTTTATGTTGGTGAATCTGTGTGATTACAAACAGAGCGTAACGCTCATCGCAAACAGCGGCGTACAATTCCTCGACTTCGGCCTGACGCCGCAGGAGTCTGCCCATCTTGGTCGTTTCGTGCGTAAAACGGCGAACGGCCCCCTGCTCCGGCTCGACTTTGATCTGACCAACGGGCGCTATACGGTACCGGGGCGCACGGGGGGGCAACCTGAAGTGGTCAAACCGGAAAGCACCCAGATGTTGCACTATTCGCTGGATGTGCTGGATGGCGTCTGGTTGCCGCTCCCTTTCCTGCGCTTTAACCCTCCCCGTACGTTTGTGGAAGGCCCCGACAACTGGGCGCGCGTACAGGTGCGTAAGCTGCCTGAACCCGACAGCGCGGGCCATACGCACCGCATTACCGTGGCGCTGGACAGCCAGTTGAGCGAGAACGCGCCGGCGGCGCTGGCGCCTAACGAAAACGACCTGCTCAATGGCACGCGGTTCGCGCTGGCCTGGCGCGATGATGAAATTGCCGATTTTCTTGACCAGACGTGGATTGACGGCTGGCTGCGCGAATCCTTCCTTCACCACGTCGCCCAGGAGGAGAACCGCTCCGAGCAGGAGATTCAGCAGGCGCTGCGTAACTTTGAGTACCAGGCGCACTGGTTGAATCTGATGACGTTACTGGGGGAACAGCTTTCCGTACCAGAAGTGAAGCTGGTCACCCACACGCTCAGCACGCCTGCGATTCCGGTGGATCTGATTCTGGACGTCGGCAATACCCATACCTGCGGCGTATTGATTGAAGATCACGGCGACGCCAATGACGGTTTACGCCAGACGGCGGAATTACAGGTACGCTCCTTAAGTGAGCCGCAATGTCTTAACGATCCGCTGTTCACCAGCCGACTGGAGTTCTCCGAAGCGCGTTTCGGCAAACAGCATTTTTCGGTTGAAAGCGGCCGTGACGACGCCTTTATCTGGCCATCGATTGTGCGCGTGGGCGACGAAGCCCGCAAACTGGCTATGCAGCGTCTGGGAACGGAAGGCAGCAGCGGGATCTCCAGCCCGCGTCGTTATTTGTGGGACGAAACCCCGGTTTTACAGGACTGGCGCTTCAGCCAGATGAACAGCAAAACGCAGCGAGAACCGCTCGCCACCGCCTTCCCGCTGATGAATCTGATGAATGACGACGGACAACCGTTATTCAGCCTGCCGCCTGATGACCGGTTGCCGGTCTTTTCGCCGCAGTACAGCCGCAGCACGCTGATGACGCACATGCTGTGCGAAATTCTGTCGCAGGCGCTGGGGCAAATGAACAGCGTGGCGACGCGGTTACGCCTCGGTTTTCCGGCGTCGCCGCGTCAGTTGCGCACGCTGATTCTGACCCTGCCATCGGCAATGCCGAAACAGGAACGCGAAATTTTCCGCCAGCGTATGTTCGAAGCCATCGCACTGGTATGGAAAGCGATGGGCTGGCATCCGCAGGATGAGGATTTTTCCTCCCGCAAACAGCAGGAAAAGAGCGTTGTTCCGGTGCCGGACATTCAGATGGAATGGGATGAAGCCAGCTGCGGACAGCTGGTATGGCTGTATAACGAAGCGATTTCCCATTACGCCGGGCGCACGGAGACGTTCTTCAACGCCCTGGCTCGCCCGGACCGTTTGCCGGAACCGGGCGAAACCAAAGGTCGGGCGCTACGCGTGGCGTCTATCGACATTGGCGGCGGCACGACGGATATGGCAGTCGTTCACTACCAGCTTGATGACGGCGTCGGCGCGAACGTCAAGATCACCCCGCACTTACTGTTCCGTGAAGGGTTTAAAGTCGCGGGCGATGACATGCTGCTGGACGTCATCCAGAAATGCATATTGCCTGCGCTGCAAACTCGCTTGCAGCAGGCCGGCGTGACGGATGCCGCCGCCCTGCTGGCAACGCTGTTTGGAGATTCAGGCCGCATTGATACGCAGGCGATTTTGCGTCAACAAACGGCGCTACAGCTGTTTATGCCGCTGGGGCACGCCGTACTGGCCGCCTGGGAACAGAGCGATGTTAACGATTCGCTCGCGGGTCTACACGCGACCTTCGGCGAACTGCTGACTCAACGCCCTACACGCAACGTGATGAATTACATCCAGCAGGCGATCGACCATGCGCTGCCTTCAGGCTCACCGGCGTTCGATCTGCTGAGCGTACCGTTGCAGGTGCAGTTCAGCCACTTACAGGAAGCACTACTGGCCGGTCAGTTTACCCTGACCTCGCCGCTGCATGCCGTTTGCGAAGCGATTTCTCATTACCGCTGCGACATTCTGCTGGTGACGGGCAGACCAACCTGCCTGCCCGGCGTGCAGGCGCTGATCCGCCATTTACAGCCGGTTCCCGTTAACCGCATCGTCTGGATGGACAAGTATCGCGTCCATGAATGGTATCCCTTCAGCCAACAGGGGCGGATTGGCAACCCGAAATCAACCGCCGCCGTGGGGGCGATGCTGTGCAGCCTGGCGCTGGATTTACGGCTACCGCGCTTTAACTTTAAAGCCGCCGATATCGGCGCCTATTCCACCGTACGCTATCTCGGCGTTCTGGATAACACGGTCAATACCTTGCGTGATGAAAACGTCTGGTATCAGGAGATCGACCTCGATAAACCCGGCGCGAAGCTGGATACCCGTCTGCACTTCCCGCTTCGCGGCAATGTGACGCTCGGTTTCCGCCAACTGGCGAACAGCCGCTGGCCCGCGACCCCACTCTATACCCTGAGCATTAACTCAGCAGAGCTGGCGAAAACCATCGCCGGTGATGGCGTTCTCAATGTCCGGCTGCAACTGCGCGGCGGGAACAAAGAGACGGGGCCGGAATCGTTTGTGCTGAGTGACGCCTGGCTACAGGATGGAACGCCCGTCGCCGCGAATGCCCTGACCTTAAAACTGAATACCCTGGCCGACCGTCGTCATAGCGGCAGCCACTACTGGATCGACAGCGGGAGCGTGTACCTGAAATGAGCAAGACGTTAAACACCACACAGGCCGCCATTGCGTGGGTTAACCATACACGTCAGCACGCAGTACGCCTGGATGATGAAGCGGACGCCCTGCTGGCGCAGCTCACACTCGCCGCTGCCGGTGAATCGGCGCTGAATGCCGCGCAACAGGCAAGAGGCAGCATCGGTCTGTATGGCCATTCACAATCCTCAAAAGCGCATCTGCTTGGCGCGCTGTGCGGTAACGGCGAGGGAAAACTGAACATCGCCACGCCGGATCGCTGCTTTGACTATTTTACCCATATCAACCCAGGCCATGCGCCAGCCAATATGGCGATCCGTTTTACGCAGGATGAAAGCGCGGCGGTTGATAGCGAATGGCCGCTGCGTCTGCGGCTCATCAGTGAAGCTGAACTGGTACAACTGTTTATCGCCTGGGCCAGCGCCTCGCCCGATAACCGGCAGGTCGAAAAATCCATTATTGAGACACGGTTAGAAAAGTGGCAGGCGCTGCGTCAGCGTCAGCCGGTTCAGGGCGTGACCGCAGAGGATGTCGCCGCCATTGCCCGTTTCTGGCGCGCCTGCGTTCCTGTCGGGCAACAGCAAATCGACGATGCGCTCTGGCATCAGTTCGCCTCCCTGCTGCCCTCGGTGGATCTGACGACCCGCGCCAGCGCCTGGGCATTACTCTGGGGCGAACAGCCTGAATTAACGCAGCAGTGGCTAACGCTGGCGCGTACGCTGCAACAGACCGGCCATGCGCAGGAGTTAGCGGCGCCGTTGAGTCTGCTGGTCGATCATTTCGGCCTTCCGGCAGAAAGTTTTCTGACCCAGGGCGCGTTATCCGGCAACGACGCGCAGAGCGACGTCGTTGTACATCCTGTTGAGCACCATCAGTTACTCAATGCGGTGAGCCTCTCTCTGGATTCACTGGCTTTGCTGACACGTGAACTGGTGCTTAGCGTTGAAAACACGGCGCTGGATAATGTCGATCTGCTGGATATTCCGCTGGCGCCGGATGCGCACCCGCATCCACTCTGGCGGGCAAAACTCGGCTGGATGCTGGAACATTATCGCCAACATTTGCAGCCCGATGTGCTGGTCATTTGCAATGCCACCTCTGCCCGGTCACAGACGCCCGCTGCCGCCCGCACGCTGCTGGGCTGGGTGAACGATACACAACCGCTGCGCGACGCCGCGCTACCGGGCGTGGTCTGGGCCATTACGCCGCAGGATGCGCGTTTCACAACGCAGCAGAATCTTGATGAAGCCGTGCAGCAGTTAATGGGGAAACCCGGCCTTCACTGGGGCACCCTTCAGGCGCTGGATAAACACAGCTTGCAGCGTCTGGTGGAATGGCTGTCGCAGGCGACGTCGCCGTTACAGCGTCAGGCGCGGCTGGCCTCCCTGTGTGAGCAGCATCAACAACGGCTTCATGACCTGCTGTTGAGCCATATCACCCCGGAAGACAGCGGCAGTAAGGCGACGGAATCCGTTATTCGCCAGCTTCAGGGGCAGGCCGCCCGGCATGGCGAGTTGCTCGACGGGCTTCTGCCGCCGATACACCATTTTGAATCGCTTTTGCGTATCCAGCAGCCGCGCGAGGAGCAGGTCAGCGGCCTGTTTAATGAAGAGATCGATCTGTTTGCGGATGAGCCAGACGCTCCCCGCCCGGCAGAAAACAAAGAGACAGGGTATCTGGCCCACAAAATGTGGATTAACCATGTGCGCCAGTGGAGCCGAAATGAGAGCAACGCCCGTCGTTTAGGTCTGGAGTCGCATACGCTCAGGCTGGTCGTGGATATTCTGATTACCGCCAGCTATCGGCTTAATGTGCCTCAGCAGTTACAGCAGATTATGCAGCGTGAAGAGGTTTGCGGCGCGCAGCTGCATGCCGGGATCGGTAACTTTATCGCCTGGCTTGGCTACGAAAATGTGGCGGAGGACGCCCGACCCGCCAGCCGGTTCCAGAAAGGATCGGCGATCTTCAGCGCGCCTCGCCTGCAACCGATGGCCCGGCTCACCCAACTGGATGAACAGCCGGTACATGCCGCCAGTCGCTATGTGTATGACTGGCTGGTCGCGCTCTATACCCGGGCAAATGAAAATAAGGGGTATCAGCATCCGCAGGATGTGTCCGACGCCGACAAAAAACGGCTGATGGCGCTGCTCAATGCCTGATGGCGCTACGCAACATCGTAAGCCGGATAAGGCGCTCGCCCGCCATCCGGCAATCTTCATCTCATCAAAACAACGAAAATAACAATGCGACGGGCAGACTCATCGGCCAGGTTGCGCCCACGAGAACGGCGCTCAGAAAGCGGATACGTTTTTTATCGTGGGAAAGAAACCAGGTAATCAGGCAGGCAATCGCCGCCATCACTGCGTAAAAAACCAACATTTTTTGGTAGAGCGACATTTCGGGCATCCGAACCAGAGGGGAAAAACGCGCGCAATATGCTCTTTTTTTTGACGTACATCAAGTTTTATCCGTACTATTCAGCAAAACGCTGAAATAGCGGCACCATTCACCATGTTCATATTTTGTCTTATTGCGGATTGTCTGAACCCGTACTATACACAAAGGGGTCATAACGAAAGGTGGCAAAAATGAATGTTTCCAGTAAAACCGTGGTGCTGATAAATGTCTTTGCTGCTATTGGACTTTTTGGCCTTATCTCATTGAGATTCGGCTGGTTTGCCTGATGTACTGAGTGCTTGCTGCGCATACTGGCAGAGAGCGTTCCTCCTCTCTGCCATCGATTTACGATCTTCCCATGCCGCGCCGGAACGGTAAATTATCCTTAATGTTTAACCATTATGTGGCGGATAACCGTATAGTCTTCCAGCCCATAAAGTGACATATCCTTGCCGTAGCCCGAGCGTTTTTGCCCACCGTGCGGCATCTCGCTCACCAGCATGAAATGCGTATTAACCCAAGTGCAGCCATATTGCAATCGCGCGCTCAGGCGATGCGCCCGCCCTACATCTTTCGTCCAGACGGATGATGCCAGCCCGTACTGAGTATCATTTGCCCACGCCAGCACCTGCTCTTCATCATCAAACACCGTCATGCTGACAACCGGGCCGAACACTTCTCGCTGCACGATGGCGTCCTCCTGTTTTGCGCCGGCCAGCAGCGTTGGCGCAAAATAGTATCCTGCGCCGTCCAGTTTCTGACCGCCAGTCACCACGTTGATATGTCCGAGCGCTTTCGCCTCTTCCACCGCTTTTGTCACTCGCTCAAGGTGCGCCTGCGAGCTGAGCGGCCCAAGCTCAGTCGATTCGTCGTTTGGCGAACCGGTTTTCAGGCTGGCGACCGCCGCGCCGAGTTTCTCAACCAGCGCGTCATAGATCCCTTTTTGCGCATAGATACGACAGGCCGCCGTACAATCCTGCCCGGCATTGTAGAAACCGAACGTTCGCACACCTTCGACAACGGCATCCAGATCGGCATCATCAAAGACAATCACCGGAGCCTTACCGCCTAATTCCATGTGCGTGCGCTTAATGGAGGGCGCGGTATGTTGAATAATGTGCTCGCCCGTCGCAATCGAGCCGGTCAGGGAGACCATCCGTACTTTTTCATGCCCGGTGAGCGGATCGCCAACCGTCTTGCCCCGCCCGAACAGCACGTTAAGCACGCCTGGCGGGAAAATATCCTTCGCAAACTCCGCCAGCTTCAATGCCGTCAGCGGCGTGATTTCAGACGGTTTTATCACCACACAGTTACCCGCCGCCAGTGCTGGCGCCAGTTTCCAGGCCGCCATCATCAGCGGATAGTTCCACGGCGCGATCGAGGCGACGACCCCAACCGGATCGCGGCGGATCATCGAGGTATGCCCTTCCAGATACTCCCCCGCCGCCAGGCCGTTCAGACAGCGTGCGGCGCCGGCAAAGAAGCGAAATACATCAACAATCGCCGGGATCTCATCATTGAGCGCGCAATGCAGCGGCTTCCCGCAGTTTTGCGACTCCAGTTCGGCGAATGTCTGCGCATTTTCCTCAATCACGTCCGCCAGCGTTAACAGCAGCTCCGCTCTGGCTTTTGGCGTGGTTTGCCCCCATTCCGCGAACGCCCGGTCTGCGGCGCGAACGGCGGCATCTACCTGTGCGGGCGAGGCCTCTGCAATCTCCAGAATCACCTCGCCCGTCGCCGGGTTGTAGACGGGCTGTTTTTCACCTTCACCGCTGACCAGCTCGCCGTTAATCAGTAATTGATGTGGCATACATCTTACTCCTGTCGCAAAATATTGAGCGGCAGCCTTGCCGTAAATATATGTCCTTTCCTAAAAATAGTCGGCGCGTCTGCCGCGCACCTGTTGGGATAAGGAAATTTAATCAGGTTGTGAGCTGACGCGCATTACGCCGCTCCACGCGGCGCGCATGTTCCATCTTTCGGAGTATAGACAAGGAGTTAGGCTGAGGATGGAAAAGACGGGGGGGTATTGATATTTCCTATGGCGAGTCAGCGATAAATAACGTTCTGCCCTGATAATCGATACGCTTTCTCTATTTTGACTAAAACCAAAAGATGGCAACGCGTATTTTATTTCAGCATATCGCGAATAAGTTTCCCCAGTTGAGATACCGCCTGCTCCTCTCTTTCTCCCCACCCCCATGCGGTATTAAACCGGAAAAAATGCGACCAGGTATCAGAGGTCGAAAACATTTTACCGGGGGCGATACTGATCTGATGCGCCAGAGCCTGCGCACTGAGTTCCCCGGCATCAAGAGATTCGGGCAGTTCCAGCCAGAGAAAATAGCCGCTGTCATTGTGGTGAATCTTCACCTCAGCGGGCAGATGACGCAGCAGCGTTTGCCAGGCCTGCTGTTTTCGCTCGGCCAACTGGCGGCGCAGACGACGCAAATGCGCGTCATAGCGGCGTGTCGAAAGGTAATCGACCAGAGCAAGCTGCATCGGTGAACTGGTGGATAACGTACTCATCAGCTGTAGCCGCTGAATTTGTCTGGCGTACTTTCCCGCTGCAACCCAACCAATACGAAAACCGGGAACCAGACATTTCGAGAATGACGAGCAATGCAATATTTTGTCGCGGCGATCCCAGGCTTTGGCAGGCAGCGGTTTGTCGCGGCCAAAATAGAGCTCGCTGTACACGTCATCTTCAATCAGCACGACGTTGTATTGATCCAGTAACGCGACCAGCCGCGCTTTTTTCTCCGGGCTAAGGGTGAAGCCGAGCGGGTTTTGGCTATTGGTCATCAGCCAGCATGCCTTCACCGGATACTCCTGTAATGCCTGTTCCAGCGCCGCTAAATCGATCCCCTCTTTTACATCCGTGGCGACCGAAAGCGCTTTCAGGCGGAGTCGCTCCAGCGCCTGTAACGCGCCATAAAAGCAGGGATTCTCCACAATAACCCAGTCGCCCGGTTCGGTAACCGCCTGAAGGCTGAGGTTCAGGGCTTCCAGCGCCCCGGCGGTAATGACGATTTCATCAGGAGAGACGGTAATTCCCTGCTGCGCATAGCGTCGGGCGATGGCATGCCGCAGCTCGCTGTTCCCCGGCGGCAGGTTCTCAATCACGCTCATGGCCGTGGCGGTTTTACTGACCTGCGCCAGGGAACGGTTAAGCTGCTGCAACGGAAACAGACGCGGGTCTGGAAAGGCTGAGGCGAACGGCATCACCGACGCATCCCGGCTGGCCTGCAACATTTCGAAAATATAGGTATTAATATCAACGGCTTCATCGCGCATTACCTGCACAGGCGGCATCGCAGGCTGGCGCACCGGGCGCGCCGCCACGTAATAACCCGACTGCGGACGCGCAATAATGCGCCCCTGGCTTTCCAGCAACTGATACGCGTGTCCTACGGTCATAAAGCTCATGCCGCTGCTGACCACCTGCTCACGCAAGGAGGGTAATCGATCGCCAGGCTGCCACACGCCGGAGGCGATTTGATCGCAAATTTGTTCCGCCAGTCGCTGATATTTCTTCATCGTTTTTTTATTTCACACAATATGTAATGCCTGCTGGAACAACCGGAAAAGCTAAAGCATAGTCAGCGATAACTCTTTACCCAATGCTTTGGCCGCAATCTGTACAGCATCAATTTTCGTTGCGTGTTTCAAGTCGAATAGTCGGGTAATTTCCTGCTTGGGTCTGCCAATGCGCCTCGCCAGCTCCTGCTGCGTGATTTTTGATTCAAGGAACGCATTCAACAAAAGGACTTTAGACGCAATGCTTAGAGGAATCTCCACATAATCATCAGCTTCATCAACCATTGAAGGTAAAGGAATTGGCTGGTTATCTTCAAAATAAAATTCAAAGGCGGTGACTAATGCGCCCTGCGCGGCTTCGAGAGACTCATGGCGGGTGTCACCTTGTGTTAACGCCTCTGGAATGTCCGGGAACGACACAACATAACCCCCTTCTTCTGCGGGAATGAGATTGACGGGATAACGCATAGTTTCTGGTAACGCTCTCATGTGATCAACCTTATATATCTGATGATTAATTCAAACCAAGCTGCTTTAGTATTGCTTTACGCAGGGTGTCTTTAATTTCATCACCAGGATGTCTGGGCATGACGCTTCGTTTGTCGTGATATCTCAACTTCAAATGATTCGTTCCATTTGTTACATCGACTCCCTGAGATTCAAGCCAGCGTCTGAACTCGCTCTGCTTCACCGCGCCTCCCTGCCATGTATTATAACCATAAGGTAAACATTTTTGTTTACCTTTTCTCTTTTTTTGAATGTTATACACCCCGAAATGGCTTTTGGCTGATTAACACTCAAAAACCGGAAAGCCGGTTCCAGTTTTGCGGGAAGGTTAACTATGGTGAGAGGGGGTTTAAGGTACATCAGGCGTGGCCGGGTGACGCTCAGCGCTCCCGGCCAGCCGCTGACTTAGTTTTTACGTTTTGGCAGCGTTTTCATCAGTTCTTCCGGGCTTACGGAGGCGACAACGCTGCCGGGCAACGGCATTTTCAGAATATGAGTTTTGATCTTGCCGATAACGTGCATTTCGCACGGACGGCAATCAAACTTCAGCGTCAATACTTCGTCGCCGTGTACCAGTTGCATCGGCGTTGCTTTCCAGCTTTTGATATTCCCTTTCGCCTGTTTCGGGCACAGGTTAAAGGCAAAGCGCAAACAATGTTTGGTGATCATCACCGGTACATCACCCTTCTCCTGGTGCGCCTCATACGCCGCGTCGATCAGCTGGACGCCGTAGCGATGATAAAACGCGCGCGCTTTGTGATTGTAGACGTTAGCCAGGAAGCTCAAATGCGTTTCCGGGTAGACCGGGGCTGGTTGCGCCACCGGCTTACGGCTGCCGCGTTGATAGTTCGCCAGACGCGCCGCATCCAGCATCTCTGCCGCTTCGCGACGGAACTGGTTGAGTAAACTGTTCGGCACGAACAGTGCGCCAGGGAGATTAACCTCGACGTTACGCGCGTAGTACATCGTCTGTCCCAGCTTCGCCACGCCTTCTTTCAGGTTGTTCAACGCTTTTTCGGCGTTGTTCGCCTCGTCAAACTGCCCCTCCAGCGTATGGGTGACGCTCACGCCCTCTTCGCTGGTCAGCGTCAGAATTAGCTGTTCCTGCCAGCCGCCTAACGCGATATCCACCGCCACCCGGCGTTCGCTGGAGGTTTTGGTTAACGCCTGCTGCCAGTTGTGGTCGAGATTACGGTTCAGCGGATGATGCGGGCGCACTTTATGCAGGTCGGACGGCATTTCATTCGGCCAGACGCGATAACGGTTCTGCCCCGTCTTTTCCACCGTATTGGCGCGAAACCCCACTACTTCACGTTTGATCAGCACATTCAGGCCATCGCCGTTGGATAACGGTTCCGTCACCTCAACGTCCAGGTGATCTTTTGCCACTTTGACGACTTCGCCTACCGGCAAACCGATAAATTTTGGCGAATCGAACGCGCCGATATCCCCTTTACGGGCGTTAACAAAATAGTCGGTACTGCCGCGATGGAAGGTTTTATCCGTAGAAGGAATAAAAAAGTGCTCAGTACGACCGGCGGAAGCCCGCGCCAGGTCGCCACGCTCCTCGATAATCGCATCCAGCATCTGGCGATAGTGCGCCGTGATGTTCTTCACATAGCTCATGTCTTTGTAGCGCCCTTCAATTTTGAAGGAGCGCACGCCGGCATCGATCAACGCGCCCAGATTGGCCGTCTGGTCATTATCTTTCATCGACAACAGGTGTTTTTCGTACGAGACCACCCGCCCCTGATCGTCTTTTAAGGTGTACGGCAGGCGACAGGCCTGGGAGCAGTAGCCACGGTTAGCGCTGCGACCGGTCTGCGCATGAGAGATATAGCACTGCCCGGAATAAGCCACGCACAGCGCGCCGTGGATGAAAAACTCAATAGTAGCGTCGGTGGCCTGATGAATCGCCTGGATCTGGCTCAGACTCAGTTCGCGCGCCAGCACAATCTGGGTGAAACCGACGTCGGCAAGGAATTTCGCCTTTTCAACGCTGCGGATATCACACTGCGTACTGGCATGCAGTTCAATGGGAGGAATGTCCAGTTCCAGGATGCCCATATCCTGCACAATCAGCGCATCGACGCCGGTCTGGTACAGATCGGTAATCAGCCGTTGCGCGGGCTCAAGCTCATCATCATGCAGAATGGTGTTTAACGTCACAAAGATCTTCGCGCCATAGCGATGCGCAAAAGGCACCAGTTCCGCGATATCTTTCAGGCTGTTACTGGCATTATGCCGCGCGCCGAAGCCAGGCCCGCCGATGTAAACAGCATCGGCGCCATGTAAGATCGCTTCACGAGCAATGGCGGTATCGCGTGCCGGACTTAACAGTTCAAGGTGATGAGGTTGCTGGCGCATACGGTTAATATCATCCAATAACAGCAAAATGGCGGCTATTGTAGTCAGAAGCGCGACGTTTCGGAATACTTTTCCCGTCTAACTATGTGGGTAATGGATCAAGGAGTGAAAGTGAACCGTCTGGTCGCTGTTATTGCGATACGCATGGGCGGCATCTCCCGCAAAACGCACGCCTTCGCCGGATTTGAGCGTGCGCCATTCCCCGGCAATACACATATCCAGCGTTCCCTGAATCACCACCACATGTTCGATGACGCCTGCCTCATGCGGCGTCGATTCGCTAAGCGCGCCCGGGGCCATCAATATTGAAAAATGGTCAAAACGGAGCTGCGGGTCCCACGGAAACAGCGGCGTGATCACCATTGCCTGTTGCTGCGGGTCGAAGGTCGGGAGATCCTCCGCTTCCGGCGGGGAGATAAACGTTGAAAACGGGACATTCAAACCGGTGGCAATCTTCCATAATGTCGATACCGTCGGGCTGGATTCGTTGCGCTCTATCTGGCCGAGCATTGCTTTTGAAACCCCTGTCGCTTCCGCCAGACGCGACAGACTCCATTCTCGCTGTTGGCGCAGCGCCTTCAGCGTCGTCGCCAGATAATGGGTCAGGTTGTCCATTTTTCTCCTCCGGTAAAGCCGCAGTCTATCACTTGTGCGCTATAGCGCACAATGCTACAGTTTTTGACCGTTATAACGCACAAGGGGCAATCATGCGGTCATTTTCACTTCCTCTGCCAACCGTGTTGTCTGGTTTTGTTGCGGTCCTGGTCGGCTATGCAAGCTCAGCGGCAATCATCTGGCAAGCCGCTATTGCCGCCGGCGCATCAACCGGACAAATTGCCGGATGGATGACGGCGCTTGGCATCGCGATGGGTGTCAGTACGCTGGCGTTAACCCTCTGGTATCGTGCTCCGGTGCTGACGGCATGGTCAACGCCCGGCGCCGCGTTACTGGTTACCGGCTTGCAGGGTCTCACGCTTGCGGAGGCCATCGGCGTATTTATTGTCGCGAATGCGTTAATCGTTCTGTGCGGCGTAACCGGGTTGTTTGCCCGCTTAATGCAGGTGATTCCGCATTCTCTTGCCGCCGCGATGCTGGCCGGTATTTTATTGCGTTTTGGTTTGCAGGCGTTCGGTCATCTGGATGGCGAGCTGTTTCTGTGCGGCAGTATGCTGCTGGCGTGGTTAGCGCTGAAAGTGCTGGCGCCGCGCTATGCGGTTATCGCCGCAATGGTTGTCGGTATTCTGGTTGCGGGCATGAAAGGTGACATTGTCACGTCTGGCATAACCTTCTCCCCGGTGCTACCGGCGTTTATCGCGCCCCATTTTTCGCTTGCTCATAGCCTCGGCGTCGCCATTCCACTATTTCTGGTGACAATGGCGTCACAAAACGCGCCCGGTATCGCCACGATGAAAGCCTCCGGTTACTCCCTTCCGGTTTCGCCGCTGATCGTGTTTACAGGGCTGCTGGCGCTGGTTTTATCTCCCTTTGGCGTCTACTCCATATGCATTGCCGCTATTACCGCCGCCATTTGCCAGAGTCCCGAAGCGCACCCGGACGCCGGGCGTCGCTGGCTGGCTGCGGCTGTCGCAGGCGGGTTCTATCTGCTGGCGGGATTGTTCGGCGGTTCCGTCACCGCTCTGATGGCCGTCCTGCCCGTAAGCTGGATTCAGATGCTGGCCGGGCTGGCGCTGCTGGGAACAATCAGCGGCAGTTTGTACCAGGCATTGCTTAATGAAACGGAGCGTGATGCCGCTATCGTGACCTTTCTCGTCACCGCAAGCGGGCTGACGCTGCTGGGCATTGGCTCTGCGTTTTGGGGACTGGTAGTCGGAGGCGTCTGCTACGGGGTGCTATCGTTTGCTCGCCGCGCGTAACTGCGATGGCGTCTTACCGGTCACCTGCTTAAAGCGATTGCTGAAATGGCTCGCCGAACTGAATCCGCAGGCCATCGCGATCTCTGACAGCGAACGGGTTGAATGGCAGACCCATTGCTGCGCCAGCGCCATACGCCGCTGCATCACGTACTGGTGCGGCGCCATGTTCATCGACTGGCGAAACATTCTGGCGAAATGAAATTCGCTCAATGCCGCCTCGCGTGCCAGATCGCTTAACGTCAGCGGCTCAGCAAGATGCGCTTCAATATACGCCAGCACATTGCGCAGCGTGGCGGGCGCCAACCCGCCAGTAACCGTCGGGAGACGCCACTGCACGTTACTGTAATGCTGCACCAGATGCGTCAACAGCAGTGACGAGGCGGCGCTGAGCGTCATATGATTCGCCGGTTGCTGCCAGTCATTTCCCAGCAGGAACTGGCGATAAACCGCCGTTATTCCCGGATCGTTGCCAAAGGTGCGCTCATCCAGGGTAAAGCTGTACGGGCTTTTATCCCAGACCTTTTCCCCAACATCCCGCAGATGGGCATCTGTACAGTAGAGATGGACAAACGACAGGTCGTCGCGAATATCCCAGACGGACTCACTCTCTTTTGGCATCAGACAGAAGCGATCCGGCCCCCCGCCATTCTTCCAGCCGCCCGGCGTTTTGTGGTAGCTCTCGTAGCCGTCAGCGACATACAGGCTGAGAGTATGGTGATCGCAATATTGCGTAATGTTGTCACGTTTATTTGACCATGCCGCCAGCTGGACACCCGAATGCAACGCAACCGAGTCATGCAGCACGGCATTATGTTTGCGTAAATTTTCAAAGGCATCATAAGACTGAGACATACCATCACATCACAAAGCAGTAATAAGTAGAATCTCAGTCTATAACAGCCACGATCCGTTTCCAGCCCTCACCGCTCAGACAGCGGCAAAAAAGCGCAAGATTTTGCAAGTCATCCGCAAACCGGTGCAAGCGCGCGCATTTTTTACATGTCACATTCCTTCTTCGGATAATAAAGATAAAGAAGAGAGTGTTATGAACGCATTATTATACTGTCTGGTGGTTGTCATTTGGGGAACCACCTGGATTGCGATTTATCTGCAACAAGGCCCGGTATCGGCGCCGGTGTCCATTTTCTGGCGGTTTGCCGTCGCCAGCGCGTTAATGATGCTCATCCTGCTGGCGAGCGGGAAATTACGTAAATTATCCGGGCGCGACCATCTGTTTTGCCTGTTACAGGGCGGATGCGTCTTCTGTTTTAACTTCTGGTGTTTTTATAGCGCCGCCGCCTGGATCAATACGGGGCTGGAGTCCGTCATTTTCTCAATGGCCGTGCTGTTCAATGCGGTTAACAGCTTTGTGTTCTTCGGACATAAACCGCCGCTACGCTTTTATTACGCTGCCGGTCTGGGATTAACAGGCATTATCACGTTGTTCTGGCAGGATCTGGCCAACAGCGGCTGGAACCACTCGCTGTTACTAGGGATTGGTCTGAGCGCGCTGGGAACGTTTGGCTTCTCTTTGGGCAATATGATCAGCATGCGCCATCAGAGAAAAGGTCTGGAAGTCATGACCACCAACAGCTGGGCGATGCTGTACGGCACGCTGCTGATCGCCGCCATTGCCTGTATACGCGGCGATAACTTCACGCCGCAATGGACGTTGAGCTACCTCGGCGCCCTGCTGTATCTGGCAATATTCGGTTCCGTTATCGCGTTTGGCGCGTATTTTACTCTGGTGGGACGCATCGGCCCCGGCAACGCGGCCTACAGTACGCTGCTGTTTCCTCTGGTGGCGCTGACAATATCCACACTCTACGAAGGTTACGTCTGGCAAATGAATGCCGTTGTTGGATTAGTGCTGATTCTGGTTGGCAATCTGGTGATGTTCACGCGTCCAGAGGCGTTAATGAGTAAATTAATTTACCGTCGCCGGGCGGCATAAAAAAATGCGCCATCCGAAGATGGCGCGTGAACTTATTTTTTACCGACATCAAACATGGTGGCATCAGTCGCCATGTCATCAATCACTTCTTTCAACGTTTCAAACGCCATCGGCGTATTTTCGTTGCTCAGGTCTTTACCCTCGCCCTGACGAACCACTTTCACCACCGGTTTATTGGTGGCGGCATCAATCAGCTCGCCTTCAAAGTAAAGATGCGTATCCATTGTGCGATGGCCTGTCGCCATCTGCGTACCCGCAACCACCAGGGCGACCGGCACCACTTCATAGAATTGCAGCCCCTCTTTGCTGGTATCAACGCCGGTTATCGCGCCGCGGAAAATCAGGCTACGCGGCCCAGGGGTCGTCACCAGAGGCTTACGTTTCTCAATGGCCGTTTTCAGTTGGGTATCGGTATAGCTTCGTAATTTATCCAGAACCTGCTGCCCGACCTGCGTTGTGGGTTTCGGCACCGGATAGTAGGTTATCGGGTTCCAGACGATGCTGTCATATTTAGACTCATCAAAGCTGGAGTCAACCCAACGGAGCACCGGTTTTCCCGTTGCGGAGGTTGTTTCTTTCAGCCCTGAATAATCTTTTAAGAACCCAGAATATTTATCCGGCTGAGTAATTTTTGACGCACAGCCAGATAAAGCCAATAAGCCAGAAAGCACTGCAACTTTAAATAAAGTATGAGTACGCATGGAAACTATCCCTTTTGTTTTTGCAGATATGCAATTGGAATAGTAGCAAAAGGAAACTAATCTGGATGGACTATAAATGGTATCGCCAGCACAAATTCAACACGGCGAGTTGCAGGCCGTATCAGGCCTGCAACTCTATCGTAAAATTGCGTTATGCGCTTTTACGCGCCAGCAGCGTCGCAAAACGCAGTTTGATGCGGTTGCCGTTGGCGTCCGTGCGGTGAAGTTCACCCACATCCTCGTTGTATTTCAGCAATTCCCAGCCTTCGTAGTAACGGCGCAGTTCCCCTTCTTTAAACGCAAACGGGAAACCCACGGTGCAGGGGAAATCTTCCGTATCCATTGCCGCCACAATCAGGTTATGCCCGCCCGGTTTGGTGCAGCGCTGCATATTGGCAATCAGCCCCGGAATGGTTTTCGCTTCCAGGAACATCATCACGACCGTTGAGAGAATAAAATCGTAGTCGCCTTCGAAGCTTAACGCGTTAAGGTCAACCACCTTTGCTTGCAGGTTTTCCAGCCCTTCCGCCGCTTTGATGCGCTCAACGTTGGCGATGCTCATCGGATTCTTATCCCAGGCGGTAACGTCATAGCCGTTCGCCGCCAGATAGAGGCTATTACGGCCATTTCCGCAGCCCAGATCCAACGTTTTACCCGGCGCGACCACCTTTGCCGCCTCAACGACGTCGGAGTGCGTGCGGGTTAAATCGTATTTTTCAGTAAAGTAATTTTCGTCACGAAGGGTCATTAGTTATCCTCAGATTTCAGTAATGCGGCGCGTTCTGTGCGCACGAGAAGTTTCCCCTGCATCAGCAGCGCAAACGTGCGTACGAGCAATAACGCTATGATAAAATTGGTAAAAATAAACAACGGAATCGCCAGCGTATGAAAAAATCCCGACGCGCTGGCGTGCCCTAAATGCAGCCCTGTCGTCGCCAGCGCTGAAACGCCGAACGAGAAGCTCCAGAAAGAGGCATTAAACGGCTGCGACAGATACCACGGCATCAGGCGCAGCATGAAAAGCAGTTGCAGCAAGCCATAGCCAAACAGCATTTTTGCCAGCGTATCGCCTTCTCCGCCGTTGACGCTCAGCCAGGCGCTACAGGCCACTAACGCCGGAGCCAACTGAATGCCCAGCGATGTGCGCAGTACCGCCGGTAATTCACCGGAACTGCGCAAACGTTGCAAAATAACGGGTTCCAGACTCAACCACGAGAATACGCCAGCCCCTAAAAAGACCAGCCCGGCGTCGTTGTAACCCAACGCGCCGCAGGCCATCGCGCTAATAAAGTTATTCGCTACCGTCGGCAGATACAGCCCCGGCGTTGTCGCCTCTTCAGGATGCGAACCGCGCCAGAGTCCCGCCGTTTGCCATGCGGCATAAGCCAGTTGCACCACGACGCCAATGCTGAACAATCCCACGGCTAACCCACGACACCAGGGGACAAAACCAATCGCCACCAGCATCGTGGTCGCAGGAAAAAGGCTGACAAAACTGCTCTTTACCGGATGCCGTACCTCCGCCAGTACGCTCTGTGGAAAACGCAGCAGACGGTTAAGAAAGGCAAGCGTCAGCAAGTTCCAGATGATCATTGCCAGGATCACCAGGCCATCGCCAATCCAGTGACTGACGGGCCAGATATGGCTGGCATAGCGCCACGCGAAGCCCATGCCAATGGTGCCCAGTACCATCCCAAAATAGCCAGCCGGAAGATTAAGCACCCGGTCGCTCTGCTTGTTCTTACTCATTTTGTTTAATTTATAAAGTATATTTTAAATGCATTTTATGGAATTTCGCCCTGTTTAGCCAGTGCTGAAAAATTTGCTACGGTTATCTTAAGCGAGCAAAGGGAAATTCCCCATGAGCAAATATCACCTGAGTGAAGAATCGCGTGCCTTTAGTTATCAGGATAACGGCCACAAGAAAAGCGTCCTGCTACGCCAGATCATTGCCCTTACCGACTTTAACGACGTCAAAGCCGGAACCGCTGGCGGCTGGGTAGACGACGAAAGCGTGCTGGCGCAAGAAGGACACTGCTGGATTTACGACGAGAATGCCCTCGCATTCGCCGGGGCGATGATTTCAGGCAACGCCCGCATCACCCAGGCCTGCATCATCAGAGATCGCGTGCAAATCGGTGATAACGTCTGGATTGATCTGGCCGAGATTAGTCACGGCACCCGGATAAGCAACAACGTCACCGTGCAGAATTCGGTCGTTCGCGGTGAATGTCATCTGTCTGGCGACGCTCGTATTCTGCACCATTCGGAGATTATCGCCGCAAAAGGCCTAACTCAGGAAAGCGACCTGACGCTGCAAATCTACGATCGCGCCACCGTCAGCAGCTCGCGCATTGTGCATCAGGCGCAAATCTACGGCGATGCGATAGTCACCCAGGCGTTTATTGAACACCGCGCGGAAGTGTTTGATTTCGCGATCGTCGAAGGAAATGAAGAGAATAACGTCTGGCTTTGCGACTGTGCCAAAGTGTACGGTCACGCCCGCGTTATTGCGGGAACGGAGGAAGATGCCATCCCTACGCTGCGTTACAGTGCTCAGGTGGCGGAACACGCGACGGTTGAAGGTAACTGCGTATTGAAACATCACGTTCTGGTCGGTGGTCATGCCGAACTACGCGGCGGCCCTGTCCTGCTTGACGATCATATCCTGATCGAAGGCCATGCCCGCATTCTGGGGGACGTGCTGATTGAGCATCATGTGGAAATCACCGATCGGGCGACGATCGAAACCTTTGATGGCGACAGCATCCACTTGCGTGGCCCAAAAGTGGTTAACGGTGAACAGCATATTACACGAACACCGTTGGCAGGGTTACTCTGAGGCGTTCTCGATAATGCGGGCGTACAGGTTGACGTCGTGATACTCCCCGTTGAGAAACTCCGCTTGTTTCAGGCATCCTTCCAGTTCAAAACCATTGCGGCGCGCCACCTGGTTGCTCGCCTGGTTCGCAACCCGACATTTAATCACAAAGCGTCGAAGCTCGCCGCGCCCGGCATAATGGCCGATAAACGCCTGAAGCGCGCGCGACATAATACCCTGCCGCTGGTGAGATTCATCCAGCCAGTAACCGATATAGGCGGTTTTATTCAACGGCTCTATCAGATTAAACGAGATGACGCCCACCACCTCCTCTTCCTGAAAGATAAGGAACATTTTGGCGTAGCCGCGCTGGTGCAACATCATATTACCCTGCACATTTTTGCGCGTATCGTCTTCGCTGGCGACAAACTGCGGCCAGTTTAGCGATGCCTGTAGCCAGTCTTTGTTTTTAAGCACCAGTTGATGTAACGGCGTAACATGGCACTCTTCCACCGCTCGCAGTTCCAGTGTTTCGCTGATCGTGATGACTTCAGCCATTTCTCCATCCTTTACGGTGACAACAGCAGGATTTATTAGCTTATCACAGACTTGTCCGCATACCTGAAAACAGGAAGGGCTTCCTTGTCTGTCAGGAAGCCCTTTTAAGCAGGACAAAGACTGCGCAGTGCCTACAACGAATCAGCTCTCGTTCAAACTTTCTTTCTGCAATATTCTGAGCAGATCCTCCTTCAGATGGAGTTTCTCTTTCTTCAGACGAACAATATCCAAACTGTATCCCCTGCCGTCAGAACCTTCCAGCCGGGCAATCTCATGATCAAGGGTGTTGTGTTTTTCGAACAAGGAAAGAAAGCGAGGATTCTCGGTTTTCAGTCGTGAAATCAGATCTCTGTATTCTGGAAACATACGCACTCCCTGTTAGTGGCTGTAAAACGTGTACTGAAGTACACACCGTCAGCTTACGCATTTGACATAAGGAATAATGCGAACGGGATCGAGTTTAAATAATGAGCAGAAAATGCGCCGGGAATCGTCGGGAGAAAAGAGCCGCCAGCAGTGTGGCGGCTCGGGGCAACAGAGCGGATTAACGCATCACGCGGTCATCAACGTAGCGACGCTTATCCGGCGCCGGCGGGAAATACTGATACAGCCAGGTTTCGCTAATGGCGTCCCCCTGGCAGCGCAGGAACATACGCATATCCACCGGGTCGGTCGAATCTGACGTCGGATACCAGTCAAACTGGATGCGATAACCATCGAACGGTTCGACGTAGAGGATCTCAATCTGTTTCGCTTCGCCGTTAGACAGCGTAATGACAGGCTCGATCCCCTTCGGCGCAGCGGCTTTCAGGTCGCCGCCGACAAAATCAATGGCAAAGCGGCGCGCCCATTTTTCAGGGTAGTGTTCACCCGGCGCCCACCCTTCGGGGAAACCGCCCATACCGGTACGGGTCGCCATCACGCGCGCCAACGGCGAGCGAACCGGCGGTTGCGCGCTCCAGTAAAGACGGTATTTGAATGCCAGATCATCGCCCGCTTTGATCGCTTTTTCCGGCTGCCAGAAGCACACCACGTTATCGAGCGTTTCACCGGTCGTCGGGATTTCCATCAGACCGATAGACCCTTTCCCCCATTTGTTACGCGGCTCCACCCACAGGCTTGGGCGTTTGTTATACCAGCCCATGATGTCCTGATAGTGGGAAAAGTCACGGTCAAGTTGCAGCAGGCCGAACCCTTTCGGGTTATTGTCGAGATAGGCGTTGAACTGCAATTTCTGCGGGTTATTCAGCGGACGGCAGATCCATTCGCCATTGCCCAGCCACATTGCCAGGCGGTCAGAATCGTGAATTTGCGGATGAATGGTGTCGCACATCCGGCGTTCATTGTTGCCGCAGCTGAACATGCTGGTCATTGGCGCGATACCCAGCTGCTTGATGTCTTTACGCGCATAGATGTGGTTTTCCACATCCATGATCACCTGACTCTCTTCGCAGTGGATCACAAATTTATAGGCGCCAGTGACGCTTGGGCTATCCAGCAGCGCGTACACGGTAAACGTGGTATCGCCCGGTTTCGCCGTCTCAAACCAGAATGCGGTGAAGTCCGGGAACTCTTCTTTGCTGTCGGTATAGGTATCTATCGCCAGGCCTCGCGCGGACAGCCCGTACTGATAAGTGTCATCCACCGCGCGGAAGTAGCTTGCCCCCAGGAAGGAGACGATGTCGCGACGCGCCAGTTCAGGCGCTTTAAAGGCGCGAAAGCCCGCGAAGCCAAGGTCGGTTTGCCCTTCCAGTTGACGGGTATCGACACCGGCATCGTTGTATTTGAACAGTTCCGGGCGGAAATGAATTTCGCGCGCCTGATGTGTGCTGGCATCAAGCGAGAACATACGCACGCGACGACGAAAGCCCATTCCTACGTGGAAAAATTGCACATCCAGCTTGCGGCCTTCGATGTTGTTCCACAGAGAGTGCGCCGCATCGTACTGAATGCTGTTGTAGGCCTGCGGCGTCAGATTCGCCAGCGTATTAGGTAACGCCCGGGGTTCGCCGCCCCACGGCTTTTGCGCTAAATCGTTCGCCATTGATTGCAGAACGGAAAAGTCAAAACGGACGGTTTGACCATCTGCAATATCAGACTCTGCCGCGAAAGCGGCGCGGGAAAAGAGTGAAGCAATACCGCTCGTACCGCACACGGCGGCCATTGCCATTGAACCTTTAATAAATCGTCTACGATCCATACCTGAAAGTGAGTCCTTCTGGTCGTGTGAATGGTCCCGCGCTGGTCTCTATCAGCGGCAAGAAGTGCAACGTTTCTGACCGCTCACTCTAGACAAAATTCATTAATAATCCAATTGTTGGCTGTCGATAATCTGTACAAAAGCCAAAATATTTTATGTCGATAAGAACAGACTGAATACCGTGTAAATACAGATGGGCGCGCTTTCAGGTTATGAAAAGCGCAACCTGCCAGACATCTCGCCATTATTCCAGACTGACGTGATGTTTCATCACCCGTTTGAACAGCGCCATCCGCGCGCCCATAAAGCGGTTCTCTACTTTAAAACCGGCAAATTTATTCAGTCCGATGCGTAACAAGCGATCCCGCCCCTGAACGCTGGCGGGCCAGCGCACCGGACCATGCAGAACATCGCAGGTCCGGCTGGCGTGACGGGCGAAATTAACCCAGTAATCGGCGATATGCCGGGCAAACGCCAGATCGTTGTCATTCACGTAATTGCGCGCGGGTTCCGCTAGCGTCAGCGTATCAAAGACATACGGCACTTCATTTCCATGCCAGGCGCCGTTGGCGTAGGTTGTGTGTTCAGTTTCCGCGACATAGTCAAACCAGTATCGCCAGCACGGTTCACCTACCCGCTGCTGCGCCTGCATCACCACATAACCCAACGTGGTGAACGCCATATCGCGGCAGACCTGACGCCCCAGTTCTTCATCGCCTTTCACGCCGGGATAGAGCAGCCTGATCAGCCCTAACCCCAGTCGGCGTTCGCGCCGCAATTTCGCGATCTGCCCGGCGAGATCAACGCCAAACACTGCCATCACGCTCGCTTCGTCGCTGTTGGAGCCAACCAGAACCGGCATTGGGTGCTGCTTTCCGGCAAAGAAGGTCTCCATCATCGGCTGTGGCAATACCGCATCGCCGGAAATCGGCGTCGGCGCGATTTTCAACGGTGCGCCCAGCGGCCAGAATGCCTCCGCCGGTAGCGCCCGCAACTGTTCAGCAGTAGCGTTCGGCAAATTAAAATGCGCCGCCAGTTCGATGCCCTTTTGCAGCGCGACCTCGCGCGGCGTATCCGGTAACGTATAACCACTCTGAATAATAGCTTTATGGAACAGGCCCTTTGCCCGTGGGGACGCCATCAACGACAGGACGCTACGCGCGCCAGCGGACTCGCCGAACAGCGTCACATTCTGCGCATCGCCGCCGAAAGCGGCAATATTGTCCTGCACCCAGCGTAGCGCCGCGATCTGATCGAGCAAGGCGAAGTTATGTACGCATTCGCCGTCCTCGTCATCAAGGGCCGGATGAGCAAAAAATCCCAGGTGACCAAGACGATAATTGAGTGTGACTACCACGACATCGCGCTTCGCCAGCGCACAACCGTCGTAAGGCGGTAATCCTCCCGCGCCGATGGTGTAGCCGCCGCCATGCAGCCAGACCATCACCGGCAACGGCTGCGGGCGCATCGCGGGCGCCCAGATGTTCAGATACAGGCAATCCTCAGAAAAACGCCCTGGATCGCCCCCACCAAGCTCGCGACAATATTCAATATCCTGCCAGCTGGCGCATGAAAATGTATTCGCAGGGCGTTCGCCCTGCCAGGGTGCGGCAGGCTGTGGCGCCCGCCAGCGGAGCTGACCCGTAGGCGGTGCGGCATACGGTATACCGCGCCAGATGTGGATATCGTTTTGCACGACACCCATGACATTTCCCTGTTGCGTTTCGACAAGCGGGATGGAGGGATTCAACATGACGCATTCCTTTTCCTTCACATCCCGACAGCATACCGCGATCAGAGCAGTCCGCAACGCCGTTTACTGCGTTCTTCCGCCGCCTGATAAAGCGCAAACTCATCATATACCGGGCACCCCAACGCCTGCTCAAAGGCGTCGCGGCTGGCATTGCCGTGGCTGCGCGCCTGGGTTTCGTTACCCAGGTTAGACTGGAATATTCCGGCCGCGCTTACTGGCAGAAAATCTTCATAGGTAATGGGTTGTGCCACCACCCAACCGCGTTCAATCAGCGGCTGTGGGTCGTCGCCCGGATGAATAGACTGGCGGTGCGATTCACCGGCAGGCGTTAACCGGTAGCGAAACCAGGCGAGCCCCTGCTGGCGCAGTAAAAATTCGCTGTCCGGGAAAGCGTTAAAGACCGCCTGCAAATGCAGCTGATGCGTAAGATTATCTTTGCCCGTCCCCGCCTTATGCAGTAACGCATCGTACAACCGCCGTCCTTCAGGCGTCAGCGCCACGCCGCGCTGTTCAATCTCACCAAAACGTGCC
The DNA here is from genome assembly GCF_030333435.1 of Citrobacter sp. CK191. Classification (NCBI taxonomy): domain Bacteria; kingdom Pseudomonadati; phylum Pseudomonadota; class Gammaproteobacteria; order Enterobacterales; family Enterobacteriaceae; genus Citrobacter; species Citrobacter sp. CK191. The sequence continues at coordinate 955,546 of NZ_JAOWFX010000031.1, read as the reverse complement.
GTATGGCTGCCCTCCGTTTCACCGGCAAACAGCACCGACTCTTCCAGCGCCTTGAAACTGGTCTGGCGTAACAGAATCGGCACCTCACGGCGCGGCGGCCCTTCAATCAGGATCTTGGGTTCGATACCGCATTCCGGCATCATCAACTGTACTTTGTCGATATCCAGCGTGCGCGGCGTCAGGTGGTTAATGTGGCACCCCGGAAAACACACTACGTCAGCAATCAGACGGTGTTCATTATGTAATGCCTGATACGTTTCCCTGTCCACCGTGGCGTGCCGGTGCCAGCGGAAAGTCTCCAGCGCCTCCTGCACAAACTCCCGCGCCTGCGCCCCGGTAAAATTGCCCTGCGCATCAAAGACGTCCAGAAGTTCGCGACAGCGCGGCGTAAAGATATCGCGCTTCGCCAGAATATCCGCCGCGCGTTGGCGCAGCGCCGTGTTCTCAATTAACTCCAGCCGTAATAGCGAGGTGAATACGCGAAACGGGTTGCGGGAAAGCGACGCATCGTCAATGGGGCGAAAGGCGGTGGAATGAACGGGAACGCCCGCCTGAGAAAGGTCGTAATAACTGACGGGATACATCCCCATAATCGCAAACATTCGGCGCAAGGTGGAAAGCTCCTGCGCCGTACCCACCCGAATCGCGCCATGCCGTTCAACGTTCAGCCGCGCCAGCTCATCCGCGTTGGCCAGCTTTTCATGCAGCGTGGGATTATTTTCCAGTACCGTCAGATTCACATCAGCGACAAGTTCCAGCAATGTACCGTACTGTGGAACTTCCTGCTGGTACATTGCTGACATTGCCTGCGAAAAGTGTTCCCGAATCTCATCAGCCGCGATGGTGTTCGCCATAATGTCATGCCTCCAGTGAATATTACCTGGAGTGTAGAAAACGCCGTTCACTCTGGTGGGAAGAATTTACAAAGTGTGATCTCACCTGTGCGGATTCAGGTGATGTTCCAGCCAGGGGAGCATCTGTTTCTTACGGCTCAGCATCCCTTCCACCTCGCAGGGGTGCGGGACGTCCGGCTGGGCATCTCCGGCAAACCAGAGGCGGGAATAACCGAGATTGATATCCGTGAGCATCAGAACAACCAGCGCCGCGTCTGCCCCGGCAGCATAGCGCGCCATTTCCTCACGCAGGTCGTCCATCATCGCATCAACCTGCTCCAGCGCATACAGCTCAAGCTGCGCCACGCAAACCCGCTGCCCGTGGACAGTAAAGGTTTTCATGTCCTTCTGAAGAAGCTGGCTGGCGTTCATCCCTTCCACGCTGGTTTTCGCGTACAGAAGATCGCGGCTAAAGCGTTCAAGAGACAAACCGGCGAGCTGGCTGAGCGATTCCACCGCAAGGCGGTCATCCGGGGTCGTTGTCGGCGAACGAAGCGTGACAGTGTCACTCAGAACGGCGCCCAGTAATAACGTCGCTTCTGCGGATGAAAGCTGTTTTCGAATGGCATCCGTCATCAGTTGCCACAGTAATGTCGCGCTACTGCCAACAGGTTTTACCCACACTTCCGGCGGCAGTCGGGTGATCAACCCGCCTAAGCGGTGATGGTCAATAATGCCAACAACGTTACTCTGCGCTAAAGAATCCGGCCCCTGGGCTGGTTCGGTAAAATCAACCAGCCAGACGTCCCGATCGGTGAGCGGAACGCTTAATCGTTCAGGAATGGGCAACCCCGCCTGCGCAAAAATAAACTGCGTCTCACGGTTGGCTTCCCCCGTGCGGAACGCCACTGCCTCCTGCCCGCGTAACGTCAGCCAGCGCGCCGTCATCATGGCCGTACAGATAGCATCGCTATCAGGATTGAGGTGACCAATTACATATATCATTGTTGTTTCCTGTTGGAAAAAGCATGAGGAACCGGAAGAGTATTGACCAGCCCGACACGCTCCTGGTGATAAAGAGTCATATCAGGCGTCATCAGCCTACTGAAACGAGGCGGTTGGAATAAGGTGGAACGCCATCACCCTGCACTGGATTGTGAACCCGCTTGATGTCTCTTTCAAGTATGAACTCACGTTATGACCTGTCGCTTTCTGCGTCACGCATTGTCATTATTCTCACATCACTGTGAATCGTACAAAACATAAGCAAAACAAACTTCCTGTAAAAAAAAATGAGTTAGATGTTAATAATATTTTGCTATCAGGTTATCAAAAACCAATAACTTTACTTGTCACCGGCACCGCTCTGTTTTTAACATCGCTTATGGAAAAAAATAGCTTGTTTAGTCAGCGCATCCGTTTGCGCCATCTTCATACTTTTGTAGCTGTCGCCCAACAAGGAACACTGGGGCGCGCGGCTGAAACCCTTAACCTGAGTCAACCTGCACTCTCTAAAACGCTTAACGAGCTGGAGCAACTGACCGGAACCCGCCTTTTTGAGCGCGGTCGCCTCGGCGCGCAGTTAACGCTGCCCGGCGAACAGTTCCTCACCCATGCGGTAAAAGTGCTTGATGCGCTTAATACCGCGGGCCAGGCGTTGAATCGCAAAGAAAGCCTCAATAATGATGTGGTGCGCATTGGCGCATTGCCCACCGCCGCGTTGGGTATCCTTCCGGCCGTTATTGGTCAGTTCCATAAGCAGCAAAAAGAGACGACGTTACAGGTCGCCACCATGAATAACCCGATGCTGCTCGCTGGCTTAAAAACGGGGGAAATCGACCTCGGTATTGGCCGGATGTCCGACCCGGAATTGATGAGCGGTCTGAATTACGAGCTGCTGTTTCTGGAGTCGCTGAAGCTGGTTGTGCGCCCTAATCACCCGCTGTTACAGGAAACCGTCACCTTAAGCCGTGTGATGGAATGGCCGGTGGTTGTGTCGCCCAAAGGCACCGCTCCCCGGCAGAATGCGGAAGGTCTGCTACAAAGTCAGGGCTGCAAAATGCCCGTTGGCTGCATCGAAACGCTGTCGGCCTCGCTGTCTCGCCAGCTTACCGTTGATTATGACTACGTCTGGTTTGTCCCTTCAGGCGCGGTGAAAGAAGATCTGCGCCAGGCTACGCTGGTATCACTGCCGATTCCCACCCTGGGCGCTGGCGAACCGATTGGCATCCTCACCCGCGTGGACACGCCGCTTTCTCCCGGCGCACAGGCGCTGATCGCCGCTATCCGCAAATCCATGCCGCACTGAATGCGCCCTCAAATAAATGCCGGATAAGACGCGTTAGCGTCGTTACCCGGCAATATTAAGGCTTAAAACGTTTCCCAGTTATCACCGCTGGTTGTTACCGGCTGCGGTGATGAACTGGCGACGACGTCCACAGACGGCGCGCGTTTAATCGCACTTCCCCCCTGCAAACGAAATGCCCCGACCGCTTCGGTTAAGCGAGCGGCCTGCTCTTCCAGAGACGCGGCGGCGGCAGAGGCCTCTTCGACCAGCGAGGCGTTTTGCTGCGTGACCTTATCCATCTCGGAAATCGCCTGGCTCACCTGCACAATCCCACGGCTCTGCTCATCAGAGGCTGCGGCGATCTCCAGCATAATGTCCGTTACGCGTCGCACGGCATCGACAATATCATTCATGGTGTTGCCTGCTGCGACGACTTCCCCGGAGCCCTGGTCAATCAGTCTGACCGATTCGCTGATCAGCCCTTCAATTTCCTTCGCCGCCTGCGCACTGCGGCTTGCCAGCGTGCGCACTTCACTGGCGACTACGGCGAAGCCACGCCCTTGTTCACCCGCTCGCGCCGCTTCGACCGCCGCGTTAAGCGCCAGGATATTGGTCTGGAAAGCGATGCTGTTGATGACGGCGGTGATCTCGGAAATTTTCTTCGAGCTATTGGAGATATTGCCCATTGTTTTCACGACGCCAGACACCATCTGACCGCCGTGACTGGCTTTGCCGGAGGCGTCTTCCGCCAGTTTGCTGGCATGGTGCGCGTTGTCCGCATTTTGTTTCACCGTGGCCGTGAGCTCTTCCATGCTGGCTGCGGTCTGTTCAATTGCTGCGGCCTGCTCTTCCGTACGCGATGACAAATCGGTATTGCCGGCGGAAATCTCACTGGTGCCGCGATAAATCTCTTCCGCCCCCTGACGTACCGTTCCCACCGTTTGCCCCAGAGAGGACTGCATCTTCTGGAGATGGCGGCTTAAGCGACCGATTTCGCTGCGTCCGGTTGGATCATCCGGCATGGTGAGATCGCCTGCGGCAATCTGTTCAATACGCTGCGCAGCACGTTGCAGAGGGTTGATTACCGTCCGGCGGAGCGCGATAAACGTCAGTAGCGTAAGCACCAGCGCCAGCGCGAACGCCCCAATCATGAACATCAATCCCAGTTGGCTGCGCTGATGCGCCTGGTCGCTAAGCTGATTCGCGCGCGCCGTGCGTAGCTCAATCGCCTTGAGCAATACGGTGTTATACGCGGTATCGAGCGGTCTGGCCTGTTCGTTTTCATGGTTGATAATCGCCTCGAACATGCCGTTTCTGGCGTATTTCAACATAGGTTGCAGGCCATCAATATAGGCTTTGAAGCGGGTATTCAGCTCCGCATCCAGCGCCTCGTCCGCCGGTGTTTTTACCGCCCGCGCCATAAAGACGTTAAAGCCTTCCTGCGACTGCTTAATCCGCTTCTCCGCCTCAGCGATATTGGCTTTCATGTCATCCATTTCAGCAATGCGGCTCGCCGCGCCTGCATGGATCATATTGATACGCGCGGTACGCAGATGGTTAGAACTGTTGGATAAGCCCATCCGCACCTGAATTTCGTCCGTCACATCCCGCTGGTCACGATCTGCCTGTAGCAGGAAGTACCCCGCCAGCCCGGAACTAAGTGCGAACAGAAGAAGGATGCCACCGAGAATGGAGGAAAACAGCGGAACCAGCCGAATATGATGCAGAAAACCCAGCTTATGCGGTGCTTGCATCGTTGATGTGTTGTCCATGACCGTCGACTCTCTTGTAGGTTATTGCGTATAAAACACGCCCGTTAGATAGTCATCGGCATTCCAGGAAGTTTGCTTACGGTGAAAATCGGAATGTTTGTCACATTTTCACAACATTTATTCCTGAAAATTCAGGAAAGTGCCAGCGGCAGACCCGCTGGCATGTGAATCAGTTATCACCGAAATGGATAACGGTGCGAATGGACTTGCCCTGATGCATTAAATCAAAGGCATCGTTGATTTGATCAAGCGGCAAGCGATGGGTAATGAACGGATCCAGACGAATTTTCCCCGCCATCGCCTCTTCCACCATGCCTGGCAGTTGGCTACGCCCTTTCACACCGCCAAAAGCGGAACCGCGCCAGACGCGCCCGGTAACAAGCTGGAACGGACGGGTTTTAATTTCCTGGCCTGCGCCAGCCACGCCGATGATGATGCTCTCGCCCCAGCCTTTGTGGCAGCATTCCAGCGCTGCGCGCATCACATTGACGTTACCGATACATTCAAAACTGAAATCGACGCCGCCATCGGTCAGCTCAACAATCACATCCTGGATGGGTTTGTCATAGTCATTCGGATTAATGAAATCGGTCGCGCCCATTTCTTCCGCCAGTTTGAATTTCTCCGGGTTGGTGTCAACCGCCAGAATACGCCCGGCTTTCGCCTGCACCGCTCCCTGAATCACCGCCAGGCCGATACCGCCCAGGCCAAAGACCGCAACGCTATCCCCTTCTTTTACTTTTGCCGTGTTGTGTACCGCGCCAATCCCTGTGGTGACGCCGCACCCCAGCAGACAGACTTTATCCAGCGGCGCCTGCGGATTGACTTTCGCCAGGGAAATTTCAGCACAAACGGTATATTCACTGAATGTGCTGGTGCCCATATAGTGATAGACAGGTTCGCCGTTGTAAGAAAAACGGGTGGTGCCATCCGGCATCAGCCCTTTACCCTGCGTGGCGCGCACCGCCTGACACAGGTTGGTTTTGCCGGATTTACAGAACTTACACTCGCCGCATTCTGCGGTGTACAGCGGAATAACATGATCGCCAGGCTTCAGACTGGTGACGCCTTCGCCAACGTCAACCACCACGCCACCGCCTTCGTGACCCAGAACCGCCGGGAACACGCCTTCCGGGTCGTCGCCGGAGAGCGTAAACGCATCCGTATGGCAAACGCCGGTATGGGTAATTTTGACCAGCACTTCGCCTTTTTGCGGCGGCGCGACGTCAATTTCAACAATCTTTAACGGCTGGCCGGGGCCAAATGCAACTGCTGCACGTGATTTCATTTGTCTCTTCCCATTATTGTGAGGTGATCTGTTTATTTTAGATAAGCGCGCAGAAGGTGGCCGATTTCAGCCATGCGCACGGCGCGTTGATCCGGCGTGGTGTCGCCGCTGACCAGTTCATCTTTCAGGTGAATCTCAACCATCTCTCCCATCAGCCCGTTAGATGCGCCGCGAACGGCGGCAATCTGTTGCAGGATCGCCAGACAAGGTTCCCCTGACTCCAGCGCCCGTTCCAGCGCGTCAACCTGCCCGCGGATACGGCGAACCCGAGTGAGAATACGTTTTTTATCTTCAGGTGAATGCGGCATACGCCCTCCATACTATAGGGGGGTATAGTAACAAATTTCATATATCATTGTAAGTAACCTGTTTTTATATTTATTCGTTAGTTATCTGTCTTATCTATCGTTTTTTCTTTCACCGTTGATTGACTCTCTCCAGGTCTGCTGATAAATGTAGTAGCAGAGTTTTTGTATATACAAAAAGTGCAATTCAAAATCCATTGATGTAAAATCCCGCACCCATTCAAAATGGAAATGATTGATGAAATAAGCGTATTTTGTACTTCGGCGCCCTTGAAATGGTCTAAAATAGCTATATATTTGTATATACAGCAGGGATCACAGCATAAGGAACCGAGGTGATGAGGCTGAATATTTCACCAGCCATCAGGCAGAAGCTGGCAAACAAACAACCCCCCGTTAACGAAGACGACATCCTTCAATGTTTTTCTAACCGAACGGGAGGGTTTCTTGAAGATACTCGCGAGGACCACCAAAGCGATCCTCCTACAAAATGGTTCATCGCCGAAACCGACTACGGCGTAAAGCTGAAAATTGTATTCATCCATCGTAAGGGAAAAGGCATATACATCCGTACAGCCTACGCTCCTAACGCTGAAGAAATTCGTATTTATGATAAACATGGGAAATAAGGTCGACTTATGAGCAAAACCGTTGATAAACGAACAGCTACCGCCGGTATGATTGCGTCCAGTGATGATGCATGGGATTCCCGCGAGCTTGGTTCCAGCGAAGCTCACGTCAAAGTGTCAGACGACCTGTCTGAAATGGACATCAATGACGCACTGGAGTTACACCCTATCTCTATCAGACTAAATAAGTCTCTGATAGAAGATCTCAAAATGATTGCCGACTTGCATGGGTTAGGTTATCAGCCATTAATCCGTCAGGTTCTGACACGGTTCGCTGATTGTGAGAAAAAACGCATTTTACAAGAAGTACATTCCCGGGAGCTAAAGAAGCAGAACAGGGAACCAAAGTCTAAAAAAGTAGCATGAACTAAAACCCGCCTCGGCGGGTTTTTAATTATAACAGCAGCATCTCGCTATTTGTATGACAAATAGCTATACTGCCCGCTTCCGATGTAGACCCGTTTCCTTCACCTGCGTCACGGGTCTGGTTACACGCAGGTGTTTTCTAAAAGAAACCCCGCATTACGCGGGGTGGTGAGAAGAGTCAGGAACGTTTGCGCGGCATCATGCGCAATAGCGTATTGTCTTTCCAGACGTAGTGATGCATCAGCGCCGCGGCGGCATGCAAGCCAATGACAAAATACCCCAGTTTCGCCAGCGTGATATGCCAGGTTTTCAGCATATCCACCACCTCAAAATTAGCGTCTGACGCATGCGGCATCACCAGGCCGAACGCAACCCAGGGATTGCCCCGGTTATACATCATCACCAGGCCAATAATCGGCAAGACAATAAACAGCAGATAGATCACCAGATGCCCAAGATGCGCCATTCCGGTCACCATCGGCTTTGGTTTTGGCACAATGGGCGGCGCCGGGTATTTCAGTCTGACCAGCAGGCGCGTCACCATAAACACCAGGATCGTCATCCCGCACGAGACATGAACCATATTGATCCACGGACGATAGCTACGGGGCGCAAATCCCCTCAACTCCATTGCACAGTAGGTCACAATAACCAGTAAAAAGACCAGCCAGTGGATGCCAATTTGCAGGCTTGTGTACTTATTGCTCATAACACGTCCTGAGTAAAAAAATAAAGCGTCAACATAGCGAGCTTTTGTTAAAAATTCATTAACTTTTGTTCACCCAATTTCAACCAGTTACGCTTAGCCGCAAAATCTGTTATTGCCCTGGACGCCTGACTGGACTATGCCTGGTAGGGAAAAAATGTGTCGTACCGTTGCATCCTGACAGGAGAAAACCATGAGTAAAATTGGCATTAACGGCTTTGGTCGTATCGGTCGTCTGGTGTTACGTCGTCTGCTGGAAGTGAAAAGCGACATTGATGTCGTCGCCATCAATGACCTGACCTCCCCTAAAATCCTCGCGTATCTGTTGAAATATGACTCAAACTACGGCGTATTCCCCTGGAGTGTGGATTTCACCGAAGACGCGCTGATTGTGGACGGCAAGAAAATTGCGGTTTACGCAGAAAAAGAGGCTAAAAATATTCCGTGGAAAACCACCGGTGCCGGGATCATTGTCGAGTGCACCGGCTTCTATACCTCAGCCGAGAAGTCCAAAGCGCACCTCGACGCTGGCGCTAAAAAAGTGCTGATTTCCGCCCCGGCTGGCGATATGAAAACCATTGTCTTCAACGTGAATGACGACACGCTGGATGCCAGCGACCAGATTGTTTCTGTCGCATCCTGCACCACTAACTGCCTGGCGCCGATGGCGAAAGCGCTGAATGACAACTTTGGCATTCAGGTTGGCACCATGACCACAATTCACGCCTACACCGGAACCCAGTCGCTGGTCGACGGGCCGCGCGGGAAGGATCTGCGCGCTTCGCGGGCGGCGGCGGAAAACATCATCCCCCACACCACCGGCGCGGCGAAAGCCATTGGTCTGGTGATTCCTGAACTGAGCGGAAAACTTAAAGGCCATGCTCAGCGCGTTCCGGTGAAAACCGGCTCTGTAACCGAGCTGGTCTCGATTCTGGAGAAAAAAGTCACTGCGGAAGAGATCAACGCGGCGCTGAAGAAAGCGACAACCCATAATCCGTCGTTTGGCTATACCGATGAAGAGATCGTCTCTTCCGATATCATCGGCTCACATTTCGGTTCGGTGTTCGATGCCACGCAAACTGAAATCAGCACAGTGGGCGATCTGCAACTGGTGAAAACCGTCGCCTGGTACGATAACGAGTACGGTTTTGTGACCCAACTTATTCGCACGCTGGATAAATTCGCCAAACTCTGACCCTCTGGCGGAGGCATTGTTCCTCCGCCGTTTTCACCATTTATCTGGTTATTCAAGACGATGTGAATCCCTTCCGATTTTCAATGGATTAACTGTGTTATAGATAACGTTTATCACTGAGTGAGCACAGTCATGGACGTATTCAGCCGCGAAACCTTAGAAGAAATGATGGCGCAAGCCGTCTCCCGCTCAGCCACATTTACCCTCTGGCCTGATGGCGAAGCCCCCGGAGCGAAAAACAGCGATGCTGTTTTTACGCCAGAACCGCGGCATACCGGTACATCCATCTTCGATCGCGCCGTCACGGGTGTCCGATCTCCTGAAATCACCGTTTACGCGCCAGATAAACCCAACGGCGTGGGGCTTCTCGTGACGCCAGGCGGTTCCTACCGGCGCGTCGTGCTGGACAAAGAAGGCAGCGCGCTGGCGCCCTTTTTTAATGCGCGTGGTTATACCCTGTTCGTGATGACCTACCGGATGCCCGGAGATGGCCATGATGAAGGGGCAAACGCGCCGCTGGCGGATGTGCAGCGCGCGATGCGCTATCTTCGCGCCAATGCGCAAGCGTGGAAGATCGACCCGGAACGCATCGGGGTGCTGGGTTTTTCTGCCGGTGCGCATGTCGCCGCCAGTCTGGGAACGCGCTTTGCTGAACCCGCCTGTCCCCCCATCGACAGCCTGGATAAAATCAACGCCCGCCCTGCTTTTATGGCGCTGGTCTATCCGGTCATCACCATGCGTGACGACATTCATCATCCCGGCTCACGCCTTGAGCTGATGGGCGCGGAACCTGACGATGAACAGATTCGCCACTACTCGCTTGAGGAACGCGTGGATGCCGCTACGCCGCCCACATTTCTGCTGCATGCCATCGACGATCCGGCGGTAAAGGTGGAAAACAGCCTGGTATTTTTTAACGCGCTGCGCCGTTCTGGCGTAGCGGTGGAAATGCATCTGTTTGAGCGAGGAAAACACGGGTTTGGCATTCGTGATACGCAGGGATTGCCGGTCGCGGTCTGGCCGGAACTGATGATGAACTGGATTGCGACCAAAGTGTGACCGCCATTAACAGGCCGGGGAAAACCCCGGCCTGTTACATCAGGACTGCAAATAGACCACCTGCGTTTGCAGATACTCGTTCAGACCGTGTTTGCCATCCGCCCCGCCAATACCTGACTTGCGCCAGCCAGCATGGAATCCCTGCATCGCCTCAAAGTTTTCGCGATTGATGTAGGTCTCGCCGAATTTCAGCCCGCCGATCGCCTTCATCGCAACATTCAGGTTTTGCGTATATACAGACGATGTCAGACCGTAATCGCTGTCGTTCGCCATCTCCAGCGCCTCTTCCAGCGTATCAAACGCCACAACCGGCAGCACGGGGCCAAATGTCTCCTCATGCATGATGGTCATCTCCTGGCGAACGTCCAGCAGCAGCGTCGGTGGATAATAATAACCTTTGCCCTCCACGGCCTTGCCGCCCAACGCCACGCGAGCGCCCTCCTGTACAGCGCGCGCCACTTTCTGCTCTACCCGCTCCAGCGCGGCAGCGTTAATCAGCGGCCCCATTGCGATGTCATCACGCTGTGCCGGATCGCCAAACTGAACCGCTTTCATCGCCTCGCCCAGACGATTCACAAAGCGATCGTAAATCCCTTTTTGTACATAAACGCGCTCAGCACAGTTACAGACCTGCCCGGTGTTGATCACTCTGGAATCCACAATCGCTTTCACGGCCAGTTCAAGATCCGCATCGTCCATCACGATTGCCGGGGCTTTCCCGCCCAGTTCCAGGCAAACTTTAGTGATGTTTTTCGCTGCCGCCGCCATAATTTTCTCGCCGGCGACCACGCTGCCAGTCATGCTCACCATCGCGACTTTCGGGTTCCCCGCCAGCTCCTGCCCAACTGTTTCACCGCGTCCCAGCACCAGGTTGAATACGCCTTTCGGTAAGCCGATGTCATGCACGATCTGCGCGAAAGCAATGGCATTGTTTGGCGTAAATTCGCTGGGTTTAATGACGATGGTATTCCCGGTCAACAACGCCGGAGCGAGCTTACGGGCAATCAAAAAGAACGGAAAGTTCCACGGCAGAATCCCGGTGGTGACGCCCAGCGCGCGTTTAAAGACCAGAATATTTTCTCCGGGGCGGTCGCTTTGCAGGATCTCGCCTTCATAACGGCGCGCCCACTCGGCCATATATTCGATGTAGTCGGCGGTGAACGCGACTTCTACCTGCGCCAGCTGCTGGATTTTTCCGCCTTCCGCGACAATCAGCGCACTGATCTCTTCTGCCCGCTCACGAATCCCTGCCGCGATCTTTCTCAGCCACCCCGCGCGTTCAATCGCAGGCAGCGCCTCCCATTCCGGCTGAGCGCGCGCAGCGGCGTCAATGGCCTGACGCGCCTCTTGCGCGCCGCCATCAGGAATACGGGAGAGCAGTTCTTCGGTGGCAGGATTCACCACATCAATCCATGCGTCTCCCTGCCAGCTAACAAATTGACCATTGATATACATCGGGTGTTGTACGGGTGCGGACATGCGCTGCTCCTGTAATTGAATTGTTCTTAACAAGTAAAATCATTGTTAAGTAATAACAATCACATGTTCTCAGGGGCGTCTGCGGTGCTGGTTTTGTGATGTGCTTCATAAAAGCAGCCAGGAAGGTTCTGTCAGAGAGGCGATATCGGGGAGAGAGTTTGCCCGTTTGAGCGTAAATTTCCGCAAACGGGCAAGAAAGTAACATTAACGCAACGAACGACTGTTCATGGTCTCAATCAGGTCAGCGTCATTTTGCAGCGTCTGCCACGCCGCCTCAACGTCAGCGGGAATATCAACGTGCACAATAAAGTCGCGGCCACGCGGCCCGTAGCCGGTTTCATCATCCCGTAAGCGCGGAAGTTCTCCCGCAATCAGGGAGAGATAGCGATCCACGGACCACAACCCCTTCTGTTCTCCGGCAAAATCCACGCCGTCATCGTGCTGGCACAGCGTCGGGACAATACCCGGATAGCTCAACCAGCGGGGCGAATCGGGATCGTCGCAGGTGACGCGGCGGAACGTCGCCATCGTCCGACGTTGCATTGTCGGGTCCTGTACGATAATGGCGGTGTTAATGGGCGCCGATACCTGGCCAATCAGGGCGCAGCTAAACTGCGCGTTCTCACCGCAGTTTGTTGATTTGTCTTCTGGCCAAATTTTCTCCGTCGGGATCTGCCAGAACTGATGAGCGATATCCGCGAGGATTTTGGCTTCCGTACGCCCGGTGGTGCGTATGGTGTTGTAGCGCGGGTGCCCGGCGATGGCGGCATAGAGAAACGTGGTGGAATGGCCGATGCCGCCGCTGATCAACAGCGGGATCTGCTGCGCTTTCGCTATGTTGCAGGCGGCGTCTATCGCCGGGATGACGGCATTCCCCGCCAGCACAACGCAGTCAGCCTGATACGGCGCGTCACCAGAGAAGTCATTTTGGGCCAGCCAATGCCCCAGCGTATTCGCTGCTTCCAGCGTTGCACTGGATAATGCCGGAAACGGTCTCATTCTCATGGTTCTTCCTCCTGTGTTCCTTGCAGAGTACCGGAGTGGCTTCTGGTGAGTACCAGATCACTCCGAAAGACGATCCGCTGATTATCCTGTGGTGCGAGGGTGAGATAAAGCGTTGATGTCAAACAACGTTCAATGAGCGAAAATCCCGGCTTAACGGCAATGAATATTTGATTTACCGGGCGTTTTCATATTCACTTGAATTATGGTTTACGTCAGACGTAGAATCATTAGCCCGCTAACCATTAAAATAATACAAAGGTATACGACGTTATGCGCCTGCCCCAACGCGATCCTTATGCTCCTCGCGAGTGGCAGCCTCACGAAAAGCCCGCGCTGTTAGGCTCACCTTCGACTCCCATTCACAGCACGCCGAAACGCATCGCCTACGGCGTGGTCGGCCTGCTGGTGTGTCTGACCGGCGCCCTCGGGAACGCGGTCGTGACCGCGAATCTGCAAAATTTACAGGGCACCTTTGCTGCCTGGTCGACGGAGATCGCCTGGTTGCCTGCCGTTTATGTCATGACCAATGTCTCAATTAACCTGCTGCTGGTGAAATTTCGCCAGCAGTTTGGTCTGCGGGCATTTACCGAAGGTTTTCTGGTGCTGTATGTGCTGGTCACCTTTTTTCACCTCTTCGTCAACGATCTGAGTTCCGCGCTAATGGTACGCGCGGCGCACGGTATGGTCGCCGCCGCGCTCAGTTCGCTGGGTATTTATTATCAGATACAGGCCTGGCCTGCGAAACACCGTCTGAAAGCGTTAACGATCGGTATTACCGGGTCGTCGCTGGCTATTCCCCTCGCCCGGTTGTTCTCTACCGAACTGCTGCAACTGGATGAGTGGCGCGGCCTGTACTTCTTTGAGCTGGGACTGGCGCTGGTTTCGCTGGGCTGCGTCATCGCCTTAAAACTGCCTCCCGGCGACAGACGTAAGGTTTTTGAAAAGAAAGACTTTATTACTTTTATTCTGCTCGCGCCCGGCATGGCGCTGGTTTGTGCCGTGCTGTCGCTGGGGCGACTGGACTGGTGGTTTGAAGCGCCTTGGATTGGCTGGTCTCTGGCGCTGGCGACGGTACTCATCATCAGCGCAATTGTGTTCGAGCATAACCGCAGCAATCCGCTGTTGAATACGCGCTGGCTCTCCAGCGGCAGTATTCTCCGCCTGGGGCTGATTATGTTGCTGATCCGCATTGTGCTGGCGGAGCAAAACACCGGCGTAATTGGCTGGCTGCAATACGCTGGCTTACAGAATGAGCAAATGACGCATCTGGCCTGGTCAATTTTCGCTGGCATTGTGTGCGGCATCATCACCAGTTGCCTGACGATTAAACCGACGCGGCTGGCCTGGCCCGTGATTACGTCGCTGGCATTGATGATCGTCGCCTCGCTGCTCGACAGCCACTCCACAAACCTGACGCGCCCCGACCAGTTAATGGTCAGCCAATTCTTACTCGGCTTTGGCAGCGCGTTCTTCCTTGCCCCGGCAATGCTGGCGGGTATCGGCGGCGTCATCGCCGATCCGCGCAATCTGGTCAGTTTTTCCGTCTTATTTGGGATGAGTCAGAACATCGGCGGTCTGCTGGGCTCCGCCATTCTCGGCACTTTCCAGACCTGGCGTGAAAAATATCACTCCAGCCTGCTGGCCGATCAGCTCACCACGCTAAATCCGCTGGTGAATGAGCGTCTACAGATGTACAGCCAGATGTACAAAAACCTGATTGGCGACAGCGCATTGCTGAACACCCAGGCGATCGCCCAGCTACAAACCGTTACGTCGCTTGAGGCAAATATCCTCGCCTATAACGATACTTATTTACTGACGGCCAGCATTGCCGCCGCTACGCTAATCTGGATTTTATGGCGCTTGCTGCGACTGCGTATTACCGCCCGGATGGCGCTGAAAAAAGCCACCGGAACCAAGTAACAGATGAAAATTATGTTTATCGCTTTACCTCAGGAGCAGCTATGAGTCAGCAGGATGCCGCCAAAGAGCAGGCAAATACCCGAAACAATCTCCGTGTGGTGTCAATTTTTGCCGCTGCCGCCATTGGCCTTGTCGGGGTTCTGGTGATCCTTTACGCCTGGCAATTACCGCCGTTTACCCGCCATACGCAATTTACGGATAACGCCTATGTGCGTGGACAAACCACCTTTATTAGCCCGCAGGTGAATGGATATATCACGCAGGTGAATGTGCAGGACTTTGTGCAGGTGAAAAAAGGCGAACTGCTGATGCAGATCGACGACCGTATTTATCGCCAGCGTGTCCATCAGGCCGAAGCGCAGCTGGCCATGAAAATCGCCGCGTTAAATAACAACCTGCAACAGCGTAAAAGCGCCGAAGCCGTGATTGCGCGCAATGAAGCGGTACTGAAGAACGCCAAAGCGCAAAGTCTGAAGACTCAGGCAGATTTGAAACGCGTGAAAGATCTCACCGCCGACGGTTCACTGTCGATTCGTGAACGCGACGCGGCGCTGGCCAGCGCCGCGCAAGGCAGCGCGGATATCGACCAGGCGAAAGCCACGCTGGAGATGTCACGACAGGATTTACAAACGGTGATCGTCAACCGGGGAGCGCTGGAAGCCGACGTTGAAAATGCCCGCGCAGCGTTAGAGCTGGCGCAGATCGATTTGCAAAATACCCGCATTGTCGCGCCGCGCGACGGCCAGCTTGGGCAGATTGCCGTCCGCCTCGGCGCGTACGTCACCGCCGGAACGCACCTCACCACGCTGGTGCCGCCGCAGCACTGGGTTATCGCCAATATTAAAGAGACGCAACTGGCGGAGCTGCGCGTGGGTCAGCCGGTACGGTTTACCGTCGATGCGCTGAATGATCGGGCTTATGAAGGCCGGGTGGAGAGCATTTCTCCGGCAACCGGCGTGGAGTTCAGCGCCATTACGCCGGATAACGCTACCGGCAACTTTGTCAAAATCGCCCAGCGCATTCCGGTTCGGGTGGAGGTGCTGGGTAAACCGGAGGAGATTGCGCGATTGCGTCCGGGCATGTCGGTGCAGGTACATATCGATACCCGGGAGGCGAAACAATGACGCGCCGTCCCGTTGCCGCTTTGCTGTTCGCCCTGCTGCTCAGTGGCTGTCAGTCGGTTGATGTGGCACCCGCAAAACCGTCTTTGCAAATCCCCGCCGCCTGGCGAACCGCCACCGGCCCCGCCAGCGCAACAGAACAGGTATGGTGGAGAAATTTTCACGACAGTCATCTGAATCGTTATGTCGATCAGGCGCTGCAAAATAACAGTGACGTGCTGATTGCCCGCGAACGGGTAAATGAATACCAGGCCAGGGTCTATGCCGCCGAAGGCAGCCTGTTCCCTTCGCTGGATGCGGGCGTTAGCGGAGCGCGGGCGCGAACGCAGTCTGCGGCAACCGGACTTCCGATCTACAGCACGTTGTATAAGGGCAGCCTGACGGCAAGCTACGATGTCGATATCTGGGGCGTTAATCGCAGCACCGCCAGTGCAGCGCGGGCCTCGCTGGCGGCGCAAAAAGCGGCGGCCGCCGCCGCCGATCTAACCGTTGCCTCGTCCGTTGCGTCCGGTTATGTCACGCTGCTGGCGCTGGATGAGCAGCTCAACGTGACAAAATCGACGCTGAAATCGCGTGAAGAAGCCTGGAATCTGGCAAAACGGCAATATGAAACAGGCTACAGCTCGCGCCTGGAATTGATGCAGTCGGATTCTGAGCTTCGCTCTACGCGCGCGCAAATTCCCCTGCTTGAGCACCAAATCGCACAACAGGAAAACGCGCTGAGTCTTCTGCTGGGCAGCAACCCGACGCGCCTGGCCCGTAGCGACCGTTTTGATGCGCTGACGCCCTTAACGTTTCCGTCACAGTTGCCCTCTTCGTTGCTCAACCGCCGTCCTGATGTTGTGCAGGCCGAGAGACAGCTTATTGCGGCTGATGCGACGCTTGCCGCCTCTCGCGCCAGCCTGCTGCCGTCGATCAACCTGACGGCGACCGGATCGGTGCAGGATCGCACGCTCCCCGGTCTGCTTGACGACCCGCTCCGCTTATGGAGTATCGGCGGCAGCATTCTCGCCCCTCTGCTTAACCGTCAGGCATTGAATGCGCAGGTCGATATTTCCCAGTCCCAGCGTAATCAGGCGCTGTACAGTTATGAAAAAACCGTGCGTAACGCCTTCAGAGAGGTAAACGATAGCCTCGACGCCATCACCCGCTATCAGGAACAGCTCAGTGAATTACAGGCGCAGCAGGATGTGGCGCAGGAAACATTGCGCATCGCCCAGAATCGCTATCGCAATGGCTATTCGTCTTATCTGGATGTACTGGACGCCCAGCGCACGCTGTTCTCAGTGCAAACCAATGTGGTGCAGGTGAAAAACAATCTGCTGCTGGCACAGATTGATCTCTACAAAGCGCTGGGCGGCGGCTGGTCAGTCTGACGTCATCCGTACGGCAAGTGGTGAATGATTTCGTGGACGTTATAGACCAGGCCAGACAGCGATATCACCAGCAAAAACAGCGATGACGCCAGCCCAATACGCCGGCTGTGATGCGGTGACAACCAGTTATTGATGAGCAGGATGTACAGCGATAAAACAGCAAAATCAAAAATGATCCACACCACCGTCAGCGTCATAATGCTGGCGGCGAAGTTCTGCGTCACCGCAATAAACTGAGGGAAGAAAGCGACAAAGAAAAGGATGTCTTTCGGATTTGAAATGCCGGTAATGAATCCCCGGATCACCCCGCCGTCGCCCGCAGCGACCGTGTTTTCTTGCGCATTTGCCTGCGGATTCCCCGCCCGCAGGCTGATTAACGCGCCGTAGCCGATATACAACGACCCTGCGATCCCCAGCAAAGACAGAAACAAACCGGAGATCGACACCACCCCGGCCAGCATCAGCGCCGCCAGGATAATCAGCACCAGAGAGGCGCTGTTCGTTCCGATCACGGTCGCAAAGGCTTTACGCGCGCCGTGCCGGGCCGCCGTTCCGGTTACCAGCGCAACCACCGGGCCGGGCGTGACCAGCAACAGTAAAACCGATAAACTATACGCACTCAGCAATGTCAGATTAATCAACGCCTTTTCTCCTTCATAACGCACACAGGCCCGGAAACTCCCGGCATTATTCAGCGAGCGATGACGTTTGAAAAACGAATAAAACTGCTATTTAATGTGAGTAAAACTCACAATAGCGTATCGCCATGACTCTGCCGCCACTGTATGCCCTGCGCGCTTTTGAAGCCGCCGCCCGCCTCGGATCATTCAGCAAAGCCGCTGACGCGCTGAACGTCACTCCGGGCGCGATCAGCAGACATATCCGTACCCTGGAGACAACGTTTGACTGCCCGCTGTTTCACCGCAACGGCCCGCAGGTTGAGGTAACGGAAGCGGGACGCGTGCTGGCGGAGCAGCTGGCCGCAGGCTTTCGGACGCTGGAAAACGCCTGCTCCGCGTTTCGCAACCAGCAGCACGGTCTGCGCTTAAAGGCACCCTCAACCCTGACAATGGGCTGGTTGCTGGACGTGCTGAACAGCGTACATCAGCAGGAGCCCTCGCTTAACGTGGAGCTTTCCAGCGTCTGGATGGACACCGATACGGTGGATTTCAATCGCGAACCCTTTCACTGCGCCATCCTGTTAGGCAACGGTCATTTTGGTTTCGGCACGCAAAGCAGGCAGCTTTTTAAAGAGTGGCTGATCCCGATATGCGCCCCCGCGCTGCTTGAACAGGTACGAGAAAACATTGCCGACTGCGAGCTTATTCACCCTTCGCCAGACCGGCGCGACTGGACGCGATGGCTGGCACGCAGCGGTAAATTTAACGGGCTGAATACCCGTCGGGGAAAAGTGTTCGACACGCTGGAACAGGGAAATCAGGCGGCGATAAGGGGGCATGGCGTCTCCGTGGGCGATCTGCTGCTCAGTCTGGAGGCGGTAAAAAGCGGTCTGCTCGCCCTTCCGTTCAATGAAGCGGTGGCAACCGGAGAAGGCTACTATCTGGTCTGGCCGCAAGATACGGCATTTGAAAAAGACATTGCGCTGCTTTATGACAGGCTAAAGCGCGCCGTGCCGCAGGAGATACCCGAAGGTATCTCCTGCCTGAGCTGAGCACGGAGCTACAGGCTGATTTGCTCCATCGCCTGTAAAATGCGCTTATCGGAGATCGGGTACGGCGTGCCGAGCTGTTGTGCAAAGTAGCTGACGCGCAGCTCCTCAATCATCCAGCGGATTTCTTTGACGTCGTCGTCATCACGGCGGGCTGGCGGCAGCTTGTTAATCCACTGCTGCCAGGCCTGCTGCACGCTTTCGATTTTCAGCATCTGCGCCCTGTCACGGTGCGGATCAACCGCCAGTTTCTCCAGCCGTTTTTCAATCGCCTGCAAATAGCGCAGCGTATCGCCGAGGCGCTTAAAGCCGTTGCCGGTGACAAAACCGCGATACACCAGCCCGCCCATTTGCGCTTTGATATCAGACAGCCCCAGCGCCATCGTCATATCCACGCGTCCTTTCAGACGTTTGTTGATCGTGAACACGGCGGTCAGGATCTGCTCGACCTGCTTCGCGATATCGACAACGGTGTCGTTCAGCTCAGCACGCACCTTCTCATGCAGCGCGGCAAAAGCCTCTTCCGTCCATACCGGGCCGCCATTGGCGTCGATCAGTTTATCCACGCCGCAGGAGATGCAGTCGTCAATCAACTCCAGCACCTTGCCATACGGGTTGAAGTACAGACCGAGCTTGGCTTTATTCGGCAGTTTTTCGTGCAGATACTTAATCGGCGACGGAATATTCAGCAGCAGCAAGCGGCGTAAACCGCACCACATTGCCTGTTGCTGCTCCAGCGGATTGTCGAACAGCCTGATGGCGACGCTATCACGCTCATCGACCAGCGCAGGCCACGCCTTCACTTTGTAATTGCCGCGTTTCTGCTCATAGCTTTCCGGCAGCTGACCGAAACTCCAGATGTGCAGCCCACTCTGCTCGATGCCGTCATCAGCCACCGCCGAGAGTGTTTCCTGGACTTTCCCTTTCAGCGCCTCTTTCAGCCCCTGCAAAGCGCGCCCTTCCTGCAACTTCTTGTTTTTGTCATCCACCACGCGGAAGGTGATCTTCAGATGATCGGGCACCTGATCCCAGTGCCAGTCTTCGCGATCTACCGTCACGCCGGTCATCCGCCGCAATTCACGCTCCAGCGCATCCAGCAACGGTAGCTCCAGCGGCGTTACGCGACCTAAAAACGCTTCGGCATAGTTCGGCGCCGGAACAAAGTTCCGTCGTACCGGTTTCGGCAGCGATTTAATCAGCGCAATCACCAGCTCTCGGCGCAGACCTGGAATTTGCCATTCAAACCCGGACTCTTCCACCTGGTTTAACAACGGAAGCGGGATATGGACGGTGACGCCGTCGGCGTCGGCGCCCGGTTCAAACTGATAGCTCAGCCGCAGCTTAAGATTTCCCTGGTGCCAGAAGTTCGGGTAATCCAGCTTGCTGATTTTTTCCGCGCCCTCTTTGATGAGCATACTCTTTTCAAAGTTGAGCAGATCCGGCGTTTCACGGCTGACTTTTTTCCACCAGTTGTCGAAGTGGCGCGCGGAGATCACGTCATGACTGATGCGCTGGTCGTAGAACTCAAACAGCGTCTCATCATCGACCAGAATGTCGCGGCGACGCGATTTGTGCTCCAGCTCTTCCACTTCCGCACGCAGCTTCAGGTTGTCGCGGAAGAAGGCGTGGCGCGTCTGCCAGTCGCCCTCTACCAGCGCATGACGAATAAACAACTCGCGACACAGCGCCGGGTCGATCTGGCTGTAATTCACCTTGCGCGCGGCCACTATCGGCAGACCGTACACGGTCACTTTCTCCGTCGCCATCACCGCGCCCTGCGCCCGTTCCCAGTGCGGTTCGCTGTAAGAACGCTTAATCAGATGCTGGGCAACCGGTTCCACCCACTCGGGATCGATGCGCGCCGCAATGCGCCCCCACAGGCGGCTGGTTTCCACCAGTTCTGCGACCATCGCCCACTTCGGCGGCTTCTTGAACAAACCGGAACCCGGGAAGATGGAGAAACGGGCGTTACGCGCGCCGGTATACTCCTGCTTGTCGGCATCTTTCATCCCGATATGCGACAGCAGCCCGGTCAGCAGCGCGATATGCACTTCACGGTATTGCGCCGGTTCGCTGTTTACCGGAATACCCAGCTCTTTCACCACCTGGCGCAATTGGGTGTAGATATCCTGCCATTCGCGCACGCGCAGATAGTTCAGGTAATCGGTGCGGCACAGGCGGCGGAACTGGTTCGACGACAGCGCTTTCTGCTGCTCGCCGAGGTAATTCCACAGATTCACAAAGGCGAGGAAGTCAGACTCTTTATCGTGGAAACGACGGTGCTTCTCATCGGACGCCTGCTGTTTATCCATCGGGCGCTCACGCGGGTCCTGAATAGACAGCGCGGAGGTGATGATCATCGCCTCACGCACGCAGCCGTGTTTCTGCGCTTCCAGCACCATCCGCGCCAGACGCGGGTCTACCGGCAGCTGCGACAACTGGCGTCCTGAAGGCGTCAGTTTATAAGCCGTTTGCTGCTCATCGGTCGTAATCGCCCCAAGCTCTTCCAGCAAACGCACGCCGTCCTGAATGTTGCGTTTATCCGGCGCTTCAACAAACGGGAATGCGGCGATATCGCCCAGCCCCAGCGCCGTCATTTGCAAAATAACCGAAGCCAGGTTGGTACGCAGAATCTCCGGGTCGGTAAATTCCGGGCGCGACAGGAAGTCATCTTCCGAATACAGGCGGATGCAGATCCCTTCCGACACACGTCCACAGCGGCCTTTACGCTGGTTAGCGGAAGCCTGTGAAACCGGTTCAATCGGCAGTCGCTGCACTTTGGTGCGGTAGCTGTAGCGACTGATGCGCGCGGTGCCGGGATCGATAACGTACTTAATGCCCGGTACAGTCAGCGAGGTTTCCGCCACGTTAGTCGCCAGCACGATGCGACGTCCGCTGTGCGACTGGAACACGCGGTTCTGCTCGCTGTTAGAGAGGCGTGCATACAGCGGCAATACTTCGGTATGGCGCAAATTGAGTTTATTGAGCGCATCGGCGGTATCGCGGATTTCACGCTCGCCGCTCATAAAGATCAGGATATCGCCGGGACTTTCACGCCCCAGTTCATCCACCGCGTCAAAAATCGCCTGAAGCTGATCGCGCTCGGTATCGTCCGCTTCTTCGACAATCGGACGATAGCGCACTTCAACCGGGTACGTTCTGCCGGAAACTTCAATGATCGGCGCATTGTTAAAATGACGCGAGAAGCGCTCCGGGTCGATGGTCGCGGAGGTGATGATGATTTTCAAATCCGGGCGACGCGGCAACAGCTCTTTCAGGTAGCCAAGCAGAAAGTCGATATTCAGGCTGCGCTCGTGCGCTTCATCAATGATGATGGTGTCGTACTGCATCAGCAGCCTGTCCTGCTGGATTTCCGCCAGCAGAATACCGTCCGTCATCAGCTTGACCATCGTGTTGTCGCTGACGTGATCGCTGAAACGGACTTTATAACCGATGCAGCCGCCCGGTTCCGTTTGCAACTCTTCGGCAATACGGTTGGCAACGGTTCGCGCCGCCAGACGACGCGGCTGCGTATGGCCGATCAGCCCTTTAATACCGCGCCCCAGCTCCATACAAATTTTCGGCAATTGCGTGGTTTTACCAGAGCCGGTCTCCCCCGCCACAATCACCACCTGGTGGTCGCGAACGGCCTCCAGGATGGCCTGTTTTTTCTGGCTGACAGGCAGGTTTTCTGGATACGTTATTTCCGGTCTGGCGGCTTCGCGCAGCACAATTTTACCTGCTGCCTGTTCAATCTCTTTCGCCATCTCCAGGAGAATGGCCTGTTGTGCATCAGGTTTTTTAACCTTCTTCACGCCATGCAGACGGCGGGCAAAGCGCTGCCTGTCACGCAGCATCAGCGTATCCAGCTGTTGCTGAAGTGCGGCGAAGGTGATTTTCTGTTGTTCTGTCATAGCATTAGAGGGCAGTGCTCTGCCGGGTAAAATCTCTTTTTAATGATTGGTATAGAGTACCACATCGGCGCTTTTCGTGTGTTGTTCAATAATTTCGAACATAGGATTCGATATATTGCGCTATCTCTGCGACAGGATTGTGAATAGAGTGTCAACAAGCAACGGGGCTCACCCCATTCAAACACATAAAAGGAAACACCCATGAGCAAAGTATTAGTTCTTAAATCCAGTATTCTGGCAGGGTACTCTCAGTCTGGTCAGTTGTCTGATTATTTTGTTGAACAGTGGCGCGAAAAGCATCCTGCGGATGCAATCACCGTGCGCGACCTGGCCGCGAATCCTGTTCCGGTACTGGATGGCGAACTGGTGGGTGCCCTGCGCCCGAGCGACGCTCCGCTGACTCCGCGTCAACAGGACGCGCTGTCGCTGTCCGACGAGCTGATCGCGGAACTGCAAGCGCACGATGTGATCGTCATTGCGGCGCCGATGTACAACTTCAACATCCCGACTCAGTTGAAAAACTATTTTGACCTGGTTGCCCGCGCGGGCGTCACCTTCCGTTACACCGAGAAAGGGCCGGAAGGTCTGGTGACCGGTAAACGTGCGGTGATTCTCTCCAGCCGTGGCGGTATCCACAAAGATACGCCGACAGACCTGATCGCACCGTACCTGAAAGTCTTCCTGGGCTTTATTGGTATCACCGACGTGAACTTCGTGTTTGCTGAAGGGATTGCTTACGGCCCGGAAGTCGCGGCCAAAGCGCAGACTGATGCCAAAGCGGCGATTGACAGCGTTGTTGCTGCATAAGATTTATTTGCCTCATCCGGCCTGCAAGGGGTGTCATCCTCCCGCAGGCCGGATAACCTCCATCAGGCATTCATGCCATTCAGCACCGCAAGAACCTCATCCGAAAGTTGCAAATCCCCTGCCGCCATATTTTCACGCAAATGCGTCACTGACGACGTTCCCGGAATTAACAGGATATTGGCTGAACGTTGCAGCAACCATGCCAGCGCTACCTGCATTGGCGTCGCATTCAGGCTGGCGGCAACGTCGGAGAGCGTTGATGACTGCAACGGCGTAAACCCGCCCAGCGGGAAGAACGGCACATAAGCGATACCCTCGCCCGCCAGCGCGTCAATAAGTGCGTCATCCTGGCGATGGGCAATGTTGTACTCATTTTGCACACAAACAATTTCGGCAATCTTCCTCGCCTCAGCCACCTGGTTCGCGGTGACATTGCTCAGACCGATATGCTTCACCAGCCCCTGCTGCTGAAGTTCAGCCAGCACGCTAAAACTCTCTTCGATAGATCCTTCATGCGGGCCATGACCGTCGCCGAACATAACGCGCAGGTTGACCACATCCAGCACATCAAGTCCGAGATTACGCAGATTATCGTGAACCGCCTGCTTCAGTTCCGCAGGCGAGAAAGCGGGCAACCACGACGCATCTTCCCCGCGACGGGCGCCAATTTTGGTAACGATCGCCAGATCGTCAGGATACGGATGCAGCGCTTCTCGAATGATTTGGTTCGTAACATGCGGGCCGTAAAAATCGCTGGTATCAATGTGATTCACACCCAGCGAAATCGCCTCCCGAAGCACCGTCAGCGCGACGTGACGGTCTCTCGGCGGGCCAAATACACCAGGTCCTGCCAGTTGCATGGCCCCATACCCCAGCCGTTTTACCTGCCGGGAACCGAGAGAAAACGTCGCTGAATTACCGTGACTTGCCATAACTGCCCCTCTTGCTGAATATCGCTTCGGAGCAGACAGTATAGAAACTTACCCTGCAAATTATCGCGCTTTATCATACAAAACAGAAAATACGTAGAATCAATATCTCAATAGAACAACAACAGCATCAACCATCCCAGCCACAGAATGGCAACCCAGTACAACGTACGCTGACACTGCTTTAACGCCCCCTGCCGCCGCCCGGCAAGCGTCAACGTCAGTAGCTTTTCTCGCTGCCAGATAAAGCAAAGCACTTCACCAGCTTGCTCGTTATTTTCTTCGTTGATAAGAGAAAAATACTGAGCATCAAGCCACAGTCGCCAGCAACCAAACCAGACAATGCCGCTCATCATAGCGATCATTGTGCGGAGTATTCCCGGTGGTGAGAGCAGGAGAGCCCAGGCCAGCGGTGGGAAAGTGAAGAGCAAAAAGAAACGCCAGCTATTAAGCGTTTGCATCAACAAGCGAGCCTGTAGAAGATGCTTATTAGTTATGTTGTCACTTCTGTTTTCCATTGTTTTAACAGTTCCAGATGTTCAGATGTAAAAACAACCTGCGGTCGCGTCTTTCGTAGTCGATCAACTGCGTCATCAACACCTAACCCCGGATAGCGATACAATAACCATGCCGCCCCCACCAATGCACTGCGTGACAGTCCCAGCGCGCAGTGAATAAGGACGCTGCCATGAGTGATGCGCAATTGCTCCAGCGAACCCACTGCCTGATAAAGCGTGTCGTAGTCCGGTTTAACCAGATCCAGCATCGGTACGCAACAATAGACAACGTCTTGCGAAGCGTGGGAGCGGGGAAACTCACCGGTCAGATCCAGTACCGCCTGTTGCTCCACAGGTCTGCACGGATACGCACCTAAAAACAGCCCATCGACCAGAGGGCTGACCGCCGGTAAGCGGCGGGTATAGCAGTGCATAGAGAGCATCATCCCCAGTCGCCAGGGAAACAGCAGCCACCAGGCGGCGGGCGTTAACCGCCCCGTCCTGTCTTTTTGTAATGCCTCGACGCCGAGCGCACCATAAGCCAGCGCCACAATCAGCAACGCCAATGTCGGCCACCACAACCAGGGCGTCACAAACGTGCCAGCCAGACACGCCAGTACACCAAACAGATAGCGAGTAGCCAGAATCTTACGCTTACCAGAGGCGATGCGCCAACGCCATTGCCCCTGTCCCGGAATCAACCAGTCGATAACCATACCCACTGCCAGCCCGGTGATAACATCAATAAAATGGTGCTGCCAGGTAGTCAGAACCGATACGGCAATCAGCAAAAACCAACCACCGTTCAATGCTTGCCATTTGCCCTTCAGATGACGATGGAAGTGCCGCCACAGCAACCAGCACAAAATAATATGCAACGACGGCGACTGATTGTACGGTAAATCAAACCGTTCAAGCTGACCAAAGAGCCAACCGGCCGGACCGGTTATCTCCGGTCTGGTGAAGGTAAATTGCAGCGGAAATAACAAGAAGCCAATGCAGGCAATCAGTGAAGCCAACACTAATTTGCAGACCAGTCGCCGCTGTTCATTCAGCGTTGTACAGACGAATAGCGACAGGCCGTACAGCAGATCCAGACTCCAGTAAGGAATAATAGTCAGGGGCACAAAAGGAATATGCCGCTCCCACTCAAAAACCAGACTACTAATGTTATCTCGCCCGGCGGTAAACTGGTTAACCTGCCCGTAGGTTAAAAAGAAAAACGGAGCAAGCAGCAGTAACCAGCCTATACCTTGCCGGTAAACAGAACGTCGGGTTGTCATGATGCGCGACGCACCGCCATAGAAACGGTGAAAATTCCCCACCCATCTATCAGTTGAGCGCATTTATCGAACCCGGCCTCCCACACCAGCGCATCCATTTCGCCTTGCGTACGCACACGCATCACCCATGCTTTTCCATCCTTATGACTGGTCAACGACCAGGCGATGGTTTTTAACTGTGGATGCCAGGGCTGACCGGTGTAGATCAGAATACCTCCCGGCTCAATGGCATCTGCCAGCCCGGCAAGAGAATTACGTACCAGCGTATTTTCCGGGAACAATTCATACAGTCCTGAGACAATTCCCAGCGTCGGTCGAGGTAGCAGCGCAGCCAGTTCTTCACGGTTAAAAGCATCCCCCCTTTCAAAACGCGCACGTGCCGCCATTGCGCGAGACGCTATCATTTCCTGGCCTCTCGCCACATTTAATTCGCTGTAGTCTCGTAGCAAAATTTCATCCACTGCCGTTTCACTTTCCAGCGCATCAAGTACATAACGCCCGTGACCAGCAGCAACATCAACCACCCGCACCGTCGTTCCCTGCTCAGCAAGTTTGGCAACCGCATGCTGAATCAACATCTGCATATGGATTTTACGCTGACGGATCCCTTTCCAGCCCACGCTATTGAGGTAGTTTTTGTCAATCAGACGCCCCAGTGCGCTGCTACCCTGCGGTTGATTGCGATAGACATAATCGAGCGTACTGCCAGAATCAAACCCCGTTTCAAATCCCAGACGGACTCCAGTGGATTGCGTCCCCAGCATCTTCATGCCATAGCGCAAGGTACGATAAGCGATGTCATTTAGCGAATAAGGTTCCGGCCCACCGCTTAACATTCGCCAGGTATCCGCCCCCGGACCCCAGCGGTCTTCGTCGCTATAGTCAAAACGTTGAGGAGGCAGAGCATAGAGCGTATCAATAAACACGCGCATTTTATCAAACGCCAGATGCCTCTCTTTTTCACCCAGAGTATCGTGATAAAACCCCGGCAGAATATGAATTTCTTTTAGCGGGTTGCGCAGTCTCTGGTAGAAATCGATCTGCGGCTGGCGGTGAACAACGTAATCCTCCCCGGAGACCAACATCTGCACTGGCAAGGTGATCGCGCTGGCATCGCTGACAATTCTCTCTGCCGTTTTGTAGAGATCGAGCAGGATATTAACCGCGATAGGACGGGTGACCAGCGGATCCTGATTGAAACTTGCCACCCTCGCCGGGTCGTGGGTCAGATACTTGCCCTTCACGTAGGAGTTAACAAAAAAGAGCCCGCGCAGTCGGTGCATCAACGCCAGCCCTGAGCGGGCAAACGGCACATACAGTTTGACCTTAAACGCCGGTGATGCCAGCACCAGACCGCGGATGGTCGGGGCGTAGTCATGTACCCAGGTTGCCGCCAACACCGCACCAACGCTTTGTGCCACAACCACCACATCCTCTATTGAGGCCTGACTGTCAGTTGCAACAAAACGAACAAACTCATCCACATCCAGAACCGAACGAGCCAGCGATGGACTGTACCCGCGCGGGCCCGGCGAGCGCCCGTGCCCACGGGCATCCCAGGCGTAGAACGCCGTATCCGGCATCGCCAGTTCATCGATAATATGTTGCAGACGACCAGAATGCTCATGTCCGCGATGGAACAGGACAATCACTTTCGGCGTTGCCCCTGCCGACGTTGCGGGCCAGTAGCGATAAAACAGCTCAACGTTGTCACTGGTTAAAAATTGCCGTTCTTCAGGCGCCCGTGTATTAATCATGGGAATGACTTCCTGTTGTTTGTTGCGAAAGCGCTACCAACTGGCACTTCAGATCGTCCATAAACGTGTTTTTATCGGAATTAAAACTCAGTGCGTTACCTACCGTGACGCCGATAAACAGCGGAAGCGGAATACGGTTTCCCTTGGCCATCACTCGCTCTGTTCCCCGCAGCCAGACAGGAATAATCGGGACTTCCGGCATGCTTTGGCTCAAATGCCATAACCCTGATTTCAGCGGCGACAGCTTACCTGCCTCGCCGCGCGTGCCTTCTGGAAAAAGGATTAATGTTTTTCCCTCACGCAATGCCTGCTCGCACAGTGCCAGAGGGTTAGCCTCTCCGCCTTTACGTGAAATGGGGATAATGTTGAGAATATTGAGCGCAAACCACGCCATGATTTTATTACGCAAGAAATAATCAGCCGCCGCGACGGGATGCACTTCAGCCTGACGGCAGAGTGGAAAAAGAGAAAGTAGCGCGAAGACATCCATGTGACTGTTGTGATTGGCCACCACAATCGCCGGGCCGCTTTTCGGCAATCTTTCTTGATATTTAACACGCAGACCAAGCCACAACCACATGATCGGCCAGACGATGCACAGCGCAAACAACGGACGAAGGATACGCGTCATCATAGGTTAGTAGCAGAAGTAACGAATGAAATGAAAGAAGACGGGCGCGGTAAAGATCAGCGAATCGAGCCGATCAAGGATGCCTCCATGTCCGGGTAACAGCGTGCCGCTGTCTTTAACACCGATATCGCGTTTGATCGCGGACATCACCACATCACCGCAAAATCCAGTTATGCCAATAATCACACCTGCCAACAGCGCCATCGGCCAGTTTAACGGCGTAAGCAGCGGCCCCAGAATCATTGCCGCCACCGCCGTCGTTACCACGCCCCCCAGCAATCCTGCCAGGGTCTTATTCGGACTGACCTTCGGAATGACTCTGATACGGCCGAGCGATTTCCCCCACAGGTATTGAGCAATGTCGTTGAATTCGGTCAGCCCCACCAGAAACAGCACCAACAGTGCGCCGGTCTGTAGACCATCCGCAGGCAGTACCAGTAAAAAGGCGACATGGCTGAAGGCAAATACTGTCGTCATCAAACTCCAGTGCAGTTGAGACGCGGTACGTAAAAAGCCCTGCGTATCGCCTGTAAGGACCATCCGCGCAGGTAAGAACAGAAAAACATAAACGGGAATAAACACCACAAACATGCCGTACCAGCCAATGCCAATCAGCCAGTAATTGATGGGGATGGCAATAAACATCCACAGCAGTGGCATACGGTCTGATTGTCGCGACGGTGCCAGCGTCAGAAACTCTTTTAGCGCTATAAAGCTCACCAGTGCGAAAAATGTCAGCGCCAGCCATTGCGGACTGAGCATCGCCAGCGAAAACAGCACGATAATCACCCACCATGTGCGAATACGCAGCGTCAGTTCCTGCCAGTCTTTCCCTGGACGCAGCAGCACCAGTAATCCATTGACTACCGTTGCCACCAGCAAAAGCGCAAAAATGACCGCGAGCGATTTCTCCAGCAACATCATTTCGCCTCCTCGTCATGTAATGCACTACGGCAGCGGTTGATGACCGTCCACAGCAGCAACACGATTGCAACGCCCCACACGGCGTTATTCCAATGCAAAAGCTCTGGCCAGATCGCCAACCCCAGTCCCCAGGCACCAAACACCAGCGCCCTGTCGCTTTTCCCCAACGGCCCGGCATAGCTGCGCACGCCATTGATGGTTTGTGCCAGCACACCACAAAACTCGGTCATTGCCGCACAGAACAACATGAGCAGCACCAGCAACGTATTACTGTATGGCAGCAGCATAAAAGGCAGGTAGAGAGCGACATCAGAGAGAACATCCCCAGTCTCATTGAGAATGGCGCCAGGACGTGATTTTTGATTGCACTCTCGCGCCAGCATGCCGTCCAACGCATTAAGCGCCATACGCACAAACAGCACGACAGGAAGCAGAAAAAATAAATCAGGATGAGGAAAGAAAACTAACACCGCACCGGTGATCAGGGAAAGCGCCATCGCTGCAAGGGTGACGTGATTAGCGGTGGCATGGTGTTTGTACAACCAGAACATCAATGGGCGCAGAAGCGCCTGAAAAGCGGGCTTTATCTGATAAAGCGTCATCATCATTCCCTGATAATCTATGAACTTTTGTCATAGTGCACTAATTAATCACATCATGACGAATGCTTTCCATCAACTGAAGGTAAAATCAGATATTACCAACGTGTGGCAACGTTACTTTTTCAGCCACTTACCGTTAATGCCCTGCACATACTCACCCGGCTTTGCACGGTCGACCAGCTTTTGTCCGGCCATTTTCGCCACCTCATCCACCGGAATCTGATGGCTTTTCGCCAGCTGTTGATAACTGGCGCTACGCTCTTTATTAATCTCACTGACGAGCGAGCGCGTTTCTGGATCGGTTGCCAACGCCACCAGATAACCATTAAGCGTTTCCCCCACTCGCCCTTGCGTTCTCGCTTCGCTCAGGGTCAACGCGATGGCGTTGCAGCTCAATAAACTCAGGATAAGAACGGCCGCTCTAAGCTGTTTTTTCATCATGACCTCAGAACAAATCACTGCGTGACTTCAATAAACTTTCCACGTCCTTATCAACCTTGATATGAATTTCATG
Source organism: Citrobacter sp. CK191 (assembly GCF_030333435.1). Taxonomy (NCBI): domain Bacteria; kingdom Pseudomonadati; phylum Pseudomonadota; class Gammaproteobacteria; order Enterobacterales; family Enterobacteriaceae; genus Citrobacter; species Citrobacter sp. CK191. Next base: position 924,675 of record NZ_JAOWFX010000031.1, on the reverse strand, counting down.
CTCAATTTTGACGTTCATATTGATGGTGATCGGTTCCTTCGGCGCTGCAACTTCAATACGCGGCGTACAGCCAGCCAGTAAGAAGAGCGCCAGCATGGCAATCATCGTTTTCATTGTTGTTCCTCACATTCCTTGCCTTCCGGGCAACGGGTTTCCGGCAACGCGGTGTTTTGTTCAAGCCATGCCTGTAAGTTGTCGCCAAAACGCAAACTGCGCCAGAGCGTAAAGACATTTTCTTCATGGGTATAGTTCAGGTTAACCGTGCCGACTTTACCGTCCACATGGCTTTTACCCGTGACCGTCGCCTGCATGGTCAGCACGCCCAGATTGTCCAGATTAATCTTCGTCCACGAACGGGCAATCTCCATATAGCGTAACCAGTTGATTGCCGCGCCCGCCGCCATATTGTCTTTGACGACCGCATCGGCGGTATCTTTATCGATACGCAGCGTCATCGGGCCAGGATTGGTTAACCAGCCGTCTTTAATGATCCATTTTTCATTGCTCAGCCACAGCGGAAGCGCGCCGCTAACCGGGCCGGACATCGCAAATTGTTTGGGATTCACCGCGCTGATCAGTTCGCTGGAAGAGACATTTTGCACCCGCAGCAGTGCCGGATCGTGCTGCGGCATACGCAGCTGTTTCATGATGATTTTGCCGCCCAGCACATCCACGCTCACGTCACTCAGCAATAAAGGATTCTCTTCGCTCCACGGATAACTTCCCTGGAGATCGGCCGTGATATTTTTCGCGGTGACCTGGTTTACCACCTCTGCAATGCGTAATGACACCGGCCCGCGCGTCCCCAGTTGCCAGGCGCCCTGACTGAAACGGAACGGCAACACAAAATCGACGCCGTTGATTTGGTTATCCGGCATCCAGGCGCTACCGCCTTTCAGTACGCCGTGTCCACCCGCTTCGAACCCCTGATCCTCTGCGGCGGAAAAAGCCACCTGCGCGTACAGTTCGCCTGCGCGCAAATTCATTTTCCAGTCAGGAGGCAGCAAGGGCTGGAAGACCGTAACCGACTGTTTTGGCCACCAGGCCTGCCCGCGTAAACGAATGCCGTCCCAGCGCCCATTTACCCGTACTGGCCCAATCGCCCCAGCGTGCAGGTCGCCTTTGAACTGGAATACCGTTGGGTCCGTTCCTTCAACGCTGAATTTGAGCGTTGACGGCGGTAAGACGCTGCCGCCGGTGAACACGGTATTGCCCGCATCCAGCGATAACGCGCCGCTGAAGGTCGGGTTCCCGGCATCACGAACCCACACGATCGGTTTATCGAGCACCAGGCGCGGAGACGCCACCGTCATCGTGCCGTATTGCAGTTGATCGAACCCGGTGGACAGGTCGGTCAGCGTGATGGTGTTATCGTGCCATTCTCCTTTCCCGGCGACATCCCAACTGGCGTTCATCGGGGTGAAGCTGCCCTCGCCCCAGTAGCGCCACTGCCAGCGCCCCGCATCGGGAAGAAAATCATTCGCCAGCCCATCAAGATGCAGGACAAAGTCGCCCATCTTATTTTCGTGCGCGCGTAAAATTGCCTGTAATCGGCCATCAACTCCGCGTTGGGTGACTTTTACGCCAGCCAGCGGCCAGCGAATTTCGTCAATATCCAGAGAGTCAATCACCCGGCCACGAGAACGCAACAGCGCGCCGGGTTCAAAGGTCAGTTGTGGATCGGCCAGACTGCCGGTGAGCTGTGTCGGCAGTACTGCATAAAAAATCAGATCGTCCTGTTTCGCTTCACCGGTTAAACGCAGGGGCATGTCGCTGTTATCCATACTCAGCTTGCCTGGCCCAATCGTCAGCACCGCATTGCCTTTACCCGCATCGCCTTGCGTCAGAACATTCAACCGGCCGCTTATCACCGCATTTTCAAGACCTGCCTGCCAGTTATTAATGTTGATCCCCAGACGTCCGCTCAGCGGAAAGCCCTGATACGGCCAGTTCCAGCGTCCATCGCTGATGGCAAGTTGCTGGCGAGTGACCTGCCAGGGGAGATCGAGCAGCGGCTCCGGGTTACCGCGCGCCATGACGATCAGCTGTCCGGCGTTGTCCCGCCACTCCAGTTCCGCATCCACCAGCGACGGTTCCTGCGGCAGGCTCAGCGTTGCGACGGCGTGTCCGTTCACCGGCAGCCCGTCCGGCACCAGAGGCAGCGTAAATTCCCCTTCCAGTTTTACAGGGGGCTGATTTTCGAAGGCGCTCACCTCCAGTTGGCTGACGGTGAAGTTTTGCCCGTGCAGCCGCCCCTGAAAGTTGACCTTCTCGCCCTGATAACGAATCTGTTGGAGGGCTGGCGTCAGCGAAAGCGACAATTTCCCCTGCCATTCCTGCCAGGGAGAAAGAATAAGCCTGTCGATATTAACCCAGGTATCAGGCAGCATAGACTGCCATTCTGCGAGCGTGCGCGGCGCCGCGGGCGATGGTTCAGATTCAGGGAGTTTTGCCAGACAGGCGGAGTCCAGTTCAAGCGTACCGATATTCAGCTGCCAGCGGCTGGGATGGGTGAGTTCCGCGCCGCTCATGCGTGCTAACGGGCAGTCCTCCACCAGATAACGCAGCTCCGGGATATGCAGGCCGTGGCGCGTAAGTTTCGGGCTTTCATCCAGCGCGATACGCGTACCAACCGGTAACCAGATGCCCGCCAGAGTAGGAAGCCACAGGCCAAGCGTCATGAGCAGCGTTAACGGTATAAGGATCAATAATAAAAGTAGCGCGAGAACGGCTTTGTATTTACCCTTCATGGGTAGTTAATATCCTGATTTAGCAAAAATTAAGCCGGTAAGGCCCGTATTGTGGCATGTTTGGGCGCTCAGTTGAAGGCGTCGCCCTCACTAAGGATAGATGTTCTGCCGCGACCCAACAATTTTGAGGCCGTCTTAGAAATGATAAAGTTGATGATATAACAGAGCGTTAGTATCCGATCCTTCTGCCATCTCACCATGATGGCGCACATCCGCAGTCAGGCAAACATTTTGTACTGAATTAACTCAGTCTCCTGATTTATTACGGAAAACAGAGGCGCAGAGGACTGACCATTTGCAGATCCTCTGCCAGGGTTCACATTCCTGCCATTCTGTAGCAGCGTTTATACCCGGTATGTTCCATTCCTGAATGCCAGATACCGGGTAAGGTCATATTTCAGCAAAACTGCGCCAGCGCCAATCAAGAGAACATCCTTGATAATGAAGCTGTCAATTTTCCCCAGTTGTGGCAGCAGGCTCAGAGTCGTTACTCCTGTAGTGATAACAATGAGATCGCCAGATATGCCAACACCAGGTCGGGCGAAGCCAATGATCAACGCAAGAAATGTAATGGTTTCCATAACGCCAAGGAAATAACTTCCCCCGTGGACACCAAAAATCAAATACAGAATATTGAGCCATGTTGATGAAATCAGAGGCTCCAGGGCCATAACTTCAAAATCAAACCATTTATAAGTACCAAACAGCATAAATACACCGATAACGCTCAGGCGAAGAATGACGATATCGTAATCTGAGCGAATAAATCGATTAATGAAATTCTTCATTCATATTCTCCGGGAAGATAATAATGAGATGCCAGCCAGATTTTATCTCAGATGAGAAATATCAGTTCAAAAAAAGCATTCCGATCAATGCCGTTACTTTTAAATGGCAGGTGCATTCCATTTTTTAAGCCGATTTTTTTCTTGATATTGTAAATATGCGAATATACTGTTTTCTTACTTCGACCTCTCATCCTGGCGATTTGCTCTACACTAAAGTGTTTATAGTATAAAAGGAAAGCGATAATTCTTTCATTATGTGTTAATGATTTACCTTGGTCATTCAAACAAGATCCATGCTTCATATTGCAAGGCTCTGACTTGCAGGCAAGGTAAAAATCATACCCGTAGAAAAGTATGCTCATGAGTCCGGCGAACTCATTATCACAGATAATAAAATACGTTTCTTTTTCGCTGTTAAAATGTTCAACGCCAAGTGCCTCACACGAGTTGAATAATACTTCAGCGCCTTGCTGAAAATAAAAATCATGCGTCGCGATGATAATTTTCATTATTGCTCCATGAGCAGGGAGTAAAATACCCCCTGCTGTAAGCTTTAATCAGAACTCCAGACTAATACCCGTGTTCCATGAAACGGAATCTCCACCGGCCGCAACTGCCATTTTACCTGCAACATTGTCTGTAAAGCGGTAGCCGATCCCAACGGCTACTGCCTGCTTATCTGAATATCCTCCCAATGCCGCAGTAGCATTAAATTTACCCACGCTATAAGGCTGGAATAAACCTGCAAGCGCCGCATTCTGAGCTGCACTTTCACGAATTTCTTTGCGGTTGTTAGATATCTGTTTTTGCAGACCATTCATTCTGTCTGTCGCCATTTTTTGCCAGGATTCATGAAGATCTAAACGGCGACTATTCTTACTGACCGCAGACTGGTTAGCATTGATTTTTCCAGATAAATATTTGCTGGTCTGAGAAAGCTCGCCACGAACAGTTTCCGTATTGCTGTCTATACGCGCGTAAGCATCCCTTTTGACACTGCCGATTTCGCCGCGCAGGGAATCACCCTGCTGCTTAAGCTCGCCACGCACGGCTTTTGCATTACTGTCGGCCCGTGCGTAGGCATCCCTTTTGGCGCTGCCGATTTCACCACGCAGGGAGTCACCCTGCTGCTTAAGCTCGCCACGCACGACTTTCGCATTATTGTCAGCCTGTGCAATTGCATCAGCTTTGGCCTGGCCGATTTCGCCACGCAGAACATCCTTTTGTTCATCCAGTTCTTTATTAACCTTCCCAACGCTTACGGTCACGTCCTGTTTCACCGTATTTATTGCGTCCCGCTGTGAAGCCAGTGAGCGATTTTGAGCATCAATACGCTCCGCTAAAGCATCAGTATAAACACTCTGCAAGATATCCTGAGCACTAATAGCATTATCAACATACTCTCTCGTACTTTTATCTGTAGCCTTTACATGATTATCTATATAGTTGATCAGTTCTTCTTTAGAAACGCCCCCTTTTTGAGAAAGGGATTGAGCTAATGTAGCCAGTTGGGTATATAGCTCACGTTTAGTGACTGTTGCGTTGAGATCTTCACTCTGGTCCGCTGCCCAACTGATATTGCTTAGAGCACCGAACAAAACCACACCTAACATAGAGGCCATAACATTCTTATGCATGTAAACACCCTTAAATTAAAATTAGGAACAATTTTTATCTATTGCAGAAATAAACAGACTCAACCAGAGAACAACCATCTGGAATTCGCCATCTTTTGCGTAGGAAGTTTTCAATCAACCAGACTTGCCTGATTCCAACTTTTAAATTAATTGCTATCATCTCTCGACTGAAGCCAGAAAGTATTAGTGCAAGAACACTTTTAGACAGCTTCGATAACCTCCCGGAAGAAAGTCGCGCATGTGTTATTTCATTAAGTAAAGGTACTGTATCCGTAAGATATGCTGTATCCTGAACAGATTCTTTCCTTAGTAAAACAGGAGGAAGAAAATAAATTACACGCTGTATTGTTTTCTCGTGGTGTTTTACACCGCTTCTCCCTTCAATAGTGAAGTAGTTAAAAAACTCAGCAATGGTCTCATCCACAGGCAAAAAATAGCCATGCTTAAATATCAATGCTGCGCACGGGTAACACTCCCGAACATGCAGCCAGAAACTCAAAAATAAAGACGGCCGCCCATATATTACGACAGTAGCTGAAGGATACCTGTGAAGCTGCTCCAGTAGACTACATGTAGAGCAGGCATTTTCAGTTATTGAAATTGGTTTATTCAATAAGGTTATCTTGCTTACTGTTCCAGGCTTATTCATCGACAGATTCATCGCGTACATTTTTATTCCATTAAAAAGTCGCTACGATACTGCGCGCAGTCATAATAACACCTCCAACTTAACTTCGCCGGATAAGACAGGATTTAACATGCTGTGTTGTTAATAGTATGTATTAAGTTACGGCAATATCACCCCTCCACTCTTGTTTGTATTAAACGTGTTAATAAAAATCACGAGGATTCAAGTTAAAATAACAAAACTAATTTCTTGGTTAAATTATGCTTATTTGGAATCCTTTGACAATCCCTTGATAAACGGGATAACAGGAGCATATCAACGCCTGTTTAAATAAGTGCAAAAAATAAAAGGGAAATTACCGCTGGTCACACCAGACAGGACAATTGGTGAAATTTACAGAAATGTGATAAGCATCACAGCAAATGAAAAAATGCATTAAATTCATCATGGAATGGAGCGATGAGCGGAGCAATTATCAATTTTTGTCAATCAATTGAAGCGATAGGTGATTTCGTATGAAAGTGAGGGTTTGCAGGTTATGTCTGTCGGTTGTTCGACGTTACGAACGTCTATCAGCCTGATTCGCTACAGAAAGGATACGTCAGTCTGTGGAAGAGTAACTGACCCACTGATAAGGCGTGGGTTCAGAATGACCGAAAGGGAAATATGTGTTAAAGAAAGTTGTTTAATTTTAGTATGATAGGTGCCTTAAGAAGAGATGTTCTAAAATTATTCATTATGTCATGGTCACGCCTATCAATTATTTTTTAAATTTTGTAAGATAATTTTAATTGATTCAATGTTATTCCACCATCGCTGGAGAAAGTCTTATGAAACTCGCTGTTTACAGTACAAAGCAGTACGACAAGAAGTACCTGCAACATGTTAACGAGTCCTTTGGTTTTGAACTTGAATTTTTTGACTTTCTGCTGACTGAAAAAACGGCAAAAACCGCCAACGGTTGCGAGGCGGTATGCATCTTCGTTAACGACGACGGCAGCCGCCCGGTTCTGGAAGAGCTGAAAAAGCACGGCGTAAAATACATTGCGCTGCGTTGCGCTGGCTTCAATAACGTCGATCTGGACGCCGCAAAAGAGCTGGGTCTGCAAGTCGTGCGCGTCCCGGCCTATTCTCCTGAAGCCGTCGCCGAACATGCGATTGGTATGATGATGACGCTGAACCGTCGCATTCATCGCGCTTATCAACGTACCCGTGATGCAAACTTTTCACTGGAAGGTCTGACCGGTTTTACCATGCACGGTAAAACGGCTGGCGTGATCGGGACGGGCAAGATCGGCGTCGCCGCGCTGCGTATTCTGAAAGGTTTTGGTATGCGACTGCTGGCGTTTGATCCTTACCCAAGCGCCGCCGCGCTGGAGCTTGGCGTGGAGTATGTCGATCTGCCGACGCTGTTTGCGGAATCTGATGTCATTTCTCTGCATTGCCCGCTGACAGCTGAAAACTACCATTTGCTTAATCATGCCGCGTTCGATCAGATGAAAAACGGGGTAATGGTGATCAACACCAGTCGTGGAGCGTTGATTGATTCGCAGGCGGCAATTGAAGCGCTGAAAAACCAGAAGATTGGTTCACTGGGGATGGACGTCTATGAAAACGAACGCGATCTGTTCTTTGAGGACAAGTCCAACGATGTGATTCAGGATGACGTATTCCGTCGTCTGTCTGCCTGCCATAACGTGCTATTCACCGGGCACCAGGCTTTCCTGACTGCGGAAGCGTTGACCAGCATCTCGGAAACCACTCTGCAAAATCTGGAACAGCTCTCAAAAGGTGAAACCTGCCCGAACGCCCTGTTCTGACCCTTCTGCTCCCCTGCGTTCAGGGGAGCACTTTCAGATAATCCCCGATGATATACCAGGCTATATCATTACAATTATGAATGATTTCCCGTCAGCAAATGTAGAGAGTTTTAATGAAGAAGATCGTCGCACTGGTTGCACTCAGCATGCTTATGGCAGGCTGCGTCAGCAATGGAAAAGTCTCCGTTAACCGTGATCAGCTACAGCATCACCGTTTTGTTCTGGAGAGTGTAAACGGAAAACCAGTCGCTGCGGGTAAGAACGCCCCGGAGTTAAGCTTCGGTGAAAAAATGACGGTTTCCGGCCGCATGTGCAACCGCTTCAGCGGCCAGGGCAAGCTGTCTGATGGCGAGCTGAAAGTCAAAGAAATGGCGATGACGCGTATGATGTGCGCCGACCCGCAGTTAAATGAACTGGATCACACCATTAGCGCGATGCTCAAACAAGGCGCGCAGGTCGACTTAACGGCTAACCAGTTGACGCTGGCGACCGCAGAACAAACGCTGATGTTCCGACTGGCTGATTTAGTGCATTAATAGCTGCCGCAGCTTCCAGCGGCGAGCGACTGTTCACTACAGCGTTTGCCGTTGGGTAATGCACACATGCCAATCGCCGATCCGTCAAGCTGACGGGCAACAGAGAGCGACCCGCCAATCATGGCGCAGTTGGCTTCCCCGGAACTGGACATTGCCGCCTTTAACCCCGGCGCAACATGCGCTGCCGTCGCCTGCTGAACAGGCTCATTACTACAGGCCGACAATAATAACGCGGCACACCCCACTAAAAACGCTGCGCGCATCTCTCTCCCCTCTGAACGTTAGCCAAAACGACACCGCCATAAATAATAGGCAGGCTGCCCTGCGTCGTCGAGAGGCAAACTGCCCATTTATGCGGTTCATTGACATTTTTTAGCAATTTTTTTGCCCTCTCTTTGATCAAATCATTCATTCCCTCTATTCCAGGGACACAAAAGCGAAAATGGTAGAGATCGGGGTTTGCTAAAATAGAGAGATAACTATCAGGGCCCGCCGATGTTTCGCGAGTCCCTCTTTTTGTGCAATGTAAGGGTGTCATATGATCACTATTGACGGTAATGGCGCGGTTGCTTCGGTCGCATTCCGTACCAGCGAAGTTATCGCCATCTACCCAATTACGCCCAGTTCGACAATGGCTGAGCAGGCGGATGCCTGGGCCGGAAACGGGCTTAAGAACGTCTGGGGCGATACCCCTCGCGTCGTAGAAATGCAGTCGGAAGGCGGCGCCATCGCCACCGTTCACGGGGCATTACAGACCGGCGCACTCTCGACCTCATTTACCTCATCTCAGGGCCTGCTGCTGATGATCCCAACGTTGTACAAACTGGCGGGACAGCTCACGCCGTTTGTACTCCACGTCGCCGCACGCACCATTGCTACTCATGCCTTGTCTATTTTTGGCGATCACTCTGATGTGATGGCGGTTCGCCAGACCGGCTGCGCCATGCTGAGCGCCGGTAGCGTTCAGGAAGCGCAGGATTTCGCGCTCATTTCGCAGATTGCCACGCTGAAAAGCCGCGTACCATTTATTCATTTCTTTGATGGTTTCCGTACCTCGCATGAAATCAATAAAATTGTGCCGCTGGCAGATGACACCATTCTGAAACTGATGCCGCAGGCTGAAATTGACGCGCACCGCTCCCGCGCGCTCAATCCTGAACATCCGGTGATTCGCGGCACGTCTGCCAACCCGGATACCTACTTCCAGTCCCGTGAAGCCACGAACCCGTGGTACAACGCGGTTTATGACCACGTTGAACAGGCAATGAATGATTTCGCCGGGGCCACCGGTCGCCAGTACAAGCCGTTTGAATACTATGGCCATCCGCAGGCGGAACGCGTCATTATTCTGATGGGTTCCGCAATCGGCACCTGTGAGGAAGTGGTGGACGAGCTACTGGCGCGCGGCGAAAAAGTGGGCGTACTGAAAGTCCGTCTGTTCCGTCCGTTCTCAGCAAAACATTTATTACAGGCGCTGCCGGAAACCGTACGTACCGTCGCCGTACTGGATCGCACCAAAGAGCCTGGTGCACAGGCCGAACCATTGTATCTGGATGTGATGACCTCGCTGGCGGAGGCATTCAACAGCGGCGAGAGAGAAACCTTACCGCGGGTGATCGGCGGGCGCTATGGTCTCTCCTCAAAAGAGTTTGGCCCCGATTGCGTGCTGGCTGTTTTCAACGAACTGGCGAGCGCCAGACCCAAATCCCGCTTCACGGTTGGCATCTATGATGATGTCACTAATCTGTCTCTGCCCCTGCCGGAAAACACCCTGCCCGGTACAGCGAAGCTGGAAGCGCTATTTTACGGTCTGGGCAGCGACGGCAGCGTTTCTGCAACCAAAAACAACATCAAGATTATTGGTAACTCCACGCCGTGGTATGCACAGGGTTACTTTGTCTATGACTCGAAGAAAGCTGGCGGGCTGACGGTCTCTCACCTGCGCGTCAGCGAGCAGCCGATTCGTTCCGCTTATCTGGTGGCGCAGGCTGATTTTGTCGGCTGCCACCAGTTGCAGTTTATTGATAAATATCAGATGGCAGAACGTCTGAAACCAGGCGGTATTTTCCTGCTCAATACGCCGTACAACGCAGATGAAGTCTGGGCACGTCTGCCGCAGGAAGTTCAGGCGGTGCTGAACCAGAAAAAAGCGCGGTTCTTTGTGATTAACGCGGCTAAAATCGCCCGCGAATGCGGACTGGCGGCACGTATTAATACCGTGATGCAGATGGCCTTCTTCCACCTGACGCAGATTCTGCCTGGTGATAGCGCGCTGGCGGAATTACAGGGAGCGATAGCGAAAAGCTACAGCAGTAAAGGCCAGGAGCTGGTTGAGCGTAACTGGCAGGCGCTGGCGCTGGCGCGCGAATCGGTAACAGAAGTTCCGTTGCAGGCGGTGGACCCGCACAGCGCAAATCGTCCTCCGGTGGTGTCTGACGCAGCGCCCGATTTCGTTAAAACGGTTACAGCCGCCATGCTCGCCGGGCTTGGTGACGCCCTGCCCGTTTCGGCGTTGCCGCCAGACGGCACCTGGCCGATGGGGACGACCCGTTGGGAAAAACGCAACATCGCCGAAGAGATCCCTATCTGGAAAGAAGAGCTGTGTACCCAGTGTAACCACTGTGTCGCCGCCTGCCCGCACTCGGCGATCCGCGCTAAAGTGGTTTCGCCGGAAGCAATGGAGAACGCCCCGGCCAGTCTGCACTCGCTGGATGTGAAATCACGCGATATGCGTGGTCAGAAATACGTATTGCAGGTGGCGCCGGAAGACTGCACGGGTTGTAACCTTTGTGTTGAAGTTTGCCCGGCGAAAGACCGCCAGAACCCTGAAATCAAGGCCATCAACATGATGTCCCGCCTTGAGCATGTCGAAGAAGAAAAAGTGAATTATGACTTCTTCCTCAATCTGCCGGAAATCGACAAGAGCAAGCTGGAGCGTATTGATATTCGCACCTCTCAGTTGATCACGCCGCTGTTCGAATACTCCGGCGCCTGCTCCGGTTGTGGTGAAACGCCGTATATCAAGCTGCTGACCCAGCTGTATGGCGACCGCATGTTAATTGCCAACGCGACCGGCTGTTCTTCTATTTATGGCGGTAATCTGCCTTCAACGCCTTACACCACCGATGCCAACGGTCGCGGCCCCGCATGGGCGAACTCGCTGTTTGAAGATAACGCCGAATTCGGTCTGGGCTTTCGCCTGACGGTTGATCAACATCGCGTGCGCGTCATGCGTCTGCTGGAACAGTTCGCCGATCGCATCCCAACGGATTTAAACGACGCATTGCACGCCGACGCGACGCCGGAAGTTCGTCGTGAACAGGTCGCCGCATTACGCCAGCATCTGAAAGATGTCGACGGCGCGCATGAACTGTTAACCGATGCCGATGCGCTGATTGAGAAATCAATCTGGCTGATTGGCGGTGACGGCTGGGCCTACGATATTGGCTTTGGCGGTCTGGATCATGTGCTGAGCCTGACCGAGAACGTCAATATTCTGGTTCTGGACACGCAGTGTTATTCCAATACCGGCGGGCAGGCGTCGAAGGCGACGCCGCTTGGCGCGGTCACGAAGTTTGGCGAACACGGCAAGCGCAAAGCGCGTAAGGATCTGGGGGTGAGCATGATGATGTACGGTCATGTGTATGTCGCGCAGATCTCGCTGGGCGCGCAGTTAAATCAGACGGTAAAAGCAATCCAGGAAGCGGAAGCGTATCCGGGGCCATCGCTGATCATTGCGTACAGCCCATGTGAAGAACACGGCTACGATCTGGCGCTGAGCCACGATCAGATGCGTCAGTTAACGGCTACCGGCTTCTGGCCGCTGTACCGCTTTGACCCGCGTCGCGCCGATGAGGGTAAACTGCCGCTGGCGCTGGACTCCCGTCCACCGTCAGACGCGCTGGCAGAGACGCTGCTCAACGAGCAACGCTTCCGCCGTCTGAATGCACAGCAGCCAGACGTTGCTGAACAGCTCTGGAAGGATGCGACGGCGGATCTGCAAAAACGCTATGACTTCCTTGCTCAACTGGCAGGTAAAGCGGAAAAGAGCGGTGCTGAATAATACGGCTGTTTGAGTATTCGTCAGAACGAAAAAAAGCCCGAACCAAGGTTCGGGCTTGTCAATTCATTCGCTGGAAGATCAGTACTTATCGCAATGGCCCAACGAAAAAAGCAAAATGTGACAATAAAGGCATATAACCCGCGCAGAATATCGCAACAAAATTAAATTGTATAATTTTTATTTTATATGTTTTATTAAAAAACATTCATGTCAATTATCATCATTTCTGTAGAATTATTTAATTAAGATTTTACTTAAGACGTAACAATTCATATTTATCTCTTTACGGAACTTCTCCTTTAGCATGATTTCACTTCCCTTATGGGGAGTCACAGGTAAATAAAAAAACTAAAGGGTTATTTCAATGAAAAGAAAAGTACTGGCTCTCGTAATCCCTGCCCTGTTAGCCGCAGGCGCGGCCCACGCCGCTGAAGTTTATAATAAAGACGGCAATAAATTAGATCTCTATGGCAAAGTAGACGGTCTGCATTATTTCTCTGATGACGCAAATTCTGACGGCGATCAAACATACATGCGTATGGGTTTCAAAGGTGAAACTCAGGTTAACGATATGATCACGGGTTACGGCCAGTGGGAATATCAGGTTCAGGCTAACGGTACCGAAGGTGATAAAGGTGACTCCTGGACTCGTCTGGCATTCGCAGGTATTAAAGTCGGTGACTATGGTTCATTCGACTACGGCCGTAACTACGGCGTACTGTACGACGTGGAAGGCTGGACCGATATGCTGCCAGAATTCGGCGGCGACTCTTATACCAAAGCAGACAACTTCATGACCGGCCGTGCTAACGGCGTAGCAACCTACCGTAATACCGACTTCTTCGGTCTGGTGGATGGTCTGAGCTTTGCGCTGCAATATCAGGGGGCGAATGAAAACCAATCCGGCAGCGAAGACACGTATTCCCAGGAGGGGACAAACAACGGCGGCGACCGTAACGTGAAAAACTCCAACGGCGACGGCTTCGGTATCTCTTCAACTTACGATCTGGGTATGGGCGTAAGCTTCGGTGCGGCATATACCACTTCCGACCGAACGAATCAGCAAGCAAATCACTCTACTGCTGGCGGTGATAAAGCAGATGCGTGGACTGCTGGCCTGAAATATGACGCTAACAACATCTATCTGGCGACCATGTATTCTGAAACCCGTAATATGACTCCTTACGGTGGCTCAAACGGCAGTGATAACACCATTGCCAACAAAACCCAGAACTTTGAAGTTACAGCGCAGTACCAGTTCGACTTCGGTCTGCGTCCTGCCGTATCTTTCCTGATGTCTAAAGGTAAGGATCTGGCCGGCGGTGAAGATAAAGACCTGGTTAAATATGCTGACGTAGGCGCGACCTACTACTTCAACAAAAACTTCTCCACTTATGTTGATTACAAAATCAACCTGCTGGATGAAGATGACAGCTTCTACACTCGCAACGATATGTCTACCGACGACGTCGTTGCTCTGGGTATGGTTTACCAGTTCTAAGTCCGTCAGCCCGCTGGCAACGGCGGGCTTTTCTCATAACAACAGTGTTTTATCTATACTAAAACAATATATTTGTTGCGCTAAAACTCTCCATTGATAGATGATATATTGCATAAAGATCTGCTGTAGAGGACGCCGGCAATGAACCATCATCCCGTTAAATCATCCCGTATTGCATCCGTCGGCTATGACGAAACCTCCAGCACGCTGGAAATTCGTTTTCATCGAACCGGTACTCTGCAATATCTCGGCGTCCCGTCGCGTATTTTTCGTGATTTTCTTGTCGTGGTTTCTAAAGGCCGCTTTTATGACGGCGTGATCAAAGGGAAATTTCCAGAGCAGAAACCAAACTCACGCTAAAATGTGACTCCTGTCATTGTACATAAAGTGCCATTAAGGGTTAAACTTTAATCGGATACTTAAACAGGAGGTTTTATGAGCAGAACGATTCTTGTGCCCATCGATATTTCAGATTCAGAATTAACTCAACGCGTTATCACCCATGTTGAAGCCGAGGCAAAAATAGATGACGCAGAGGTCCATTTCCTGACCGTTATTCCGTCACTGCCCTATTACGCCTCTTTAGGCCTGGCCTACTCAGCAGAGTTACCGGCTATGGACGATCTGAAAGCCGAAGCAAAATCTCAACTGGAAGAGATTATCAAGAAGTTCAGTATTCCTGCCGACAGAGTACAGATTCATATCGCGGAAGGTTCTCCGAAAGATAAAATTCTGGAAATGGCTAAAAAATTACCGGCAGACATGGTGATTATTGCTTCTCACCGCCCGGACATCACCACGTATCTGCTGGGCTCCAACGCCGCAGCGGTCGTACGCCATGCCGAATGTTCCGTCCTGGTGGTTCGCTAAACGCATCAGCCCGCACGCCGTTGCGGGCTTTTCATATCCACTTTTCAACCCTGCACGCTTACCTGCAACCTGAGGTATAACGGGTATAAATGTGCTGACATTCTTCTCGCCAATCCGTACCATACACGCCACAGTTTTTATATCAGATTTCTTTTGCCGGTCTTTCCGGCGTGATGCATACTTTTCTGATGCCACACAATGAATTGAGCCTCTATTAAATGTCGCAAAATCAAGATATTAGCAAGAAAGAACAGTACAACCTGAACAAATTACAAAAACGTCTGCGTCGTAACGTGGGCGAAGCGATTGCTGACTTCAATATGATCGAAGAAGGCGATCGCATCATGGTGTGCCTTTCCGGCGGGAAAGACAGCTATACCATGCTGGAAATTCTGCGTAATTTGCAGCAAAGCGCGCCCGTCAACTTTTCTCTGGTCGCCGTTAACCTTGACCAGAAGCAACCGGGTTTTCCCGAACACATTCTGCCGGAATATCTCGAGAAACTGGGCGTAGAGTATAAGATCGTTGAAGAAAACACCTATGGGATCGTTAAAGAGAAAATTCCTGAAGGCAAAACGACCTGCTCTCTGTGCTCCCGACTGCGCCGCGGTATTCTCTACCGCACCGCAACAGAACTGGGTGCAACCAAAATTGCGTTAGGCCACCACCGCGACGATATCCTGCAAACGTTATTCCTGAACATGTTCTACGGCGGGAAAATGAAAGGGATGCCGCCGAAGCTGATGAGCGATGATGGCAAACACATCGTTATCCGCCCGCTGGCCTACTGCCGCGAGAAAGATATTGAGCGTTTTTCAGAAGCCAAAGCGTTCCCTATTATTCCGTGCAACCTGTGCGGGTCGCAGCCAAACCTGCAACGCCAGGTCATCGCCGACATGCTGCGCGACTGGGATAAGCGTTATCCAGGGCGTATTGAAACCATGTTCAGCGCGATGCAGAACGTGGTGCCTTCTCATCTGAGCGATATTAATCTTTTTGATTTCAAAGGCATTAATCATGATTCCGACGTAGTAGACGGTGGTGATTTAGCCTTTGACCGCGAAGAGATCCCTCTGCAACCCGCAGGCTGGCAGCCAGAGGAAGACGATAACCAACTGGATGAACTGCGTCTGAACGTCGTGGAAGTGAAGTAATTTCTGACTCAGCCGGATGGCGACGTAAACATCTTATCCGGCCTACGATGCGCATAAGCACCTGTAGGCCGGAACGGGCATTTATTTCAATAAACGAACCCGACAGTTCTTCCCTTTTATCTTTCCGTTCTGCAATTGCTTCCAGGCTTTCTGCGCCACAGGCTGGCGAACCGCCACATAAACATGGGCCGGATGTACGGTAATTTTGCCAATATCAGCGCCATCCAGACCAATATCTCCCGTTAATGCTCCCAGCACGTCGCCCGGGCGCATTTTTGCTTTTTTACCGCCATCAATGCACAGCGTCGCCATTTCAGCTTCCAGCGGTGCAACCGGAACGTTGCCCAGCGGCGTCAGCCAGTTCAGTTTAAGCTGCAACATTTCAGACAGGATATTGGCGCGCTGCGCCTCTTCCGGCGCGCAAAAACTGATCGCCAGACCGCTGTTGCCTGCACGGGCGGTACGACCAATACGGTGTACGTGAACCTCCGGGTCCCACGCCAGCTCGAAGTTTACGACCAGCTCCAGCGACTTGATATCCAGCCCACGCGCGGCGACGTCCGTCGCTACCAGTACGCGCGCGCTGCCGTTTGCAAAACGAACCAGCGTCTGGTCACGATCGCGCTGCTCAAGGTCGCCATGCAGCGATAATGCGCTCTGCCCAACAGAATTAAGCGCATCACAAACCGCCTGACAATCTTTTTTGGTATTACAGAAAACAACGCATGACGCAGGCTGATGCTGGCTCAGCAGCTTTTGCAGCAGCGGGATTTTCCCCTGCGAAGATGTTTCAAAAAACTGCTGCTCGATAGATGGCAGCGCATCCACCGAATCAATTTCAATCGTCAGTGGATTTTGCTGAACCCGACCGCTGATCGCCGCGATGGCCTCAGGCCAGGTGGCGGAAAACAGCAGAGTCTGACGGCGTGACGGCGCAAAGCGAATCACCTCGTCAATAGCGTCGCTAAAGCCCATATCCAGCATCCTGTCGGCTTCATCCATCACCAGCGTTTGCAGGGCATCCAGAGAAACGGTGCCTTTTTGCAGATGGTCAAGCAGGCGACCCGGCGTCGCGACAATAATATGCGGCGCATGCTGGAGAGAGTCTCGCTGCGCGCCGAAAGGTTGCCCGCCGCACAACGTCAGGATTTTGGTATTAGGCAGAAAACGCGCCAGACGACGCAGCTCCCCTGCCACCTGATCGGCCAGTTCGCGCGTAGGACAAAGCACCAGCGACTGGGTCTGAAACAGACTGGCATCAATATGCTGTAAAAGCCCGAGACCAAATGCAGCCGTTTTTCCGCTGCCGGTTTTTGCCTGCACGCGTACATCTTTTCCGGCCAGGATCGCCGGTAACGCAGCGGCCTGGACAGGCGTCATCTCAAGATAACCCAACTCGTTAAGATTCTCGAGTTGGGCGGCAGGCAGGACATTCAGAGTAGAAAAAGCGGTCACAATTTAATCTCGCGGTAAAAGACACACAGTCAGCAGGCGCGTATCCTCGCAGATCTCCGCTCTTGATGCGACAATTTAATCGGTTCTTCATCCGGCGGCGGGTCTGGCATAGGTTGTGGGCGCGGGATAGGATCGGGAATCGGCACCGGATCGGTTGGTACGGAATCCGACTGGCGCGTTTGCATTTGCAACAACGTGAACAGGCTGGTCATATTACCCTCCGGTTATACAGATTGACTCTTTTAGGGTAGACGCTGATATCCCGCAGGCAAAAAAAAGCCGACTAATCTAAGTCGGCGTCGTACGAATCAATTGTGCTATGCAGTAATTCAAAAAAGGAAGTAAGACAATATGGAGCGCAACGCCCATCGCTTGACGTTGCATTCACCTGCGAGAGAGATATTGCCCCGAATGGGTAGATTGTTTATTGACTTCGCTCAAATTATGCGGCGTTTTTCTGCTCAAAGGACGATGAAAAGCGTTGTTGTTACAACCATTTACTACGATGCAACCATAAGGTAACACCACCAATCAGGACAACTAACAGAATACAGAACATAGAAAATCCAAAATGCCATGCGCCGCCCGGAATTCCCCCGAGATTCACGCCGAACAATCCGGTTAAAAATGTGCTGGGCAGAAAGACCATCGCCATCAGCGACATCGTATAGGTTCTGCGCGCTAAGGACTCCTGCATGACTTGCGCGATCTCATCGGCCATCACGCCCGTGCGCGCAATACACGCGTCGATCTCATCCAGCCCCCTTCCCAGACGATCCGCGATATCCTGCATTCGACGCCGCTGATCATCATTCATCCAGGCCAGACGCTCGCTTGCCAGTCGCGCATAAACATCACGCTGAGGCGCCATGTATCGACGCATCACAATCAGTTGCTTACGCAGTAACGCCAGGAATCCACGCGGCGGGATCTGCTGATCGAGCAGATTGTCTTCCAGGTCGATAATTTTATCGTGTAATTGCTCGATAAATTCGCTGGCGTGATCCGTCAGGGCGTCACACACGTCGACCAGCCAGCCGCCGCAATCGGACGGGCCCGTCCCTTCCTGCAAGTCGCTAACCACCTCATCAAGCGCCAGAACTTTTCGCTGTCGCGTTGAGACGATAAAACGTTCATCCATATATACACGCATCGCCACTAGCTGATCAGGACGTTCATCGGTACTGCCGTTGATGCAGCGTAAGGTGATCAGCGTGCCATCCCCCATCCGACTGACGCGTGGGCGAGAACTCTCGCCAGCCAGCGCATCGCGTACAGGATTCGGTAACAAAGGCGTCGACGCCAGCCACTGCGCGCTGTCAGGGTGGGTGTAATTGAGATGCAACCAGCAGGGATGCTGGCTGTCGATAATATCGTCATTTTCAAGCGGTTTAATGCCGCCGCGACCATCCAGTAGCCAGGCAAAAACGGCATCCGGCACATTGACTTCCGATCCCTTGATGGCTTCCACAACGCCTCCACATTCACTCAACGCTTTTTCGTTAGTCTAGCCTTCGGCGTATGTTAAGCAATACCTCATTATCCCATTACGCTGAAATGATTCAGAAAAGTACGATATGGCTGGAAAGGCGCCGGCATCACCGGCGCAAATGTATTGCGGCGAGACAATATGGAGTGTTCAACGGATGATAATTTACTTAATCGAAATTTATGAATTTTAGTCTGTAGATCGATAACCTTGCGTTGCATCATCAGCTTTAATATGTCGTACGGGAAAGGGTTAACCTCTTTCAGAATGATTAGCCTGAGTAATGTTTATATAAGTCACCATCAACCTTTCTTCCTTTTTACTCGTTCACACTTATATCGACCATTGAAAAAAAACTTATCATTCGTGGATTTGTCCAGGTTCCCTGCTAGATTTATCTGCACGTCTATTGTTGTCTCCCGATTTGTGAAAAAACGCTCCATATCACTGTAAGCTGTTAATAAAAAAGCCATTCACCAATAAACCGGCAACACAGCATGTGAAGATAACGGGATTATCGATGATTGCTCACGAACTCAATGCTCTGGATTTATTAAGTTTTCCTGTCTGGATTGTTTTACCACACACAGAAGAGTTAGTTTTCGCTAATACCGCCGCACGCGAACTGACACAGGAACAGACTTTCAGCCGTCTCAGAAAGGGGATATTTTCAACTTATGCGCAAAATGAGCTGCGCATGTACGTTGCTGATTTACACCACCATCACGATATTGTTGAAATTCTGACGGTCTGTCGTGATGGTAAAGAAATCGCCTTAACCTGCCGCCTCTCGGTTAAAACCCTGTCGACGCAGGGAGACGTTATTATTTTTGAAGGCATAGAGACACCCACGGCACAAGGTCTCAAGGCCAGCCGTTCGGCAAACTATCAGCGTAAAAAACAAGGGTTTTACGCCCGTTTTTTCCTGACGAACTCCGCGCCGATGCTGTTGATAGACCCTTCGCGGGACGGTCTGATCGTCGATGCCAATCTGGCCGCACTCAATTTCTATGGCTACAGCCATGAAGCGATGTGCCAGAAACATACATGGGAAATCAACGTATTAGGCCGCCAGATCTTACCCGTTATGCATGAGATTGCCCGTCTGCCCGGCGGTCATAAGCCCTTAAACTTCGTCCACAAACTCTCTGACGGCACCACCCGGCACGTACAAACCTATGCGGGTCCCCTTGAGATTTACGGCGATAAACTCATGTTATGCATCATTCATGACATTACCGAGCAAAAACGGCTGGAGCAGGAACTGGAACGCGCTGCGCTGCATGATGCGCTGACCGGCTTACTGAACCGCAGGCAATTTTATCTTCTTACTGAGCAAAACCATACGCCCCATCTGTCGATGACAATGGATTACAGCCTGCTGCTAATCGATACCGATCGCTTCAAAAGCATTAACGATTTGTACGGTCATTTGAAAGGCGATGAAGTGCTGTGCGCTCTGGCGCGAACGCTGGAAGCTCGCGCACGTAAAGGCGACCTGGTCTTTCGCTGGGGCGGTGAAGAATTTGTCTTGCTGCTGCCGCGAACCTCGCTGGAGGTTGCGCTTAATCTTGCAGAATCAATACGCGCCGCCGTGGCGAAAGTCTGTATTCCTGGCCTGCCCCGTTTTACCGTCAGCATCGGCGTCGCACGGCACGAATCGAATGAAAGTATTGATGAATTATTTAAGCGGGTGGACGATGCCCTGTACAAAGCCAAAAACGACGGCAGAAATCGGGTGCTGGCGGCGTAATAAACGTCACAGGCTGCCCGTAAGTAGCCTGTGAACGCCCTTAACGGCTGCGTTTCGCGTGGCGCTCCCAGTTTTCCTGCTTTGCCTGCGCCGTTTTACGCAACGCAACATAACACGCTCCGCTGCCGCCATGATGAGGCAGCGCCGTACAGTAAGCCTGAACGTCGTCAAATTCCGTCAGCCAACGCGCCACATAACTGCGCACAATATTGGCATGCGCGTTATCTTCCCGCCCTTTGCCATGAATGATCAGCACGTTGCGTAAACCATCCTGACGCGCCTGGCAGATGAAGCTAAACAGCATCTTGCGACATTCCTCAACCGGCTGACGAAGCAAATTGAGACTCGCCTGCTGGCTGTATTTTCCCGAACGCAGTTTGTCGAGCACGCCCTGCTGCAACCCTTCCCGGCGAAATTCCAGCGGTTCGCCCAAAGGAAGAATATCCAGAAACCCGGTGGTAAGAAAATTATCGAGCTGGAGCGTATCGATACGCTGCGGCGCCCGTGAATTGCGTGTGGGCTGCCAGTGTACATCAGCGCAACGTTTCAACGGTTGGACATCCTCCATGGCGTCAAGAAACAGCGTTTTGTCGTCAAGGTTCATGATTCCTCCTCCAGCGCGTTAAGACAGGCACTATCATAACCGCGCGCTATTATACCGACAACGGTTTACAGTTATTTCCAATAAACGACACTGGCTCAATTATCTGGCTATGCGCATCTCACTATTTCATCCCCGGTAAAGCCACGTTTTATCCTGCGTTAACCGACAATTTCAGCGGGGCTTTTGTAAAATCAATTATGCCCTGAAAGTGGAATATCTCTTTTATAGCCGTTATAACTTTATTACCCGCTGAGGGAAAACCAGGCCGGGAAAAGGTTAAGGAAGCACTGCTGTGTAGATTTTAGGGGCTGGCGGATGTCGACAGTCCCTGTTTTTTATTCTCCTGCCGTGCTTCATTTTTTCAGCATCTTTATTTGTTCGCTTTTTCAACAAACAATGACGCTAAACGTATTATGCCCGCTTATCTTTTTAGGGGTATGGTTGCGGATATTGGTCGCATGGTATCTTGTTGACCTGCTGATGAGTCCGGGAATTATCCCGCCTGCAATGAGAGATAACGGATGCTGAGATTACTTGAAGACAATATCGCGACCCCGCTGGGGCCGTTATGGGTGATTTGCGATGAGCAATTCCGCCTGCGCGCCGTCGAATGGGAGCAACACAGCGACCGTATGGAACAGCTACTGGACATACATTATCGTTCAGAGGGATACGAGCGCATCGCCGCCAAAAATCCGGGTGGCCTGAGCGATAAGCTCACCGCGTATTTTGAGGGAAATCTCAGCATCATTGATACGCTGGAGACCGCCACCGGGGGAACGCCTTTTCAGCGGGAAGTGTGGCAGGCGCTGCGCACCATCCCCTGCGGTCAGGTTATGCATTATGGTCAACTTGCCGAAAAATTAGGCCGTCCGGGAGCCGCTCGCGCCGTAGGCGCCGCTAACGGATCTAACCCGGTCAGTATCGTTGTACCCTGCCATCGCGTAATCGGGCGCAACGGGACAATGACGGGATATGCTGGCGGCGTGCAAAGAAAAGAGTGGTTATTACGCCATGAAGGGTATCTGCTGCTGTAGAAACCAGGCATTTTGTGCCTTACCCGTCACACTTTGATGCAAAGTAACCACTTATAAAGCATGGATTTTCAAAGGGATATAAATATTTCTCCTGCTTATGCCTGAATTATCCTCTATTGGGGGTAGCTCAGGCTTACGTGCTCACCAAAAAGATGTTAAAATTGACAAATATCAATTACGGCTTGAGCAGACCTATGATCCCGGAAAAGCGAATTATACGGCGCATTCAGTCTGGCGGTTGTGCTATCCATTGCCAGGATTGCAGTATCAGCCAGCTTTGCATCCCGTTCACACTTAACGAACATGAGCTTGATCAGCTTGATAATATCATCGAGCGTAAAAAGCCTATTCAGAAAGGGCAAACGCTGTTTAAAGCAGGTGATGAACTGAAATCGCTCTATGCTATCCGCTCCGGTACGATTAAAAGCTACACCATTACCGAGCAGGGCGACGAGCAGATCACTGGTTTTCATTTAGCGGGCGACCTGGTCGGCTTTGACGCGATTGGCAGCGGGCACCACCCGAGCTTTGCCCAGGCGCTGGAAACCTCAATGGTATGTGAAATCCCGTTTGAGACTCTGGACGATCTCTCCGGTAAGATGCCTAACCTACGTCAACAGATGATGCGTCTGATGAGCGGCGAGATCAAAGGCGATCAGGATATGATCCTGTTGCTGTCGAAGAAAAATGCGGAAGAACGTCTGGCAGCCTTTATCTACAATCTGTCCCGTCGTTTTGCCCAGCGCGGTTTCTCTCCGCGTGAATTCCGCCTGACGATGACCCGTGGCGATATCGGTAACTACCTTGGCTTAACGGTCGAAACGATCAGCCGTCTGCTGGGGCGTTTCCAGAAAAGCGGTATGCTGGCGGTGAAAGGTAAATACATCACCATCGAAAACAGCGATGCGCTCGCAGTGCTTGCTGGTCATACTCGCAACGTTGCTTAATCTTTCCGCAAATAAGTCAGTTATCCTTCTGTTAAATCATTAAATTTTCCTGATTTATTGGTTTGACAGAAGGAATCACACCACGTCAATAAGCTAAAGAAATCTCAAACACGTAGCCATCACTCCAGTTGGACACCACTGGCATGGTTTGCGCCCCGCCTGGCCGTTTTCGGATTAACCACATTGATTCATCATGCCGGAAAAGTACAATCCGCAGCGGCTGGCAACCGTTCGATATTCGCACTATCGAACGATCGCCAGCTGGCCGCAGTTGCGTTCTTGCATACGACGCAACTGCGGCAACCCTAACACCTTGTCATTTACAATGATTATTGATTTAACTCCCCCCGAAAACAGCGGTTTGGTGGGTATAGAAAAAGTGTGACCTTGATCAAAAACAAAAAAAGATTATGGCAAAGGTGTATTTATATTACGTTCGCTTCTGGACTGCGGCCCGGATTGTTAAGCGGATTTTTTGATACCCAGATATTAAGAGGAGAAATAACCATGATCACTTATGATCGTAACCATAATCCTATTACTAATGGCAGTCGGGTTATGATTAATGGGACGGGCAGAACGGGTAAAATCGTTGCCATACATTCTAACGGGTTAACTCCAGCCCAGTTACGCCGCAACAAAACCGTCGAAGTGGAAGGCTGTGAAGGCCAGTTCGAACCCGTTGAACTGATCCGTCTTGGTTCCCACTAACGATAAGAATGCCGCTATGGCGGCATTCATGAATCAAACAGATTTAATTACAGACTCTACTAAGCCGCTATTTACCCCAGGTATGCCCCGGAAGTCTGATTTTACTGATAGAAATTGTTTACATTCAATACACTGCCCTATAGAACAGCAAATTTTCCTGATTTATTGATCTGGCAGAAGGTTCCCCCCTGTTTCATTCAACATATATGGGTTACTCTTTTAATTACAAACTGCGGTGACAGTTGTAAGGAGACCCTGTATGGCTATGTATCAAAATATGCTGGTGGTCATCGACCCAAACCAGGACGATCAACCCGCATTACGACGCGCTGTTTATTTGCATCAACGGATTGGTGGCAAAATTAAAGCCTTTTTGCCGATCTATGATTTTTCTTATGAAATGACTACCCTGCTCTCGCCTGATGAGCGTACCGCGATGCGTCAGGGCGTCATCAGCCAGCGAACAGCCTGGATACGCGAACAAGCGAAATACTACATCGAAGCAGGAGTTCCCGTTGAGATAAAAGTGG
This sequence comes from Citrobacter sp. CK191, assembly GCF_030333435.1. Taxonomy (NCBI): domain Bacteria; kingdom Pseudomonadati; phylum Pseudomonadota; class Gammaproteobacteria; order Enterobacterales; family Enterobacteriaceae; genus Citrobacter; species Citrobacter sp. CK191. The sequence continues at coordinate 900,402 of NZ_JAOWFX010000031.1, read as the reverse complement.
TCTGGCACAACCGTCCCTTTGAAGCCATTATCCAGGAAGTGATCAGCGACGATCACGATCTGGTGCTCAAAATGGCGCACCAGCATGACCGCCTGGAAGCGGTAATCTTTACGCCGACTGACTGGCATTTGTTACGTAAATGCCCAAGCCCGGTATGGATGGTCAAGGACCAACCGTGGCCTGAAGGCGGTAAAGCGCTGGTGGCCGTGAACCTGGCAAGCGAAGAACCTTATCACAATGCGCTGAATGAAAAGCTGGTCAAAGAAACGCTGCAACTCGCAGAACAGGTGAACCACACCGAAGTCCATCTGGTTGGCGCCTACCCCGTGACGCCCATCAATATCGCAATCGAACTGCCTGAATTTGATCCGAGCGTTTACAACGACGCGATTCGCGGTCAGCATTTGCTGGCGATGAAGGCGCTACGTCAGAAATTCAGCATTGATGAGAAAGTGACGCATGTTGAAAAAGGGTTGCCTGAAGAGGTTATCCCGGATTTAGCCGAGCACCTACAGGCGGGTATCGTTGTACTGGGTACGGTTGGTCGTACCGGGATATCTGCGGCCTTCCTGGGCAATACGGCGGAACAGGTTATCGACCATTTGCGCTGCGATCTGCTTGTCATTAAACCCGATCAGTATCAGACACCAGTCGAACTGGACGACGAAGAAGACGATTAAGCCTATTTTCGTGCCGGGTAGCGCTTATGCCTACCCGGCGAAGCCGCTCACTCACGTTACTGTTTGTCCTCACCACCGAGGAAATAGATCCCCAGCGGAATGGCCAGCAGAATGGTGAAAACCAGACTGTAGACGCAAATCATCGATGACTGGATGAAATACATCGAGGTTGTCCACTCGGACAACGGAATATCATACTGTTCGATCACGCCGCCGATAGTCGCCCGCGTAACCACTGATGCCGCAATAATAAACACCGCCAGCAGGCCCAACAGAAATTTCTTCCCCTTTGCTGTCTTCAGCTTTGTCATGATCATGGTATCGTCCTTTTGCAGATGAAAGCTCTGTTACTTGCGCGTAACAATACCATGACAATCCCTCGTTGTCTGCCACACAAGTCGTGACATAATATTCACATCGCGCGTCCCTGTCTGAAAATGCGCTACGTCTTATTCTTTTTGATCAATGACCAGCGCATTCGAAGCGGATAAAATATCTGCACCTCAGAATCTTTTAGCGTTATATCAACCATACGGGGTAGTGACAGACCAAAATGATTGCAGAATTTTTTTTCAAAAACGCGTTTAATCTGGCAATAATTTTTGGCAGTGGCGCCGCCTTACTTCTGATGAGTATTGTGTTTCGTCGTGGCGAGAAAAGAAGAAAAGGATTTATATTTCATGCCGTACAGTTCTTCGTTTATGCCCTTATCATCGGCACGCTGGGCAGTATCGCCAATAATGTTATTGAAAACTACGATCTGAAATTCATCTCTCCAAATGCCGTCGATTTTATCTGCACATCTCTGATTGCGCTGATTCTGACAATAAAACTGTTTTTACTCATCAACCGCTTTGAAAAATCACAGATCGGTAAAGGCAGAGACGTCACCAGTGCGAAGATCCTGTCTCGCATTATAAAGATCACTATTATTATCGCCATCGTTTTACTCTATGGCGAACACTTTGGCATGAGTCTGTCCGGGTTGCTGACTTTTGGCGGTATTGGCGGCATCGCTGTTGGGATGGCGGGTAAGGACATTCTGAGCAACTTTTTCTCGGGGATTATGCTCTATTTTGATCGCCCCTTTAGCATTGGCGACTGGGTCCGTTCCCCGGACAGAAATATTGAAGGCACCGTGACTGAAATCGGCTGGCGAATGACCAAAATTAACACCTTCGACCACCGCCCTTTATATGTGCCGAATTCGATTTTCTCCGCCATTAGCGTGGAGAATCCCGGCAGGATGACCAACCGACGCATTAAAACGGTGATCGGGTTACGTTATCAGGATGCCAGTAAAACAGGTGTTATTGTTGATGCGGTCAGAACGATGCTGCAAAACCACCCTGATATCGATCAGCGCCAGACGCTGCTGGTCTATTTCAATGAATTCGGCGAATCATCGCTGAATATCATGGTCTATTGCTTTAGCAAAACCACCGAATGGGAAGCCTGGCTTGCGGTTCAGCAGGATGTTTATCTGAAGATTATCGACATTGTTCAGGCGAACGGCGCAGATTTTGCGTTTCCAAGCCAGACGCTTTATCTGGATAACGCCGCGTCACCGCAATCCGAAAATTAAAAAAGACGCGGTATTCCGCGTCTTTTCGCTCACTGCTGCATATTATTTGTCGTGCTTCACAATATACATTGTCCGACTATACGCCACGTCTTCCGGGTTATTAATGGGATAACCTTTCAGCCACGGTTTGATCAAACGTCCGTTGGTATACTGGTAAATCGGCGCAATCGGCGCCTGTTCCATCAGGATTTTCTCTGCCGCGTTATAGTCCGCATTGCGCGCCTTCGCCGTATTTTCTACTGTCGCCTGCGTCATGATTTTATCGTAGGCCGGGTTATTGAAGCGCGAGATATTGCCCGTATGGGTCGAGGTTAACAATGACAGGAAAGTAGACGGTTCATTGTAGTCCCCCACCCAGGAGGCGCGGATAACATCAAAATTACCGGTGTTGCGGCTGTCGATATAGGTTTTCCATTCCTGGTTTTGCAGCTTCACCTCTACGCCCAGATTCTTTTTCCACATCGAGGCGACTGCAATCGCGATTTTCTGATGATTTTCAGATGTGTTATATAACAGCGTCAATTTGAGCGGTTTCTGCGGGCCATAGCCAGCCGCAAGCAATAACGTTTTTGCCTGAGCATTGAGTTCTTCCTGGCTCATTTGTTCAAATGGCGAAGGATCGGGAGTGAAGCCAGCCGTCACGTCCGGGGTGAAGCGCCAGGCCGGTTTCTCCCCGGTTCCTAATACTTTTTCCGCCATGATGCGGCGATCAATCGTCATGCTCAGCGCCAGCCGAACCCGGGAATCCGCCGTCGGGCCTTTTTGGGTGTTAAACGCATAATAATAGGTGCCCAACTGCGGCGGCGTGTAAACCTGCCCTGGTATATCCTTCAGCAACTTCTGGTACAGATTTTTCGGGAAAGATTCGGTGATATCAATATCGCCAGCCAGATAACGTTTAGTCGCTGACGACTCCTGATTAATCGACAGGAAAGTCACTTTTTGCAGCACCGTCTTCGCATTGTCCCAGTAGTGGGTATTGGGCACCGCCACCAGTTTTTCGTTGACCACGCGATCATTCAACACATAGGCGCCATTGCCGATCAGGTTTCCGGGCTTCGTCCAGTCTTTACCGCTTTCTACATTGGCTTTCTGTACCGGGTAAAAAGCAAAGTTGGCAGTCAGGTTAACAAACCACGGCAGCGGTTTATCCAGCTGTATTTTTAGCGTGCGGGCGTCCACGGCGCTAACCCCAAGCGTATCCGGCGACGCTTTACCATCAATAATCGCCTGGGCGTTATTAATGCCAGCAAGGGCGGCAAACCAGGCAAACGGTGACAGGGTTTTCGGATCAACCAGACGTTGCCAGCTGTAGACAAAATCCTGCGCGGTCACCGGAGTGCCGTCCGACCACTTTGCGTTATTGCGCAGGGTAAACGTCCAGATCCGGTTATCATTGGTCTTCCAGCGCGTAGCGACGCCAGGAATGATTTCCCCTTTCTCATTCTGATTCACCAGACCTTCAAACAAATCGCGAATGACCTGAATCTCCGGCAGCCCAACCGCTTTTGCTGGATCTAACGACGCCGGTTCATCTTTAATATGGCGGACCAGTTCTTGCTTCTCTGCCAGTACCGTTCCGCCGGGAACATCCGCAGCGTGTGTCAGGGAGACGCTGCTAATCAACAGCGCACAACAGGTAACTGAAACAGAGTGCTTCATAAGATGCCCTTAAATGATGAAGTTAGATGACTGCGTAATTATTTGTTTCGCATGAAGGAAATGCAAACGTCTTCCTACAGAAAGTTGATATTAACCCGATATACGCATCCGCTTCCAGGAAGCCAGATAGAGGATATTGCATAGCGCGCAACGCGTGAAAACGATTTGATTATCTGGACAATTTGCACAACACTGCGAGTAATAACAACAGCATTCAGAGACACTTATGACCGTTACCCGTCCTCGTGCCGAGCGCGGCGCATTTCCGCCAGGAACCGAACATTATGGGCGTTCATTGCTGGGAGCGCCGTTGATCTGGTTTCCGGCTCCGGCTGCCGATCGCGAAAGCGGCCTGATTCTGGCCGGAACGCACGGCGATGAGAACGCGTCGGTGGTGACGCTCTCGTGTGCGCTGCGTACGCTGAATCCTTCACTCCGCCGTCATCATGTGGTGCTGGCGGTGAACCCGGACGGTTGCCAGCTTGGTCTGCGCGCTAATGCCAATGGCGTCGATTTGAACCGTAATTTTCCGGCGGCGAACTGGAAAGCGGGTGAGACGGTTTATCGCTGGAACAGCAGCGCCGAGGAGCGCGATGTGGTACTGCTTACCGGCGAACATCCGGGGTCCGAACCCGAAACCCAGGCGCTGTGTCAACTGATACACCGGGTGCATCCTGCCTGGGTGGTCTCCTTTCACGATCCCCTCGCCTGTATTGAAGATCCCAGACATAGCGAGTTAGGCGAATGGCTGGCCCGGGCATTTGAGCTGCCGCTGGTCTCCAGCGTAGGTTACGAAACGCCCGGTTCGTTTGGAAGCTGGTGCGCCGACCTCAATCTGCACTGTATTACCGCAGAGTTCCCGCCGATCTCATCCGATGAGGCCAGCGAAAAGTATCTGATGGCGATGTCTACTCTGCTGCGCTGGCACCCTAAAGATGAAGTTGCCCGGTCGTAAACCGTAAAGCGGGCTCGACATCCACCGCCAGCCAGGTGGGGCCATCGAGGTCAGCAAAACGCACCTGTGGGGCCAGCGGCAACGCTGCGCTAATGGCCCTGGAGGTACACAGCATGCATCCCAGCATCAGCCCAAAACCCTGTTCTCTGGCTTCGGCGGCCAGCGCCAGCGCTTCCGTCAGACCACCGGTTTTATCCAGTTTGATATTGACCATATCGTAGCGCCCCTGTAACGCCTTCAGGCTACTGCGGGTATGGCAACTTTCATCCGCGCAAATAGGGAGCGGATGAACAAAATTTTCCAGCGCGGCGTCATCCTGCGCAGGTAACGGTTGTTCCAGCATCGCGACGCCTAAATCCGCCAGCAGCTGGCATCGCGCCGCCAGCCCCTCTGTACGCCAGGACTCGTTTGCATCCACAATTAGCGTCGCATCAGGCACGACTGAGCGAATCGCGACCATTCGTTCGCTGATCAGGCGATCGTCCAGCTTAATTTTGAGCAGTTTCGCCCCTTTTTCCCACAGTGCCGCCGCGCTGGCCGCCATCTGTTCAGGCGTACCGATCACGACAGTCTGTGCTGTTGTCAGCGTAGCGGGCAATTCAACGGCCACAAACTCCGCCAGCGTTTGCTGCTGCTGGCGAGCGCTCAGATCCCACAGCGCGCAATCGACCGCATTTCTGGCCGCACCGGCGGGCAGCAATTTTTGTAGTGCTTCGCGGGTCAGCCCCTGTTCCAGTTGCGGCGCGATACTCATGATCTGCGCCAGCACCGAGGCATCGCTTTCGCCATAACGTGGATAAGGCGTACATTCCCCTACGCCTTTTACGCCCTCTTCCTCCAGCTCCACGACCACAACATGCGCTTCGGTACGACTTCCCCGGGCAATCACAAAGGGCGTGTGCAGCGGCCAGGCCTCCTCATACACCTTAACAGATCTCATTGGTTCTCCTTTTCTCGCCGTTTTTCACGTTGCAGATGCGTGGCGGTGGATTAAACACAAATAGCGTTTGCCGTGTTAACTGCTGATGGCATAAACTAGCCACGACGTTAACTATATGTAAACAGGAAGATAACCATGTCACAAACCGTTCATTTCCAGGGCAATCCAGTCGCCGTCGCCAACACCATTCCTCAAGCTGGTAGCAAAGCACAGGCTTTTACCCTCGTGGCAAAAGATCTGTCTGACGTCACACTGGCTCAGTTTGCAGGCAAGCGCAAGGTGCTGAATATTTTCCCAAGTATTGATACCGGCGTTTGTGCGGCATCGGTACGTAAGTTTAACCAACTGGCGACAGAAATCGACAACACCGTCGTACTGTGCGTTTCTGCGGATCTGCCGTTCGCCCAGTCTCGTTTCTGCGGCGCGGAAGGTCTGAGCAACGTCATTACCCTTTCCACTCTGCGTAATCCTGACTTCCTGAAAGACTACGGCGTTGAAATCACTGAAGGCCCGCTGAAAGGTCTGGCGGCGCGTGCCGTGGTGGTCATTGATGAAAACGACAACGTCATTTTCAGCCAGCTGGTGAACGAAATCACCAACGAACCTGACTATGCTGCTGCGCTGGACGTGCTGAAAGCGTAAGACGGTAAAAAAGCCCGATGGCGCAACGCTCATCGGGCTTCTAATACTTGTGTCGTTTCTACTCTTCGCTTTTCTTCTGATTCAAACCGTATTCACGTAACTTATTGGCAATCGCGGTATGTGAGACGCCCAGGCGTTTCGCCAGTTTGCGCGTGCTCGGATAATTGCGATAAAGCTGCGTCAGCACGGAGCGTTCAAAACGGCTGGTGATCTCATCCAGCGAGCCTTCCATCGCATCTTCACCAACGGCAACGGTCGTGGCGTCGTAATCCGGCAGCAAAATATCCTGCGGACGTAATTCGTACCCTTCAAGCTGCGTCAGCGCCCGGTAGATGGCGTTTTTAAGCTGGCGCACGTTGCCCGGCCAGCCATAACGGGTTAATACGGTGCTGAGATCGGCAGAGAGTTTCGGACGCGGCACGCCCTGCTCATCGGCAAAACGCGCCACGAAAAGTTCAGTGAGCGGCATGATATCCTGCGGGCAATCACGCAGCGGCGGCAGATTGAGCGTCAGCACATTCAGACGGTAGTAGAGATCCTCGCGGAACAGCCCTTTTTGCACCAGCTCCACCAGATTCTTCTGCGTGGCGCAGATCACCCGGACATCAACGTGAACCTCATGATCCTCGCCAACGCGACGGAAGGTGCCGTCGTTAAGAAAACGCAGCAATTTGGTCTGCATGCGTGGCGACATCTCACCAATCTCATCCAGCAGCACCGACCCCCCGTTGGCCTGTTCAAAGAAGCCTTTTTTACCTTCCGGCGCATGACCAAACAGTTCGCTTTCAACCGCATCTTCAGGAATGGAGGCGCAGTTCAATGCCAGATACGGTTTTGCCGCACGCGGGCTTGCCAGGTGGCAGGCATGGGCGAAGAGATCTTTACCGGTTCCGGTATCGCCGGTAATCAGCAGTGGCGCGCTCAGCGTAGCCAGCTTACGAGCCAGCTCTACGACATGCTTCATTTTCGCGCTGACGGCGATAATCTGGCTAAACGCGCTCAAATCCTGGGTCGTCAAATTCTGCAACTGACGCCCCATTCGGATGGTAGAACGTAGCATAACGACAGCGCCCGTGAGCATGTACTCGTCATTTTCCCCTTGCAAATGAACCGGGGTAATCTCCATCAGGAAGTTCTGCCCATTAATCACCACATGCTCGTTGTGAGAGACCTGCGGGTTGCTCTCCAGCCAACGCTGGAAGTTGAAGCCGTTGATCAACTGCGCGGCAGTGTGATTGCGCATACGCTCCTGATTTTGTGCAAAAAGCTGACAGCTCGCGGGGTTCGCCATCTCTATTTTACTTTTCATATCCAGAGAGAGGACGGGTTCCGGCAACGCTTCGAGCAGTGCGCTCAGCGCCAGATGCTCGCGTTCAGACGGCATCCACGGCACCGTACGGACATCGGTCACGCCGGAAATGCGGCGGATCTCCGCCATCAGGCTGCTGAAGTTGGTGAACTCCAGTTCAGCAAAATTAAGGTAAATTCGCCCGATGGGGTCAATCTCAATACCGCGTAAATCAATGCTACGAAGCACCAGCAAATCGAGTAACTCGCGGGTCAGACCAAGACGGTCTTCACAAAAGACTTCCAGACGCATGGGAACTTTCACCTAAAACAATGAGCTATTAGATAGATGATAAGCCAGTATTCGATTAGCAGGAAGGATTCTGTCAACAATTATTGACAGCATGACGGAAAATTGGGCGCCGGGCCGTAAAGTTATACGGTCAGCGCCCTTCCAGCGATCAGTTTTCGCGCGGGGTTTTGCTTTTCTGCAAGGTCTCTTTGACCTGAACGATAAGCTGGCGACGAAAATCCCCCAGACGCGGCTTATCATCGTCGATCCACGGTAAGGGACGACACAGTTCCATCGCTTTAATGCCCAGACGAGCGGTTAACAGCCCGGCGCCAATACCCTGCGCCGCACGGGCAGACAAACGCGCCGCCAGATCCTGCGACATCCAGTCCATCCCGACTTCACGCACCAGCTCGCTGGCGCCCGCAAACGCAATATTGAGCAACACCAGACGAAACAGACGCAGACGGCTGTAATACCCCAGTTCAATGCCATACAGCGTCGCAATGCGATTGATCAGCCGCAAATTTCGCCAGGCGATAAATGCCATATCCACCAACGCCAGCGGGCTGACGGCGATCATTAACGTGGACTCGGCGGCCGAACGGCTGATTTCACGTCGCGCCTGGGCATCCAGCACCGGTTGCACCAGTTGAGCGTATAAGCTGACCACTTCCCGATCATTTTGCGTTTCGTGAATCGAAGCATACCAGCGCTGCAACGCCGGGTGAGACTGATCGATACCGGCCTGCTGCGCCAGCTTTTCGCAAAACGCACGGCCCTTTCCCGTACCGTGGCTGTGCAACAGGTCGCGCGCTTCATCCCGTTCATGCGCCCGCTGGCGTAACCGCCATAGCCGACGCCATTCTGTCGCGACCGAGCCAACGCCTGCGCCAATGATCAACGCCCCGGCGGCACAACCGCCCAGCGCCACCCAGTCCTGGGTTTGCCATGCGTTCATGGTCCATTGCACGCCCTGGCCCACAACGCTGACGCCAAACAACGCCAGTCCCCCCATCACCATCTTGCGCCACAAACTGCGTTTAGGGCGCAGTGCGGCATCAATGACCGCTTCCGCCTGCCCCTCGTCTTCCAGAGGTTCATCCACCTGCGCGGGGGCAAAGGTCTGCGCCTGCGTCTCGCTGAAGGTCTGTTGCGTTTTAAGCGTCTGGTTTTGCTCCACCTCCAGTGGACCTGCGAAATCGATACGCGGTTTTAACGGTTCGCTCATCGCAATTTGTCTCCTATTAAAAATTCCAGCGCGGCATCCAGACGAATGTGCGGCAATGGTTTGTCCACATCCATTACCTGCGGGCGAAACGCTTCAAACTGAAAACCCTGACTGTCCCAGAACGCTTGTCCCGGCAGGCGTGCGGGCACTTCGCCGGGGTACACCGTTAACGGCGTTCCGTCGCTTAAACGGTTACCGCGTAAAGCCGGGATCTTTTCACCATTTACGTCGATCAATCCACTGGTCGTCGCCTGTACGGACGCCAGTCCCAGACAATCCATGCTGATGCCTTCAAACGCCGCGTTTTGCCAGGCATCCTGAATCAGTTGCTGGAGCAAAGAGACCATATTGGCATGTTGATCGACAGTCACATGGTCTGCCTTGGTCGCCGCAAACAGCAGTTTATCAATCACCGGGGAAAAGAGTCGGCGAAATAGCGTTCGCTGACCATAGTGGAAACTCTGCATCAATTGCGTCAGCGCCAGACGCATATCGTTGAACGCCTGCGGCCCGCTGTTCAACGGTTGCAGGCAATCCACCAGTACAATCTGGCGATCAAACCGCAGGAAATGGTTTTTATAGAACCCTTTCACCACTTTTTCACAGTAGTAATTAAAGCGTTCACGCAACATTCCGGCGTTGGTGTGTTTGTCCGCCTGCGCCAGTATCGATTCGCCATGCGCATCCACATCCGGCCACGGGAAAAACTGCAACGCAGGCGCGCCCGCCATATCGCCCGGTAGCACAAAGCGACCAGGCTGAATAAAGTGCAGCCCTTGCTGTTTACATTGGTGCAGATACGCCGTCCAGGTCGCGGCGATCTCCGCCAGGCGATTTTCATCAGCAGGCGCCAGCGGGTCCAGCCCCTGGCATAGCTGACGCCATTTGGCCGACCATTCGCCCCGCTGCCCTTGCAGTAAGCCGGTCATTTGCCGGGACCAGCTCAGGTAATCCTGCGCCAGCATCGGCAAGTCGAGCAGCCATTCGCCGGGATAATCGACAATCTCCAGGTATAACGTCGAGGTGTCTTTAAAATGGCGCAGCAAAGAATCATTGGATTTATAGCGTAACGCGAGGCGGATTTCGCTCACGCCGCGCGTTGGCGTCGGCCAGGCAGGCGGCTGGCCATAAAGCTGGGCCAGCCCTTCATCGTAGGTAAAACGCGGAATGCCAAAATCACGTTGTGGAACACGTTTCACGCCCAGCAAACGCTCCTCACGCACCGCGCTTAGCAGCGGCAGTCGCGATCCGGCATGGATGTTGAGCAGTTGGTTAACCATCGCAGTGATAAACGCGGTTTTTCCACTGCGGCTAAGTCCGGTAACGGCCAGACGTAAATGCCTGTCTACACCGCGATTAACCAGCGAGTTAAGTTCGTTTTTGAGTCGCTTCATCGCCATCCTGTTGTGCCTGAAGAGTCCATAAAAGTATAACGAGCAGGAAATAAAGATAGGGGCTGATTATTAATTATCAACTCTCTGAGGTATTTATGGCGACGCCGTTTACGCCGCCACAAGCAGAAAAGTACACCTGTTATCGTTCTTACTGATGATCAGGATTTCATCATCCTGTACACATAGCCTTAAGAAAATATTTCCCGCGTCCTCTCATCGCCCATAACGCCGGGATAATTTAGCCGCTGCCCGGCTCAGTAAAGGCTCAAGCGCCAACGCCAGCAACATCTTCAGCGGGCGCCGGGCCACGGATTTCACCGCCCACCCCGCTACGCCTGCGGGACCGTAGCGTAACGCGGTCAGGAGAACCAGCTTCCCTGCAAGTTTAAAGCCCGGCTTCACCTTTTGCCCGGCGCGTTGCCAGCGAGTATTCATCTCTGTCCTCTTACAATTGACGGAAGCGGCTGCGTAACGTGAAGGTATCAGAGGTCACATAGCGCTCCATTTCGCGTAAACGTTTTTCGCCTGCGGCCAGTTCACGATCCACCGAATCTAACAGTTCACCGCTGGAAGGCTGTTGCTCGCCCGTTGCCATGCTGTCCGGCATCGGGTCCAGTACAAAAGAGAGAATGATGTAAGCCACCAGGGTGAAAAACGCCAGACCAAAGAAGATCGACAACACCACCAGAATTCGCACCAGTTTCACCGGTACATCAAGGTACTGCGCGATACCGGCACACACCCCTCGCACCATCCCTTGCTGCGGCATACGCCATAATTTCTTGTTCAGGTTAATTCCTCCCATTAGCGATCCCTCCAGTTCGGGTGTTCGGCGTCAAGAATGGCTTCCAGCGCCTGAATACGCTCGCGCATGCGTTGCGCTTCGTCGGTTAGCTGCATTAAACGTTGCTGTTCGCTTTGCGACAGTTCGCCCCGACCGGAACGGTTGCTGTAATGCAGCCATAACCAAATCGGTAACACGAACAGCACGAAAATGGTTAACGGTATGGCCAGAAATAACGCGCTCATGAGTGCTCCTTACAGGTGATGAGCGGCGGCGCGTTCGGGCGCCGCCAGGTATTATTATTGGTTATCTTGCTTCATTTTGGCTTTCAACTGCGCCAGTTGTTCGCTGATTTCATCATCTGCTTTCAGATCGGCAAACTGCTGATCCAGGGTTCTCTGCTTGCCAAAGTTTTGGCTTTCCGCTTCCGCCTCCATCTGATCGATACGGCGTTCAAACGATTCAAAACGCGCCATAGCCTCATCCAGTTTGCCGCTGTCCAGTTGACGACGGACATCACGGGAAGAGCTTGCCGCCTGGTGGCGCAACGTCAATGCCTGCTGACGGGCACGGGTTTCACTGAGTTTATTTTCCAGCTCGCCAATCTCTTTCTTCATCCGCACCAGCGTGTCGTCAACCAGTGCCGCTTCCTGATCGAGGGTGGCGATCAAATCCGTCAGTTTTTGTTTCTCAATCAGCGCGGCGCGCGCCAGATCCTCTTTGTCTTTACGCAGCGCCAGCTCGGCTTTCTCCTGCCACTCCGCCTGTTGCGCGGCGGCCTGCTCAATGCGACGGGATAACTGTTTCTTTTCTGCCAGCGCGCGCGCGGAATTAGAACGGACTTCCACCAGCGTATCTTCCATTTCCTGAATCATCAGGCGCACCAGCTTTTGCGGATCTTCCGCTTTTTCCAGCAGCGCATTAATGTTGGCGTTCACGATGTCGGCAAAACGAGAAAAAATACCCATAATTCAATCCTCACACGGTATGTTCTGATATCGGGCTATGCCCTGCTACAGGGTTAATACAATCTGCGTGCCAACTTTTTAATATATTGATTATTAAAACAATTTACGATTTTACCTCACGAGAGAAATAGGCTAAAGTGGTGAATAACACTAACAAGTGGTGAATCTCATCATGGCAGAATACAAAGATAACCTTCTCGGCGAAGCCAACAGCTTTCTTGAAGTGCTGGAGCAGGTTTCCCATCTGGCGCCGCTGGATAAACCCGTGCTTATCATTGGCGAACGCGGAACAGGGAAAGAGCTGATCGCTAACCGGCTGCATTTTCTCTCAACGCGCTGGCAAGGGCCGTTCATCTCCCTTAACTGCGCCGCGCTCAATGAAAACCTGCTCGACTCCGAGTTATTTGGTCATGAAGCAGGCGCATTTACTGGCGCGCAAAAACGTCATCCCGGACGCTTTGAACGCGCCGATGGCGGTACGCTCTTTTTGGATGAGCTGGCGACCGCTCCCATGCTGGTTCAGGAAAAACTGCTGCGGGTGATCGAATACGGCGAACTGGAGCGCGTCGGCGGCAGCCAGCCGTTGCAGGTTAATGTGCGTCTGGTCTGCGCGACGAATGCCGATTTGCCGCAAATGGTGAGCGAAGGGACATTTCGCGCCGATCTGCTGGACCGGCTCGCTTTCGACGTCGTGCAGCTTCCCCCTTTACGCCAGCGTCAAAGCGACATCATGTTAATGGCCGAACACTTTGCCATTCAGATGTGCCGTGAGATTCATCTGCCCCTCTTCCCGGGTTTTACCGCGCGGGCGAGAGAAACCCTGCTTCAGTACCGCTGGCCGGGAAATATTCGTGAGCTGAAAAACGTGGTTGAGCGTTCGGTTTATCGGCATGGCAGCAGCGATTATCCGTTAGATGAAATTATCATCGACCCATTTAAGCGTGACATTCCCGAACCAACGCCGCCGGAAACGCCCGTTTCTGCGCCATCATTGCCGCTGGATTTACGCGAATTTCAGCAACAGCAGGAAAAAGACTTTCTGCAAATCAGCCTGCAACAGGCGAAATTTAATCAAAAACGGGCAGCAGAATTGCTGGGTCTGACCTACCACCAGTTGCGCGCATTGCTCAAAAAACATCAGATTTAGCGCTCATGTCCGGGACAGTTGTTCTCATTCTGTGGGGGTAATATGTTAAGTGAATTAATTAGGTTTTCTTTATAATTAATTTCGATATTGGTTAATAACATAATAAAAATAATTACAAAGGTGATTGAATTTCCAGCGTAATGTTATACCCAACGATTTTGCATACAAGGGAAATGCCATGAATTGGGATAAACACGCAGCCGTAGAATACGCACGCAGACATGCGGGAAGTTCAAGCCAAAAAAAATGTGCACATTTCGTATCAAATGCAATTCGTGCTGGAGGAGCAAACCTGCACAACACTCACCACGCGAAAGATATGGCATCAAATTTATACGCTGCTGGTTTTCGCCCGGTGTCCGGCGCACCCAGGGAGGGTGATGTCGCAGTGATTCAACCAATCCCAGGGCATCCGTCAGGACACGCGTGTATTTATGATGGGCGTGGGACCTGGTATTCAGATTACAAGCAGCACAGCATGTACCCTGGTTCTACATGGAGTAAAGCAGAGCCAGCTTATCAATTTTACAGGCGTGACTGATATGAAACATTCCATTCTGGCTGGCTTGTTAATCAGCTCTTCTGCTTTTGCGGCGTTGTCTCCCGGCGGACCCGAAGCTACAGCTTTAACATTTAATCGCTGGTACATATCCCAGTTAATACAGGAGAAAAATCCACTGGCTGATTATGAGGGACTCCAGCCCTACGTTACAGCAAACACCATTGCTGCGTTAAAGACCTCAAATACAGCAGACCCAGACTCCGAAGATGTACCCGATTCTGATATGTTCATCAAAGCCCAGGATTTTGACGATGACTGGCAGCAAATAGAGATCGTCTCATCAGACTTAGATCCCGTATGTACACAGGTCTATGTCTCTTTCGGCGCTGAACAGAAACACACCGTAATAGACTGCATGGTGAAAGAAAACGGTACCTGGAAAGTACAATCTGTCGCAGGCCAGAAAATATTGCGAAACGTAAGCCTGAAGTAATCATGTATCAAAGCCCGTAACTTAACTGAACGGGCATTTCCTTTGGTGTTTATTCAACCAGTATGACGATTCCGTCATCGCAATTGTGTACATTTACGCCAGTTGTCCGCAGTCATTTTTACCTGGCGGGCCGAAGTGCGATACACTTTGCAGATCGAATCTAAAAACCTTAAAAATTATGCGCCTGGTTTTATCGTCTCTGATCGTGATGGCTGGACTCCTGAGTGGTCAGGCTGCGGCTGCGCCTGAACCGACTATGCATGCTGATATTCGCGACAGCGGTTTTGTCTATTGCGTCAGTGGGCAGGTCAACACCTTCAATCCACAAAAAGCGAGCAGTGGCCTGATCGTTGATACGCTTGCCGCCCAGCTGTATGACAGACTGCTGGATGTGGACCCTTATACTTATCGTCTGGTGCCGGAACTGGCAGAAAGCTGGGAAGTGCTGGACAACGGCGCGACCTACCGTTTCCACCTGCGTCGCAACGTTTCTTTCCAGAAGACCGCCTGGTTCACCCCTACCCGCAAGCTGAACGCGGATGACGTGGTGTTTACCTTCGAGCGCATTTTTGATCGCAAACATCCCTGGCATAACGTTAACGGCGGCAGTTTTCCCTATTTCGACAGTTTGCAGTTTGCCGATAACGTAAAGAGCGTGCGTAAGCTGGACAACAATATCGTCGAATTTCGCCTGACCCAACCAGACGCCTCCTTCTTATGGCATCTGGCGACGCACTATGCGTCGGTCATGTCAGCGGAATATGCGGCGCAGCTGACAAAGCAGGATCACCCGGAACTGATTGACCGCCAGCCGATCGGCACCGGCCCGTTCCAGCTCTCGGAATATCGCGCCGGACAATATATTCGTCTGCAACGTCATGAGGGATTCTGGCGTGGTAAACCGCTGATGCCGCAGGTGGTGGTTGACTTAGGCTCCGGCGGCACAGGCCGTTTATCGAAATTGCTCACCGGCGAATGCGATGTGCTGGCCTGGCCCGCTGCCAGTCAGCTCACGATTCTGCGCGACGATCCGCGCCTGCGTTTGACGCTGCGCCCCGGTATGAACATCGCCTACCTGGCCTTTAATACCGATAAGCCGCCGCTGAATAATCCCGCCGTACGCCATGCGCTGGCGTTGTCGATCAACAACCAGCGGCTGATGCAGTCGATCTACTACGGTACAGCGGAAACCGCCGCCTCTATTTTGCCGCGCGCCTCGTGGGCCTATGACAACGAGGCTAAAATTACAGAATACAATCCGGCTAAATCCCGCGAGCAGTTGAAAGCGCTGGGGCTGGAAAACTTAACGCTACAGCTGTGGGTGCCGACCAGTTCCCAGGCCTGGAACCCCAGCCCGCTGAAAACCGCCGAGCTGATCCAGGCGGATATGGCGCAGGTCGGCGTAAAAGTGGTGATTGTTCCGGTAGAAGGTCGTTTCCAGGAGGCGCGGTTGATGGACATGAACCATGATCTGACGTTGTCCGGTTGGGCAACCGACAGTAACGATCCAGACAGCTTCTTCAGGCCGTTGCTGAGCTGCGCCGCCATTAACTCGCAGACCAACTTTGCACACTGGTGCCATCCTGAGTTTGACGGCATTCTGCGAAAAGCGCTCTCGTCCCAGCAGCTTGCGGCGCGTATTGACGCGTATGATGAAGCGCAAAATATTCTGGCAAAAGAGCTGCCGATACTGCCGCTCGCCTCCTCGCTGCGTTTACAGGCTTATCGCTATGATATTAAAGGACTGGTTTTAAGTCCCTTTGGTAACGCCTCGTTTGCCGGTGTTTCGCGGGAAAAAGAAGATGAGGTGAAAAAACCATGATTATTTTCACCCTGCGTCGGTTTCTGCTGCTGTTGGTCACGCTGTTCTTTCTGACCTTTATCGGCTTTAGCCTGAGCTATTTCACGCCCCATGCGCCATTACAGGGCGCATCGCTGTGGAACGCCTGGGTTTTCTGGTTTAACAGCCTGATCCACTGGGATTTTGGCGTTTCCAGCATTAACGGCCAGCTGATCTCCGAACAGCTCAAAGAGGTTTTTCCCGCCACGATGGAGCTGTGCATTCTCGCTTTCGGCTTTGCCCTGATGGTCGGAATCCCCGTGGGGATGCTGGCAGGCGTAACGCGGAATAAATGGCCAGACCGTTTCATCAGCGCCCTCGCCTTAGTGGGATTTTCGATTCCGGTCTTCTGGCTGGCGCTGCTGTTGACGCTGTTTTTCTCGCTCACGCTCGGCTGGCTGCCGGTATCAGGTCGTTTTGATCTGCTTTACGAAGTGAAGCCGGTCACCGGTTTCGCCATTATTGATGCCTGGATTTCCGACTCGCCCTGGCGCGATGAGATGGTGATGAGCGCAGTACGTCACATGGTATTGCCGGTGCTGACGCTGGCCGTCGCCCCCACCACGGAAGTGATTCGTCTGATGCGCATCAGCACTATTGAAGTGTATGACCAGAATTACGTGAAGGCAGCGGCGACGCGCGGTCTGTCACGGCTGACGATTCTGCGTCGGCATGTGCTGCACAACGCGCTGCCGCCGGTGATCCCGCGTCTCGGCTTGCAGTTTTCCACCATGCTGACGCTGGCGATGATCACCGAGATGGTCTTTAGCTGGCCGGGGCTGGGACGCTGGTTGATCAACGCTATCCGCCAGCAGGACTACGCCGCTATTTCCGCAGGCGTAATGGTGGTTGGTTCGCTGGTGATTATCGTCAACGTGATCTCTGATATTTTGGGTGCTATGGCTAACCCTCTGAAACATAAGGAATGGTATGCCTTACGATAGTGTGTACAGCGAAAAGCGCCCACCGGGAACACTGCGCACTGCCTGGCGCAAATTTTATGGCGACGCTTCTGCGATGGTCGGTCTTTACGGCTGCGCAGGTCTGGTGGTGCTGTGTATTTTTGGCAGCTGGTTTGCTCCCTACGGCATCGATCAGCAGTTCCTCGGCTACCAGTTGCTGCCGCCGTCCTGGTCGCGCTATGGCGAAGTCTCGTTTTTTCTGGGGACGGACGATCTGGGGCGTGACGTTTTAAGTCGCCTGCTGAGCGGCGCGGCGCCCACCGTCGGCGGCGCGTTTATCGTCACGCTGGCGGCAACGCTGTGCGGCCTGATTCTGGGCGTTGTCGCCGGGGCTACACACGGCTTACGCTCCGCCGTACTCAACCATATTCTGGACACCCTGCTCTCTATTCCGTCGTTGCTGTTGGCGATTATCGTTGTTGCCTTTGCCGGGCCGCATCTGAGTCACGCAATGTTTGCCGTCTGGCTCGCACTGCTGCCGCGTATGGTGCGCTCGGTCTACAGCATGGTGCATGACGAGCTGGAAAAAGAGTATGTGATCGCCGCGCGCCTCGACGGTGCCACCACGCTCAATATTCTCTGGTTTGCCATTCTGCCCAATATTACCGCCGGTCTGATTACCGAAATCACCCGCGCGTTGTCGATGGCGATCCTCGATATCGCCGCGCTCGGTTTTCTCGACCTCGGCGCGCAACTCCCCTCTCCTGAATGGGGCGCCATGCTCGGCGACGCGCTGGAGCTGATATATGTCGCGCCGTGGACGGTGATGTTACCAGGCGCGGCAATTATGATCAGCGTTCTGCTGGTGAACCTGCTTGGCGACGGCATCCGGCGCGCGATTATCGCGGGGGTGGAATAATGCCGTTACTGGATATCCGTAACCTGACCATTGAATTTAAAACCGGCGAAGACTGGGTTAAAGCCGTAGATCGGGTCAGCATGACGTTAAATGAAGGGGAGATTCGTGGACTGGTCGGCGAATCCGGCTCCGGGAAAAGCCTGATTGCGAAAGCCATTTGCGGTGTGGCGAAAGACAACTGGCGCGTCACCGCCGACCGTATGCGCTTTGACGATATCGACCTGCTGCGTCTTTCCGCGCGCGAGCGTCGCAAACTGGTCGGCCATAACGTGTCGATGATCTTTCAGGAACCGCAGTCGTGCCTTGATCCTTCGGAGCGCATTGGCCGTCAACTGATGCAGAATATTCCCGCCTGGACCTATAAAGGTCGCTGGTGGCAGCGTATTGGCTGGCGAAAACGCCGTGCCATTGAACTGTTGCACCGGGTCGGCATTAAAGATCACAAAGACGCGATGCGCAGTTTTCCGTATGAACTGACGGATGGCGAATGTCAGAAAGTCATGATCGCCATTGCGCTCGCCAATCAGCCGCGCTTGCTGATTGCCGACGAACCGACCAACGCGATGGAACCCACCACCCAGGCGCAGATTTTCCGCCTGCTGACGCGCCTGAACCAGAACAGCAATACCACTATTTTGCTGATCAGTCATGACCTGCAAATGCTCAGCCAGTGGGCAGACAAAATTAACGTTCTGTATTGCGGGCAGACGGTTGAAACTGCGCCCAGTAAGGATCTGGTGGCGACGCCTCACCACCCTTATACTCAGGCGCTCATCCGCGCGATACCGGATTTTGGCAGCGCCATGCCGCATAAAAGCCGCCTGAATACCATGCCAGGGGCAATCCCGCTGCTGGAACAATTACCGATAGGTTGTCGTCTGGGGCCGCGTTGCCCGTATGCTCAACGAGAATGCATTGAAACCCCGCGTCTGACCGGGGCGAAGAATCATCTCTACGCCTGTCATTTTCCGCTGAATATGGAGAAAGAGTGACATGGTGGAAACCCTGCTCGAAGTGCGTAACCTGAGTAAAACCTTCCGCTACCGTACAGGATGGTTCCGGCGTCAGACCGTCGAGGCGGTAAAGCCGCTCAGCTTCACCTTACGCGAACGCCAGACGCTCGCCATTATTGGCGAGAATGGCTCCGGCAAATCCACGCTGGCGAAAATGCTGGCAGGAATGATCGCGCCGACCAGCGGTGAACTGCTGATTGACGATCATCCGCTGAAATATGGCGACTACTCGTTTCGCAGCCAGCGCATCCGCATGATTTTTCAGGACCCGTCAACGTCACTCAATCCGCGACAGCGCATCTCGCAGATTCTGGATTTCCCGCTGCGGTTGAACACCGATCTGGAACCGGAGCAGCGACGTAAGCAGATTATTGAAACCATGCGGATGGTCGGCCTTCTCCCTGACCACGTCAGCTATTATCCGCACATGCTGGCGCCAGGGCAGAAACAGCGTCTGGGATTAGCCCGCGCCCTGATTTTACGACCGAAGGTGATCATCGCCGACGAAGCGCTGGCTTCGCTCGATATGTCGATGCGCTCGCAGCTCATCAACCTGATGCTGGAACTCCAGGAAAAACAGGGGATTTCGTATATCTACGTCACTCAGCATCTGGGGATGATGAAACACATCAGCGATCAGGTGCTGGTCATGCACCAGGGCGAAGTGGTCGAACGCGGCAGCACTGCTGATGTTCTCGCCTCTCCGTTACATGAACTCACCCGCCGTTTGATCGCAGGACACTTCGGCGAAGCCCTCACCGCCGACGCCTGGCGAAAAGATCGCTAGCCTGAAGGAGCGTTATGATGTTGTTGTCTGAATCAATTAGCGGCCATTTGGTCATCCACCACGCGCCCCGAATGCAGGAGCGCCCATGAGAAAATATTCCTGGCTGATCCTGTGTCTGGCGCTGGTTATGCTACTGGCGTCCGCTTTCGTATTCACTCGCGCTGACAACCAGACTGAACCGGCATTCGGCTACACTCTGGACTTCAAAAAACCGTTGTCCGGGATCGACAATTTATCCTCCCTGAGCTACGTGCCCGAAGAAGATGTTTTTGTCGCCACCCTCAACAGACCCGCCACCATCCTCAAACTGTCTAAAAATGGAGAAATACTCGCCAGAAAAAGCATCGCAGATCGGATTAAAGATGCTGAATCAATCGAATACGCGGGTAACGGGACATACTTACTGGTCGATGAAGCAGACTCTGCGATGTATGTTTACCAGCTCAGCCAGGATCTGGACATCAGATCAGTGAGAAAAATAGAAACAGACCTGTTTGAGAACGCGCGCAACCGGGGAATCGAAGGCATTGCCTGGATGGCCGGACGAAATGAACTCTATTTCGCCAAAGAACGTAAACCGGTCATGCTGTACCGAACCCAAAGCGACGGTGGCCTTACTCGTTTTTCTGAGATCGTCCCGCTGGATGATCTGATTAAAAATCTGGACGTAGACGATATCTCCGCCCTTCACATCCACGGTGAACATCTGCTGATCTTATCTGATGAGTCACGCAGCCTGACAGAGATAGACCTGAACGGCAATGTGCTGCGCCGGATGTCATTAACGCAGGGCGAAAATGGTCTTGAGGAAGATATCCCGCAACCTGAAGGCGTGTCGATGGATAAGGCCGGCAACATTTATATTATGAGTGAGCCGAACCTGTTTTATCGATTTGAAAAGGTCTCGACTGGCAGGTAAACCGTAAGTTCAGACTCTTCTTTCCCGTTGAAGCGCGGTTTTGACGGGAGAGAAGAAACGGCGATACGCGGGCTTTTATGAAGTCAGAAAACATTGGAAACGTTTGAAATGGTGCCGACTACCGGAATCGAACTGGTGACCTACTGATTACAAGTCAGTTGCTCTACCTACTGAGCTAAGTCGGCCTGGGCCGCCATCGAGGCCTCGAACCCCGTTCCCTACAACACCCACAACAAATGTCGTTCGCTCTTCCAGATGAGCTAATGGCGGTTTGACGGTTCTTGTGAGTTATCACGCACTTACGCGTCATAACGAACCGGCTGCGAATAATACATAAGTAGAATTAGTCATGCAACCATTATGATTCGTCCAAATGTATTTATCCCTTATATTCGCAGCGCGTCGCCCGCTCGTGCTGGTTGGATGAGGCGAACCTGATAGCGGGTGATATACTGGACGGATGCAGGAAAATATCGAAAGTAAACAGGCTCGTCCTGCGCCGCCCCGGAGCTAAGTCACGGGAAATGACGGAAAAATATCGTGACACAAAGGGCTGTGAGTGGGATATAATTTCGAGCTAATTTCGAATAACTTTGAAATGTTGCTTTTAATTTATTGATATTAAAAGCAAAAAATAAGTAATGACTATAAGGATTAAAGCTATGGGTTTTCTTTCCGGTAAGCGCATTCTGGTAACGGGTGTTGCCAGCAAATTGTCCATCGCCTACGGTATCGCTCAGGCGATGCGCCGCGAAGGAGCTGAACTGGCGTTCACCTACCAGAACGACAAACTGAAAGGCCGCGTGGAAGAGTTTGCCGCTCAACTGGATTCCAGCATCGTGTTGCAGTGTGATGTGGCTGAAGATGCCAGCATCGACGCTATGTTTGCCGAGCTGGGTAAAGTCTGGCCGAAATTCGACGGTTTCGTTCACTCTATCGGCTTCGCACCTGGCGATCAGTTGGATGGCGACTATGTGAATGCCGTTACCCGTGAAGGCTTTAAAATCGCGCACGACATCAGCTCTTACAGCTTTGTGGCGATGGCAAAAGCTTGCCGTACCATGCTGAATCCGGGTTCCGCCCTGCTGACCCTGTCTTATCTGGGTGCTGAGCGCGCAATCCCGAACTACAACGTCATGGGTCTGGCAAAAGCGTCTCTGGAAGCAAACGTGCGTTACATGGCTAACGCAATGGGCCCGGAAGGCGTTCGTGTTAACGCAATCTCCGCAGGTCCGATCCGTACTCTGGCCGCGTCCGGCATCAAAGATTTCCGTAAAATGCTGTCGCATTGCGAAGCGGTTACGCCGATTCGCCGCACCGTTACCATTGAAGATGTGGGCAACTCTGCCGCCTTCCTGTGCTCCGATCTGTCTGCCGGTATCTCCGGTGAAGTCGTTCACGTCGACGGCGGTTTCAGCATCGCAGCCATGAACGAACTGGAACTGAAATAATCGTTTCACTTCCCGCAATGGGCGGCGCAGCGTCGCCCATTATTCCCTTCTCTGATGACGCCTTTCCCCCCCTTCCATTCTTCGCGCGCTGTCGCATCGCGGTATATATCATTCTGATATTTATTATCACCTAACAATCTTTTATCCCCTCTCTTGCTTACGCCAGGATAATGCAGCGAAAACGATCCGGCGTGATTCGACGACGACGTGTCCGGGTCGCCACTTTTAGACCAAGGAACGCCCATGGAACAACGCCGAATTGAAGGCAAAAGCCACTGGTATCATGAAACCCAGTCCAGCACTTATCCGCAAGAGGTTCTCCCGCTGGTGCCGGAAGCCGCGAACGTCGAGGACAGTTTTCTGCTGGATTTAGCGATCGCCGAAGACGTGCTTTTACCCTTTCAGTCCTGGTTGCACCCTGCCCGTCAACTTGCTCAACGCCTCTTTCCCGAGCGCGTCACACAGAATCGTCTCCACACGTTCAGCGCCTATGAACGAATGAGTACCGCATTGACCGTTGCCCAGGTCTATGGCGTACAGCGGCTCTGTAACCATTACGCCGCGCGACTAACCCCGCTTCCCGGCCCGGACTCCTCCCGGGAGAGTAACCACCGACTGGCGCAAATCACGCAATACGCGCGTCAACTGGCCAGTTCCCCTGCGGTCATTAATGCCCGCGACCGCCAGCATCTTGACGATGTGGGTCTGACGACCTGCGACATCATTCTGATAAACCAGATTATTGGTTTTGTGGGTTTTCAGGCGCGCGTCGTGGCGATATTCCAGGCTTATCGTGGACACCCCGTCCGCTGGGTGCCGGGTCTGGATATACAGCAATTCGCCGATGCGCAGCTTTTCCAGGAAAGGGACGCGCAATGGCACCCGGCTCAGGAAGGCGTGGAAATACGTTACGCCAGCGCCGAACAGCTGGAGTGCCTGTCCCACCATCAGCCGGTTGCAGAACTGCTGACGCTCGCGCCAGTCCTGGTTCACGAACCCGCCCTGCTTTCTTTGCTTGGCACACTGCTCACCAGCGCCCTGCGTACGGATGCGCCACCGGCGTCGCTCCCGCTCGCCACGCTGCTCACGTCACGCATCAATGGCAGCGTCGCCTGTTTTAATGAACAGTCACGCCACGCGGGTGAATGGGCAGAGACCATTTCGGTGTTCCGCCGGGGTGAACGGGAGATACAGCACTGGGAAAGCCAACATCCGGTTGAGCGTCCTGTCACGCAAGCGATACAATGGCTGACCAGGGCGCCCGATCGTTTTAGCGCTGCGCAATTCACGCCGTTACTCGAACAAGGGGCGTCACTGGAACAGGCCGTCAACTTGCTGGGCTGGTGCGGATTGTGCGGTTGGTTGAACCGTTTAAAAATCGCGTTGGGCGAAACACATTAACCGCGCCTTTACTGAAAGAGCGCTTGCTGCGCCAGGCAGAATCGCGTAAAACTGTCAGCCGCTCTTTTGGCCACGAAAATAGACAATTATGTTTCAGGACAACCCGCTGCTAGCGCAGCTTAAACAGCAACTACATTCCCAGACGCCGCGTGCTGAAGGGGTGGTAAAAGCCACGGAAAAAGGCTTTGGCTTCCTGGAAGTCGATGCACAAAAAAGTTATTTCATCCCGCCGCCGCAGATGAAAAAAGTCATGCACGGCGACCGCATTGTCGCGGTGATCCATACGGAAAAAGAACGCGAGTCCGCCGAGCCAGAAGAACTGATCGAGCCCTTCCTGACCCGCTTCGTGGGCAAAATCCAGGGTAAAAACGATCGTCTGTCCATCGTACCGGATCATCCGTTGCTGAAAGACGCTATCCCATGCCGTGCCGCCCGTGGCGTGGAACACGAATTTAAAGAGGGTGACTGGGCCGTTGCCGAAATGCGCCGTCATCCGCTGAAAGGCGACCGCTCTTTCTACGCCGAGTTAACCCAGTTCATCACCTTCGCCGACGACCACTTCGTACCGTGGTGGGTCACGCTGGCTCGCCATAATCTCGAAAAAGAAGCGCCGAACGGCGCGGCGACAGAAATGCTTGATGAAGGTCTGGTACGCCAGGATCTGACCGAGCTGGATTTTGTCACTATCGACAGCGCCAGCACCGAAGACATGGATGACGCCCTTTATGCGCAAGAGTTGGGCGAAGGTAAGCTGCAACTGACGGTTGCGATTGCTGATCCGACCGCGTGGATTGCGGAAGGCAGCAAGCTGGATAACATCGCAAAAATCCGGGCGTTTACCAACTATCTGCCGGGCTTCAACATCCCGATGTTGCCGCGCGAACTGTCTGACGACCTCTGTTCCCTGCGCGCGCAGGAAGTTCGTCCGGCACTGGCCTGCCGCATGACCATTGCCGCCGACGGCACTATTGAAGATGACATCACCTTCTTTGCGGCCACGATCAAGTCGAAAGCCAAACTGGCCTACGACAATGTCTCCGACTGGCTGGAAAATACCGGCAGCTGGCAGCCTGAAAGTGACGCTATCGCCCAACAGATCCGCCTGCTCCAGCGCATTTGCCTGAGCCGTGGCGAATGGCGTCACAACCATGCGCTGGTGTTCAAAGATCGCCCGGACTATCGCTTTATTCTTGGAGAGAAAGGCGAAGTGCTGGATATCGTCGCGGAACCTCGCCGCATTGCGAACCGCATTGTGGAAGAGTCCATGATCGCGGCGAACATTTGCGCCGCCCGCGTGCTGCGCGACAAACTGGGCTTTGGTATTTACAACGTTCACATGGGCTTCGACCCGGCCAACGCCGACGCGCTGGCGGCGTTGTTGAAAACGCATGGCCTGCACGTTGACGCAGGAGACGTATTAACCCTGGAAGGCTTCTGCAAACTGCGCCGCGAGCTGGATGCCCAACCGTCCGGTTTCCTGGACAGCCGTATTCGTCGCTTCCAGTCATTCGCAGAGATCAGCACCGAACCGGGCCCTCACTTCGGACTGGGTCTGGAAGCGTATGCAACCTGGACCTCTCCGATTCGTAAATACGGCGACATGATTAACCACCGCCTGCTGAAAGCCGTCATCAAAGGCGAAACCATCGCGCGTCCGCAGGAAGAGACAACGCAGCAGATGGCTGAACGCCGCCGCCTGAACCGTATGGCGGAACGTGACGTCGGAGACTGGTTATATGCGCGCTTCCTGAATGATAAAGCCGGTACAGAAACACGCTTTGCGGCGGAAATCGTTGATATCAGCCGCGGCGGGATGCGCGTTCGCCTGGTCGATAATGGCGCAATGGCCTTTATCCCGGCGCCGTTCCTGCATGCCGTACGTGACGAGCTGGTTTGCAGCCAGGAAAGCGGCACCGTGCAGATCAAAGGTGAAACGGTATACAAAGTGACTGATGTGATCGATGTAACGATCGCGGAAGTTCGCATGGAAACCCGTAGCATTATCGCCCGGCCTGTCGCCTGACGTTTTTGATGTAGCGGCCTTTCTTTAACCGGAAAGGCCGTTTTTTTTCTGCCCGCCCCACCCACCGCACGCTACACTTCACTCATCCGTTCAGAATTATTTTTATCCGCTCGCTATGCTTTTTTCTGAATCTGGATTACATATAAATACATAAGTAAAACAATATGTTCAGCCATAATTACCTCGTACGAATCATGGCTAACCTTTCTCCTGAGGCTGTATGCGCTTTAAACGGGATGGTAAGCATCATGAAAGACGTTCTGGAGCCTGTTTCATTGTTTAGCGATTTGGGAACCCATAGCCCTTACTGGCGTTTATCGGATGACTGCGACACCCTGCGTTTATCCGCGACTGAGGCTGCCGACGCTGACCAGACCGTTGCGTTATCTTCCGAGCAGGCTGACCGCATCCGGGAGATGACCGTCATCACGTCAAGCCTGTTACTCACCCTTCCCGGTGAACATAATGCCGTTCCCGTGCAACTTGTCGGGCGAAAAATCAACAAGCGCGAATGGGCAGGAAACGTATCGGTCTGGCATGATGCGCCCTCAGATACGCAGGAGGCCGTTCTGGGACTTTCCTTTGCCGAGCAGGTGGTATCAGAGGCCAACTCAGCGATCGTGATCCTTGACAGCCGCGGGAATATCCAGCGTTTTAACCGTCTTTGCGAAGAATACACCGGGTTAAAAGAGCATGACGTCATTGGGCAAAGCGTCTTCAAATTATTTATGAGCCGGCGCGAAGCCGCAGCCTCCAGGCGCAACATCAGCGGTTTTTTCCGCAACGGCAACTCTTATGAGATCGAACGCTGGGTAAAGACCCGCAAAGGCCAGCGCCTGTTTCTGTTTCGGAATAAATTTGTCCATAGCGGCAGCGGTAAGAACGAAATCTTTTTAATCTGTTCAGGCACCGACATTACCGAGGAGCGGCGTACGCAGGAGCGTTTACGCGTACTGGCGAATACGGACACAATCACCGGGCTGCCTAACCGGAATGCCATTCATGAGCTGATTAACGATGCCATTGAAAACGCGGGCGACAATCAGGTTGGTATCGTCTATCTGGACCTGGACAACTTCAAAAGGGTGAACGACGCCTACGGGCATATGTTTGGAGACCAGCTGCTACAGGCCGTCTCGCTGGCGATCCTGAGTTGCCTTGAGGAGAATCAACTGCTGGCCCGCCTCGGCGGCGATGAGTTTATCGTTCTCGCCACGCAGACTTCGCAAGGGTCGCTGGAGGCCATGGCATCGCGAATTCTCACACGCTTGCGTCAACCCTTTCGCATTGGCCTTATCGAGGTGTATACCGGCTGTTCTATCGGTATCGCCCTTGCGCCGCAGCACGGGCATGACAGCGAAAGCGTGATTCGTAATGCGGATACCGCAATGTACACCGCGAAAGAAGGCGGACGTGGACAGTTTTGCGTGTTCTCTCCCGAGATGAACCAGCGCGTCTTTGAGTATCTTTGGCTGGACACCAATCTGCGCAAAGCGCTGGAAAACGATCAGCTCCTGATCCACTACCAGCCGAAGATGACCTGGCGCGGCGAAGTCCGCAGCCTCGAAGCGCTGGTGCGCTGGCAATCACCGGAACGCGGGTTAATTCCCCCGCTGGAGTTTATCTCCTACGCCGAAGAGTCTGGGCTGATTGTCCCGCTGGGGCGATGGGTGATGATGGATGTTGTACGGCAGGTCGCCAAATGGCGCAGCAAAGGCATCAACCTGCGCGTCGCGGTGAACGTATCCGCCCGCCAGCTCGCGGATCAAACTATTTTTACCGACCTGAAGCAGGTGCTTCATGAACTGAACTTCGAATATTGCCCGATTGATGTCGAACTGACAGAAAGCTGTTTGATTGAAAACGAAGAACTGGCGCTGACCGTCATCCAGCAATTCAGCCAGCTTGGCGCGCAGATACATCTGGACGATTTTGGCACCGGCTACTCGTCGCTTTCTCAGCTTGCCCGCTTCCCCATTGATGCGGTCAAGCTGGATCAGACGTTTGTCAGAGACATTCATAAGCGGTCGGTTTCGCAATCGTTAGTACGCGCGATCGTCGCCGTAGCGCAGGCGTTAAATCTACAGGTGATTGCGGAAGGCGTCGAAAGCGCAAAAGAAGATGCGTTTTTAACCAAGAATGGCGTCAACGAGCGCCAGGGGTTCCTGTTTGCCAAACCCATGCCCGCCGCCGCTTTTGAACGCTGGTACAAACGTTATCTGAATAAAAAGATGCGCTGAGGTGGGCAAAAAACAGGCGTTCGGGACAGAGTAAGAGACCTCTGGTAACAAACTTATCTGCATGTAATAACAGAATATATAATATTACCCAATGGTTTTGGCGAATCCTGTTTTTCCCCTTCTCTTTTGGCATTATTTTTTGCATCATGAAATTCATACATTTTTGACGTAAGGATGATAACCATGTCTGATATCGACGCCCAACGTGTTGCCGAACGCATTGATACCGTGCTGGATATCCTTGTTGCTGGCGATTACCACTCTGCCATCCACAACCTTGAAATTCTTAAAGCGGAGTTGTTAAGTCAGGTGAAAGAAGATACCGACGCCTCCTCGACGAAACCCCGGGCTCCGTGGGAGATCTAAGTGACGCGAGCTTTTCGTGGCACCTGACTCAGGAAACGCAGCATCCCTTATACTCCCCGGTACTGATACCGTTATAAAAATTAAAATTATGAATTCCCGACAACAATCAATTTTGCAAATGGTCATTGATAAAGGCCAGATGAGCGTGGCTGAACTGGCAAAAATCACCGGCGTCTCTGAAGTCACGATCCGACAGGATCTTAACACCCTGGAAAAACAGAGCTATCTGCGCCGTGCGCATGGTTTTGCCGTCTCGCTGGACAGCGATGACGTCGAAACGCGCATGATGACCAATTACACGCTCAAACGCGAACTGGCTGAATTTGCCGCATCACTGGTCAGCCCCGGCGAATCCGTATTTATTGAAAACGGCAGCAGCAATGCCCTGCTGGCCAGAACGTTAGCGGAACAAAAGGATGTCACCATTATTACGGTGAGTAGCTATATCGCTCACTTGCTCAAAGAGACGCCGTGCGAAGTGATCCTCCTTGGCGGAATCTACCAGAAAAAAAGTGAAAGTATGGTCGGGCCATTGACCCGCCAGTTTATCCAGCAGGTTCACTTCAGTAAGGCCTTCATCGGTATCGATGGCTGGCAGCCGGATACCGGTTTTACCGGACGGGACATGATGCGATCGGATGTGGTTAACGCCGTACTGGAAAAAGGCTCTGAAGCCATTGTTCTGACGGACAGCTCTAAATTCGGCGCAGTACATCCTTATACGCTGGGGCCGTTAACACGTTTTAGCCGCGTTATCACCGATTCCAGAATAAGTGCGGACCATCAAATGCAACTGGAACGCACCGGGCTGACGGTGAACATCATCGAACCTCGTGCCTGAGCGCATTGCAGATGATTTGCCAGATGGCAAATCATCTCTCCCCTCTGAGATTTTTCCGACAATCTAATTAAGACTATTTACCTGTTATTAACAGGGTAAAGTCGTAAAATTTATATTAGCGATATAACAGGAAGTGACTATCACCTGCGTGATTTTAAGCTGTTACCCCTGCGCAACAAGGTTTTGCGGACAGTCTCTTTAATGGCTTTAATGAACATCATTTTAGCTATAATTAAAGAGAACTTACTTCCGTGAATCAATTATTCAGGAGAAAGTATTATGTTTATGACGAGCAAAAAAATGACCGCCGCTGTTCTGGCAATTACCCTGGCGATGTCTCTGAGCGCTTGCTCTAATTGGTCTAAACGTGACCGTAACACTGCGATCGGTGCAGGGGCTGGGGCGTTGGGCGGTGCTATTTTAACTGACGGTAGCACGCTGGGTACGCTAGGCGGGGCTGCGGTAGGTGGTGTTATCGGCCATCAGGTAGGTAAATAATCTACGGTCGACCGGCTCGAAATAATAATACGGTAATTCTTTACAGGTCTTTACTCTAAATATACACAGTGAAATTTAAAGCCACGATAAATAACTATCGTGGCTTTTTTCATTAGCCGCCAGCCAGTTTAACTTTCATTCCTTTGGCTTCCAGTAATGATTTAATCAGATCGCGCTTATCGCCCTGAATTTCAATTATTCCCTCTTTAACCGCCCCACCGCAGCCGCATTTTTTCTTCAGCTCTGCGGCCAGTTTGGTCAGTTCAGCATCATCCATATCAATGCCGGTAACAAGGCACACACCCTTACCTTTCCGCCCGCTGGTCTGGCGCTGAATACGGACGATACCATCACCCTTTGGGCGTTCAACCGCCGCTTTCGGTTCGTCAATCCGGCCCGTTTCCGTGGAATAGACCAGACGGCTGTCAGAATTGTTCATCAGGCTCCCCGTTTCAGTGATGCATTAATGGCCTTCAGGGTTTGCGCAGGGTCAGCAGACTGCGTAACCGGTCGTCCTATAACCATATAGTCCACGCCCGCCGCCAGCGCCTGTTCCGGCGTCATGATACGGCGCTGATCGCCAGCGTCAGATCCCTGAGGGCGGATACCCGGCGTTACCAGCTTAAACTCTGTGCCAAATTCCTGCTTAAAGCGCACCGCTTCCTGCGCCGAGCAGACCACGCCATCCAGCCCGCAATTTTGCGTCAGGCGCGCCAGACGTTCCGCATGATCAGCCGGTGACAACGTCACGCCAAGATCCGCCAGATCGCTGGCTTCCATGCTGGTCAGTACCGTCACAGCAATCAGCAATGGCGCATCCTTACCCAGCGGCAGTAAGGCTTCGCGCGCTGCGGTCATCATTCGCGCCCCACCCGACGCATGGACGTTAACCATCCATACGCCCAGATCTGCCGCCGCCGCAACGGCATGTGCCGTGGTATTTGGAATATCATGAAATTTCAGGTCAAGAAAGATATCGAAGCCGCGCTGCTGCAAATCACGAACCAACTGCGGGCCGAACAGCGTGAACATCTCTTTGCCGACTTTCAGGCGGCAATCACGCGGGTCGATTCTGTCGACGAAAGCCAGCGCGTTATCACGATTATTGTAATCCAGAGCAACAACGACAGGAGAATCGGTAACAGCGCGGGAAGAAGATGAAGCAGTAAACGTCATGACCAGACCTTCTTGATGATGGGCACCGGGTGCGGCGCGAAATGGGTAAACGGCGTGCATTCTACCTGCGCAAGGGCAAAATGAACAGGCGCGATTATACCCCTGCGAGGCGATATTGCCCGGATGCCCGTGTGAGGGACAGGTAAAAATCAACAGTATGTTGTAACTAAAATGCAGACTTTTTTAAAACTACTGCCCGTCGAGGCCGCGAATAGGTTTAATCGTCGACCACGCCCGGCAGGAAGGACAATGCCAGTACATGGTATAGGCGGTAAACCCACACTTCTGGCAGCGATAACGCGGTTTGCTGCGCACCTGCTCACCGACCATATCACGCAGCACCATCAGGCTCTCTTTCGCGCGTCCTTCTTCTGCCTCATTGAGGTGATAATCCATCAGCTTATGAAACACCCGCATGGTCGGATGGCGCTGTAACTGGCGAGTGATATAGACCTGCGCAGTGTCGTGCCCTTCCCGCGCTTCCAGAATATCGGCAAGCATCAACTCAGCGGCGGCGCCGGTGTTTTCTTCCACGGCCCGACGTAAGAACTCCGCCCATTCATCATTTTTACCAAGCTGTTGATAGCACGTCTGCAACATCTCCAGCGTTTCACTGACCAGTTCTTTATCCTGGGAGATAACCCGCTGTAAGCTCTCCACCGCTTTGGCGTATTCCCCCTTTGCCATAAACACACGGCCCATCATGATAGAAACACGGGCGCTGTTTTTGTCTGCGGCGGCGCCTTTTTTCAGCAACGTCATGGCGCGATCCATATCATCGCAGCCCATCTGTTGCAGCGCCAGCTCACAATAGAAATGTGCGATCTCAATGCGCTGTTTGTCTTTGCCGAGCTTCACCAGCCGCTCAGCCACATCAATCGCTTTCTGCCAGTCGCTGGTCGCCTGATAAATTTGCAACAGCTGTTGCAACGCCCCTACGCGGAAATCCGTTTCATCCGTAAGCTGGTTGAACATATCTT
Source organism: Citrobacter sp. CK191 (assembly GCF_030333435.1). Classification (NCBI taxonomy): domain Bacteria; kingdom Pseudomonadati; phylum Pseudomonadota; class Gammaproteobacteria; order Enterobacterales; family Enterobacteriaceae; genus Citrobacter; species Citrobacter sp. CK191. The sequence goes on along the minus strand of NZ_JAOWFX010000031.1, from coordinate 868,484 downwards.
CCGCCCGGTCATACAACCCGGCCGCCATGTAATCACGCCCCAGTTGCTGCACAGCCAGCAGACGCTGCTCATAAGTCAGCGACGCGCTTTCCATTAAGGTCTGGTGGATGCGGATGGCGCGGTCTACTTCACCGCGAGAGCGAAACAGGTTTCCAAGAGTGAGATGAGCCTCAACGGTGCCGGTATCCTCTTTCAGCATGTCGAGGAACAGATCCACCGCTTTATCCTGTTGGTTGCTCAGGAGGAAGTTAACCCCCGCCACATAGTCGCGAGAAAGACGGTTAGCTTCGTCCTGTTTTGTTTGTTGCGCACTTCTGCGACCCATATACCAGCCATAGGCTGCCGCTACAGGTAAAAGCAGAAACAACAACTCCAGCATAAATGATTATTCCTTCACAACCGACGAATCGGCAGATACCGCAACGTCGGTCGCAGGCGAAAGCTGGTTTTCCAGTCGTTTGATTTTACGTTCGGCACGCACCAGGGAGACGCGAACACGCAGCCAGAACAGGCCGCAAATTAGCCAACCAATAGCAAAGCCTGCGGCAAATAAAACGGCAAGCAACGTAGAAATACGGTACTCCCCTTGAGCCAGCAGGTAATTAAACGTTACCTGTTGATCGTTCTGCGCGCCCAATGTCACCGAAATAACAAAAATCGCCAACACCAGTAAGAAAATGAGTAAATATTTCACATTACTTCCCGTTATGTGGTTTGAGCGAATAAATCGTGTTCAACTTACCGCATTCAGCCCTTTAAATTACCATTTTCGCGACGCGCGCGAAACGGAAAAGCGTTCTGTCCACTCATGATTTAAGGGCAAATTACGGAAAATCAACCACCGTCAACGTTCTTGCTCCCGCTGCGCTATCTCGCGAGCCTCTTCAACGGGTGGCGTAAGCGGCCCGCAAATGCGCTGAGCAAGCCAAGTCGCCAGCGTCACCAGAAGCCAGGATATCAACGTCGCGACAACTAAATCACGCGGCCAATGCATACCCAACAACAGGCGACTGCCCATAACACTTGTCGCCCAGACTAACAAAATCGCAATCGTAAGGGTACGCCTGCGCGGCCATAATAGTCCTACCGCCAACAACGCCCAACTTGCGGCAAACAGGGTATGCCCGGAAGGAAACGCGAATCCGGTCTCTTTTTGCCAGTGTTGACGCAGAAAAGCCGGAATATCCTGCTGCCCGGACAGCTGTTCTTTGACTAAGTGCCCGCGTTCTTTACGTTTTAAAGTGTAGAACTCATCAACGGGAATATGGTGCGTTTTTTCCAGCCAAATAACAAAGGGGCGGGGTTCCTGCACCCGCTCCTTCACCAGCGATTTTACCCCCTGCCCCAGCAGGATCGCACCGGCCAGAATAGCAAAAAGCATCATTGCGGCTTTCAGGCGAAATCTCAGGCACCAAAGAAACCAGGCGCACAGAAGCACATGCGTAATAATTCCCCACGGCTGCGTCACCGTTTCTGTCACCCAGTATAAGGATTTTAACCACCAGACCGAGTGTCCGGGTTGCCAGTTCCAGCCTGAAATCCATACGCTAACCGGCATCACAAGCAACAGAGCAGCGCCTACGGTTGTGCGCTTCGCAATCGAAAGCATGACCTCTCCTTTCGTCGATAAGTGCCACAATCATAACTGAAAACCTGGCGTGCCGGAAAATTGACAAATTTGTGCCATTCCAAAAGCGATCGCACGGCAGCGATTAGGTGAAGTCCGCCGCCTTATGGCAAAATAGAAACATACAGAAGCCAATTGGCGATGACACCAGCATTATCTGGAGAAATACATGCAGCTTAAACGAGTGGCAGAAGCCAAACTGCCAACCCCATGGGGCGATTTCCTGATGGTGGGATTTGAAGAACTGGCAACCGGACACGACCACGTCGCGCTGGTTTATGGCGATATCTCTGGTCAAACCCCTGTCCTGGCTCGCGTCCATTCAGAATGTCTGACCGGCGACGCATTGTTTAGTCTGCGCTGCGATTGTGGTTTTCAGTTAGAGGCGGCGCTGACGCATATCGCGGAAGAAGGTCGCGGTATTCTGCTCTACCACCGTCAGGAAGGACGTAATATTGGCCTGCTCAATAAGATTCGCGCCTACGCGTTGCAGGATCAGGGTTACGATACCGTGGAAGCCAACCATCAGTTGGGGTTTGCCGCCGATGAGCGTGATTTCACCCTGTGTGCCGATATGTTTAAACTGCTGGGCGTCGATGAAGTCCGTCTGCTGACCAATAACCCGAAGAAAGTCGAAATTCTGACGGAAGCAGGTATCAATATTGTTGAGCGCGTACCGCTGATTGTTGGCCGTAACCCAAATAACGAACACTATCTGGATACCAAAGCCGCTAAGATGGGGCATTTATTGGGTAAATAAATTTTTGCTATTAAAGGCCTGATGAGCACCGCGCCATCAGGCCTTTTTTATGTCTTAATGCAACATATTACGAATCACATAATGCAGAATGCCGTCATTCTGGTAGTAGGTTAATTCAGTTGCGGTATCGATACGGCACCGGCACGAAATCACCTCTGTGCTGCCATCCACTTTGGTTAACGTCACCGGAATGGCGGCGCCAGGCTTCAGGTTTTGCAAACTGGCAATATCAATTGTCTCCTCACCGGTTAACCCGAGCGTTTTACGCGTAACGCCCTGCGGGAACTCCAGCGGTAGAATCCCCATACCAATCAGGTTTGAACGGTGAATACGTTCAAACGACTCGGCAATCACGACGCGAATACCCAGCAAACGCGGGCCTTTGGCCGCCCAGTCACGGCTGGAACCGGAACCGTACTCTTTACCCGCAATCACCGCCAGCGGCGTTTTCTCCTGCTGATACAGCATCGCTGCATCATAGATGGAGATCACCTCCGTCCCCGGCAAATGTCGGGTCATTCCCCCTTCAACGCCGGGAACCATTTCGTTGCGGATACGAATATTCGCGAACGTACCGCGCATCATCACTTCATGGTTTCCACGGCGCGAACCGTAGGAGTTGAAGTCCCGACGCTCAACGCCATGATTCTGCAAATAGCGCCCTGCCGGGCTGTCCGCCTTTATGCTGCCCGCCGGAGAGATATGGTCAGTGGTGACGGAATCACCCAGCATGGCCAGAATACGGGCGCCATGAATATCCTCCACCGGATCGGGTTGAACCTGCATTTCGTCAAAGAACGGCGACAAGCGGATATAGGTGGAGTCATCCTGCCATCCATAGGTGTCTGAGCGATCAACATTGATCGCTTTCCATTCCGGCGTCCCTTCAAAAACCTCGGCATACTCTTTGTGGAACATTTCCGACGACACCAGTTCAACGGCGCGGGCGATCTCCTGCGCGGAAGGCCAGATATCCTTCAGATAAACCGGGTCGCCTTTGCGATCGTGGCCCAGCGGCTCTTTCGCCAGGTTAATATTCATATTGCCCGCCAGCGCATAGGCGACAACCAGCGGCGGCGACGCCAGCCAGTTGGTTTTCACCAGCGGATGGATTCGGCCTTCAAAGTTACGGTTGCCGGAAAGTACCGCGCCCACCGTCAAGTCGCCCTTTTTGATTGCCGTTTCGATAGGCTCCGGCAGTGGGCCGGAGTTACCAATACAGGTGGTGCACCCATACCCCACCAGATTAAAGCCAAGCTCATCAAGATAAGGCGTGAGTTTCGCCTGCGCCAGGTAATCCGAGACCACTTTCGATCCCGGCGCCAGCGAGGCTTTCACCCACGGCTGCCGTTTCAGTCCCAGCGTTACCGCTTTTTTCGCCAGCAAACCGGCGGCCATCAGCACACTGGGGTTTGAAGTATTGGTACAGGAGGTGATAGCCGCAATCACGACAGCGCCGTCCGGGAGCTGGTATTGATGGCCGTTCATAACATAATCGATTGGCTGCCGGTCTTTTTGCGCGGTGTTCAGTTCCAGCTCCGTGCTCGCGGCGAAGGCTTTCGGCACATCCGCCAGCGCAACCCGATCCTGCGGGCGCTTCGGCCCGGCAAGGCTCGCCTCGACATCCCCCATATCCAGTTCCAGCGAACTGGTGAAAACAGGTTCATCGCCAGGGTTTCGCCACATCCCCTGCGCTTTGGCATAGGTTTCGACCAGCTCAACCTGCTCCTCGCTACGGCCGCTTAAACGCATATATTCGAGGGTGATGCCGTCAATCGGGAAGAAGCCGCAGGTCGCGCCATATTCCGGCGACATGTTTGCTATCGTCGCGCGATCGGCCAATGGCAAGGAGTCCAGACCGTCGCCGTAGAATTCAACGAATTTACCAACGACGCCGTGTTTACGCAGCATCTGGGTCACGGTCAGCACCAGGTCGGTCGCGGTGATACCTTCACGCAGCTTACCGGTCAACTTGAAGCCAACAACATCGGGAATGAGCATTGAGACCGGCTGTCCCAGCATCGCGGCTTCCGCTTCAATCCCCCCGACGCCCCATCCCAGCACGCCAAGGCCGTTGATCATCGTGGTGTGGGAGTCGGTGCCGACCAGCGTGTCCGGGTATGCAACCCACTCTCCCGCCTGCAATTCGCTCCAGACGGCCTTGCCAAGGTATTCCAGGTTCACCTGGTGGCAGATCCCGGTACCTGGCGGCACCACGCTGAAGCGACTAAAAGCCTGTTGCCCCCATTTCAGGAACACATAACGCTCGTGGTTGCGTTCCATTTCCAGACGCACGTTCTCTTCGAAAGCGTCATCATCGCCAAAGCGATCGACCGTTACCGAGTGGTCAATAACAAGGTCTACCGGGGATAGTGGATTCACTTTCGCAGTATCCCCGCCGAGGCGTTTGACCGCTTCGCGCATGGCGGCCAGATCCACCACCGCCGGGACACCGGTAAAATCCTGCATTAATACACGGGCGGGTCGATAGGCAATTTCGCGGTCGGCATGGGCTTTTTTCAGCCACCCGGCTAACGCCTGAATATCTTCTTCGGTAACAGAGTCACCGTCCTGCCAGCGCAGCAGGTTTTCAAGCAGAACTTTTAGCGACTTGGGCAAGCGGGTAATATCGCCCAGTTTTTTGGCAGCCAGGGGCAGACTGTAGTAATGATAGGTTTTGTCTTTGGCCTGCAACGTGTCCTTACTGGCTTCTCGTAGGGTTGACGACATAGCTCCTCCTTAATAACAGGGTTGGATACCCTGACTCTCCTCAGGGTTAGTATTAAAGATAACACAAACAGAATGTAACGTTTTGATAACAACCCAAATTGATAAAAGAGGAGAAACCTTACGGACGGGAATCGGCATGCGCAGGCCCGATGACGTTGCGCCATCGGGCATTTACCGGCATACGATCAGAAAGAGACAATCCAGATAAGTTGAGCCCAGAACAAGAGCGATACTGAGAACGCCCCAATCCATGACCAATATTTAAGATTCACAGTTTGCATAGGCTACACCGACATTTGTTTAATACTTTATGCTGAGATTTACTCAGCGCTTATTGCTGTGGTGTATAAGGAAATACAGTACGGGATGTTAATGACCTGTACTGGAAATGATGATTAAAAAAATCGCCAATTATTGTTTCTGTTGCTCATCTTCAGCGAATGAATCAATAAATGCCTGTTGCTGTTGTGTGAGTTTCCAGGATTCTGGAATATTCGTCACACATTCGCTCCGCGCTTCCTTCACGCTATCACGAGGCTGGCGTGCTAGCGTTGAGGGTTGCTGATGTTCCTGCGAAACCATGACTTACCCCCACACTTGCCAGATAACCAGCGCAATCACAACCCAGAACAGCGCAGAGCCGAGGAATACCGCCAGCCATGCTTTGCGTTTAAGCTCGGGGTCCCTGCGGGGTTCCTGGTTTCCAGAAGGCATTGCTAACCTCATACAATCGGCATCACTTATCATTTCAGCACCAAACAATCGGTACAATTAATCATCAGATGAGACAAATCCTAAAGAAACTTTAGTCAAAAATCCAGTGAATTTACGAATCGTTTCCCATGAATAAATCAATCTTTTGACCGGAAATAAATATTTGAAAGGCGGAATTTGCGAGGCGGGTAATTCGAAACTACTTTACTGGCGCTTTTCCATGAATACCATGCAGGTAATATGATCGCAGAAAAAACGAAAACCATAATCCATAAATTTAGTGGTTATTCAGGTATCTCCTCATGTCTGGAGATACCTGAAAACTCACGCGCGTGATTACTTTTCCGGTAATTTAATATCGTTAAACATGGCTTCAATTTCTTCGTTAGAACGCAGGGCCACGGCGGTATCCACAACATCGCGCGTCAGATGCGGCGCAAAGCGTTGAATAAAGTCGTACATATAGCTGCGTAAAAACGTGCTGCGGCGAAAACCAATTTTCGTGGTGCTATGGCTGAAAATATCATGCGCATCGACACGCACCAGATCCGGGTCGGAAATTGGATCGACGGCCATGCTGGCAATCACCCCAACCCCCAGGCCAAGCCGGACGTATGTTTTTATCACGTCCGCATCGGTTGCCGTAAAGACAATACGCGGCGTCAGCCCGGCGCGATTAAACGCGGTATCCAGCTCGGAGCGCCCGGTAAAGCCAAAGGTGTAGGTCACCAGCGGATACTGTGCCAGTTCCTCAATCGTCACCGATGATTTAGCGGCCAGCGGGTGCTCTGGCGTGACGACGATAGAGCGATTCCAGTGGTAGCATGGCAGCATCACCAGATCGTCATACAGGTGCAGCGCTTCAGTGGCGATAGCGAAGTCGGCATTCCCTTTCGAAACCGCTTCCGCGATTTGCGTGGGCGACCCCTGATGCATATGCAATGAAACGCGAGGATAGCGCTCAATAAAGCCCTTGATCACATTTGGCAGCGCATAGCGCGCCTGAGTGTGCGTGGTGGCAATATACAGAGAACCTTTATCCGGCCAGGTGTGTTCGCCCGCCACGGACTTGATGGCATCGACTTTGGACAACACTTCGCGCGCAATGCGAATAATTTCCTGCCCCGCTGGCGTCACCTGCGTCAGGTGTTTACCGCTACGCGCAAAAATCTGGATGCCAAGCTCATCTTCCAGCATACGAACTTGCTTACTGATACCCGGCTGGGAGGTGTAAAGCCCTTCGGCGGTGGAAGAGACATTAAGGTTGTGATTAACCACCTCAACAATGTAGCGAAGCTGCTGTAATTTCATGTTAAACCATCCAGATTAGCGCCGTCATGTCATCGTTTGATAAGCAGCACGTCACGCGCTGCTAATACGATTTAATAATAAAAAAGTCGTTAACTATAACCACTATATCATTTATATCAGAGCTGTATAGATGCGAAGAAAAAATAATAAGCCCGGAATAAAAAAGGGCCGCTTGCGCGACCCCTCTTAAGTGAAATTCAGCCAGGTGACTGTTATTTCTTACCTTCTACCCACTTGCCATCAACGAAGAATGCGGACCATCCCGTCGCTTTCCCGTCTTTTTCAGCGGCAACATACTGCTGTTTCGTCTTACGGCTAAAACGCACCAGCGTCTTATTGCCTTCCGGGTCCTGCTGCGGCGCATCGGCCAGATAACGCAGTTTTTCCGGCAGACGGTCGCGGAAGCGGTACAACTCTTCCACTAACGGCGCACGTGTTTCACGCGATTTAGGGAAGGTATTCGCCGCGAGGAAGATCCCTGCGGCGCCGTCACGCAGCACGAAATACGCGTCCGATTTCTCGCACGGCAGTTCCGGCAACGGCACCGGATCTTCTTTCGGCGGCGCGACTTCACCGTTACGCAGAATCTTACGGGTATTTTTACATTCGTCGTTGGTACAGGCCATGTACTTACCAAAACGCCCCATTTTCAGGTGCATTTCAGAGCCACATTTTTCGCACTCAACGATCGGGCCGTCATAACCTTTAATACGGAACTCGCCCTCTTCGATTTCGTAACCGTCGCAGGTCGGGTTATTACCGCAGACATGCAGCTTGCGTTTCGGATCGATCAGGTAGCTGTCCATTGCGGTGCCGCATTTCTGGCAACGACGTTTTGCACGCAAAGCGTTGGTTTCCGCATCATCGCCTTCCAGTACGTTCAGCACTTCATTTTCCGGCACCAGGTTGATGGTGGTTTTGCAGCGCTCTTTCGGCGGCAGCGCATAGCCGGAACATCCCAGGAACACGCCGGTGCTGGCGGTGCGAATTCCCATTTTGCGCCCGCATGTCGGGCAGTCAATGCTGGTCAGCACCATCTGGTTAGGACGCATTCCGCCCTCTTCAGGATCTTTCTCCGCTTTATCAAGCTGCTGAGTAAAATCGCTGAAGAAGTTATCAAGCACGTTTTTCCACTCGGCTTCGTGGCTGGCCACCTTGTCGAGGCGGTCTTCCATCTGGGCGGTGAAATCGTAGTTCATCAGCTCGCGGAAGTTTTCTTCCAGTCGATCGGTGACAATCTCACCCATTTTTTCAGCATAGAAGCGACGGTTTTCCACGCGGACATAACCGCGATCCTGAATGGTCGAGATGATCGACGCATAGGTGGATGGACGACCAATACCGCGTTTTTCCAGCTCTTTAACCAGCGATGCTTCACTGAAGCGCGCCGGTGGTTTGGTGAAGTGCTGCGCCGGGGTCAGTTCAACCAGCGTCAACACATCGCCTTTATTCACCGCAGGCAACGTCCGGTCTTCATCGCCTTTACGCAGCGCAGGCATGACTTTCGTCCAGCCGTCGAAACGCAGAATGCGGCCACGCGCTTTCAGACGGAAATCACCCGCACCGACCGTCAGCGTGGTGGAATCGTACTGGGCTGGCGTCATCTGACAGGCGACAAACTGACGCCAGATCAGCTGATACAGTTTCTGCGCATCCGCTTCCATATCCTTCAGCGCTTCGGCCATCACCGCGACATCAGAAGGACGGATCGCTTCGTGCGCTTCCTGTGAATTTTCTTTGCTGGCGTACTGGTTCGGGTTCTCCGGCAGGTATTTCTTGCCGAAGCTATCGCTGATATAACCGCGAACCATGTTTACCGCATCCTGGCTCAGGTTGGTGGAGTCAGTACGCATGTAGGTGATGTAGCCCGCTTCGTACAAGCGCTGCGCCATCATCATGGTTTTTTTCACGCCAAAGCCCAGACGCGTGCTCGCCGCCTGTTGCAGCGTCGACGTGATAAACGGCGCGCCAGGCTTGCTGCTGGTCGGTTTATCTTCACGCTCCAGTACGCTGTAACGCGCTTTTTCCAGCAGGCTGACCGCCGCCAGCGTTTGCTCGCGGTTAACCGGACGGAACGGTTTATCATTCTGGTGCGTAACGTCAAGCGGCAAGGCATCGCCAGAAGGCGTTGTTGTGCTGGCGTTCACTTCCCAGAACTCTTCCGGTACGAACGCTTTGATGTCACGTTCGCGTTCAACAACCAGACGCACGGCAACGGACTGTACGCGGCCTGCCGACAGGCCTCGCGCAATTTTTTTCCACAGCAATGGCGATACCATATAGCCCACAACGCGGTCCATAAAGCGGCGCGCCTGCTGCGCGTTAACACGGTCGATATTCAGTTCGCCTGGCTTATCAAACGCCTGGCGAATCGCGTTTTTGGTTATTTCGTTAAACACCACGCGGCTATAGCGCGTGTCATCACCCCCGATCACTTCCCGCAGGTGCCAGGCAATGGCTTCCCCTTCGCGGTCAAGGTCGGTTGCGAGATAGATGTGGTCGGCTTTTTCAGCCAATTGTTTCAGTTCAGAGACGACCTTCTCTTTACCGGGCAGCACTTCATACTGCGCATCCCAGTTATGCCAAGGGTCAACCCCCATTCGGTTGACGAGAGCGCCACGTTCATCCTTTTTGGGCTTTTTAGCCGTTTTGGTGGAGGTAGAGTCGGCGCTCTTTTTAGCTGCTGAGCCACTGGTCGGCAAATCACGGATATGACCGACGCTGGACTTAACCACGTAATCATTACCCAGATACTTGTTGATCGTTTTGGCTTTTGCCGGGGACTCAACGATGACAAGAGCTTTACCCATATTCACCTTTACCTAAATTGATTCTTCCTGGAATGCGTCGCACGTTGATTCACCTTCCACTGGCGACGAGACACCGATATGGTCTCTGTGTCGGCGGATATCAACCCCTTGTACTGACTCGGTGCGCGAAACGTGATCCTCAGGTGACTGAGTTAACAGGCTTTTTAGCACACAAGCGCTATAGCACGACGGAATTTTGGTCGAATGTCAAGCAAATCTGTTGCCAGATTGACGAAAGCGTCACACTGTACCTGATAAAATTCGTTACGCAACTTTATTAGCATGCAAAAACAAATCTCGCCAGTAACAGCACCTTTACAAGACCTTCGTGTTTATCAGGGAATATTTGCCCATAAGCAGCGCCCGGCGTAGACTAATGTCCTTGTTTAAGGAGTAAATAATGCATAAAGACACCCAACCTATCGATCGTGAAACACTGCTGATTGAAGCCAACAAAATCATTCGTGAGCATGAGGACACGCTGGCGGGGATTGTCGCCACCGGTGTGACGCAACGAAACGGCGTGCTGGTCTTCAGTGGCGATTACTTTTTAGACGAGCAAGGATTACCGACGCCAAAAAGCACCGCCGTGTTTAATATGTTTAAACATCTGGCGCATGTGCTTTCTGAGAAGTATCACCTGATCGATTAACGCAGGAAAGGTTTTGCCGGATGGCGGCTACGCCTTATCCGGCCTACAAAACAGTCCGCAGGCCCGGTAAGCGTTAGCGCCACCGGGCTCCTTATCCGGCCTACAAAACAGTCCGTAGGCCCGGTAAGCGTTAGCGCCACCGGGCAATGAAAATTTTACATCAGCGGTTTTTGTCCGCGCTGCCACCAGCGTAGCAACAAACGATCGGCGCTTTCTGCGGCGCTACCCGTAAACCGATCCATCAATTTCTTACGCTGCATAAAGCGAACGTTGAACACCTCATAACCGTCCATCAAGCGGAGAATGACGTCATCACTGGTGTTGATTTCGTCCACCAGACCTTTCTCCAGCGCCTGTTGGCCATACCAGTGCTCGCCTGTGGCCACCAGTTCGATATCCAGCACAGGGCGCATCTGCTGCACAAAATGCTTAAACAGGTGATGGGTTTCATTCAGATCTTCACGGAATTTCTGACGCCCTTCCTCCGTGTTCTCACCAAGCAGCGTTAGCGTGCGCTTATACTGGCCCGCCGTGTGCAACTCAATATCGATATCCTTCCCTTTCAAAAAGCGATTAAAGTTAGGGATTTGCGCTACAACGCCAATAGAGCCGACAATCGCAAACGGCGCCGAAACAATTTTGTCGGCCACACAGGCCATCATGTAACCGCCGCTGGCGGCGACTTTGTCCACTGTTACCGTCAACGGGATCTGCTTATCGCGCAGACGCTGCAATTGCGAAGCCGCCAGGCCATAGCCATGCACAACGCCGCCGGGACTTTCCAGACGCACGACCACCTGATCCTGCGGTTTAAACGCCGCTAACACCGCCGTCACCTCCTCACGCAGCGCGCTGACTTCGTGGGCATCCATACTGCCTTTAAAATCCAGCACCCAGGCACGAGGTTTCTCCGTCGCGGCATTTCCCCCCTGCTTTGCTTTCGCTTTCGCCGCTTTTGCCTCCAGCTTCAGCTTCTTTTTCTGCGCTTTATGCCAGAGTTTTTGTTGATGACCGTCCATCAGCGCCGTCGCCAGATCGTCCTTCATCTCTTTATATTGTTCGCTGAGATTCGTTACCCGCAGCTCCCCACGCTGGCGTTTACGCTGGGCAGCATTCACGATCAGCATCACAATGACGGCGATTGCCACCACGACAGTGACGATTTTTGCCAAAAACAACCCATATTCAGACAACAATTCCACGAGTCCCACCTTGGTTAAACAACGCTATTTTGGCTCAGTGTACAACAGGCGTGTTAGCCCGTCTCGTTTGATCCTGCGTTGCGGTTACTGGGTGAAAAGTATGACAAAGTGTTCATTTTTCGGCGTTATCGCCGTTGACTGATTGAAATGACGCGGGCTTTCAGGCATAAAGCCGAAAAGTTAAAGAGAAGATAAGACAACTGGCAGGGTGACCCAACGCGTCGCCGAGGAGTAGCCGTGCATTACCAACCTAAACAAGATCTACTGCAAAATCGCATTATTCTGGTCACTGGCGCCAGTGATGGCATTGGTCGCGAAGCCGCGCTCACCTACGCGCGCTACGGCGCAAACGTTATTTTGCTGGGTCGAAATGAAGAAAAACTGCGTCAGGTCGCACAGACTGTCGCCGAAGATACAGGCGCATTGCCACAGTGGTTTACGCTGGATCTACTGACCTGCACCGCTGAAGAGTGCCACCAGTTAGGCCAGCGGATTGCGGCGCACTATCCACGACTGGATGGCGTTCTGCATAACGCCGGGTTATTGGGCGATATCTGCCCAATGAGCGAACAAAATCCGCACGTCTGGCAGGATGTTATGCAAGTTAACGTCAATGCGACATTCATGCTGACCCAGGCGCTGCTTCCTTTATTACTTAAATCCGACGCCGGTTCGCTGGTCTTTACCTCATCAAGCGTCGGTCGTCAGGGACGCGCCAACTGGGGCGCTTACGCCACCTCTAAATTCGCCACCGAAGGCATGATGCAGGTACTGGCGGACGAATACCAGAACCACCCCTTACGTGTAAATTGCATCAACCCAGGCGGCACGCGCACGAGTATGCGCGCCAGCGCCTTCCCTACGGAAGATCCGCAGAAGTTAAAAACGCCCGCCGATATCATGCCCCTCTATTTGTGGCTGATGGGCGACGACAGTCGCCGTAAAACCGGTATGACTTTTGATGCCCAGCCGGGCCGTAAACCAGGAATCGCCCAATGACTGAAGAACGCTACCAACAACGCCAGCAGCGTGTGAAAGATCGGGTCGACGCCCGCGTTGCGGCGGCGCAGGACGAACGCGGCATCATCATCGTGTTTACCGGCAACGGTAAAGGCAAAACCACGGCGGCATTCGGCACCGCAACGCGCGCCGTCGGCCACGGTAAAAAAGTGGGCGTGGTGCAGTTCATTAAAGGCACATGGCCTAACGGCGAGCGCAATCTGCTGGAGCCCCACGGCGTGGAATTTCAGGTGATGGCGACCGGGTTCACCTGGGAAACGCAAAATCGCGAAACCGACACCGCAGCCTGTATGGCTGTCTGGGAACATGGCAAACGTATGCTGGCGGACCCAACGTTGGATATGGTCGTGCTGGATGAACTGACCTACATGGTGGCGTATGACTATCTGCCGCTTGAAGAGGTCATCAATGCCTTAAATGCCCGTCCGCAGAATCAGACGGTGATTATTACCGGTCGCGGTTGTCATCGCGATATTCTGGAACTGGCCGACACGGTCAGCGAGCTGCGTCCGGTCAAACATGCTTTTGAAGCGGGCGTAAAGGCCCAGATGGGAATTGATTATTAGGAAACGGTGCCGGATGACGGCGTAAACGCTTTATCCGGCCTACAGGCAAAACGTAGACCCGGTAAGCGTAAGCGCCACCGGGCATTCAGCATCAACCGTTGTTGTTACGACCGCCTGAACGACGACCGCCGCCAACCTGGCTGTGACGCTTCACCGCACGGCGAATCTGGTTCGCCTTCATACGACGTCGGTCTTTCTCGACGGCCACTTTGGAGGTGGTTTCCGGCGCCAGCTGCACCAGTTCACGCAGATAGTTGGTCTGCGCCAGATCCAGTTCAGTCCAGCCACCGCGCGGCAGCCCTTTCGGCAATGGAATATCACCATAGCGCACGCGGATCAGTCGGCTAACCTGCACGCCAACCGCTTCCCACAGACGACGTACCTCACGGTTACGCCCTTCGGTCAGCGTGACGTTGTACCACTGGTTAATGCCCTCACCACCGCTGAATTTGATGGTCTTAAACGCCGCCGGGCCATCTTCCAGTTGAACGCCACGACTCAGGTCACGCAGCTTGGCGTCATCAACCTGACCAAATACGCGCACGGCGTATTCACGCTCAACTTCACGACTCGGGTGCATCAGACGGTTCGCCAGTTCGCCATCCGTCGTGAACAACAGCAAACCGCAGGTATTCACATCCAGACGACCTACGGCAATCCAGCGCGCGCCGCGCAGTTTCGGTAAGCGATCAAAAACGGTAGGACGACCTTCCGGGTCGTTACGGGTACACAGCTCACCTTCTGGTTTGTAATAGGCCAGAACGCGACAAATTTGTTCCGCAGACTCTTTCACCGAGATCAGATGACCATCGATACGGATTTTCAGACCCGGCGTGATTTCAACGCGATCGCCAAGCGTGGCGATTTTGCCGTCAACGCTTACGCGGCCTGCTTCAATAATGGATTCAATTTCACGGCGAGAACCGTGGCCAGCGCGAGCCAGCACTTTTTGTAACTTTTCGCTCATAGAGCTTCCTTCAGGTGTCGCCTTCACAGGCGTCGAACAGGAGAATCAACGGCGCTTTACAGCGCCATTTTAAGGCCGCGTAGTATACAGAGTTGCGCCCTTATAAGAAAGGTTTAACGTCACCAACGCCTTCGCGCAAGACAACCGGAGAATCATCGGTTAAATCAATCACCGTGGTCGGTTGCTGGCCGAGGTAACCGCCGTGAATGATCAAATCGACCTGTTTTTCCAGGCGGTCTTTGATCTCTTCCGGGTCGGACTCGGTAAATTCGCTGCCGGGCAGCATCAGCGAGGTGGAGAGCATCGGTTCGCCCAGCGCTTCCAGCAGTGCCAGCGCGATCGGGTTCGACGGCACGCGCAGACCGATTGTTTTCCGTTTTTCCTGTAACAGGCGGCGCGGCACGTCTTTCGTTCCCTTCAGGATAAAAGTGTAGTTGCCCGGCGTATTGTTTTTAATTAAGCGAAAAGCAACGTTATCGACAAACGAATAGGTCGATAACTCAGACAGATCCCGACACATCAGCGTGAAGTTATGCCCGTCCGGCAGGTGGCGAATGCGGCAGATGCGCTCCATCGCCCCTTTATCTTCGATTTTACAACCCAGCGCATAGCCGGAATCGGTTGGATAAACAATCACCCCACCTTTACGCACAATTTCAACCGCCTGATTGATCAGCCGTTGTTGCGGGTTTTCAGGATGAATATAAAAAAACTGGCTCATACTTCCCTCACTGTGGTGTTTGTGGCTCTTCCCACAGCTGCCATACGCCTTCGACGCCTGCTGGCAGCCAGAGCTTGCGACCCAGTTCAATCCACGGGCACGGCTGATGAAAATCAGAGCCTTGTGATGCCCATAAATGGTGCTGGCGCGCATAGGTCGCCAGTTGGGTTCGCTCATTGGGCGACTGCTGGCATTGCGCCACTTCCATCGCATCACCGCGATGCAGCGCAAAATACGCAATCAACCTTTTCAGCCACTTAGCGCTAAGGTCGTAGCGGCCCGGATGGGCCAATACTGCCTTACCGCCAGAATGATGAATCACATCAATAGCTTGTTCTATTGTACACCACTGTGGCGGAACGTATCCGGTTTTCCCACGCGCAAGGTATTTTTTAAAAACATCGGCAATGCTCCCGGCTTTGCCGCACTCCACCAGAAAACGGGCGAAATGCCCGCGCGTCACGGCCCCACCGTCAGCAAGCCGCAAAGCGCCTTCCCACGCCCCTGGAATATGCGCTTTCTCCAGACGCTCGGCAATCAGACGCGCACGCTGCTGACGACGTTCGGTTTGTTCCGCCAGGAACGCGCACATCGCCGGATGCGCAATGTCGATATTCAGACCCACAATATGGATCTCATGATTTTCCCAGACAGTTGAAATTTCCACGCCAGGAATCAGGTTCAGGGCAAGCCCGGAACGTGAAATTTCTTCTCTTGCCGCCGGAATAGCGGCTGTGGTGTCATGATCGGTGATCGCCAGTGTGCCGACTCGCATCTCTACCGCACGATGTACTAACGCTTCTGGCGTTAACCGACCATCGGACGCCGTTGTATGACTGTGCAGGTCGTAAATCACTGCGTAATTCGTGTCGCTCAAGGCGGCTCCCGTCTTAATAAATGTTCTTTCACAAACATCATAACGGTTCCGGCAAATATACTGAAATCAGGTGTTGACTTTATTTCATCGAACTAGTTAACTAGTACGCAAGTTCACATGAAGAAGGTATCTGAGATGAAAGCAACATTCGTACTGCACGGTTGGTGGCGCACTTCCTGATTTCGGGCAGTGTATGACGTCTGCAATAAGCAACCAGATACCCGGCCCGCCAGATGAGCGGGCTTTTTTTTGAACAGAATGAATGAGAATAACGATGCAAATACAAAAACCAACACTCGAATTGCTTTCCTGCAATGCCGCCTACCGTGAGAACCCGACGGCGTTGTTCCATCAGGTTTGTGGCGACCGCCCGGCAACGCTGCTGCTGGAATCTGCTGATATCGACAGTAAAAATGATCTGAAAAGCCTGTTGTTGGTCGATA
Organism: Citrobacter sp. CK191; assembly: GCF_030333435.1. NCBI lineage: Bacteria > Pseudomonadati > Pseudomonadota > Gammaproteobacteria > Enterobacterales > Enterobacteriaceae > Citrobacter > Citrobacter sp. CK191. The sequence goes on along the minus strand of NZ_JAOWFX010000031.1, from coordinate 852,084 downwards.
GCGCGCTGCGCATTACCGCTTTGGGTGACACTGTCACTATCGAAGCGTTAACGGATAACGGTGCATCCCTGCTCCCGCTGCTGGATGCCGCGCTGCCTGCGGGCGTTGAAAATGCAGCGCAGCCCGGCAGCCGGAAGCTGCGCTTTCCCGCAGTAAGCCCGCTGTTAGATGAGGATGCGCGTCTGTGTTCGCTGTCGGTATTTGACGCATTCCGTCTGTTGCAGAACCTGGTGAATGTGCCTGCTGAAGAGCGCGAAGCCATGTTTTTCGGCGGTTTGTTTGCCTATGACCTGGTGGCGGGATTTGAAGCGTTACCGCAACTGGAAGCCGGTAATCGCTGCCCGGATTACTGTTTCTATCTGGCGGAAACGCTGATGGTGATTGACCATCAGAAGAAAAGCACCCGTATTCAGGCAAGCCTCTTTACCGATAATGAAGCGGAAAAACAGCGTCTGACGGCGCGCCTCGCGCAGCTGACGCAGCAATTAACCGAACCCGCGCCGCCGTTGCCCGTTACGCCAGTGCCGCAAATGCGCTGCGAATGCAGCCAGAGCGACGAAGAGTTTGGCGCCGTTGTGCGTACCATGCAGAAAGCGATTCGCGCAGGAGAGATTTTCCAGGTGGTGCCTTCCCGCCGCTTCTCATTACCCTGCCCGTCACCGCTGGCGGCCTATTACGTACTGAAAAAGAGCAACCCAAGTCCATACATGTTCTTTATGCAGGATAACGATTTCACCCTGTTTGGCGCCTCCCCGGAAAGCTCGCTGAAGTACGACGCGACCAGTCGCCAGATTGAGATATACCCCATCGCCGGCACGCGCCCGCGCGGTCGCCGTGCCGATGGCTCGCTGGATCGCGATCTCGACAGCCGCATTGAGCTGGAGATGCGCACCGACCATAAAGAGCTGTCTGAACACCTGATGCTGGTCGATCTGGCGCGTAATGATCTGGCGCGCATTTGTACTCCCGGCAGCCGCTACGTTGCCGACCTGACGAAAGTCGATCGTTATTCGTTCGTTATGCACCTGGTGTCCCGCGTGGTGGGTGAATTACGCAGCGATCTGGATGTGCTGCATGCTTACCGCGCCTGTATGAATATGGGCACGCTGAGTGGCGCGCCAAAAGTTCGCGCCATGCAGCTTATCGCCGGTGCCGAAGGGCGTCGTCGCGGCAGTTATGGCGGTGCGGTGGGCTACTTCACCGCGCATGGCGATCTCGATACCTGCATTGTGATTCGCTCTGCTCTGGTGGAAGACGGCATCGCCACCGTGCAGGCCGGTGCCGGAATCGTGCTGGATTCTGTTCCGCAGTCTGAAGCCGACGAAACCCGTAATAAAGCGCGCGCGGTTCTGCGTGCTATTGCCACCGCGCACCATGCACAGGAGATTTTCTAATGGCTGACATTCTGCTGCTCGATAACATCGACTCTTTTACTTACAACCTGGCAGATCAGCTACGGGCCAACGGCCACAATGTGGTGATTTACCGTAACCATATCCCGGCGCAGACCTTAATCGACCGTCTTGCGACGATGAAAAACCCGGTGCTGATGCTTTCCCCTGGACCAGGCGTCCCCAGCGAAGCCGGTTGTATGCCGGAGTTGTTGACCCGCCTGCGCGGCAAGCTGCCCATTATCGGCATCTGCCTCGGACACCAGGCGATTGTTGAAGCCTACGGTGGTTACGTCGGTCAGGCGGGCGAGATTCTCCACGGCAAAGCGTCGAGCATTGAACATGACGGACTGGCGATGTTTGCCGGCCTTGTGAACCCGCTGCCGGTTGCTCGTTATCACTCTCTGGTGGGCAGCAACGTGCCTGCGGGGCTGACGATTAACGCCCATTTTAACGGCATGGTGATGGCGGTACGTCACGACACGGATCGCGTCTGTGGTTTTCAGTTCCACCCGGAGTCCATTCTTACTACGCAAGGTGCGCTGTTGCTGGAACAAACGCTGGCCTGGGCGCAACAAAAACTGGAGCCGACCAATACGCTGCAACCGATTCTGGAAAAATTGTACCAGGCGCAAACCATGACCCAGCAGGAAAGCCACCAGCTTTTCTCTGCCGTGGTCCGTGGCGAACTGAAGCCAGAACAACTGGCGGCGGCGCTGGTCAGTATGAAAGTGCGTGGCGAACATCCGAATGAAATCGCTGGCGCCGCTACCGCGCTGCTGGAAAATGCCGCGCCATTCCCGCGCCCGGACTATCTGTTTGCCGATATTGTCGGCACCGGCGGTGATGGCAGCAACAGCATCAATATCTCCACCGCCAGCGCCTTTGTGGCGGCGGCCTGTGGACTGAAGGTGGCCAAACATGGCAACCGCAGCGTCTCCAGTAAATCCGGTTCGTCCGATCTACTGGCGGCATTCGGTATCAATCTGGATATGAACGCCGATAAATCGCGTCAGGCGCTGGACGACCTGGGCGTCTGCTTCCTGTTCGCACCGAAATACCATACCGGTTTCCGTCATGCGATGCCGGTTCGCCAGCAGCTTAAAACCCGCACCTTGTTCAATGTGCTGGGGCCGCTGATCAACCCGGCTCACCCGCCGCTGGCGCTGATTGGCGTCTACAGCCCGGAGCTGGTGCTGCCCATTGCCGAAACTCTGCGGGTACTGGGTTATCAGCGTGCGGCGGTGGTTCACAGCGGCGGTATGGATGAAGTGTCGCTGCATGCGCCAACCATTGTGGCTGAACTGCACGATGGTGAAATCAAGAGCTACCAGCTCACGGCGGAAGACTTCGGCCTCACCCCGTATCACCAGGAACAGCTGGCAGGCGGCACACCGGAAGAAAACCGTGACATTCTCACCCGCTTGTTACAAGGTAAAGGTGAAGCCGCTCACGAGGCCGCTGTCGCTGCGAATGTCGCCATGTTAATGCGCCTGCATGGTAAGGAAGATTTAAAGGCTAATGCGCAAACTGTGATTGATGTACTGCGCAGTGGCGCAGCTTATGACCGGGTTACCGCACTGGCGGCAAGAGGGTAAATGATGCAAACCGTTTTAGCGAAAATCGTCGCGGATAAGGCGATCTGGGTAGAAGCCCGTAAGCAACAACAACCGTTAGCCAGTTTCCAGAATGAGGTTCAGCCAAGTGCCCGCCATTTCTATGATGCGCTGCAAGGCACGCGTACCGCATTTATTCTGGAGTGTAAAAAAGCGTCCCCCTCCAAAGGGGTGATTCGTGATGACTTCGACCCCGCGCAGATTGCCGGTGTTTATAAACATTACGCGTCGGCGATTTCCGTTCTGACCGATGAGAAATATTTCCAGGGGAGTTTTGACTTTCTCACTGTTGTCAGCCGTATCGCGCCGCAGCCGGTTCTGTGTAAGGACTTCATCATCGATCCTTACCAAATCTATCTGGCGCGTTACTACCAGGCCGATGCCTGTCTGCTGATGCTCTCCGTACTGGATGACGAGCAATATCGCCAGCTTTCCGCCGTCGCCCACAGTCTGAAAATGGGCGTGCTGACGGAAGTCAGTAACGAAGAAGAACTGGAGCGCGCCATCGCACTGGGTGCGAAAGTCGTCGGCATTAATAACCGCGACCTGCGCGATCTGTCGATTGACCTTAACCGTACCCGTCAGCTTGCGCCGAAACTGGGGCACGGCGTGACCGTGATCAGCGAGTCCGGGATTAACACCTATGCACAGGTGCGCGAGCTAAGCCACTTCTCTAACGGTTTTCTGATCGGTTCTGCGCTGATGTCCCATGACGATCTGCACGCCGCCGTGCGTCGCGTGCTGCTTGGCGAGAACAAAGTCTGCGGCCTGACGCGCGGGCAGGATGCAAAAGCCGCTTACGAAGCGGGCGCCATTTATGGCGGGCTGATTTTTGTTCCCTCGTCGCCTCGCGTCGTAAATCTCGACCAGGCGCGCGAGGTGATAGCCGCCGCCCCCCTGCAATATGTCGGCGTATTCCGCAATACCGCTATCACCGAGGTATGTGAAAAAGCGACCACCTTGTCGCTCAAGGCCGTGCAACTACATGGCAGTGAAGACCAGGCTTATGTCGATGCTCTGCGCGCCGCATTACCGGAACAGGTACAAATCTGGAAAGCGCTTAGCGTGGGCGACACACTGCCTGCTCGTGATTACCAGCACGTTGATAAGTACGTTCTCGATAACGGCCAGGGCGGCAGCGGCCAACGTTTTGACTGGTCGTTATTGAACGGTGAAACGCTGGACAACGTATTGCTGGCGGGTGGATTAGGCGCAGACAACTGCGTGGAAGCGGCAAAAACCGGCTGTGCCGGTCTCGATTTTAATTCTGGTGTAGAGTCACAGCCGGGCATCAAAGATGCACACCTTCTGGCCTCGGTCTTTCAGACACTGCGCGCATATTAAGGAAGAAAACATGACAACATTACTCAATCCCTACTTTGGTGAATTTGGCGGCATGTATGTCCCGCAGATTCTGATGCCTGCCCTGCGCCAGCTGGAAGAAGCGTTCGTCAGCGCGCAGAAAGATCCACAGTTTCAGGCCCAGTTTGCCGATCTGCTGAAGAACTATGCAGGCCGTCCAACCGCGCTGACCAAATGCCAGAATATCACCGCCGGCACCAAAACCACGCTGTATCTGAAGCGTGAAGATTTACTGCACGGCGGCGCGCACAAAACAAACCAGGTACTGGGTCAGGCGCTGCTGGCGAAACGCATGGGTAAAACAGAGATTATCGCCGAAACGGGCGCAGGTCAGCATGGCGTGGCTTCCGCGCTCGCCAGCGCCCTGCTCGGTCTGAAATGCCGTATCTATATGGGCGCAAAAGACGTCGAGCGTCAGTCGCCAAACGTCTTTCGTATGCGACTGATGGGCGCGGAAGTGATCCCTGTACACAGCGGCTCCGCCACCCTGAAAGACGCCTGCAACGAAGCGCTTCGCGACTGGTCCGGCAGCTATGAATCCGCGCACTATATGCTCGGAACTGCGGCAGGCCCGCACCCGTTCCCGACCATCGTCCGTGAATTTCAGCGCATGATCGGGGAAGAGACGAAAGCGCAAATCCTCGAAAAAGAAGGTCGTCTGCCGGATGCCGTGATTGCCTGCGTGGGCGGCGGCTCCAACGCAATCGGCATGTTTGCGGACTTCATCAACGAAACCAGCGTGGGTTTGATTGGCGTCGAACCTGGCGGCCACGGGATTGAAACAGGCGAGCACGGCGCACCGCTGAAGCATGGCCGCGTAGGCATCTATTTCGGCATGAAAGCGCCGATGATGCAAACCGAAGAAGGGCAAATTGAAGAGTCCTACTCCATTTCCGCCGGGCTGGATTTCCCGTCCGTTGGGCCACAGCACGCGTATCTGAACAGTATTGGTCGCGCCGATTACGTGTCGATCACCGATGACGAAGCGCTGGAAGCCTTTAAAACGCTCTGTCTGCATGAAGGGATTATCCCGGCGCTGGAGTCGTCCCACGCCCTGGCTCACGCCCTGAAAATGATGCGTGAAAATCCAGAAAAAGAACAATTGCTGGTCGTTAACCTTTCCGGTCGCGGCGACAAAGACATTTTCACCGTACACGATATTCTGAAAGCGCGAGGGGAAATCTGATGGAACGCTATGAAAACCTGTTTGCACAGCTGAAGGATCGCAAGGAAGGCGCATTTGTCCCCTTCGTGACCCTGGGCGATCCTTCCGTTGAACAGTCACTGAACATTATTGATACGCTGATTGAAGCCGGCGCCGACGCCCTTGAACTCGGCATTCCGTTCTCCGATCCGCTGGCAGACGGGCCGACCATCCAGGAAGCCACGCTGCGCGCGTTTGCCGCAGGCGTAACGCCTACGCAATGCTTTGAGATGCTGGCGCTGATTCGTCAGAAACATCCGACGATTCCGATTGGTCTGCTGATGTACGCCAACCTGGTGTTCAGCAAAGGGATCGACGAATTTTACGCGCAGTGCGAGAAAGTCGGCGTGGATTCCGTACTGGTGGCGGATGTGCCTGTTGAGGAGTCTGCGCCCTTCCGTCAGGCGGCATTACTCCACAACGTGGCGCCGATTTTCATCTGCCCGCCCAATGCCGATGACGATCTGTTGCGCCAGATAGCCTCTTATGGCCGCGGCTATACCTATCTGCTTTCGCGGGCAGGCGTGACGGGTGCAGAAAACCGCGCCGCATTACCGCTGCATCATCTGGTGGAAAAACTGAAAGAGTATAACGCCGCGCCCCCGTTGCAGGGCTTTGGCATCTCTTCCCCGGAACAGGTTACAGGTGCCATTGAAGCCGGCGCCGCCGGGGCGATTTCCGGGTCAGCAATCGTTAAGCTCATTGAGAAAAACGTCGCAAACCCCGGGCAGATGCTGACCGAGCTGAAAGCGTTTGTCACGGCAATGAAAGCCGCGACCCGCGCATAATATTGCGCAGGCAACAGGCCCGATAATGCCATGCTTATCGGGCCAATCCTGTCATTCCCTCATCTGCTTCATTTTGTACATTTCGTTATCCGCATGCTGAATAGCCGTATCCAGATCGCGGGTTACTTCTGCGACGCCCCATGACACCGACAGCGGTACAACATGACCATCAACCATAAATGCATAATCATTTATCTGGCCGGTTATCCGCTCCGCGATGGCTATCGCGTCACCAATCTGCGCACGGTAAAGCAAAATAACGAACTCATCGCCGCCGGTACGAATCACCAGGTCATGACTGGTGCGGGTGTTAGAGAGCATTCTGTTGGCGATGATTTGCAACGCCCGGTCTCCCGCCACATGCCCCCAGGTGTCGTTGATGGCTTTAAACTTATTACAATCCAGCAGCACCACGCAGCTGCGCGTTAAATCCCTGCGCTTCACAATATCAAGGATCTTGCGGTTAAAGCAGCCCGTCAGCGAGTCGATATACACCTTCAGGTCGCTCGCGTTCAGCCAGTATTTTAAGCCGAGGAAGATCAGGATAAAGAAGAATGGCGCCAGCAGAATCGCAATCCCGGCCTGCGTGTCGTATCTGACGAACCGATGCAGAGAGAGCGAGGAATGGAACGCATATTTTGCAGACATTGCGCGGATGGACTCCCCGGCGACAGGCTGGCAATCACCGCTCAGGCAGAGATTTTCCTGCGTGGGCGTATGCACCAGGGCCACATTAAGGCCGGGTGGAATATGATGTTCAAAGGCCTCCGTCAGCGCCTCCTGTAGCTCAGGTTTAGAATGGTCATACACCAGATACGCAACGATATGATCGGAGATCTCTTTTCCAGAAAGATCGTAAATATAACTGACTACGCTGTACGCTTTTTCATTCGTGATTTTGTCCGTATAAAAGTCCGTTGAACTGAGCGACTTGGATTTGACATTCTTTTGCAGCAGACGCGTATAAAAGCCCACGGGCGGTAAGAAAAAGTCGGTGATATCGCCCGCCATTTTAGAGTCGCTAAAATAGAAGGGTTTTGCATCTGCTGGCGTGAACCAATAAAAATAGCTGGCATCTTTGGCGATAATGTAGCGATGCGCGGCATAATCCCCCGGATTAAGGGTGTTCATCCGATCCCGAATAAACTCCGCCGCCGCAAACATACATAAAGCGTTAATATTGGGCTGACGGGAAACAATAGTGCCCGTTGCGGAATGGATCCGCGCCCGGTCGGCATTGATTCCCCATGAATCCGCATCTCTGGGGGAAAACCTTGAGAGGTTGCCGCACTGCCCGGCATTTTTGATCTGGTGATAGCGAACCCCTGTCGCATCGGCGATGAGTTCGTTATCGTTGAAAATATCCATCATCCGCGTTTGCAGACGACTCATCCCTTCATTCACAACGGCCTGTCGTTGTTCGTAAATAATAAAGAGATACAGTGAAGTAAAAAGTAAAGTGATAAGCGCTGACATCAACAACGCCTGGCTATTTCTTAGGCTGTCCTGAACAATCTTCACTGAGGCACCTTAAGCCTGAATCGCGGGGCCGAATACGTTAGTAGATTTTGCTGATACAGTACAGTTTTCAGTGGTTAATCATCTCCTTCAATCGGGTATCCCGCCCTGCGAATAGCCTCACGGCAGTCACTGACGCCAGCGGCGTACCCGGCTTCAATCTCACAAACCGGACTCGAACTGCAATAAGGTAAACAGACGGGCGTAGCAATATTCTCTTCCAGCGCATCAATCTTATGCATTGCATCCAGCAGCATACGCAGCGCCTGTAAAGTGAACTCAGCCTCTTCATCTCTGACTATCGATTCCAGGGTCGCGATTTTTTGTTGCAGAAGGGCTTGAGTTACTATCATCGTCAATGCTCTCAAAACAGGCTTGTTTCAAAGATAGCATCTCAGGGAGAGGTATGATGTTGAAATCAGCAGAATATAAAAAGCGGGCTGTAAGACAGCCCGCTTTTTAGATGGGTCACATAAACTCAGAAACGATAACCGGCAGAGAACATAAATACCCACGGGTCGAGGCGGACGCTGTCATGCTGCTGGGCACCACCGAGTTTATAGCTTGCGGTAGTATCGATATCCATATACCAGACCGACATGTTAATTAACCAGTCCCGGTTAATCAGGTAATCCATACCCACCTGCCCGGCCATTCCCCAGGAATCCTTCAGACTCAGATCGGACAACCCTGTCTCTTTACCATTGTTGTTGAAACCTTCGTCAAAGAAGGTGGTGTAGTTTACACCTGCGCCAATATAAGGACGCAGTTTGCTACTGGCGTCGCCAAAGTACCACTGCGCCATTAATGTCGGCGGCAGGTGACGCACGGTAGCGATATCACCGGTATCCCCTGTCCCAATTTTATGACGGAACGGCGTCGCCGCCAGCAGTTCAATACCAATGTTGTCGGTTGCCATATAAGTAAAAGTCAAACCGAGTTGCGTATTGTTACTGACGTCAAAACCGTTCAGATGCCCCAGCGTTCCGCCTGCCCCTTCCGTCGGTCTCACGGTCGCCGAGCCCGCACGGATAAAAAACTCACCGCTCTCATGCGCAAGCGCACTACCAGAGAGAAGAGTACTTACTGCCAGGGCTGCCACTGTTAACTTTTTCATATCCGCTCCATCGTTATGGTTATAAATGCGTCACGAATATACCTACAATGGAGTAATAAGTGATCCAATACAGATCACATTAGGTCCTGTAATTTAACATTTATTGATCCAGATTAATTTAGAACTTGCATCTAAAATCCTGGTTAAAGCCGTTTGAATCAAATTTTCCGAATTTTAGTGATAAATGGCCTTTTTCAACCAGGCGGATGGATTGTAAAAGAGAGGACGGCTGGCGGTTTCGCAGCCAAAATTACCCGCGCTTTACAAAGATATGCTTTTCCATACACCCCGTGATGCTGCCACTGTAGAGTTATCCAGGGTACAATTGCCCGCAAATTAACACCTGCAAAACTCAAGGAGAGTGCATGTCTATCACGGCGAAGTCCGTTTACCGTGACACGGGGAACTTTTTCCGTAATCAATTTGTAACCATCTTGCTGGTTTCGTTGCTGTGCGCATTTATTACGGTGGTTTTAGGTCATGCCTTTTCCCCCAGCGATGCTCAAATCGCGCAACTCAGTGAAGGGGAGCATCTGACCGGTAGCGTTGGCCTGTTCGATCTGGTGCAGAACATGACGCCGGAACAGCAGCAAATATTATTACGGGCTTCAGCGGCATCAACATTTTCAGGACTCATTGGCAATGCGATCCTGGCAGGGGGCGTTTTGCTGATGATCCAACTGATTTCCGCCGGTCATCGGGTCAGCTCATTACGTGCTATCGGTGCCAGCGCGCCGGTTTTACCTAAATTGTTTGTCCTGATTTTTCTGACTACCCTGTTAGTGCAAATCGGTATTATGCTGATTGTCGTACCGGGGATTTTGATGGCGATTCTGCTGGCGCTTGCGCCGGTGATGCTGGTTCAGGACAAGATGGGCGTATTTGCCGCCATGCGCAACAGTATGCGTCTGGCGTGGTCTAATATGCGACTGGTCGCTCCGGCGGTGATCGGCTGGTTACTGGCGAAAACGCTCTTGCTGCTGTTTGCCCCCAGCTTTGCAGCGCTGACGCCAAATGTTGGCGCAGTGTTGGCGAATACGCTGAGCAATTTGATTTCCGCCATATTGCTCATCTATTTGTTCCGCCTGTATATGTTGATTCGCCAATAACCCTGAACGTGTTAAGGGCCGGTTTGCCCAAAACTTTTGATTACGGAATCGAAGAATGAAGCAGTTTCTTGATTTTTTACCGCTGGTTGTCTTTTTTGCTTTTTATAAGCTGTACGACATCTATGCGGCGACCTCCGCCCTGATTGTCGCGACAGCCATTGTGTTGATCTACAGTTGGGTTCGCTATCGCAAGGTCGAAAAGATGGCGTTGATCACTTTCGTTCTGGTTGCCGTGTTCGGCGGCCTGACCATTTTCTTCCACAACGATGAGTTTATTAAGTGGAAGGTGACGGTGATTTACGGCCTGTTTGCCGGTGCGCTGCTGATAAGCCAGTGGGTCATGAAAAAGCCGCTGATTCAACGCATGTTAGGGAAAGAACTGACGTTGCCGCAGCCGGTCTGGTCTAAGCTGAACCTGGCATGGGCCGTATTTTTCATCCTCTGCGGGCTCGCCAATATCTACATCGCGTTTTGGCTGCCGCAAAACATCTGGGTCAACTTCAAAGTGTTCGGTTTAACCGCGCTGACGCTGATTTTTACCCTTCTGAGCGGGGTCTACATTTACCGCCATCTGCCGCAGGAAGATAAATCCTGAGTTCTGTTTGCCAGACCGTCTGGTCTGGCATCCCCTTCACGCCAGCCTGACGCGCGTTTCCCCTCTGTTCTCCCTGCGCAAATCATAGTAGCATTCGCGCCTGAAATCTTTCTTCACAGTCGGTTCTACAATGACAACAACAAATAACGCTCCTCAGGGCGAACTGGTTTTACGCACGCTGGCCATGCCCGCCGATACCAATGCTAACGGCGATATTTTTGGCGGCTGGCTCATGTCACAAATGGATATTGGCGGCGCGATTCAGGCTAAAGAAATTGCTCATGGTCGCGTAGTGACCGTGCGCGTTGAGGGAATGAGTTTTCTGCGCCCTGTCGCCGTAGGCGACGTCGTATGCTGTTATGCCCGCTGCGTTAAACGCGGCACAACGTCTGTCAGCATTAATATTGAAGTGTGGGTGAAAAAGGTGGCGTCAGAGCCAATCGGCCAGCGTTATAAAGCAACCGAGGCGCTGTTCATCTATGTGGCGGTAGACAGTGACGGTAAACCTCGCCCGCTGCCGGTTCAGGCATGAATTACCGGATAAGGCGGTGCGCCGCCTTATCCGCTCTACGATTTAAGGGGATCGCGATTACTCGATCTGCGTGGTGCCGTTCAGACGGAAGATGATATTAACCACTAAGCCCGACCCCGGTTTCCCTGCTTCATAGCGCCATCTGCGCATCGCGTTTTTCACTTCACGCTCAAACATGTTCGCCGGCTGAGCGGAAAGCACCTGAACATTCTCCACTCGCCCGTCTGAAGTGACGTCGAATTTCACTTTCACGCGGCCTTCAATACGCAACGCTTGCGCTCGTGCCGGATACTGCGGCTGGTTGCGGCTCAACGCGCGAGGCCCCGCAGGAACACTGACGGCCGGTTTGCTGGTTGCCGCTGCGGTATTCGTTGTCGGACGCGACGGCGCCGTATTTTCAAACGGTGCGGCCGGGCGCGGTTCAGCAGGCTTAACATCACGTTTAGGCTGCTCCTGAACCTTTTTCACCGGTTTAGGTTTTGGCTTCGGCTTAGGTTTCGGCTTCTCAATCACCACCGGCGCCTCTTTTGGCGGCTCAGGAACAGGTTCCGGCTCAGGTTCGACGACGGGTTCCGGCGGCGGCTGAACCGCCTGTGGTGGCTCAAGATCGACAGGCGCGACCATTGTGATTGAGATCGGCTGCGCGGGCGCAGACGGTTCAATAACCTGATGTACCGAGGTATACAGCAGACCCGCCACTACAGCACCATGAATGCCAACGGAAAGTAACGTCGGCCAGGGAAAGCGACGAGGTAAATCAAGGGTCATTGAAGTCATAATCGTTTCAGTTAAAAAACCAGATCTCGATTTTAAATGCAAATAGCAATCATATTCAATAAGACATCACGGTAAGCCGCATTTAAAACGCAATATTACCGCAAAAAGTCCCTGTGTTATGCACGGTCTTAACAAAGTCGTTATCTTTGCGTTGCAGTTGAAAGACCTTTCCAATAACGTAATTAACGACTTTTACCGATTAAGGAGCTCTACCCGTGCTGTATGTCATTTACGCTCAGGATATCGCCGATTCTCTTGAAAAACGTCTTTCCGTCCGCCCTGCCCATCTGGCGCGCCTGCAACTGCTCCATGATGAGGGCCGACTGTTGACCGCAGGCCCTATGCCAGCCGTCGACAGCAACGATCCCGGTGCCGCCGGGTTTACCGGCTCAACCGTGATTGCACAATTCGAATCGCTGGAAGAAGCGCAGTCCTGGGCAGACGCAGACCCGTATGTGGCTGCGGGCGTGTATGCGCAAGTTTCTGTAAAACCGTATAAACAAGTCTTTTAAATCAGGCGGGGTTTGCATTCATGGGCACCGAATACGGTGCCCTGGTTGTATCAGATGCTGTGAATCGCAAACAATAACGTGTTACGTTGATGATTGAGAATGCATTTTCTGATTGAGTGGATACGCATATTACGACGCGATTGTCCTTCAAGCCAACGCGCTTTACGGCGGCTAGCCTGACGTTGCATGCGCCAGCGTCCCACTTCCGTTCTACTACGCTTCATGTTAACTACTCTTACAGTGCCAGAGCAGGCATTATACCCTCTCGTCAGGAGCAGACCAGCGCTTTTCCGGTGTTTTTATTTGCCAGATGAAGCCTGATGCGTAAACTCTTAACAATACGCTTTCAAAAGGATTTTTAAATTTATGACAACCTTCTACACAGTGGTGAGTTGGCTGGTCATTCTGGGGTACTGGATACTTATTGCCGGTGTGACGTTACGTATTTTAATGAAACGACGCGCCGTTCCCTCCGCGATGGCCTGGCTCTTAATCATCTATATTCTGCCGCTGGTAGGGATTATTGCTTATTTATCATTCGGCGAGCTGCATTTAGGGAAACGCCGCGCCGAACGCGCCAGAGCGATGTGGCCGTCCACCGCTAAGTGGCTGAACGACCTCAAAGCCTGTAAACACATTTTCGCCGAAGAGAACAGCAGCGTCGCTTCGTCACTGTTTAAGCTGTGTGAACGACGCCAGGGAATCGCTGGCGTTAAAGGCAATCAGCTGCAACTGCTGACCGACTCTGACGATGTGATGCAGGCGCTTATCCGCGACATTCAACTGGCGCGCCATAACATTGAGATGGTGTTTTACATCTGGCAGCCCGGCGGCATGGCGGATCAGGTTGCAGAGTCGCTGATGGCGGCGGCGCGACGCGGCATTCATTGCCGTCTGATGCTGGACTCCGCCGGGAGCGTGGCCTTTTTCCGCAGCCCGTGGGCGGCCATGATGCGTAACGCCGGAATTGAAGTGGTTGAGGCGCTGAAGGTCAATCTGATGCGTGTCTTTCTGCGCCGTATGGATTTGCGCCAGCACCGCAAGATGGTGATGATTGATAACTACATCGCCTATACCGGCAGCATGAATATGGTCGATCCGCGTTTCTTCAAACAGGACGCCGGCGTGGGACAATGGGTTGATCTGATGGCAAGAATGGAAGGCCCGGTAGCGACCGCGATGGGGATTGTCTACTCCTGCGACTGGGAAATCGAAACGGGTAAACGCATCCTGCCGCCGCCTCCAGACGTCAATATCATGCCGTTTGAGCAGGCCAGCGGACACACCATTCATACTATCGCCTCAGGGCCAGGCTTCCCGGAAGATCTGATTCACCAGGCGCTGCTGACGGCAGCCTATTCCGCTCGTGAATATCTGATCATGACAACGCCCTATTTCGTCCCCAGCGACGATTTACTGCACGCGATCTGCACAGCGGCGCAGCGCGGCGTGGATGTCAGCATCATCCTGCCGCGTAAAAATGACTCCATGCTGGTCGGTTGGGCCAGCCGCGCCTTTTTCACTGAGCTGCTGGCCGCCGGAGTCAAAATCTATCAGTTTGAAGGTGGATTATTGCACACCAAGAGCGTGCTGGTGGATGGCGAGCTGAGTCTGGTTGGCACCGTGAACCTGGATATGCGCAGCCTGTGGTTAAATTTTGAAATCACGCTGGTAATTGACGACGCCGGATTCGGCGGCGATCTGGCTGCGGTTCAGGATGATTATATTTCACGTTCTCGCCTGCTTGATGCCCGCCTGTGGGTAAAACGGCCATTATGGCAGCGGATTACTGAGCGACTGTTTTACTTCTTCAGTCCGTTGCTGTAAAACGTGCCCAAGAGACGGTAAACGGGTAGTCATTATGGAAATGGATCTGAACAATCGCCTGACTGAAGATGAAACGCTTGAGCAGGCTTATGATATTTTTCTCGAACTGGCGGCAGATAATCTCGATCCGGCAGATATTATTCTGTTCAATTTACAGTTCGAAGAGCGCGGCGGCGCGGAGTTATTCGATCCGTCAGAAGACTGGCAGGAACACGTTGATTTTGACCTCAACCCTGACTTTTTTGCCGAAGTCGTGATTGGCCTGGCGGATAGCGAAGACGGTGAAATTAACGATATTTTTGCCCGCGTGCTGTTATGCCGCGAAAAAGATCACAAACTTTGCCATATCCTTTGGCGTGAATAAGAAAGACGTCGAGCGATCGGGCCAGTGCCAAAAAAAAGGGCTGACATCATGTCAGCCCTTAAATTTATAGCGGGTCCACCTTCAGGCAGGAAACCGCATGCCTGAAACTGCCCTCCAGCACCGGTCGGGTTTTCGCGCACTCCGGCCCGGCAATCGGGCAACGCGTGCGGAAAACACACCCCGACGGCGGATTGATGGGTGACGGTAATTCCCCTTCCAGCAACTGAATCGTCTTGTTCTTTTCCAGATCCGGGTCGGGAATCGGCACGGCGGACATCAGCGCTTTGGTATAAGGGTGCAGCGGATTGTGATACACCTCATCGTAGGTTCCCAATTCCACCGCATGACCCAGGTACATCACCAGCACACGATCGGAAATATGCTTCACCACCGCCAGATCGTGAGCGATGAAGATCAGCGATAACCCCATTTCACGCTGTAGCTGTTGCAGCAGATTCACCACCTGCGCCTGAATCGACACGTCCAGCGCCGAAACCGGCTCATCGCAAATAATCAGCTTTGGCTCCAGGATCAGAGCACGCGCGATACCAATACGCTGGCACTGGCCGCCGGAAAACTCATGCGGGTAACGGTTAATCAGATTCGGCAGCAGCCCCACCTTCATCATCATCGCTTTCACCCGATCGCGCACTTCCTGGCGCGGCAATTTTGGATGATAGGTGCGTAATGGTTCAGCGATGATTTCTCCAATGGTCATGCGTGGGTTCAATGACGCCAGCGGGTCCTGGAAAATCATCTGAATATCGCTGCGTACGTCCCGCCATTCATCAGGTTTCATCCCCAGCAGATCTTTCCCTAACCACGCCACGCGGCCATCGGTTGCTTTCACCAGACCAATAATCGCCCGCGCAAAGGTCGATTTACCGCAGCCGGATTCCCCAACCACCCCCAGCGTTTCACCTTCATACAATCGCAGCGTAACGCCATCGACCGCTTTCAGGGTTTTCGCCGGCTGCCAGAACCACTGTTTGCCATCTTTGATATCGAAATGCACTTTGAGATCGGCAATTTCGAGGAGCACTTTTCTCTCCTGGGTCACAGCATTCATACCAGCTCCTCCACCGGTTTAAAGCAGGCGCGCAAACGCCCCGGACTGAACTCCTCCAGGGGTGGAGTTGAACTGCAAATCTCCATCGCATACGGGCAACGCGGCTGGAATGGACACCCTTTAGGCAAGCGCAGCAAGTTCGGCGGGTTGCCCGGAATGGTCAGCATCGTTTCCCCTTCGGCATCCAGACGCGGAACCGCATTGAGCAAACCGATGGAATACGGATGAACAGGCTGGTAAAAGACGTCGCGCGCCTTGCCGTATTCCATCGTACGCCCGGCGTACATCACCAGCACCTTATCGCAAATACCGGCCACGACGCCAAGGTCGTGCGTAATCATGATAATCGCCGTGTTAAATTCGCGTTTCAGTTCATTAAGCAACGTCATGATCTGCGCCTGAACGGTCACGTCCAGCGCGGTTGTCGGTTCATCCGCAATCAGTAATTTCGGCCGACACAGCAGCGCCATCGCAATCATCACACGCTGGCGCATCCCGCCGGAAAACTCATGCGGATACATCTTCATCCGTTTCCGCGCTTCCGGCATTTTCACCGCGTCCAGCATTCTGACAGACTCTTCAAACGCTTCGGCCTTGCTCATGCCTTTATGCAGCATCAGCACTTCCATTAACTGCTCGCCAACCCGCATGTACGGGTTAAGAGAGGTCATTGGGTCCTGAAAAATCATTGAGATTTGTTCAGCGCGTAGCCTGTTGAGTTCACGCTCTGGCAGGTTGAGAATTTCGCGGCCGTTAAACGTCGCAGAACCACCAATGCGGCCATTCGCCGCCAGCAGCCCCATCAACGCAAACGCCGTTTGCGATTTGCCTGAACCTGACTCACCGACAATGCCTAAGGTCTCCCCGGCACGCAGCGTAAAGTTCAGGTCGTTTACGGCCGTCACATCGCCGTCGGGTGTACTAAACGTCACGCGAAGATCTTTCACGTCCAGCAGTGCGTTAGCCCGTTGTTGCGCGAGTGGCGCGGTTGAGGTTTCAATTACGCTCATGGCTGCACTCCTTAACGATCTTTCGGGTCGAGGGCATCACGCAGGCCATCGCCGATAAAGTTAAAACAGAATAAGGTCACAACGAGAAAACCCGCCGGGAACAACAGCAACCAGGGTGAGACCTCCATGGAGTTCGCGCCATCGCTCAACAATGCGCCCCAACTGCTCAGCGGCTCCTGCGTACCTAAACCCAGAAAGCTGAGGAAGGATTCAAACAGGATCATGCTCGGCACCAGCAGCGATGCATAAACCACCACCACGCCCAGCACGTTCGGCACAATATGACGCACAACAATGCTGACCGTTGAGACCCCGCCAACCTGCGCCGCTTCGATAAACTCTTTGCGCTTCAGGCTTAACGTCTGCCCGCGAACGATACGCGCCATATCCAGCCAGGAGACCATCCCGATCGCCACAAAAATCAGCAGGATGTTTTGGCCGAAGAAGGTCACCAGCAAAATGACGAAGAACATAAACGGAAAGGAGTTGAGGATTTCCAGCAGACGCATCATTACGGAGTCAATTTTGCCGCCCAGATAGCCGGACAGCGACCCGTACAGCGTACCGACAACCACCGCCACCAGCGCGGCAGCAATGCCGACCATCAGCGAGATTCGCCCGCCTATCGCCACACGAACCAGCAGATCGCGACCGGAGGAGTCCGTACCAAAATAGTGGCCCGACTCCATATCCGGCGCGCTGGACATCATGCCCCAGTCCGTATCGAAATAGGTGAACTGTGACAGCATCGGCGCCAGTGTGACAAACAGCGCGATAATGACCAGAACGACAAGGCTGGCCACCGCCGCGCGGTTATGCATAAAACGACGGCGAGCATCCTGCCACAGGCTGCGCCCTTCAACCTCCAGCTTCTCACTGAAATTCTCCAGCGTCTCGCTGTTTTTCTTACTTAACATCATAGCGAGCTCCAGTATCAGTAACGAATTTTCGGGTCGATAACGGCGTACAGCACATCGACAATCGCATTAAACAGAATGGTGAGCGTACCGACGAGAATGGTCAGACTCAGCACCAGCGAATAGTCGCGGTTCAGCGCCCCGTTCACGAAAAGTTGCCCGATCCCCGGCAAACCATAAATCGTCTCGATAACCATTGAACCCGTAATGATACCGACAAAGGCCGGGCCCATATAAGACAGTACGGGTAACAACGCCGGTTTTAAGGCATGACGGAAGATAATCCGGCGCATCGGCAAACCTTTTGCGCGCGCGGTACGGATAAAGTTGGAGTGCAACACTTCAATCATGGAGCCACGGGTAATACGGGCGATACTGGCGATATAGGCGAGCGACAGCGCGACCATCGGCAGAATCATAAATTTCAGCGCCCCGCCATTCCAGCCGCCGCCGGGCAGCCATTTTAAGGTGATGGCAAATATCATGACTAATAAGGGGGCGACCACGAAACTGGGAATCACGACCCCGGTCATTGCCACCCCCATCACCGTATAATCCCAGCGCGTATTTTGTTTCAGCGCCGCAATCACGCCCGCGCTCACGCCAATAATAACGGCAAGGAAAAAGGCGGCTGCACCCAGCTTCGCCGAAACCGGGAAACTCGATGCCACCAGATCGTTGACCGTATAGTCCTTATATTTAAACGAAGGCCCAAAATCGCCATGCGCCAGTTGTTTCAGATAGCTGAAGTACTGCGTCATGATGGGATCATTAAGATGGTATTTCGCTTCGATATTCGCCAGCACTTCCGGCGGTAATGCGCGCTCTCCGGTGAAAGGGCTTCCCGGTGCGAGACGCATCATAAAGAACGAAATCGTAATAAGTATAAAAAGCGTCGGAATCGCTTCCAGACAGCGACGTAAAATAAATTTTAACATTGCCCGTACCTTCTGGCGTGTGCCTTTACATCTCGTCATTCAGACGCACTGAAAGAGAGATGTTTATAGTGCGATGAAAATAAGACACTGTGGGGCAAAACACATTTGCCCCACGCTTTGCCATTAATGCTTGATAATATACAAGTTCTTAACGTAGATATTATCCATCGGGTCTTTACCGGTATAGCCGCCTACCCACGGTTTCACCAGACGCGCGTTCACATAGTAATAGAGCGGCACAATCGCAGAATCTTTATCAAGCTGCTGTTCCGCTTTGGCATACAACTCGGTGCGTTGTGCTTCGTCGGTCACTTTCAGCGTGTCGGCAATCAGCTTGTCAAACTCCGGGCTCTTATAGTGAGCGGTGTTGTTTGAGCTGTCGGACAGCATGGTGTTCAGGAAGGACGTCGGTTCATTGTAGTCTGCACACCAGCCCGCACGCGCGACATCAAACGTCCCCTGATGACGGGTATCAAGGAAGGTTTTCCACTCCTGGTTTTCCAGCTTCACGTTGGCGCCCAGGTTTTTCTTCCAGATTGATGCGACCGCGATCGCCAGTTTTTTATGCAGATCGGAGGTGTTGTACAGCAGATCAAACGTTAACGGCTTATCGGCGGTATAACCGGCTTCCGCCAGCAGTTTCTTCGCCTCTTCGTTACGTTTTTCCTGTGACCATGTGAACCACTCAGGCTCAACCAGTTTCGCGCCATCGGTATACGGAGGGGTGTAGCTGTAGGCTGGCAAATCGCCCTGGTTCTTCACTTTATTAACGATAATGTCGCGATCCATCGCCAGTTTCAGCGCGGTGCGAACGCGTACGTCGTTAAACGGCGCTTTCTGGTTATTAATTTCGTAATAGTAAGTGCACAGATACGGGTCAACGCGCACTTCATTTGGGATCTCTTTTTTCAGCTTCTGGAATAACTCAATCGGCATGTTGTTATAGGTCATGTCAATTTCACCGCTGCGATAGCGGTTTACATCCGTCACTTCAGAAGAGATTGGCAGATAAGTCACCTGGTTGATAACCGTTTTATCGTTATCCCAGTACTGGGTATTACGTTCCAGAACAATCCGCTCGTTGACGACCCAGTTTTTGAGTTTATACGCGCCGTTGGTCACGATATTCGCAGGTTGGGTCCATTTCTCGCCAAATTTTTCCACAGCCGCTTTAGGAACCGGAGAAACGGACGGGTGAACCAACAGTTTGTAGAAATAAGGCACCGGTTCGCTCAGCGTCACTTCGAACGTATTATCGTCGATGGCTTTTACGCCGAGATCGGTCGCCGGTTTTTTGCCCGCAATAATGTCATCGATATTCGCGATGTGCCCGTATTGCAAATAGCTGGCATACGGTGATGCGGTATTCGGATTCGCCAGGCGCTGCCAGCTATATACAAAATCGTGCGCGGTAACAGGCGTGCCGTCTGACCATTTTGCGTTTTTACGCAGATGGAATGTCCAGACTTTAAAATCTTTATTTTCCCACTTTTCAGCGACGCCCGGTGACGGGTGGCCTTCAACGTCGCTGATCAGTAAACCTTCAAACAGGTCGCGGCTGACGTTTGACTCCGGGACACCCTCAATTTTATGTGGATCGAGAGACTGAACTTCAGAACCATTATTGCGAACCAGCGTCTGCTTGTCAGACAGCTGAACACCCGCCGGGACATCTGCGGCCATTGCGACATTCCCGCCGATTAGCGCAGTTAAAATCCCCGCCGCCAGCAAACTTTTTTTTGTGATGTTGGACATTGTGTTTGTACTCCACTCATTATAATTACTGGTTTTCTTAACCAGCCTGTTTAATCCCGTTAGGGTCCTGTACAGCACTGGAGATTTTGCTGCTGCCAGGTCGTTTACTGCTTTGCTATCACCGACTTTATTTATTCTGACGATTCGTACGATCGCCTTACGTCGATTCCGTATCCGCCTCCCCTGTCAGAGACGGACATTTATTCTGTCTGGTGCAAGAAGCTTATTGAAAATAATTCTCATCACCGCAAAATCTTCTGCAAAATATCTGGCCGGAAAGTACCAAATGCGTTTCTTAACCGCCAATACATTTTACAGATTTGTTAACTAATTCTCTTTTACGGAAAAATTTTTGACCAGAAAGACATCTCCAAAAGAGACGTTTAAGAAAAATTATTTGCCCGGTCAATACGTTAACTACTCACCCACAGTCTGACCTCGTTCTGTTGCTGCCGTCAGGCAAAAATGCACATAAATTTAACAATTGGTTATTATTTAGCACATTCATCTGAGAGAGCGTTGAAATAACTAATAACATTTCGATAATCCTTCATCAAGCCCCAGAGTATGATGTTAAGAAAATAACAGGCGACATAACGGCAGGTGTGAGTGTTATTAGAATAATTTATAATAGAATCAATAACAAAGAGGCATAAACATTATCAGCATCTTTTATTATTTCAACGCTGAATTTCAACTTTAGTGAGAAGATTTACTGATAATGAAAAAGAAACGGAGCCTGAAGCGGCTCCGTTTTATCGGTCAGGATCGTTAACTCAGTAAACCGGGGAAAATCGCTTTAATCCCCGTAACAATGAATTCAATGCCCAATGCCATCAGCAACAAGCCCATAATACGCGTAATGACGTTGATGCCCGTTTGTCCCAATAACCGCACCAGCCAGGGCGCCATGCGGAACACTCCCCAACAACAAAACGCAAACAGAGCGATGGCCACAGAGAAGCCGATTAAATGCATAATGGTGTGGTAACGCGTTCCCCACACAATCGTCGAACTAATGGCCCCCGGCCCTGCCATTAATGGTAAGGCCAGCGGAACCACGCCAATACTTTCGCGAATGGCGGTCTCTGATTTTTCCTGTTTGTTTTGCTTATCTTCACCCAGCTTCCCGCTGATCATCGACATCGCGATCGTCACCACCAGAATCCCACCGGCAATTCTGAACGAATCGATCGAAATGCCGAAGAGTTGCAAAATGCCATCTCCGAGAAAGAGCGAAATCCACAAAATGATGGCTACCGACAGGTTTGCCGTGAGATTTGTTTTGTTGCGCGCCGCTGCCGTCTGGTAGCTGGTCATGCTGATAAAGACGGGGATAATCCCCACCGGGTTTACCAGCGCAAATAACCCTATGAAAAACTTGGAATAAACAGGAAAATCAAAAAGCGTTTGGGTCACGGTTAGCTCCGAAACGTTAGCCGGATAAATGATGTCGATAAAAATGGTGAAAAACGCGCTGAAGATACGCCTTTTGTCAGCATATTTCACCTCCTGACTGCTTGAAATTACGACTATTTCTCGGTGTTATAAATATGTGTAGATTATGCTAACTTCACCTCTATTCATCACCACTATTTATTAACACTTGGCGGAAATGGCTCAAATGGGCTGCTGAAAGGTGTCAGCTTTGCTTAAATTTGATCTGGATCACGCAATTACTACTCAGAAGTGAGTAACCTTGCTTACGCCACCTGGAGGTAACGCGTTAGAGTTAGATAACGCTATCGCTTAAGCTCTTTTAGTAAATCAGAGCGAAATGGACGTTAAGTAACCGTTTGATTTTCAGACTGTTATACAAACTTTCGTCAATCTGTCTATACTCTCGTATCGAGCAGATGATTTACTAAAAAAGTTTAACATTATCAGGAGAGCATTATGGCTGTTACTAATGTCGCTGAACTTAACGCACTCGTAGAGCGTGTGAAAAAAGCCCAGCGTGAATATGCCAGTTTCACTCAAGAACAGGTTGACAAAATCTTCCGCGCCGCCGCTCTGGCTGCCGCAGATGCTCGAATTCCCCTCGCTAAGATGGCCGTTGCCGAATCCGGCATGGGTATCATCGAAGATAAAGTGATTAAAAACCACTTCGCCTCCGAATACATCTATAACGCCTATAAAGATGAAAAAACCTGTGGTGTGCTGTCTGAAGACGACACCTTCGGGACTATCACCATTGCTGAACCGATTGGTATCATCTGCGGTATCGTACCGACCACTAACCCGACGTCTACTGCGATCTTTAAGTCTCTGATTAGCCTGAAGACGCGTAACGCAATCATCTTCTCTCCACATCCGCGCGCCAAAGATGCAACGAACAAAGCGGCTGACATCGTTTTGCAGGCGGCTATCGCTGCGGGCGCGCCGAAAGACCTGATTGGCTGGATCGATCAACCTTCCGTTGAACTGTCTAACGCGCTGATGCACCACCCTGATATCAACCTGATCCTGGCGACAGGCGGTCCGGGCATGGTTAAAGCTGCATACAGCTCTGGTAAACCGGCTATCGGCGTTGGTGCAGGTAACACGCCGGTTGTTATCGACGAAACAGCAGATATCAAACGTGCTGTGGCTTCCGTACTGATGTCCAAAACCTTCGATAACGGCGTAATCTGTGCATCTGAACAGTCCGTTGTTGTTGTTGACTCCGTTTATGACGCAGTTCGCGAACGTTTCGCCAGCCACGGCGGCTACCTGCTGCAAGGCAAAGAGCTGAAAGCCGTTCAGGACGTTATCCTGAAAAATGGCGCGCTGAACGCGGCTATCGTTGGTCAACCGGCATATAAAATTGCTGAACTGGCTGGCTTCACCGTACCAGAAACCACTAAGATTCTGATCGGCGAAGTAACGGCTGTTGATGATAGCGAACCGTTCGCTCACGAAAAACTGTCTCCGACGCTGGCAATGTATCGCGCTAAAGACTTCGAAGACGCTGTTGATAAAGCAGAAAAACTGGTTGCAATGGGCGGTATCGGTCATACCTCCTGCCTGTACACCGACCAGGACAACCAGCCAGAACGCGTTGCTTACTTCGGTCAGATGATGAAAACCGCGCGTATCCTGATTAACACCCCAGCTTCTCAGGGTGGTATCGGCGACCTGTATAACTTCAAACTCGCACCTTCCCTGACTCTGGGTTGTGGTTCCTGGGGTGGTAACTCCATCTCTGAAAACGTTGGTCCGAAACACCTGATCAACAAGAAAACCGTTGCTAAGCGAGCTGAAAACATGTTGTGGCACAAACTTCCGAAATCTATCTACTTCCGCCGTGGCTCTCTGCCAATCGCGCTGGATGAAGTGATTACTGATGGCCACAAACGTGCGCTCATCGTGACCGACCGTTTCCTGTTCAACAATGGCTATGCTGACCAGATCACCTCCGTGCTGAAAGCGGCTGGCGTTGAAACTGAAGTCTTCTTTGAAGTTGAAGCTGACCCGACGCTGACTATCGTTCGTAAAGGCGCAGAGCTGGCGAACTCCTTCAAACCAGACGTGATCATCGCGCTGGGCGGCGGCTCCCCGATGGATGCGGCGAAAATCATGTGGGTCATGTACGAACATCCTGAAACCCACTTCGAAGAACTGGCGCTGCGCTTTATGGACATCCGTAAACGTATCTACAAGTTCCCGAAAATGGGCGTGAAAGCGAAAATGGTCGCAATCACTACCACTTCCGGTACCGGTTCTGAAGTAACGCCGTTTGCTGTTGTTACCGACGATGCGACCGGTCAGAAATATCCGCTGGCAGACTATGCGCTGACGCCGGATATGGCGATTGTCGATGCGAACCTGGTTATGGACATGCCGAAGTCTCTGTGTGCGTTCGGTGGTCTGGATGCGGTCACTCACGCTCTGGAAGCCTACGTTTCCGTACTGGCATCTGAGTTCTCTGACGGTCAGGCTTTGCAGGCACTGAAACTGCTGAAAGAAAACCTGCCAGCGTCCTACCACGAAGGGTCTAAAAACCCGGTAGCGCGTGAACGCGTTCACAGTGCAGCGACTATCGCCGGTATCGCGTTTGCGAACGCCTTCCTGGGTGTGTGCCACTCTATGGCGCATAAACTGGGTTCTCAGTTCCACATTCCGCACGGTCTGGCAAACGCCCTGCTGATTTGTAACGTTATCCGTTACAACGCGAACGACAACCCGACCAAGCAGACTGCGTTCAGCCAGTATGACCGTCCGCAGGCTCGCCGTCGCTATGCAGAAATCGCCGACCATCTGGGTCTGAGCGCACCGGGCGACCGTACTGCCGCTAAGATCGAGAAACTGCTGGCATGGCTGGAAAGCGTGAAAGCTGAGCTGGGTATTCCTAAGTCTATCCGTGAAGCTGGCGTGCAGGAAGCTGACTTCCTGGCTCATGTAGACAAGCTGTCTGAAGATGCATTCGATGACCAGTGCACCGGCGCTAACCCGCGTTACCCGCTGATCTCCGAGCTGAAACAGATTCTGCTGGATACCTACTACGGCCGTGAATTCACTGAAGGTGAAGTTGCTGCGAAGAAAGAAGCTGCCGCACCGAAAGCTGACAAGAAAGCGAAGAAATCTGCTTAATTCGTTAGCCCAGGCGACATTCTGAAAAAGCCCTCGTCTTCGGGGGCTTTTTTTTGCCTGATGGCGGCACAAGCGCCTTATCAGGCCTACAGGTTCTGCGTAACGTTGTAGGGATCGCCGGATGGCGGCGCAAGCGCCTTATCAGGCCTACAGAACGCACGCAATCACGCGTGGCGGTGTTTCTCCTGAATCGACGTAAGGGAGCCTGACGCAAGGGCTTCTTTGTAATGCTTGCGGCATACGGAGACATAACGCTCGTTCCCACCAATCACAACCTGCTCCCCTTCATTATAAGGTCTGCCAGCCTGATCAAGACGCAATACCATGCTTGCCTTACGGCCACAAAAACAGATTGTCTTTAATTCGACGAGTTTATCTGACCACGCGAGTAAGTATTGGCTGCCGCCAAATAACTCGCCACGAAAATCAGTACGCAACCCGTAACACAACACCGGAATATCCAGTTGGTCAACAACCTCAGATAATTCGTACACCTGCTGGCGAGTCAAAAACTGACACTCATCAACCAGAACGCAATGTATTGTCTGTTGCGCATTCTCGGCGCGAATCTCTTCAAACAACGATGAATTTTGGTTAAACAATTTTGCTGGCGAGGAGAGACCGATACGCGAACTGACTTTACCGGCGCCGAAGCGGTCATCAATTTCCGCTGTATATACAACGGTACGCATCCCGCGTTCCTGATAATTGTATGAAGATTGCAGCAATGCAGTCGACTTACCCGCATTCATTGCCGAATAGTAGAAATATAGCTGTGCCATTAGCAGCAGGCCCTCACCTGGCTGAAATAAAGATTGGGCGGGATTGTATCATAATTTACCGGCATGTCGGGGGCGCCTCGTCACGCCTCCAGTATAAAGAATTGAGCAAACATCGTTCGGTTATACACATTCCTTCACAAATTGTGCCTAAGATATTCATCAATGCTGCTTATCATCTCATCGCATAACCGGGCGCTCATACTTATTGTTACGCTTCCTCATAAATGTGGCAACGTATTAGGACTTTCCCGTAAGGGAAACTAATACAAAAGGTTGAAATTACTGCAATGACAGCCTATTCCACCCTGATAAAATGTGACTAAAATCCTGGAATTTTAACGTTATGCCAGGAGTAACCTCGTTGCCAATAAGCTCTTTTTTGTGCGGTTCTTCAAGAAAAATTTAAGATGGGATAATTAATATCTGTACTTAATAAAGAGCAATTTTGAATTCCTTACATTCCAGGCTATTGCACATCTGAATTTATCGCTCTATTATTAGCTCAACAAACCACCCCCAATATAAGTTTGAGATTACTACAATGAGCGAAGCACTTAAAATTCTGAACAACATCCGTACTCTTCGTGCACAGGCAAGAGAATGTACCCTGGAAACGCTTGAAGAAATGCTGGAAAAATTAGAAGTTGTTGTTAACGAGCGTCGCGAAGAAGAAAGCGCCGCCGCAGCTGAAGTTGAAGAGCGTACCCGTAAACTGCAACAATATCGTGAAATGCTGATTGCCGACGGTATTGATCCGAACGAACTGCTGAATAGCATGGCTGCCGTTAAATCTGGCACTAAAGCTAAACGCGCTGCTCGTCCGGCTAAATATAGCTACGTTGATGAAAACGGTGAAACGAAAACCTGGACTGGCCAAGGTCGTACACCGGCAGTGATCAAAAAAGCGATGGAAGAACAAGGTAAACAACTGGACGATTTCCTGATCAAGGGATAATTCGGAATATGTTTGCTTAAAATCCCGCCAGTGGCGGGATTTTTTTTGCCCTTCCCCCATACCTCGTCTGTTCAGGGCAAAAAAAACGGCGCTGTTAAACAGCGCCGCGCCTTTCAGATTATACCGCTTACTTCTTAATACCCAGCTCGTCTTCAAGCCATGCTTTAAATTCAGCGCCCAGAGAATTATGACGGATGCCATATTCAACGAACGCCTGCATGTAACCTAATTTATTACCGCAGTCGTGGCTTTTGCCCTTCATATGGTAGGCTTCGACCGTTTCTTTTTCGATCAGCATATCAATCGCGTCGGTCAGCTGAATTTCGTCGCCCGCTCCCGGAGGGGTTTTCGCCAGCAGAGGCCAGATGTCCGCGCTCAGGACATAACGGCCAACTACCGCGAGATTAGACGGCGCGACATCCGCTTTCGGCTTCTCTACAACGCCAACCATCGGCACGCTTTCGCCCGGTGCCAGCGCCGCGCCTTTGCAATCAACAACGCCGTACGCGGTAACATCTTCAACAGGCTCAACCATAATCTGGCTACAGCCGGTTTCGTCAAAACGACGAATCATTTCAGCAAGGTTATCCTGAGACAGATCGGATTCGTATTCATCCAGAATAACGTCCGGCAGAATCACCGCGACGGGCTCATTACCAACAACAGGATGCGCGCACAATACGGCATGACCCAGGCCTTTCGCCAGCCCCTGACGCACCTGCATAATCGTTACGTGCGGAGGGCAAATAGATTGCACCTCTTCCAGCAGCTGACGCTTAACACGTTTTTCCAGCATAGCTTCCAGCTCGAAGCTGGTATCGAAATGGTTTTCGATCGAGTTTTTGGAAGAGTGCGTCACCAGCACAATTTCAGTGATGCCCGCAGCAATACATTCATTCACGACATACTGAATTAATGGCTTATCAACCAGCGGCAGCATCTCTTTCGGGATCGCTTTCGTCGCCGGTAACATCCTGGTTCCTAATCCCGCGACCGGGATAACGGCTTTTTTGACTTTCGAATTTAGGGCAGCCATTTAAAAATCTCCTGGACTGTTCATGTATTGAACGTGTTCATCAATCTGTATCGCATCCGAGTATATCAGCACTGGTACAAGCCTCAGTTCCGAAAAGGACGCGTGTTAGTATAATTAAGACAAATACGTATAATCTGGCGCTGATAGTAGCACCCACAGAGAAAGGCGGGTAAATCAATTTCACTTTGCCTTTTCATTTGCTCATTCCGCAGACAACATAAGACGCAAACGCCCGCCCGCGCCCCAAATTTGGCACTGCCATGACTCGCAGCGTTGGCTTAATTGGTTCAGGTAGGTATTGCCCAATGTGCCCAGCGGAACGCCATTACTGATCTGTACCTGGTGAGAACCTGTATTTAACGTCGCATTCAGGCCTGCTGAAACCAGTATCAAATTTTTAAGACCGCTGTGGTAATAACCCACTAATAGCGGAAACTGTCCCGGCAAATTCGCTTGCCGAAGCAGATGATTGACCTGTTTCAATAACGCCCCCAGTTCCGGCAAACGCTGATTCTGATGAGCGAGCTGTTCCTGCAATAAGCCATTAAATAGCGCCCGCAGTAATAACGCGGCCAGTACGCCATTATCCCCTGCCCGCGTCACGTCGAGGCAATAAAAAGCGAGATCGTTATCAGACAGCGGCGCAATATCCAGCACCAGACCGGGTTTGTCTGCCGCAACAAGTTGGCGGTAATTGATTCGGCAATGCGAGATAACCTGCTGAACCGGAGGTTGCAACTCCTGCAACAGCTTTGCTGCCGCCACCGGGTTATCAACCATCGCATCCCAGTCCCGAAACAGGCGTTCTTCTTCTTCAACCCGAGAATTAAACATATTGGGATAGAGGCAGGCGAAGACGGTTTCCCGCAGACGATTGAGATCTTTCACTGGCTTTAGCAGGACGTCCTCAACGCCCAGTCGCAGCGCTTTGGCGATATCTGCCATATTTTCTGTCGCCGAGATAACCAGAATGGGGGTCTGATCGCCCCGATTACGTAAATGCTCTACCAGTTTGAGACCGTTCATCCTTGGCATCGCAAGATCGCAGATCATCAGATCAGGCGTAAAACTTCCCAGTAACTCCAGGGCGTCAAGACCATCGCCCGCCAGTGCCGTTGTCGCTCCCAAAGAGGAAAACCACGAATCCAGAAGCGAGCGAAATACAGGCTCGTCCTCCACAATAAGAATCTGTTTTCCGACCAATGGCTGCGTCATGTTTTCTCCCCTGACTGGCTTTAGTAAATAGTGGCATGCTATTGCCGCTCGCGCCTGTCAGAATTTGCTTAAGTGTGTATAAAAGGTGCGTTAAACGTCGGTACGCACCAAAGGCAAAAGTTCGTCCATCTTTTTCTCTACCGCCAGTTGTCCCGCAGCAATAGCGGCACTGGCACGGTGGAAGTCCAACGTGGATATTTGCGGACAGAACGGTTGAATCAGAATATCCGGCGGGTCGCCTGCCATTCGGTTGCGTTTAAGGCGGTTTTCCAGCACCTGAATGGACGTTGTCATAATCTCCA
Source organism: Citrobacter sp. CK191 (assembly GCF_030333435.1). NCBI lineage: Bacteria > Pseudomonadati > Pseudomonadota > Gammaproteobacteria > Enterobacterales > Enterobacteriaceae > Citrobacter > Citrobacter sp. CK191. The sequence goes on along the minus strand of NZ_JAOWFX010000031.1, from coordinate 822,821 downwards.
TCGCCGTTGGCGCGGTGACCGCACGGCGTGAAGTCATGCTGCTGAGGCGCTCTTTCAAACGCGCATGCCAGGAGAGCGAATCATCACTCTCGTCGTTATCATTGCTGACATTCAAAGACAGAAGATCTTGCTGCATGAGGTGCGCATCGTGCTGAAGATCGACCGCAATAACAATATCGGCGCCCATCGCACGCGTCAGAGAGACAGGAACAGGGTTAACGACGGCGCCATCCACCAGCCAGTAGCCGTTATGCGCCACCGGAGACATCAGGCCAGGCATACTGCAAGACGCGCGAACCGCAAGGTGCAGGTCGCCTTCGGTAAACCACAATTCTCGCCCTGTACTCAGGTTGGTCGCCACCGTACCAAAACGTCGGGTGCATTGTTCAAAATCCAGTACCGGCATAACGTTCCGGTACTGATTGAAGACGCGCTCGCCGCGCAGCAACCCTCCTCTGCGCCAGGAGAGATCCATCAGGCGCAGGACATCCCAGTAACTGAATGAGCACACCCACTGTTCAAGCGCGGGCAGTTTATTGCAGGCGTATGCGGCGCCAACCAGCGAACCAATTGAACATCCCGCCACGATATCGATATCAATGCCCATGTGTTTCAGGGCTTTGATGACACCAATATGCGACCATCCTCTTGCGGCGCCGGAACCTAGCGCCAGCCCTATTTTAATTTTTCTCATCGTACGTAAAAACTTCCCCTGGCTTCCAGACGTAGCAACATCGTCACCACTCGGTTAACATAGCGCTACCCTGGCGTTTGTACGCCGTTTTTTTTATCCAGGGAGATGATTGTGTCTCAGCTTTGTCCCTGCGGTAGCGCTGTCGAGTATAGCCTATGTTGCGGCCCTATTGTGTCCGGTGAGCGAGTTGCACCCGATCCGTCACATCTCATGCGTTCTCGCTACTGCGCTTTTGTGATGAAAGACGCAAATTACCTGATTAGAACCTGGCACCCCGCCTGTGGTGCAACCGCCTTTCGGGACGATATTGTCGCGGGGTTCGCCCATACTGAGTGGCTTGGGTTGACCATTTTTGAAGAGAGCGGGTCAGACGCGGAAAACACAGGGTATGTCAGTTTTGTGGCCCGTTTTATCGAACAGGGAATACCCGGCGCGATTATTGAACGTTCGCGTTTCTTAAAAGAAAACGGTCAGTGGTACTATATTGACGGTACGCGCCCCCAGTTTGGTCGAAACGATCCCTGCCCCTGCGGGTCCGGCAAAAAATTTAAAAAGTGCTGCGGCTAAAACGCCTGACAGTGCTGATACAGCAAACACATTAAACAGGATTTACCCGGTAATGCATTCACTACAACGAAAAGTTCTGCGTACTATCTGCCCCGATCAGAAGGGCCTCATCGCGCGTATTACAAATATCTGCTACAAGCACGAACTCAATATCGTGCAAAACAACGAATTTGTTGACCACCGGACCGGGCGCTTCTTTATGCGCACAGAGCTGGAAGGCATTTTTAATGATGTCACGCTGCTTGCCGATCTCGACAGCGCATTACCGGAAGGTTCGGTGCGCGAGTTGAATCCTGCCGGGCGTCGCCGCATCGTCATTCTGGTCACCAAAGAAGCGCATTGTCTGGGCGATCTGTTAATGAAAGCCAACTATGGCGGGCTCGACGTTGAGATTGCCGCCGTAATCGGCAACCACGAAACCCTGCGACCTCTGGTTGAACGTTTTGATATTCCTTTCGAACTGGTCAGCCACGAAGGGTTAACGCGCGACGAGCACGATAAACAGATGGCGGACGCCATTGATGCGCACCAGCCTGATTATGTCGTGCTGGCTAAGTATATGCGCGTCCTGACGCCGGAATTCGTTTCCCGCTTCCCGAATAAGATTATCAATATTCACCATTCGTTCCTGCCGGCTTTTATTGGCGCACGTCCTTACCATCAGGCTTATGAGCGTGGCGTGAAAATTATCGGCGCTACCGCGCACTACGTGAACGATAATCTGGACGAAGGCCCGATCATTATGCAGGACGTAATTCATGTCGATCACACCTATACGGCTGAGGATATGATGCGAGCAGGGCGTGATGTTGAAAAGAATGTGTTAAGCCGCGCATTGTATAAGGTGCTGGCCCAGCGTGTGTTTGTTTACGGGAATCGCACCATCATTCTGTAATCGTCAACGATATGAATTGATTAGCTTTACTCCGTTACGGATGAAAAGTACGCAAACAGTTCATTTTAAGCAAAGGAATGCTTTACAGCGGCGTGTCATTTGATATGATGCGCCCCGCTTCCCAACAGGAAGCAGGCCAGTACAAAGCATTACCCCGTGGTGGGGTTCCCGAGCGGCCAAAGGGAGCAGACTGTAAATCTGCCGTCATCGACTTCGAAGGTTCGAATCCTTCCCCCACCACCATCTCTTCGCAAGACCTCTACAATTTGAATTACCCCTGGTGGGGTTCCCGAGTGGCCAAAGGGAGCAGACTGTAAATCTGCCGTCATCGACTTCGAAGGTTCGAATCCTTCCCCCACCACCATTACTTCCTGAAAGCACACAAACTACTTTTAATAACCTTGCCCCATATTCTGCCCGGTGGCACTCCGTTTACCGGGCCTACATGATCACATAACCACATGATGATGTCCGATCGTAGGCCGGATAAGGCGCAGCCGCCATCCGGCAGACAGGCATAAAAAAACCCTGCCGAAGCAGGGTTTAGCCGCACACAAAGCCGTATCAGCGACGGGCGCGCACGACCTGGTATTTACGCGTCAGGTACTCGACCGGCGCGCTCCAGATGTGAACCAGGCGCGAGAACGGGAACAGCAGGAACAACGTCATCCCCAGCACCAGGTGCAGGCGGAAAATGAACGCTACGCCCTCTAAATGCTCAGACGCGCCGCCGTGGAACGTCACCACAGATTGCGCCCACCCCACCAGTTTCATCATTTCGCTACCGTCCATATGTTGCGCAGAGAACGGAATAGTCAGCAGTCCCAGCGCGCACTGAATCACCAGCAGAGAAAGGATCAAAATATCCGCTCCCGTGGTCGTTGCACGCACGCGTGGGCTGAACAGACGGCGTTTGAGCAGCAGTACGCCACCAACCAGCGTCATCACGCCACAGGCGCCGCCGGCAATCATCGCCATTTTCTGCTTCACTTCAATCGGCAGGAACGCTTCGTACATCCAGTGCGGCGTCAGCATCCCCAGGAAGTGACCCGCGAAGATCCCCAGAATACCGAAGTGGAACAGGTTCGAAGCCAGGTTCATCCCTTTGCGATCCAGCATCTGGCTGGAAGCCGCACGCCAGGTGTACTGACCGTAGTCATAGCGCAGCCAGCTGCCAATCAGGAACACTGACCCGGCAATGTACGGATAGATATCAAAGAAGAACATATTCAGGAAGTGCATTATTGCTGTCCTCCGGTGGTGATATTCAAATATTGCGGAGCGACAGCCCCGGCAAAACGACGCTGGTGAGCGGAAATCTCCGACTCGCCGCAACCCTGCTCAGCAAAGAATTTCACCTGTTCTTCTTCCCAGACGGCATCCAGTGCTTGCGGGGTATCGTCACGGACTTCATCCGCAATTTTCTCTGCCACTTTGTCGCTGTCGATAACGGTATTAGCCAGCTTCAGCAGCAGATCGAACAGCACCGCATAGCGACTTTCCCGCTGTTGCAGACGTGCGCCCAGCAACGCCAGAATCGGCGCGATGTCCTGCAAGCCGCCAAGCGCGTCGTTTTTCGGCAACTGCGCCAGATACTCCAGATACAGCGGCAAATGGTCAGGCAACTCACGACTGTCGAGTTGCAGGCCGTGCTGTTCGTACTGCGCCATCAAATCGACCATTGCCTGGCCGCGATCGCGGGATTCGCCATGAACATGCTCAAACAGCAACAGCGACGTGGCGCGACCGCGATCAAACAGTTCGCTGTAGCTTGCCTGTACATCCAGCATCTCCTGCGCAGTGAGATCGCGCAGGAAAACCGCCAGACTCTGGGCATCTTCTTTATCCAGGTTTTCAGATGACGCGAGTGCATCGAAAAGTTCCTGTTGATGCTGCCATAAGGCAGCATCCGGGTACTCGAGCAGACGCGAAACAATGACGAGTTCAATCATTGGTGCGGCTCCGTTTTGCTGCTCACATCGATGGCATCAATGCGGCGGCTGTTGAACAGGTTGAATTTGGTATCTGAACCGTGGCAACCATCGCCGAACGTAAAGCCGCAACCGCTTTTCTCCGGGAACGCCTCACGCGCCAGCTCACGATGGCTGCTAGGGATAACGAAACGGTCTTCATAGTTCGCAATTGCCAGGTAACGGTACATTTCCTGCGCCTGCGCTTCGCTCAGACCCACCTCTTCCAGCGCGCGGGTATCCAGTTTACCGTCAACGGTTTCCGCACGTTTGTAGTGACGCATCGCCAGCATACGTTTCAGCGCCAGCAGTACCGGCTGGGTATCGCCTGCGGTCAGCAGGTTCGCCAGGTACTGAACCGGGATACGCAGGCTTTCCACGTCCGGCAGGATGCCATTGCTGCCCAGTTCGCCGGCGTCCGCCGCAGACTGAATCGGTGACAGCGGCGGCACGTACCAGACCATCGGCAGCGTACGGTATTCCGGGTGCAGCGGCAGCGCCAGCTTCCAGTCCATCGCCATTTTGTAAACCGGGGACTGCTGCGCCGCATCGATAACGCTCTGCGGAACGCCGTCTTTCAGCGCTTGTTCAATGACCGCCGGATCGTTCGGATCGAGGAACACATCCAGTTGGCGCTGATACAGATCTTTCTCGTTCTCCGTGCTGGCTGCGCTTTCAATCGCATCGGCGTCATACAGCAGCACGCCAAGGTAACGGATACGACCCACGCAGGTTTCGGAACATACGGTCGGTTGACCCGCTTCAATACGCGGATAGCAGAAAATACACTTCTCGGACTTCCCGCTCTTCCAGTTGAAGTAGATCTTCTTGTACGGGCAACCGGTGATGCACATACGCCAGCCGCGACATTTGTCCTGATCAATCAGGACGATGCCGTCCTCTTCACGCTTGTAGATGGCGCCGCTCGGGCAGGTTGCCACGCACGCCGGGTTGAGGCAGTGCTCGCACAGACGCGGCAGATACATCATGAAGGTGTTTTCGAACTGGCCGTACATCGCCTTCTGCATGTTTTCGAAGTTCTGGTCTTTGGCGCGTTTTTCAAATTCGCCGCCCAGAATTTCTTCCCAGTTCGGACCGCTGGTGATTTTGTTCATCCGCTGACCGGTGATCAGCGAGCGCGGGCGCGCAATCGGCTGATGCTTGCTTTCCGGCGCGGTATGCAGGTTCTGGTAGTCGTAATCAAACGGCTCGTAGTAATCATCAATGCCCGGCAGATGCGGGTTAGCGAAGATTTTACCCAGCAGCATCGCGCGGTTGCCCATGCGAGGTTGCAGTTTGCCGTTAATTTTACGGACCCAGCCGCCTTTCCATTTTTCCTGATTTTCCCAGTCGTTCGGGAAACCGACGCCAGGCTTACTTTCCACGTTATTGAACCAGGCGTATTCCATACCTTCACGGCTAGTCCAGACGTTTTTACAGGTCACTGAACAGGTGTGGCAGCCGATGCATTTATCGAGATTCAGCACCATGCCGACTTGTGAACGAATTTTCATTTTACGCTCTCCTGTACCTGGTCATTGCCTTCGCCATCCAACCAGTTAATGTTCTTCATCTTACGCACCACAACAAACTCATCGCGGTTTGAACCGACCGTACCGTAGTAGTTAAAGCCGTAGGCCAGCTGCGCATAGCCGCCGATCATGTGGGTCGGCTTCGGCGTGATACGGGTTACAGAGTTGTGAATACCGCCGCGCTGCTGGGTAATTTCTGAACCCGGCAGGTTAACGATACGTTCCTGCGCGTGGTACATCATGGTCATCCCGGCCGGAACACGCTGGCTTACCACCGCGCGTGCCGTCAGCGCACCGTTGCTGTTAAAGACCTCGATCCAGTCGTTATCTTCAATACCCAGATCTTTGGCATCGGTTTCGCTCATCCAGACAATCGGCCCACCGCGCGACAGCGTCAGCATCAGCAGGTTGTCGCTGTAGGTAGAGTGGATACCCCACTTCTGGTGCGGCGTCAGGAAGTTGAGCGCTTTTTCCGGGTTGCCGTTAGATTTCTCACCCATCACCGCTTTCACTGAACGCGTGTCGATTGGCGGACGGTAAACCAGCAGGCTTTCGCCAAAGTCACGCATCCACTGATGATCCTGATACAGGGACTGGCGGCCAGACAGCGTACGCCACGGAATCAGCTCGTGGACGTTGGTATAACCGGCGTTGTAAGAGACGTGTTCATCTTCCAGGCCAGACCAGGTCGGGCTGGAGATAATCTTACGCGGCTGCGCCTGAATATCGCGGAAGCGGATTTTCTCTTCTTCTTTATTGGTCGCCAGATGCGTATGGTCGCGACCGGTGAACTCACTCAGCGCCGCCCAGGCTTTCACCGCTACGTGGCCGTTAGTTTCCGGCGCCAGCGTGAGGATCATCTCGGCGGCATCAATCGCGGTATTCAGCATCGGCTGGCCTTTTGCCGGGCCTTCAGCTTTGGTGTAATTGAGCTTGCGCAGCAAATCCATTTCGCTCTGAGTGTTCCAGGCGATACCCTTGCCACCGTTGCCGATTTTCTCCATCAGCGGGCCGATAGAGGTAAAGCGCTCATACGTCGCCGGGTAGTCGCGTTCCACCGGAATGATGTGCGGCGCGGTTTTACCTGGGATCAGGTCGCATTCGCCTTTTTTCCAGTCTTTCACGTCCAGCGGCTGCGCCAGTTCGGCAGCGGAGTCGTGCTGAATCGGCAGCGTCACCACATCGGTTTCTTTGCCAAGGTGTCCCACGCAGACTTCAGAGAATTTCTTCGCGATGCCTTTATAGATTTCCCAGTCGCTTTTCGATTCCCAGGCCGGGTCAACGGCGGCAGACAACGGGTGAATAAACGGATGCATATCCGAGGTATTCATGTCGTCTTTTTCATACCAGGTGGCAGTCGGCAGCACGATGTCGGAGTACAGGCAGGTGCTCGACAGACGGAAGTCCAGCGTCACCACCAGGTCCAGTTTGCCGTCAAGACCATTATCCTGCCATTCCACTTCTTCCGGCTTCACGCCGCCCTGCATACCCAGATCTTTGCCCTGAATACCGTTTTCCGTACCCAGCAGGTACTTCAGCATGTACTCATGCCCTTTACCGGATGAACCCAGCAGGTTCGAACGCCAGATAAACAGATTACGCGGGTGGTTTTTCCCGTTTTCCGGCTGTTCCGCCGCAAAACGAATTGAGCCTTCTTTCAGCGATTTCACGGTGTAATCCACCGCCGTCATCCCGGCTTTTTCCGCCTCACGCGCGATGTACAGCGGGTTGGTGCCCAGCTGCGGCGCAGACGGCAGCCAGCCCATGCGTTCAGCACGCACGTTGAAGTCGATCAGATGACCGCTGTAGCGGGATTTATCCGCCATTGGCGACAGCAGTTCCTGCGCGGTAACCGTCTCGTAGCGCCACTGGCTGGAGTGGTTATAGAAATAGGAGGTGCTGTTCATGTGACGCGCCGGACGCTGCCAGTCAAGAGCAAACGCCAGCGGCTGCCAGCCAGTCTGCGGACGCAGTTTTTCCTGGCCGACATAGTGCGCCCAGCCGCCGCCGCTCTGACCGATACAGCCGCAGAACACCAGCATGTTGATAAGCCCACGATAGTTCATATCGAGGTGATACCAGTGGTTCAGGCCGGCGCCGACGATGATCATTGAACGACCATGCGTCTTATCGGCGTTATCCGCAAATTCACGGGCGATACGGGTGATTTGCGCACGCGGTACGCCGGTTATCTGCTCTGCCCACGCCGGAGTATAGGCTTTAATGTCGTCGTAGCTGGTTGCGCAGTTTTCGTCGTTCAGACCGCGTTCCAGGCCATAGTTCGCCATCGTCAGATCGTAAACGGTAGTCACCAGCGCGGTGGTTCCGTCTGCCAGTTGCAGGCGTTTCACCGGCAGCTTGTGCAGCAGAACGTTTTGCAACTCGACTTTGTTGAAGTGTTCAGTGCCTTCACCGCCAAAGTACGGGAAGCCCACTTCTGCGATATCGTCCTGGCTACCCAGCAGGCTGAGTTGCAGTTCGGTTTCCTCGCCTGACGTACCGTCACGCTGTTCGAGGTTCCATTTGCCTTTCTCACCCCAACGGAAGCCAATAGAACCGTTCGGCGCAACCATATCGCCGCGGGTGTTGATGGCAACGGTTTTCCATTCCGGGTTGTTTTCCTGACCCAGCGCGTCAATAAGATCGGCGGCGCGCAGCATACGGCCAGCGGCATAGTAACCATCGCGTTCTTCAAGCATCACCAGCATCGGCATGTCGGTATAGCGACGGACGTAATCGGTGAAATACTGGCTCGGGTTATCAAGGTGGAATTCACGCAGCATAACGTGGCCCATCGCCAGCGCCATCGCGGCGTCAGTCCCCTGCTTCGGCGCCAGCCACAGGTCGCTCAGCTTGGCGATTTCAGCGTAGTCAGGCGTAACGGCAACTGTTTTGGTGCCTTTGTAACGCACTTCAGTAAAGAAGTGGGCATCCGGGGTACGGGTCTGCGGAACGTTAGAGCCCCAGGCGATGATGTAGCTGGAGTTGTACCAGTCAGCGGATTCCGGTACGTCCGTCTGCTCGCCCCAGGTCTGCGGAGACGCAGGCGGCAGGTCGCAGTACCAGTCGTAGAAGCTCAGGCAAGTCCCGCCGATCAGAGACAGGTAACGCGCGCCGGATGCGTAAGAGACCATCGACATTGCCGGAATCGGCGAGAAGCCCGCCACGCGATCGGGACCGTAATTTTTAATGGTATAAACGTTGGATGCCGCAATCAGTTCGTTCACTTCCTGCCAGGAAGAACGAACGAAGCCACCACGACCACGCGCTTGTTTGAAGCTTTTTGCTTTATCGGCGTCTTCGATGATGGAAGCCCAGGCTTCTACCGGATCGCTGTGCAGTTTTTTCGCATCACGCCACATTTTCATCAGGCGCTTACGCATCAGCGGATATTTCAGGCGGTTTGCACTGTAGAGATACCAGGAGTAGCTCGCGCCGCGCGGGCAGCCGCGAGGTTCATGGTTCGGCATATCCGGGCGGGTGCGCGGGTAGTCTGTCTGCTGGGTTTCCCAGGTGACCAGACCGTTTTTCACATAAATTTTCCAGCTGCAAGAGCCGGTACAGTTTACCCCGTGGGTTGAACGCACGACTTTGTCATGCTGCCAACGTTGGCGGTATCCATCCTCCCAGTCCCGGTTTGTTTCGAGAAGCTGGCCGTGCCCATCGGCAAAGGTTTCGCCCTTCTGTTTGAAGTAGCGAAACCGGTCCAGGAATTTACTCATCGGGTTTCTCCTGTTTGGAGCCTGACGGCTCTCTGATAAATCGACATTGCTGGATTGGCTGTGAAGGTAACGCTCTGAAAGGGCGTCAGAATTGATAACGATCAAGGCAGACGGGGATGAAAATCGGGGGTGTTTTTTGACATACCCCTTAAGGAGGATGATTTTTATTCACTCAACATACTGATTAATATGAATATTTTTAAATTAATACATTATGTAAATGTTAAATTCTTTATAAGTGGGTATTAAGGGGTATGCCCCCTGCAAGGCATAAATGAACGCTGTTCTGACAAACCAGCGCTGTTTATTTATAAATAAGTATGTTGTAACTAAAAACAGGCCAAAAAAAGCGCGGTCTAACGCCGCGCAATGGATAATCAAACAATTACTTTTTTATTTTTTAGAATGACGTCCGTATACCGCCCAGGTGATGACTACGCAGGCGATATAGAAAATCAGGAACACTTTCATCGCATCGACCGGTGAACCGGTTAATGCCAGAGATGTCCCGAATGCTTTCGGAATAAAGAAACCGCCGATTGCGCCAATCGCAGAGATAAAGCCCAATGCGGCTGCGGTATCAGTCGCGGCTTCACGCAGCGCTTTCTCTTCAGAGCCCCCTTCCGCTTTAACCCTGTCCATCGTCAGCTTGCGGAAAATAACGGAGATCATCTGGAAAGTAGACCCACTACCCAACCCGGCAGTCAGGAACAGCGCCAGGAAGACAACGAAGAAGGCGATAAAGCTGCCGCCCTGGCCGTTAGAAGGCAAGGTCAGGAACAGTAAGGCGCTGAAAATCGCCATCAGTACAAAATTAACCAGCGTCACCCGCGTTCCGCCCAGACGGTCGGAAATTGCCCCGCCCGCAGAACGGGCCAGCGCGCCGATTAACGGGCCGAAGAAGGCATAATGCAGGATCTGTACTTCCGGGAACTGCGTTTTGGACAGCATCGCAAACCCGGCGGAGAAGCCGATGAATGAACCGAACGTCGCCAGATACAGCAGGCTCATCATCCACAGGTGCCCACGTTTAAGTACCGGCAACTGATCTTTCAGCGAAGCCTTCGAGGTCGCCAGCTCATTCATACCGAACCAGGCGGCCAGGGTGAAAATGGCCAGGAACGGCACCCAAATCCAGGCGGCGTTCGCCAGATACAGCTGCGAACCGTCCGGCTGTTCCACACCGTGACTGCCAAATACGGCAAAGACAGACAACGAGACCACCAGCGGCGCGACCAGCTGCATAACGCTCACGCCCATGTTGCCTAAACCGCCGTTCAGACCCAGCGCACCGCCCTGTTTCTGTTTTGGAAAGAAGAAGCTGATGTTAGCCATGCTGGAAGCAAAGTTCGCGCCGGCAAAACCGCACAGCAGAGAAATCAGAATAAAGGTGCTAAACGGCGTGGAGGTGTCCTGCACGGCAAAACCTAACCATACGCAAGGAATGACCAGAATCCCGGTGCTGAACGCCGTCCAGCGGCGGCCGCCAAACAGAGGAACCATAAAGGAGTACGGCACACGCAGTAATGCGCCAGAAACAGACGGCAAGGCGGTCAGCATGAACAGCTGATCGGTGGTGAAGTTAAAACCGACCTTCGGTAAATTCACCGCGACGGCGCTGAATAACATCCATACACAAAACGCCAGCAGCAAACAGGGGACGGAAATCCACAGGTTGCGGCTGGCAACACGATGACCACGCTGTTCCCAGAAAGCGGGATCTTCCGGCCGCCATTCTGTGATTACAGCTCCAGATGCCCTTTCGGGGGCAGATGAGTGACTCATAGACACCTCTGTTACTCGATTCGATGTCTGCCACATTAGGGTTTACAGCCGGGGGTAAGTTGATATAAATCAAAGGAAAAGCCGTCATTATTCGCGGCTAAAAATTATCATGCCCCTTAGTGAGTAGGCTTTGTCGACAAAAAAGATGTGGTTTTTCACGGTGCTGTATAACCCTACCCCCCGGCTTCGCGATCCCCTCCCACCACCAGCAATTAAGAGGTAACTCGTTATAGGTATGGGTATACTCCAGGGTATGGCTGAGAATAACGTCACTGTCGAAACGCCCCTCGGTGAGCATCCCGGCAGAATCGTCATTCATTAAGGTTTCCTGAGCAGGAAGCCTGAAGGAAGAAGTCTACATGTTTAAACGTTGTCTCTCTCCACTCACGCTGGTCAACCAACTGGCGCTTATTGTTCTCCTGTCCACCGCTATCGGTGTGGCGGGCATGGCTATCTCTGGCTGGCTGGTTCAGGGCGTACAAGGCAGCGCCCATGCGATCAACAAGGCCGGTTCGCTGCGTATGCAGAGCTATCGCCTGCTGGCAGCAGTGCCGCTGAGCGCCCACGACCAAAAGCTGCTGGATGAGATGAAACAGACGGCGTTCAGCCCTGAACTGACCCGCGCTGCGGAACGCGACGGGCAACAAGAGCAGCTTCGCGCACTACAGGACTACTGGCATACGGAACTGGCGCCAGGGCTGCAACGCGCGCAGGACAGAAACGCCGTTGCCGGCGATGTTATGCGTTTTGTCACCGGTCTGGATCGGTTAGTCACCGCCTTTGATCACACGACCGAGCTGCGCATTGAACGCGTGGTGATGGTGCATCGGTTAATGGCCATCTTTATGGCGCTGCTGTTCGTCTTTACGATCATCTGGCTACGGGCGCGCCTGCTGCAACCGTGGAAACAACTGCTTTCGATGGCGCGAGCCGTCAGCCAGCGCGACTTCACCCAGCGGGCGCATATCAGCGGGCGCAATGAGATGGCGATGTTAGGCTCAGCGCTCAACAACATGTCAGAAGAGCTGGCCGAAAGTTACGCCGTACTGGAACAACGCGTGCAGGAAAAGACGGCCGGGCTGGAGCATAAAAACCAGATCCTCTCATTCCTGTGGCAGGCCAACCGCCGCCTGCATTCCCAGGTGCCGCTGTGCGAGCGCCTCTCCCCGGTGCTGAACGGCCTGCAAAACCTGACGCTGCTGCACGATATTGAACTGCGGGTTTATGACCTGGAAGATGAAGATAATCATCAGGAGTTCACCTGCCAGTCCGACAGCAGTTGTGATGACAAAGGGTGCCACCTCTGCCCGCGCGGCGCGCTGCCCGCGATCAACGGCGGCACCACGCTGAAATGGCGACTTACCGATGCCCATACGCAATACGGCATTCTGCTGGCGACGCTGCCGCACGGGCGCCATCTGAGTCACGATCAGCAGCAGATGATTGATACGCTGGTCGAGCAATTGACCGCTACGCTGGCGCTGGACAGAAATCAGGAACGCCAGCAACAGTTGATTGTGATGGAAGAGCGTGCCACCATTGCCCGCGAACTTCATGATTCTATTGCACAATCGCTCTCCTGCATGAAGATGCAGGTCAGCTGTCTGCAAATGCAGGGCGCGACGTTGCCGGAAAGCAGCCGCGAGTTGCTCAGCCAGATCCGCAACGAACTGAATACCTCCTGGGTACAGCTACGTGAACTGTTGACCACCTTCCGGTTACAGTTGACCGAACCCGGCCTGCGGCCTGCGCTGGAGGCGAGCTGTCAGGAATATAGCGCCCGATTTGGTTTTACGGTGAAGCTGGATTATCAGCTCCCGCCGCGACGGGTGCCGTCGCATCAGGCTATCCACCTGTTGCAAATTGCCCGCGAAGCGTTAAGTAACGCCCTCAAGCATTCCCATGCCGATGAGGTGGCCGTCGCCGTGGTGCAAAATGGCAATCAGGTCAAACTGACAGTAAAAGACAACGGCTGCGGCGTACCAGAAAACGCCGAGCGCAGTAACCATTATGGCATGATTATTATGCGTGACCGCGCGCAGAGCCTGCGTGGCGATTGTCGTGTACGCCGTCGTGAGACGGGCGGTACGGAAGTTGCTGTCACCTTTATTCCCGAAACAAACTTCACAGAAGTCCAAGGAGATACCCATGAGTAATCAGGAACCGGCTACCATCCTGCTGATCGACGATCATCCGATGTTACGGACCGGTGTTAAACAGCTTGTCAGCATGGCGCCCGATATTAGCGTGATCGGCGAAGCCAGTAATGGCGAGCAGGGTATTGAGCTGGCAGAGTCTCTTGATCCCGATCTGATCCTGCTGGATCTGAACATGCCGGGCATGAACGGTCTGGAAACCCTGGATAAGCTGCGTGAGAAATCACTGTCAGGCCGTATCGTAGTATTCAGCGTGTCCAATCATGAAGAAGACGTGGTGACGGCGCTGAAGCGCGGCGCAGACGGCTATCTGTTAAAAGATATGGAGCCGGAAGATCTGCTGAAAGCCTTACAGCAAGCGGCCGCTGGCGAAATGGTGCTGAGCGAAGCGTTAACGCCGGTTCTGGCCGCCAGCCTGCGGGCAAACCGCGCGACCTCTGACCGCGACGTGACCCAACTGACGCCGCGCGAACGCGATATCCTGAAGCTGATCGCCCAGGGACTGCCGAATAAAATGATCGCCCGCCGCCTGGATATCACCGAGAGCACGGTCAAAGTGCATGTGAAACATATGCTGAAGAAGATGAAGCTGAAGTCACGCGTCGAAGCGGCGGTATGGGTGCATCAGGAACGCATCTTCTGATTACTCCTCCGGGAGCAGCTTCCAGCGCGGATCGTTATCGGGCATCGCCATAAACGGTTCAGTCAGTGATAGCGTGATCTCATTGGAGGAGACACGCTGGCCCTGCTCATCTTCAACAACGACCGACAGCCGCCAGCGATTTGCCGCCCCTTCGCTGCTGTCCCAGGCCGGCATGATAATGGTCCAGCCCTCTGCGCTGTCCGCCTTCGCTCCTGCCGTCAGACTCAGCGCCTGCGTATCGCCCTGCCACGTCACATGACGAACGCCATGCCGACTGCGAATCTGCACCTTCAGCGGCACCGTCTCGCCAGGCTGGAGATCCCACGGCGGCGTCGCCAGAAAAACAGTGAGCGTTTTACGCTGACGGTACTCCATCGTCGGGAGATTATTGCGCTGCGGGTTATCATAGCGACTGCCGCGCAACGACTGACTCTCCGCCACTTCGCTGGCCGACAGCTGTTTGTTCAGCGGCACGCCAAAACGGTAGTTCAGGTTCAACCCCAGATTATTCTGGCTCACCCCGCTCTCGCCCTGTTTATGTTGCGCCGTTACCGTCACCAGCGGCACCGGCGTGTAATTAAGCCCCAGTTTTACCGCTACCGGATTATGGTATCCCGTGCCTGAGTCAAACAGATCCACTCGTTCGCCGAAATACTGTTCCACGCTGACGCTGGTGTTGAGGTGTTGATAAAACGGCATACGCATCTGCGCGGTAACATCGTAGCCGCGCGCCATACGCTGCTCTAAGGCGGTGGTCTGTTCATGCCAGGAAGCGAAAGGCTGGTAGTAATTGGCGGATAATCGCAGGTATTCGCCCCACGCTTCCGCGCCAAATCCCGCCCGTTGCAGATTTTCATCCAGCAGGTTGTCATAAAAAGTGTTGTACCCTAACAGCCAGCCGTCACGCGCCCAGCGTTGGCCGATGCCGACATTACTGACCAGGCCATCGTCCTGCTGAGTCAGCCCGAGTTGACTCCAGGTCAGATACCGCGTGTTGTCCTGCCAGGGAATAAACCAGCCCCCACGACTGCCGGTAAAGCTCCCTTCGTTATCAATCCTGAGATCGACACTCGCATTCCCCCAGGGCGAAAGCCAGGACTCCAGTTGATGATTCACCTGTTCACTCACGGCGTCCCGCACCTGGCCAAACGCAAACTGACGCGCCTGCTCGCCGGTATCCAGCCCATTGTCGGTCATGCTCGCTTCGCCAAAGGCTTTCACCATCTCAGCAAACTGTTTTTCACCTTCGTGTGACTCAGGCGTCATGCCCAAATCAGGTAAACCATCCTGGTTGTTATCGAAGGGATTTTCCGCCTGTTGAATAAACGAGGATTGCGCGCTGGCAGTACCGCCTGCCAGCAGCAAGAGTATGCAAAGGGAAAGAGGGCGATAAACAATACGGCTCAAATTGTCAGCTGCTTTTACATTAAACGAATGAAATCTCACACTTAACTAAAACCATAACGTTTCCATCCGCGTTTTGCAGCCCTTTATCGCATTTTCAGGAGAATCCCAGGCTTCCGGCGGATGCCGTTTGCGCCAGCAGCGCTTTCAGCTCCGGTATGCATGAGCCGCAGTTGGTGCCGCAGCGTAATGTTTTGCCCAGCGCCTGAACGGAGTCGCACCCTTGTGCGATAGCCTGCTGAATAGCACACTCCCCCACGCTAAAGCAGCTACAGATAATGCGTCCCTGGTCGGGCATCCCGCCGCCTGGTTTGCCGCTCAACAGGCCATGCCGTTCAGGGGCGTTTTCCGGCGGATGGCGGAACGCAGCAATCACCGCCGCATCGTCTGTTTCGGGTTTTATCGCATCTGACCAGAACCCCAGCATTAATTGCCCCGCCTGCCAGGCCAGAATGTTCAGCCCTTGCGGCGTCTGCGCGGTCTGCAATTGCCAGCGCTGTTCGCGGCACATCGCCAGCAACCAGTCGCGATCGTCACGATCGCTTGCGAGAGTGAAACGCGCCACGCCTTCCGCCGCTTTACGCCACCAGTGAACAAAAGGAGGAAAGGTTATCTCTTCGCGGATGAACAGTTCCCCCTGCCAGCGCGGCTGCCACGGCGTGATGCGCACCGCCGTTTGTTTACTTTCCGGCTGCCCTGATTGAGGATCGCAGACGGGCGCGACCAGCGCATTGACCCTTCCCTGACGGGCAAAGCGATTATTCCAGTGCATCGGCGTAAACGCCGTCCCTTCCCGCAAGCCGGCCTGAATCACCACTCTGGCGACCATTACCCCGCGCGAGGAGCTGATACGGCCAAATGCGCCATCCACCAGGTGAAAACGGGCGGCATCAGACGGTGAAACCTCAACAATCGGTTCGCTAATGTGCTGCATAAGCCGAACCACCGTTCCGGTTCGGGTCATGGTGTGCCACTGATCGCGCAGGCGACCGCTGTTTAAAATAAGCGGATAGAGCGCGTCACAGTGCGTTCTCATGCCCTCCGGTTCAACGGGCACCAGCCGCAGACGCTTATTGCGATGCCAGCCGCGAGCCAGGTCCAGCGCTCCGTGGTGACGGCTGACCGGCCAGCGGACAGGCGCCATTTCATCCCACGCCGCGCGGTTCAGATCCGCCAGCGCGCCAATATCAAACGCGCGGTCGCCGTCATTCTCAAACCCCGACAGCGCAGCGTGTTCCCGAAAGACATCCCACGCATCCTGCCAGGCGAATGCCTCGCCAAAGCCAAGTTGTTTTGCCATCTGCGCGACAATCCACCAGTCTGCTCTGGCCTCGCCGGGGGCGGTTAAAAATGCGCGCTGACGCGAGATGCGCCGTTCAGAGTTGGTGACGGTGCCGTTTTTCTCCCCCCAGGCCAGCGCCGGAAACCGGATATGCGCCAGTCGACTGGTATCGGTATCGGCCACCACCTCCGAGACAATGACCAACGGGCAGGCAGACAGCGCCTGACAGACGGCATGAGTGTCCGGCAGCGATACCGCCGGATTCGTGCCCATGATCCACACCGCCTTCACCTCGCCGCGCGCGATAGCGTCGAACAGATCCACCGCCATCAACCCTGGCGTCTGCGCCAGCCGCTCCGTGCCCCAGAAACGGGCAACCCGCGACAGATCCTGCGGCTCAAAATTCATGTGCGCCGCCAGCTGTGTCGCCAGCCCGCCGACTTCACGCCCTCCCATCGCATTTGGCTGTCCGGTCAGCGAAAAGGGCCCGCAGCCTTCCCGCCCGTATTTACCGCTGGCAAGGTGTACGTTAATGATCGCGTTACATTTATCACTGCCGCTGGCGGATTGGTTAATCCCCATCGTGTAAAGGGTGATTGCGCGCGGCGCGGTCAGAAAACCATCATAAAACCGGCGGATTTCCGCGGGTTCCAGAGCACAAAATTGCGCGACTCGCTCAACAGGCCAGCGGCTGGCGCGGGCAAACGCCGCCTGCGCATCATCAAAATCGACGTCATGTTCGCCGCTTGTCACGATGGCGTGCAGCAGCCCGACAAACAGCCCGCCATCGCTGCCGGGCGTCAGGGCAAGGTGCATATCCGCAATATCACAGGTGGCGGTGCGCCGGGGATCAATCACCACCACTTTCATGGACGGGTTCTCTTTTCGCGCCTGCACCAGGCGCTGATAGAGCACCGGATGCGTCCACGCCGCGTTCGAGCCGACCAGAATCACCAGATCGCTGCGCTCTATATCTTCGTAGCTGCATGGCACCACATCCGCGCCAAACGCGCGTTTGTAGCCCGTAACGGCTGACGACATGCACAGGCGCGAGTTGGTATCGATATTGGCCGCACCGATGAATCCCTTCATCAGTTTATTCGCCGCATAGTAGTCTTCCGTCAGCAGTTGTCCCGAGGCGTAGAAAGCCACCGACGTTGGGCCATATTGCGCGATGATGCTGCGCAGGCGCTCGCCCGCCGTGTTCAGCGCCTGCTGCCAGCTTACCGTTTCACCGTTAACCTGCGGGTGTAATAACCGTCCGGTCAGTCCGGTGGTTTCTCCCAGCGCGGCGCCTTTCACACACAGTCGCCCAAAATTGGCCGGGTGATCGGGATCGCCCTGAACCGTGACGCCCTGTTCGCTGACGCGGGCGATCACCCCACAGCCGACGCCGCAGTAAGGGCACGTTGTCCGGGTTTCATTCATGACGCCTCCGCGCGCAGCAGTAGCGCCTGATTCCCTACCCATACCTTGCCCGCTTCGACTTTCACCGGCCAGGCGCGCACAACGGGCTCACCGCTGTCATACTGCCGACCATCGCGCAGGCGAATACGCTGTTTGTAGAGCGGTGAAATGACAACGGGCTCACCGCCGGCATCCCCCAGAATTCCCCGGGAAAGCACGTTTGCGTCGCTGCCGGGTTCATGGTTATCAAGGGCGTAAATCGTCTGACCAAAGCGGAACAGCGCAATTTGCAGGTTGCCTAGACGGGCACCAATGCCCGCCTGCTCGGGGATCTCCTCCAGTTGACAAACCTCCTGCCAGGGTTTTGTCGGCAGGATGGCTCTCGCTGGCGCCGCCGGTTTCGCCAGCTGCGGCTGTCCACGTAGCATCTGGCGCGCTACGGCTTCATCCGGTTCGTCACCGTTCACGCTGGAGCGGAACAGCGCCAGACGCTGCGGATCGTTCAGCGTGGTTTGCCATTCACACTGGTATGTTTCCACAATCCGCGCCATCTCCTGTTCAAGCTCGTCGCCGATACCCAGACTGTCGTGTATAACCACCTCGCGCAGATAGTCGATGCCCCCTTCAAGATTATCCATCCAGGTGCTGGTGCGTTGCAGGCGATCGGCGGTACGGATATAGAACATCAGGAAGCGATCCACGAATTTAATCAGCGTGGCGTCATCCAGATCGCTGGCGAACAGATCCGCATGACGCGGCTTCATACCGCCGTTTCCGCAGACATACAGGTTCCAGCCCTTATCGGTGGCGATCACGCCAACGTCTTTCCCCTGCGCTTCGGCACACTCGCGGGTACAGCCGGAGACCGCCATTTTGATTTTGTGCGGGGCGCGCAGTCCCTTGTAGCGGTTCTCCAGCGTGACGGCCAGACCGGTTGAATCCTGAACGCCATAGCGACACCAGGTTGACCCGACGCAGGATTTCACCGTGCGCAACGACTTCCCGTAGGCGTGCCCGGTTTCAAAACCGGCGGTAACCAGATCGCGCCAGATATCCGGCAGTTGTTCGAGGCGCGCGCCAAACAAGTCGATACGCTGCCCGCCGGTAATTTTGCTGTAGAGCTGATAACGTTTGGCGATTTCGCCAATGGCGATCAGCCCATCCGGCGTCACCTCGCCTGCCGCCATGCGCGGTACGACGGAATACGAACCGTCTTTCTGGATATTGGCAAAATAACGATCGTTGGTGTCCTGCAACGGCAGATGCGCAGGTTTTAGCAGATACTCATTCCAGCAGGAGGCCAGCACCGAGCCCACCAGCGGTTTGCAAATCTCACAACCATGCCCGCGACCATAGCGGCTAATCAGTTGCTCAAAGGTGTGGATGCGGTTCACCCGCACCAGGTGGTAAATCTCCTGTCGCGAGTACGCAAAGTGTTCGCAGATATCCTTTTTAACCTCCACGCCCTGTGCCGCCAGCTGGAACTCCATCACCTGTTTCACCAACGCGCTGCACCCACCGCAGCCGGTTGCCGCTTTGGTGCACTGCTTGATTGCGCCCATCTCCGTTGCGCCCGCGCTGACCGCCTGACAAATATCTGCCTTGCTGACGTTATGACAAGAGCATATTTGCGCGCTGTCCGGTAATGCCGCAACGCCCAACGCTTTCGGCGCGCTGCCCGCCAGTGCAGGTAAAATCAGCGATTCCGGCTGTCCGGGCAGCGCCATACCGTTAAGCATCATTTGCAATAACGTGGCGTAATCCGCCGCATCACCCACCAGCACGCCGCCCAGCAGCGTCTTGCCGTCCGCGCTGACCACAATTTTTTTGTAGATTTGCTCCGGGCCATGCGTCCACTGATAGCTTTGCGCGCCTGGCGTGCGCCCCTGCGCATCGCCGAACGAGGCCACATCCACCCCCAGTAATTTGAGTTTGGTGCTCATATCCGCCCCGCTGAACGCCGCATCTTCACCGGCCAGCTGCGCTGCCGCCACGCGCGCCATCTGGTAGCCCGGCGCAACCAGCCCAAACACCCTGCCGTCCCAGAGCGCACATTCACCGATGGCAAAAGCATCCGCGTCAGAGGTCAGACAGTGGTTATCAATACACACCCCGCCGCGTTCTCCGATACGAAGTCCGGCGCCGCGCGCCAGCGCATCCTGCGGGCGAATACCGGCAGAAAACACCACCATATCCGTCTCCAGACGCTCACCATCCGTAAACACCAACTGTAACCCTTGCGGGGTGGAGTCAATTTCCGCAGTGGATTTCGAGGTATGCACGCTCACGCCCAGCGCCTCGATTTTTTCACGCAGCATCGCCGCGCCAGCGTTATCAAGCTGAACCGCCATTAAAGATGGCGCGAACTCGACAACATGCGTCTCCAGCCCTAATTGCCGCAAGGCGTTCGCCGCCTCCAGCCCCAACAGCCCGCCGCCAATTACCACCCCACGGCGAGAGTGTTTTGCCTTCGCGGCAATCGCATCCAGATCGTCCAGCGTGCGATAGACGAAACACGCCGCCGAATCACCGCCTTTCACTGGCGGAACAAAGGGATATGATCCGGTTGCCAGCACCAGTTTATCCCAGTGCGTTTCATGTCCGCTGGCGGTGCGAATAACGCGGGCATCCCGATCGATCGCCGTGACGCATTGCGACAACCGCAGCTCAATACCGTGGCGGGCAAAAAAATCGCCTTCCACCAGCGAGAGCGATTCTGCGCTGCGCCCGGCAAAATACTCCGACAGATGAACGCGGTCATAGGCGGCATAACGCTCTTCGCCAAAGACCACAATCTGATAGTCAAGATGCAAATTGCGGCTAACGCATTGCTCAAGAAAATGGTGGCCAACCATACCGTGTCCAACAACAGCCAACGTGGGTTTTGTCATAGTCACCTGTCCTGCAGCCGCAGGCTGCGTATCAAATCTGTCGAATAACCAGTCAGGATTCGCCGACGCAGCCTGCGCCAGCAAATCAGTCAACGGCGCAGCGCTGCGGCAATCGCCCATCAGCAGCACCCCCTGTAACCGTCCATTGCGGATCAGCAGACGACGGTAATGGCCGCTCAGCGGGTCAAATGTGCGCAGCAGGTCATCACCTGCCGTAGCGTTTACCTCCCCGGCGCTGAACAGATCGATGCCCGTCACCTTCAAACGCGTACCGCTGTCCTGCCAGTGAAAATCAGCGCCGGGGATTCCCGCCAGGCGGGCCGCCAGCACCTCCGCGTGCGCCAGACAGGGCGCGACCAGCCCCCAGGTCTGGCCGTCGATTTCACAGCACTCGCCTATCGCGCTGATCCCCGCCACCGCCGTGCGCAGTTGCCCGTCCACCACAATTCCACGCTGACAGGGCACCCCGCTTGCCTGCGCCAGCGCCGTATTGGGTTTTACGCCAGTGGCAATCACCACGCGCGTTGCAGACAGCACGCAACCGTTCGGCAACGTGACGTCATCAGGCGTAATCCTGTCGATACCGGACGACAGCACGCAGTCAATCCCGCGGACGGCAAGGTGTTCCGCCAGCAGTTCCCCGGCCTGCTCATCAAGCTGTTGCTCCATGAACCGATTGCCACGATGAATTAACGTGACATTGTCACCTTTTAGTCGCAGCGCGGCGGCTGCCTCGACCCCAAGCACACCGCCGCCCAGCACGGCAACCGGCCCGCAGCCATGCAGGATGCTGTCCACATCGTTAATCGTGCGAAAAGCATGCACATGGGGTAAATCAGCGCCGGGGATCGGCGGAATAAACGGAACCGAGCCGGTGGCAAACACCAGCGCATCCCACGCCAGCGTTCGACCGGTGGTGGTGGCCGTACGCGCTATCGCGTCAACGGCGATGACGGCTTCCCCCGTCAGCACCGTGACGCCGTGGCGCTGATACCACTCAGGCGGATGCAGCAGCGTCTGCGCAAAGCGCTTTTCGCCGCCCAGTACGGGCGAAAGCTGAATGCGGTTATACGCATGCTGCGGTTCTTCCCCCACCACGGTTATCGTGAAGGCCTGCGGCGCCTGCGCCAACAGCGCCTCCACCAGACGGGTGGCGGCCATCCCATTGCCGATAATGACCAGTCGCTGCGTCATACCGCCTCCCTACGCCGCCTTCGGCTGCTTTTCGTAGAGGAAGTGAAGAATCTGCTGGCGCAACTGGTGGTATCGGCTGTCGTCAGCCAGCTGCACGCGATTACGCGGGCGAGGAAGCGTGACGGGCAAAATGTCGCCTACCGTCGCCGCCGGGCCGTTGGTCATCATCAGCACGCGATCGGAGAGCAGCACCGCTTCATCCACATCGTGGGTAATCAGCACAATGGTGGTATTGAGCGACTGCTGGATTTGCATCACCGTGTCCTGCAAATGCGCGCGCGTCAGGGCGTCCAGCGCGCCAAACGGTTCATCCATCAGCAGCACTTTGGGTTTCATCGCCAGCGCCCGGGCGATGCCGACGCGCTGCTTCATCCCCCCGGACACTTCTCCCGGATGCTTGTGCATAGCGTGCCCCATTTGCACCCGTTCAAGATTGTGTTCAATCCATTCCCGACGCTCTGTTTTCCCCATCGTGCGGCGAAAGACCCGATCAACCGCCAGCGCAACGTTATCGAAGCAGGTCAGCCACGGCAGCAGCGAGTGATTCTGAAAGACCACCGCTCTTTCCGGCCCCGGCCCGGCGATTTCCCGGTTGTCGCAAATAAGCCCCCCGTCGGTAGGGAGCGTAATTCCGGCAATCAGATTCAACAGCGTCGATTTCCCGCAGCCGGAATGCCCAATAAGGCTGACGGTTTCACCTTCATGAATGTCGAAAGAGACGTTTTGCAACGCCAGAAACTCGCCGCTGGCGGTAGAAAAACGCTGACTGACGGCCTGTACCTGAATTAACGGTTTCATGGTGTTCCCCTTATTTTTCCTGCCAGCTAAAACGACGCGCCACCAGCATTAAGCCCTGCTCCAGCAGCAGGCCAACCACGCCGATGATGACGATAGCGATGAGAATGTTTTCCACATTGAGGTTGTTCCACTCGTTCCAGATCCAAAAGCCAATGCCGAGACCGCCGGTGAGCATTTCCGCCGCCACAATCACCAGCCAGGCGATGCCGATAGACAGGCGTACGCCGGTCAGCACCGCAGGCAGAACCGCCGGAAAGAGAATACGGCGCATCACCGTCCATTCCGGGAGTTGCAGGACACGGGCAACGTTAAGGTAATCCTGTGGGATGCGGCGCACGCCTTCGGCGGTGTTGATCACCATCGGCCAGATAGAGCAGATAAAAATGGTCCAGCTTGATGCCGGTTCCGCTTTCTGAAACAGCAGCAAGCCAATTGGCAACCAGGCCAGCGGGCTGACCGGTCGCAGCAGCGCGATCAGCGGGGTAAACATGCGTGAGAAAAAGGTGAACCGGCCGATCAGGAAGCCAAGCGGGATACCCACCAGCGCCGCCAGCCCAAAACCAATCGCCACGCGCTGTAGCGACGCCAGCACATTCCAGCCAATCCCCATATCATTAGGCCCACCGTTATAAAACGGGTCGGCAAACAGCGTCAGCGCGGAATCAAGGGTGCTGAGCGGCGTCGGGAAGCCTTTGCTGTTAATGGCTGCCAGTTGCCAGCCCACCACCAGCAGCGCCAGCCCCAGCAATGCGGGAACGGTCCGCTGCGCCAGCGTTCGCATCAGATGCGACAACGGCGGATTACGCCTGCGCACCGTAACGGGCGGCAGCGTAATCACTTCACCGGCGGCGGGTTCAGGAATGCGTCTTTGCGCGTTTTGTACTGTTTTCATGTCAGGCCCCTTGATGATGGAGAGTGAAACTGTTGGCGTAACGTTCGGGGTCCCGCCCGGTCCATACGGAACCATCCATGAGGGTGCTGGTGCGTAACAGCTGAGAAGGCGGCGTGATGCCGCCTACCGCTGCGGCGGCGTCCCGCCAGATGTCCGTGCGGTTAATCCGGGCGGCGATGGCGTTATAATCCGGCGCGTCCTTGAGCAGCCCCCAGCGACGAAACTGCGTCAGGAACCACATCCCGTCGGAATGCCACGGAAAACTCACTTCCGCATCGTGATAAAAACGAATGGCGTGCGCGTCCTGCCAGCGATGCCCTGCGCCGTTGTCGTACTCGCCCAACATACGTCCGGTCAGGTACTGCTCTTTGGTGTTGAGCCAGGCGCGACGGGCCAGTATTTGTGCGGTTTCGCGTCGGTTTTCTACTGAGGCGTCGATCCAGCGCGCCGCCTCCAGTACCGCGCTGACCAGCGCTCTGGCGGTGTTTGGATGCTGTTCAACCCAGTCACGGCGCGTTCCCAGGATTTTTTCCGGGTGATCGGGCCAGATGGCCTGCGAGGTCGTGGCGGTAAAACCAATGCGATCATTAATCGCGCGGGCATTCCACGGCTCACCGACGCAAAAGCCCACCATGTTGCCAATACGCATGTTCATCACCATTTGCGGCGGCGGCACGACGACCATTCGGACATCAGAGAACGGGTTAATCCCCGCACTGGCCAGCCAGTAATAGAGCCACATCGCATGCGTTCCGGTCGGAAAAGTATGCGCAAAGGTGTAAGTGCCGGGCGCTTGTCCGGCGATCATGTTTTTCAATCCGCCAGCGTCGGTAATGCCTTTCTCCTGGAGCGCCGTCGACAGCGTGATTGCCTGCCCGTTCTGATTTAGCGTCATCAGGTTCGCCATCGGCTGTGGCTTACTGGCAATACCAAGCTCAAGACCATAGAGCAGGCCATACAGCACATGCGCCGCGTCCAGTTCGCCGGAAACGAGTTTGTCGCGCACCGCCGCCCAACTGGCCTCTTTGGTCGGCACAAGGGTAATGCCGTATTTCTTATCAAACCCTTTCAACGCGGCGATGATCAGCGGCGCGCAGTCGGTGAGCGGAATAAAGCCGACTCTGACAATTTCAAGTTCGGGTTTGTCCGACCCTGCCGCCCACACGGACTGCATCAAACCGGGCACCAGCAGCACCCCGCCCATCGCGGCCCCTGCCTGCAATAATCGACGTCGCGTCAATGAAACAGACCTGTCACCCATACATGCTCCCCATTGCAAAAAAAAAGCGCCCGGCAATGCCGAAGCATTGCAGGACGCCTTTATCCCAAACGCGCGCAAACCGTCGTTGGTTTGCCGCTAAACTATTTTCAGAACTCTTTTACCATTTCAGTCCTGCAATTCAGATGCCAACATCAACATGCCCTTATCCCGCCGCTTTTCAGGCGGTACGCGAACGCGCTTGCACCCGAATCTGGCACACGATGCCCAGCCGTTGTGCAGCTACCCTTTGGTTGTCACCTGCCAGAGCGATTTCACCGTGAGCAGCGCACGCGCGATGTCCACCATCCGCTGGTTCTTATCCATCGCCATTTTGCGCAGCGACTGCCAGGCCTGCTCTTCAGACAGATTCTGGTGATGCATCAGCACATATTTAGCCTTATCAATAACCTTTCGCTCCTCCAGCGCATCCTGTAGCGACGCCAGTTGCCCGCTGAGCTGCTCCAGCTCCCGCGCCTGTTGCCGCACAACCAGCAGCAACTGCTTATCCCGGCGCAATGAGAACGTATCGTCGGTGGCATCATCCAGCCAGCTGGCGAGCGGCAACGTTGTCTCATCCTGCGCCAGACGACGCTCCACCGCAGACATTAACTCGGCGATCAGCATCTCCTCGATGCTGCGCAGTTGCTCCAGCCGTTGCGTCTGGAGCGTGAACCAGCGTAAAGCGCTTTCGCCCTTATCGGGCGCAGGCTGGCGCGTACAGGCCAGGCGGCGCCACTGTTCGATAGCGGCTTCCGCTTCGCACTGCTGGCGAAATGCGTGAACCGCCGTCGGAGACGCCAGCGATATAAAGGTGTCAAAGCAGAGCTGCTGTCCGTCAATGCGATCCACCAGTTCCTGTCGCATCTCGTGGCTGAACGCCCCTTGCGTAAACCCTATCGCCCCCAGCGCCCGCTCTTGCCCCACCAGCTCCTTACCCTGCATAAAGCTATACAGCGCGACCATCCCTCCGGCGATGTGGGGATGGTCGATGTTGTCGTTAAGCTGCGGCACAATACTTAGCAGGTGGCGCAGTGTGCGGCTGTACTGATCCATCGCCTGTGGCGCATCGCTATGCCGTCCACTGACCGTTTCGCGCAGCTGCGGCAACTGCTCCAGACACCAGACAGCCCCGGCGATGCGATGACAGAGCGCGCTGTTCGCCATCGGCCTCATCTCCTGCAACAGGGACTGCAACCGGGCGTGTTCTTCGTCCACCAGCGCGCGGCTGGCGCGTATCTCCGGCCCATAAAGTTGCCCTGCGGAACACAACCAGATGTTGGATGCGCCGCGTTCGCACTGTAGCATATGCACCAGATGGCTAATCCGGGACACCAGCTTCCCTGACTGCGCCAGTTGGCGAAGCTGCGTATTCTCAAGCTGGCGCGCATAATGAAACCATTGGGTGGCGCCGGGGCGGCTTTCCATATTCGTCATCATCGTTGCTCTCCCGGGTAACAGGTCTACCCGTACTACAAGCAATATCCATGCCCCCCTGACAACAGGAGTCAAAATGCAAAAGATAGTGATCGTCGCAAACGGTGCGGCATACGGTAGCGAAGCGTTATTTAACAGCCTGCGTCTGGCCATTGCGCTACGTGAACAGGCCGGCGACCTCGACCTGCGTTTATTTTTAATGTCGGATGCCGTCACCGCAGGATTACGCGGACAGAAGCCTGCGGAAGGTTACAATATCCAGCAAATGCTGGAGATCCTGACCGCGCAGGACGTCCCGGTGAAACTGTGTAAAACCTGTACCGACGGGCGGGGAATCACCACATTGCCGCTCATTGACGGCGTGGAAGTCGGTACGCTGGTCGAACTGGCCCAGTGGACGCTGGCGGCGGATAAAGTTCTGACCTTCTGATCCCTGGCGCGGGAATTGCCCCTGGTTTCCGCGCACCTTCATTAGCGCTTAACGCGCGTTTAGCCCTGCTGATACTATTTTCTTATGGACGCGGTTGCAGCCTCAAGATTCGTCGCCCGGTAGCCGATAGGATTTCCAATACCACACTGAAGGAAATACTATGTTCAGCTCAATTCGCGCCCGTATTATTGCGGCGACAACGGGATGTCTGGTTGTCGCCCTCCTCCTTAACACGCTGATTAACCTTCAGGTAACGCGTCTCGATAACCGACAAGCGCAGCAGGATACGCTCACCAGCACCAGCGCCAGCCACAGTCTGGCGATTACCGACTGGGTTAGCAGCAAAATGAATATGATTTCCTCGTTGCAGCAGGCGGCGCTAACCGACGATCCGGTGCCGGTATTTCGTCAAATGGCGCTGGGCGGCGGCTTTACGAATATCTATGTCGGGTATGCCAGCAAAACAGCAAAATTCTCCGACCCGGCAGGCATACCGCCAGATTTCGATCCGACATCACGTCCCTGGTATCAACAGGTTGTCAGCGCTGACGCCGCCGTCGTTACGGCCCCCTATGTTGATGCCGGAACCGGCAAGCTGGTGGTAACGTTCGCCGTTCCGGTGAAAGAGAATGGCGAACTGAAAGCGGTGGTCGCCGGTGATGTCGCGATGGATGCCGTCGTGGCGAATGTACACGGTATTCGACCGACGCCCGCCAGCAGCGGTATGTTGCTCGACCAAAACGGAACGCTCATCGCCGCCAACGATCCGGCGCTGACGATGAAACCTTTCGCGCAGGTCGTCAGCGGCGTGGATTTCAATCAGGTAAAAAGCGGACACCCTGTTCAGGCGCTGATCGGCGAGAGCAGTAAAACGCTGCTGGCGACGCCGGTGCAAGGAACCCACTGGTGGCTGGTCGTGGCGTTAGACGAAAAAGAGGCGACCTCCGGCATGCTGGCGCTGCTGAAGGCGTCCACCCTGTCTCTGCTGCTGTTGGTTCTCGCGGGCGGCGCAGTGATGCACCTTCTGGTGGCTCGCCTGATGAAGCGTCTGTCCACGATCCGTGACGCGATGCATGCCATTGCCAACGGGACGAACGATTTGTCTCAGCGTTTGCCGGACAGCGGCACGGACGAGGTCGCGCAAATCGCCAGGGCGTTTAACGGTTTTAGCGATAAGCTGTCCGTAGTGATGGTACAGCTACGCGATGCCAGCGCCTCAGTGAAAATGGCCGCGCAGGAGATTGCCGCCGGTAACCGCGACCTTTCAGGCCGTACCGAGCAGGCCGCCTCCAGCCTGCGTGAAACCGCCAGCGCCGTTGAGCAAATCACCGCATCGGTCGCCCAGTCCACGGAATCTGCCGCCGAAGCCAACGATCAGGCGCAAAAAGCCTCACAGGCCGCCACGCGCGGCGGCGACGTGGTCTCGCAGGCAATCACGACAATGCAATCCATTGAAGGGGCATCGGCGAAAATCGGCGATATCACCAGCGTGATCGACGGTATTGCGTTCCAGACCAATATTCTGGCGCTGAATGCTTCGGTCGAAGCCGCCCGGGCGGGAGAGCAAGGCCGCGGGTTTGCCGTTGTCGCAGGTGAAGTGCGCAACCTTGCCAGCCGCAGCGCGCAGGCGGCAAAAGAGATTAAATCGCTGATCGACTCCACAACCACCAGCGTCGCGACAGGTTCACGTTATGTTCATCTGGCCGGAGAAAGTATGCAGGAGATCCTGTCCAGCATCGGCCATGTCTCCGGCATCATGCATGAAATCAGCATAGCCACCAGTGAACAGATGAAAGGCATTCAGGAAATAAATCACTCCGTGAACCACCTTGATCGCATGGTGCAACAGAACGCTGAACTGGTGGTGCAGTCTGCCGCCGCCGCAGGCGCCTTGCAGAGCCAGGCAGGCGAGCTGGCTGAAACTGCCGGGCATTTCCGAATTTAATCTTATAAGGGCGTGTTTTTGTCGAAAGTTACCACGCCCTTTCAATGATTTTCAGGCATTTTGTCATTTTTGTTTAATGGTTATGCCATTTTTTGATCAAAATCAGCATCCGTGAGCTCACCCTTTGGTGTTATGCAGTGAGTGAAATGTGAACAACATCACGCAGCACTTCCGCAAGGGAGTACGTTGTTTTCAAGAACGGGGTGAAAAATGGCATTAGTGAAAGCAAGTTTGAAATTGTTTGGTGGGGATACGGTGATAGTGCGTTGTTCTGAACGCTGCCACATCCATTTAATGAGCGAGAAAAAACACGTCAAAGACACGCAGACCGATATTTTAAGCGTGCAGAACCGTGATAATGCCTGGCTGACCGTACCGTATACCGGTGTCTGGAACGTGCTGATCGACAGCCACAGCCAGTCACTGGAACACTCCATCAGTTATATCGCAGCCTGATGTTTTTGCCCCTGGATTCAGGGGCAACGCTCAGGCAAATCCGGGGTTGAATCCCCTTTCCGGCTGATTCTCGCCTAACAAGCCTCTGACTTTCGCCACCAGATCGTTCAGGCAATCGTCCCGCATCCCCAGTCTGGCAAGCTCCTGTTCCAGCGAGAACAGATATTGCGCGTTGGTGCCCAACGGCCCACTGGCGGCAGCGATCAGCGGCGCGATAATCTGAGCGCGAGTATCCGACTCATACAGCGGGTGCCGCGGGTCCATAATAAACACCAGCGCATTGACCGTCCGGCCATCATCCAGCGCCAGCTGGCACCAGGTGGGAAGATAGCAGCCGGTAATCATTTCCCGCTTCCACAGCAGCGTCAGCTCCTGCTCCAGCGCGTTCTCCGGCAGTTTATAAGCCACGCCAGTAGTTCGCCCGCCCTCTTTCAGCGCCAGCATCCGTCCGGGCTGGCACGCCGTTCCACGCCCTGCCGTCAGACGCAGACAAAACGCCCGGTGCCAACCGACCAGCGTACCGGTACAGGACTCGTCAAATTCTAACGCCGGATTCCACATCAACGATCCATAACCGAAGATCCACACCGGCCCATTATCGGGCCTACAGGCAAGCGTCGCCGCCAGTGAAGCGGCCCGTTGTTCTGCTGACCAAAGTAGTGATTCTTCAATAGCGCCAAACGCCGTTTTACAATCGGCATTCAGTAAAAAATCACGCGTTAACACCTTACACCTCCGCCACTGCAAACTTCCCTGCAACACTTTTTTGACGCCTTCCGGGCATTTTAACTGCTCATTTTGAAACCACTAACAGGACAATATGCAATTCAATCGCCGCTTGCAAGGCAACAGACGCTCAACGCGCATCATTTGCCTGGTCTGGCACGAAGACAATCAGCGCTTTTTATGCCACTTATCATCGTCCCCTTTTTGGTAATCATTTTTGACGGCAGCCCAGGCAACCTTATGCGCGGTCTCCTCCCTGCTGGCGTCGTCACGTCTGTCCGCTTTATCTTTATATTGTTCCCAGGCGCTATTAAACGCCTCCTTATAGATATCCTGCGCGTGCGCAGGCAGCACATTCTGAACGCTTTCCGGCAAATCGCTTTTCGTTTTATAAGGCATTGCTGACTCCTCTTTTTGCTGTAAACCTTTAGTGTGGTCAACAATGTTTTGTCTCGCCAGTCGGGGGGGATTTTACTTTTTATTTGTCACTAACCCACTGTTATTCATATACTCTCTAAACAAGACGTACTTTTTTATTCACTCTGCGGGGAAAAATAGCCCATGCCGTAAAATTACGTAAAAACACAATGATGAAGCCGCGATTTCTGTTATTTTTTACAATCTTTAATACATTTATAATTAAAAACACCTGCGGAGATGGAGAATCATAATGACACACGCACATGAGGCGGTGAAAACCCGCCACAAGGAGACCTCGCTTATTTTCCCGGTTCTGGCACTGGTGGTGCTGTTCTTATGGGGAAGCAGTCAGTCACTACCAGTGGTCATCGGTATTAATATACTTGCCCTTATTGGTATTTTAAGCAGCGCTTTCAGCGTTGTCCGCCATGCGGATGTATTAGCGCACCGACTCGGCGAACCTTACGGTTCCCTTATCTTAAGTCTTTCTGTCGTTATTCTGGAAGTGAGTTTAATTTCCGCATTGATGGCCACCGGCGACGCCGCGCCAACGCTGATGCGCGACACGCTCTATTCAATCATCATGATTGTAACTGGCGGACTGGTCGGTTTTTCTCTGCTGCTTGGCGGTCGTAAGTTCGCCACGCAATATATGAACCTGTTTGGCATTAAACAGTATTTAATTGCCCTGTTTCCACTGGCGATTATCGTACTGGTCTTCCCTATGGCGTTGCCAGGGGCGAATTTTACTACGGCTCAGGCGCTGTTAGTGGCGCTTATTTCCGCCGCGATGTACGGCGTTTTCCTGCTGATTCAGACGAAAACGCACCAGAGTTTATTCGTTTACGAGCATGAAGATGAAAGTGATGACGATGACCCGCACCACGGTAAACCGTCCGCGCACAGCAACATCTGGCACGCTGTATGGCTGATCGTACATCTGATTGCCGTTATCGCCGTGACGAAAATGAACGCCAATCCGCTGGAGACACTGTTAACCGAACTGAATGCGCCAGTGGCATTTACCGGTTTCCTCGTGGCCTTGCTGATCCTCTCCCCTGAAGGGCTGGGCGCGCTGAAAGCGGTGTTGAATAACCAGGTACAGCGAGCCATGAACCTGTTCTTTGGTTCGGTACTGGCAACCATCTCCCTGACCGTACCGGTGGTGACGCTGATTGCATGGGCTACCGGAAATGACCTGCTCTTCGGTTTGGGCGCCCCGGAGATGGTGGTAATGGTGGCCTCACTGGTGCTGTGCCACATTTCCTTCTCGACCGGGCGAACCAATGTGTTGAACGGCGCGGCGCATCTGGCTCTGTTTATCGCTTACCTGATGACCATTTTTGCCTGACGGACAAAAAAGCCCGGTAGCGTTTACGCTTTCCGGGCTTACGAAACCGCGTTTATTGTAGGCCGGATACGGCGTCAGACGCCCTCCGGCACACATCATCCCCGCTTAGTGTTCGGTATCCAGCTCGCCGAAGCTTTTCACCAGATCGTCAATCGCTTTAATTTGCTTCAGGAACGGTTCCAGCTTCGCTAACGGCAGCGCGGACGGACCGTCACATTTCGCATGCTCCGGGTCCGGGTGCGCTTCAATGAACAGACCGGCCAGACCTACCGCCATACCGGCGCGCGCCAGTTCAGTAACCTGCGCGCGACGACCGCCAGACGCGGCGCCAAACGGGTCGCGGCACTGCAACGCATGGGTGACGTCGAAAATAACAGGCGAGTTACCGGAAACTTTCTTCATCACGCTAAAGCCCAGCATATCAACAACCAGGTTGTCGTAGCCGAAGTTCGCACCGCGATCGCACAGGATCACTTTATCGTTGCCGCCTTCGTGGAATTTGTCCACGATATTGCCCATCTGACCAGGGCTGACGAACTGCGGTTTTTTCACGTTAATGACCGCGCCAGTTTTTGCCATCGCTTCCACCAGGTCGGTCTGGCGAGCGAGGAATGCCGGAAGCTGAATGACATCCACCACGTCAGCGACAGGCTGCGCCTGACTGGCTTCATGAACGTCGGTGATCACTTTCACACCAAACGTTTGTTTCAGTTCCTGGAAAATCTTCATCCCTTCTTCCAAACCCGGGCCACGGTAAGAGTGAATAGAAGAACGGTTGGCTTTATCAAAAGAGGCTTTGAACACATAAGGAATACCCAGCTTCTGGGTCACGGTTACGTAGTGTTCACAGATACGCATCGCCAGATCGCGTGATTCCAGCACGTTCATACCGCCAAACAGCACGAATGGCAGGTCATTTGCCACGTTGATGTCGCCAATGCTAACCACTTTTTGTTTCATAAGATCGCCTTAACCATGGGTAAAATGTCGATTAATTAATGCAAAACAATTTGCTTGTGCGCAATGGTATTAATCTGCGCACGAATCATTTCGCTGATCGGGTCTTCTGGACACTGTTCAACAAAATAACTTAAATCCGTCAACGCAACATGTTCACACTCCAGTTGCGCATAAATCAGGCCCCGGTCGCGGATCTCGTAAGGGTCTTCCGGGTTAAATTGCAGTAACGCTTCGCTGGCGCGCAACGCCAGTTCCATTTGCCGCTCTTCCATCAAGGAAGATTTCAGCGTATCCAGCAACTTGCGAATGACCTCAGCGTTATCCGCCTCATCCAGATCTTCGTTAAACAGCTCAGCGACCGGGCTAATATTGCCCTTCAGCCAGACTTCCAGCGTATGCTCATCGAGCGTTTCGCCGTTAAATGGGTTGATCAGCCACATTTCCCCCTCCAGCGATTCAATACGCAGAATCAACTGGGTCGGGAAAATGACCGGCACCAATGGGAGACCCAGCCGGTGAGCCAGCCACAATAAGATTGCGCCTAACGATACCGCGCTTCCCTGGCGGTTTTTCAGAACCTGATCGAGCCACAATGCATCAGAAAGACGGTAGACGCCGTGGGTATCTCTGAACCCCCACTCGCCATAAAAAAGTGCCAGCAATTTTTCCAGTTGCTCATCCTGAGACAGGAGCTGGCTAATTTCTTCATGCGCCAGACTGGCCAGACGTTCCAGTTCGTCATAGACCGCTTGCGTCGGAAAATCCAGGCGGATCGATTCCGATGCCAGGATCATCCCATCGCACAGTGGCGCTTTATTAAATTCGAAATCAGCTAACGACCTCATGACTTACCCCAGTAACGGTATTTTTGTGGTGGCGAGTTTAATGATGATGTACAGCACCACCAGCGCCAGCGGGAAGGCGATAACGCGCGCCTGCTGACTGCGCGCCTGACGATAATCAAGCGCAATAAAACCCAAAACGATGTAGATGATAACGCCAAACAACTTCTCAGTCAGCCATGTCCCCTGTTCGGTGAATGGCAGGATGTGCGTTTTTATGATCAACCCCGCTCCGCTAAGCAGCAAAACGGTGTCAATAATCGGCGGGACAACCCGCGTCCAGCGTGCGGATGCCAGCGCATGGCGGGTATAGCGCCACCAGAAACGCAGCACGAACAGGCTAACGGAAAGCGTAACGCTGGTCAGATGGACGCCCAGCAGCAGCGTAAATGTATTCATGGCGCGATCCGCCCAAGCGTGATTCGTTCGTTGTCGCCATAATCACGGCAGGTCTCAACCTGAACGTACCCCGCCTGCGCCAACGCGGTTCTGACCGCCGCCCCTTGCTGCCAGCCGTGCTCCAGCAACAGATACCCCCCCGGCGCCAGCACATGGCGCGCCTGCGCGATAATGTACGTGATATCCGCCATGCCGTTATCGTCTGCGACCAGCGCCGACAGCGGTTCAAAACGCACATCGCCCTGCGCGAGATGGGGATCATGAGCATCAATATACGGAGGGTTGCTGACGATCATGTCAAATTGCTGCCCCGGTAACGCCGCAAACCAGTCGCTTTGCAGTATGCGAACATTGTGAATCGCCAGATGTTGCGCATTACGGCCAGCCAGCGCCACGGCGTCTGGCATACGGTCTACCGCCGTGACCTCGCAGTCCGGTCGCTCTGTCGCCAGCGCCAGCGCAATCGCGCCGGTTCCGGTGCCGAGGTCGAGAATCCGACACGGCGAATCAGGCAGACGCGCCAGCGCCTGCTCGACCAGACATTCGGTGTCCGGGCGCGGAATCAGCGTAGCGGGCGAGACAAACAGCGGCAGTGACCAGAACTCGCGCATGCCAGTCAGGTGTGCAACCGGTTCGCCGCGCTGACGACGCGCCAGCAACTGCGCCAGTTGCTCACGCTGCGTGTCGGTCAGTGCCGTTTCGCCAAATGCCAGAATAAAGGTGCGCGCCTTACCGGTAACGTGACCCAGCAAAATCTCGGCATCACGTCGGGGGCTTTCACTCTCCTGTAAGCGGCTTATCGCCTCACGCAACCAGTGCTGGTAATCCATTATTCCTGCTCGGACAACGCCGCCAGTTGGTCGGCCTGATGTTCCTGAACAATCGGCTCAATGAGCATGTCCAGTTTCCCCTCCATCACCTCATCCAGACGGTAGAGGGTCAGGTTAATACGATGATCCGTCACGCGACCCTGCGGGAAGTTATAGGTACGGTTGCGATCGCTGCGGTCGCCGCTACCTAACAGGTTACGCCGGGTTGAGGCTTCAGCCTGCTGACGCTTCGCCGTTTCTGCGGCATGGATGCGCGCCCCAAGCACCGACAGCGCCTTCGCTTTGTTTTTATGCTGTGAACGTTCGTCCTGGCACTCCACCACGATACCGGTCGGCAAGTGCGTAATACGAATTGCGGAGTCGGTGGTGTTAACGTGCTGACCGCCCGCGCCCGAAGAGCGGAAGGTGTCGATACGTAAATCAGCCGGGTTAATATCCGGCAGTTCGGCCTCCGGCAGTTCCGGCATAACGGCGACGGTACAGGCGGACGTGTGGATACGCCCCTGCGATTCGGTCGCCGGGACGCGCTGAACGCGATGGCCGCCGGACTCAAACTTGAGTCGCCCGTAAACGCCATCGCCGCTGATTTTGGCGATGATCTCTTTATAGCCGCCATGCTCGCCTTCACTGGCGCTCATGATCTCTACCCGCCAGCGACGCGCTTCAGCGTAACGGCTGTACATGCGGAACAGATCGCCTGCGAACAGCGCGGCTTCATCGCCGCCCGTTCCGGCGCGCACTTCGAGGAAAGCGTTACGTTCGTCATCGGGATCTTTTGGCAGCAGCAGAACCTGCAACTGTTGCTCCAGTTGTTCACCTTTTTCTTTGGCTTCGCGCAGTTCATCCTGCGCCATCTCGCGCATTTCAGGATCGTCGAGCATCATCTGTGCCGTTTCGATATCATCCTGAACCTGTTGCCAGTCCGTAAAACAGCGAGAAACATCGCTTAATTGCGCATACTCACGCGACAGTGCGCGAAAGCGTTCCTGGTCTGCGATGGTTCCCGCATCACCCAACAGCGCCTGAACTTCTTCATGGCGTTCGTGCAGGGCTTCCAGTTTGGCAACGATAGAAGGCTTCATAGGCGTAAATGCACCCTGTAAAAAATAGATTGGTGTGCTGCTACTCCAGCCCGAGGCTGTCGCGCAGAATATTCAGGCGTTCGTCATCCCCGTCACGGGCAGCCTGTTGAAGAGATTTAGTTGGCGCATGGATCAGGCGGTTGGTCAGTTTCCATGCCAGATCCTGCAAAATGGCTTGCGCGTCGCCGCCCTGTTCAAGGGCTGCCAACGCTTTAACTGTCAGTTCATCGCGTATGTGCTCTGATTGACTACGGTATTCGCGGATGGTCTCGCTGGCGCTTTGCGAGCGCAGCCAGGCCATAAATTCGCTGGCTTCCTGCGCGACAATCGTTTCGGCTTCCACTGCCGCCGCTTTACGCTGCGCCAGGTTATGCGAAATGATGCTTTGCAGGTCATCAACGCTGTACAGATAGGCATTCGCCAGTTTCCCGACTTCCGGCTCCACGTCGCGCGGCACGGCAATGTCCACCAACAGCATCGGTTGGTTACGGCGGCTTTTTAATGCGCGCTCCACCATCCCTTTGCCGATAATCGGCAGCGGACTGGCGGTTGAGCTGATAATAATATCGGCTTCCCGCAGACGTTCGTCGATGTCGCTCAACGAAATAACCTCAGCTCCCACTTCATCTGCCAGCACTTGCGCGCGTTCGCGGGTGCGGTTGGCGATGATCATTTTCTGTACTTTATGTTCACGCAGATGGCGCGCGACCAGTTCAATGGTTTCACCCGCCCCGACCAGCAACACCGTCACCGTGGAGAGGGATTCGAAAATTTGACGCGCCAGCGTACAGGCGGCAAAAGCAACAGACACGGCGCTGGCGCCGATGTCTGTTTCGGTGCGTACGCGTTTGGCGACGGAAAACGATTTCTGGAACATGCGTTCCAGCGCGCTGGCATGCAGATGGCCTTTTTGCGAATCCGCAAACGCTTTTTTCACCTGACCGAGAATTTGCGGTTCGCCCAGCACCAGCGAGTCCAGCCCGCTGGCGACGCGCATCAGGTGGCTGACGGCGTCGTTGTCCTGGTGCCAGTAGAGGCTATTGCGCAGGTCGTCTTCATTGAGATTATGGTAATCACATAACCAACGAATCAGCGCCTCTTGCAGGTTATCCTGTTCTTCAACGCTGAGATACAGCTCCGTGCGGTTGCACGTCGACAACACCACACCGCCCTGCACCATCGGCTGCGCAAGCAGGCTGTCCAACGCCTGATCGAGCGTATCTGGCGAAAACGTTACGCGTTCTCGCAGCGATACAGGTGCCGTTTTATGGTTAATACCGAGCGCTAAAAGGGTCATGTGTGCGGGAATAGTACCAGCGTTGATAAGGTTAGACTGGGTGCATCATACAGGATGCTCGTGGTCAATAAAAGAGACAGCCTCCTTTTGGAGTAATAGCTTACTGTTTAAATTAAGATAACGTGAACGTAGACGATGTACCCGGTCAGCGCTAGCATTAAGGGTTATAACTGCAACCAACCGACGGGTTCAGTTTGTCGGCCTGATAAGCATAGCGCCATCAGGCAATTATCGCACCGTATTACAAGGATTCGTCATCACTATGACCCTGCCTGATTTTCGCCTGATCCGCCTGCTCCCGCTGGCTAGCCTGGTCCTCACCGCCTGTACGATCAATGCGCCGAAAGGTCCTGGCAAAAGTCCCGACTCCCCTCAGTGGCGTCAGCATCAGCAGGACGTGCGCAAGTTGAATCAGTATCAGACGCGTGGCGCGTTTGCTTATATCTCCGACGATCAGAAAGTGTATGCCCGCTTCTTCTGGCAGCAAACCGGTCAGGATCGCTACCGTCTGCTGTTGACCAATCCGCTGGGCAGTACCGAACTGGAGCTGAACGCCCAGCCGGGCAATGTGCAACTGGTCGACAATAAAGGGCAGCGTTACACCGCCGACGACGCCGAAGAGATGATCGGCAAGCTGACCGGGATGCCCATTCCGCTTAACAGCTTACGCCAGTGGATTCTCGGTCTGCCGGGCGACGCCACCGATTACACCCTCGACGACCAGTACCGCCTGAGCGAAGTGAACTACCGCCAGGACGGTAAAAACTGGAAAGTGGTATACAGCGGATACGACAGTAAAACGCAGCCCGCCATGCCGGCAAATATGGAACTCTCTGACGGCGGTCAGCGCATCAAACTGAAGATGGATAACTGGATTGTAAAATGATGACCCACTGGCCATCTCCGGCAAAACTAAATCTGTTTTTATACATCACCGGACAGCGTGCGGACGGTTATCACACATTGCAAACGCTGTTCCAGTTTCTTGATTACGGCGACACGATCGGCATTACGCCGCGCGGCGACGGCGAAATTCATCTTTTGACGCCTGTCGAGGGCGTCGAAAATGACGACAATCTGATCGTCCGCGCGGCGCGGTTGCTGATGAAGACAGCGTCCGCCCACGGGCGTTTGCCCGCAGGCAGCGGCGCGGATATCAGCATCGAGAAACGTTTGCCCATGGGCGGCGGTCTGGGTGGCGGCTCCTCCAATGCGGCGACCGTTCTGGTGGCGCTGAATCATCTCTGGCAGTGCGGATTATCGGTCGATGAACTGGCGGAAACGGGCTTAACGCTGGGCGCAGACGTCCCGGTGTTTGTCCGTGGACATGCGGCCTTCGCCGAGGGCGTGGGTGAAATCCTGACGCCGGTAGACCCGCCGGAGAAGTGGTATCTGGTTGCCCACCCAGGGGTAAGCATCCCCACGCCGGTTATTTTCAAGGACCCCGAATTACCGCGCAACACGCCAAAAAGGTCAATAGAAACGTTATTAAAATGTGAATTCGGCAATGATTGCGAGGTTATCGCAAGAAAACGTTTTCGCGAGGTTGATGCGGCGCTTTCCTGGCTGTTAGAATACGCGCCGTCGCGCCTGACTGGTACAGGGGCCTGTGTCTTTGCTGAATTCGATACAGAATCCGCTGCTCGTCAGGTGCTTAAGCAAGCCCCGGAATGGCTCAATGCGTTTGTGGCGAAGGGTGTCAACCTCTCTCCATTGCAAAAAGCCATGCTTTAAGCCGGGCAAGCTGAGTTTCGGTGACAACGTCACCCTGTTCCAGACGTTGCATCGCGCTCTTTAATACACCGCCTGGATAGGATATTGCCTGGCCCGCACAGTTTTCGGCAGATTCTATCCACCAATGGACGCATGCCTGAGGTTCTTCTCGTGCCTGATATGAAGCTTTTTGCTGGTAACGCCACCCCGGAACTAGCACAACGTATTGCCAACCGCCTGTACACTTCTCTCGGCGACGCCGCTGTAGGTCGCTTTAGCGACGGCGAAGTCAGCGTACAAATTAACGAAAATGTACGCGGTGGTGATATTTTCATCATCCAGTCCACTTGTGCCCCTACTAACGACAACCTGATGGAATTGGTTGTTATGGTCGATGCGCTGCGCCGTGCTTCCGCAGGCCGTATCACCGCCGTTATCCCTTACTTTGGCTATGCGCGTCAGGACCGTCGTGTACGTTCCGCTCGTGTACCGATTACCGCAAAAGTCGTCGCTGACTTCCTGTCCAGCGTTGGCGTTGACCGCGTTCTCACCGTTGACCTGCATGCTGAACAGATCCAGGGCTTCTTTGACGTTCCGGTTGATAACGTATTCGGTAGCCCAATTCTGTTAGAAGATATGCTGCAACTGAACCTGGATAACCCGATTGTGGTTTCTCCAGATATCGGTGGCGTTGTGCGTGCCCGCGCTATCGCTAAGCTGCTGAACGATACCGATATGGCGATCATCGACAAACGCCGTCCGCGCGCTAACGTTTCTCAGGTGATGCACATCATCGGTGACGTTGCCGGTCGTGACTGCGTACTGGTTGATGATATGATCGATACCGGTGGTACGCTGTGCAAAGCAGCAGAAGCACTGAAAGAACGTGGTGCCAAACGCGTATTCGCCTACGCGACTCACCCGATTTTCTCAGGCAATGCGGCAAACAACCTGCGCAATTCGGTGATTGATGAAGTCGTTGTCTGTGACACCATTCCACTGACCGACGAAATTAAAGCACTGCCGAACGTGCGCACGTTGACACTGTCGGGTATGCTGGCCGAAGCGATTCGTCGTATCAGCAACGAAGAATCCATTTCAGCTATGTTCGAACATTAATCGAACCCGGCTAAAAAACCCGCTGCGGCGGGTTTTTTTGTCTGTAACTCTTATTTGTATGACCAATGCCTCCTTCACCTGCCATTTAGTTGACAGATGATGCGCTCATGGATGAAACATTATTGTGAACAGAATATTTTCCTCACATGTGATGCCTTTCCGCGCCCTCATCGACGCTTGCTGGAAAGAAAAATATACCGCCTCACGGTTCACCCGTGATGTGATTGCCGGGGTAACCGTCGGGATCATCGCTATCCCGCTGGCGATGGCGCTGGCAATTGGCAGTGGTGTTGCACCGCAGTACGGTCTTTATACGTCCGCTGTGGCGGGGATTGTTATTGCCTTAACCGGCGGGTCGCGCTTCAGCGTCTCCGGCCCGACCGCCGCATTTGTCGTTATTCTCTACCCGGTATCGCAACAATTCGGGCTGGCAGGTCTGCTGGTCGCCACCCTCATGTCCGGGGTGTTCCTGATCCTCTTCGGCCTCGCGCGTTTTGGCCGTCTGATCGAATACATTCCCGTATCGGTCACGTTAGGTTTTACATCAGGGATCGGCATCACCATCGGGACAATGCAGATTAAAGATTTTCTCGGTCTGCAAATGGCCCATGTGCCGGAGCATTACCTACAAAAAGTCGGGGCGCTGGTTATGGCGTTGCCGACCATTAATCCGGGCG
Source organism: Citrobacter sp. CK191 (assembly GCF_030333435.1). Classification (NCBI taxonomy): domain Bacteria; kingdom Pseudomonadati; phylum Pseudomonadota; class Gammaproteobacteria; order Enterobacterales; family Enterobacteriaceae; genus Citrobacter; species Citrobacter sp. CK191. Next base: position 782,047 of record NZ_JAOWFX010000031.1, on the reverse strand, counting down.
ATGCCGCTATTGGCGTGGTGACGCTCGGTATGCTGATTTTCTGGCCGCGTCTGGGGATTCGTCTGCCAGGCCATCTTCCGGCGCTGCTGGCGGGCTGCGCCGTTATGGCCGTGGTTAATCTGCTGGGTGGTCATGTGGCGACGATTGGTTCACAGTTCCACTATGTGCTGGCCGATGGTTCGCAGGGCAACGGCATTCCTCAGTTGTTGCCGCAGCTGGTATTGCCGTGGAATCTCCCGGATTCAGATTTCACGCTAAGCTGGGATTCATTGCGGGCGTTATTGCCAGCCGCTTTCTCGATGGCGATGCTGGGGGCGATTGAATCCCTGCTGTGCGCGGTCGTGCTCGACGGCATGACGGGCACCAAACACAAAGCAAACAGCGAACTGATCGGCCAGGGGCTGGGGAATATTGTGGCGCCGTTCTTTGGCGGGATCACCGCGACGGCGGCGATCGCCCGTTCTGCGGCAAACGTGCGCGCAGGCGCGACCTCGCCCATTTCCGCCGTTATCCACGCAATTCTGGTCATCCTCGCCCTCCTCGCGCTGGCTCCCCTGTTGTCATGGCTGCCGCTTTCCGCCATGGCCGCGCTGCTGCTGATGGTTGCGTGGAACATGAGTGAAGCCCATAAGGTGGTCGATTTACTGCGACATGCGCCCAAAGACGACATCATCGTGATGATGATGTGTATGTCGCTGACGGTGCTCTTCGATATGGTGATTGCGATCAGCGTCGGGATTGTCCTGGCTTCCCTGCTGTTTATGCGCCGTATTGCCCGTATGACGCGCCTCGCGGCGGTAAACATCACGGTTCCCGATGATGTGCTGGTATTACGCGTTATCGGGCCGCTCTTTTTCGCCGCCGCGGAAGGATTATTTACCGACCTCGAATCACGCATTGAGGGTAAACGCATTGTGGTGCTGAAGTGGGACGCCGTTCCGGTGCTGGATGCCGGTGGTCTGGACGCCTTCCAGCGCTTTGTGAAGCGTTTGCCGGAAGGCTGTGAACTGCGCGTCAGTAACGTGGAATTCCAGCCGCTGCGCACCATGGCCCGCGCCGGTATCAAACCCATTCCAGGTCGTCTGGCATTCTTCCCGAACAAAGATGCCGCGCTGGCGGATATCTAATCCCGGCTGCCGGTCTGTACCTCAACAGACCGGCAAGTTTTCTTGTTGAAAACTGGTTTTCTGCGTCTGGCTTGTTATTATCGTTTTCCTGATATTTGTTAGCGATAACCGATATGAAACCGACCTCTCCGTTTGTTTTTCGTGAAATAACGCGGGACGATATTCCTGCCGTACAGTCCTTTATTATTCGGCATCTTAATCTTTATTTTAATGCCGGAAGAGCATTACCCACTGCGAGTGACGACGTATTCGACCTCCAGGGAAATTATCTTGAGCGGGAAAGAAACCAATTGTTCGGCGTCTGGAATGAACAACAGCAGATAATTGGGACGCTGGCGATATGTCAGTACGATGACAGAATAGAGATGTTGCACGGTCGTTATAATTTACCGGAGACAGCTGAGATTTGTCGCTGCTATGTCGATCAGCATTATCGCAGGCAAGGTATTGGCAGCCAACTGGTCTCGCTGGCTGAACAATTTTGCGAGCAGCAACACTATAAAATATTATATTTGCACACCCATCATTTTTTACCCGGCGGGTATCAATTCTGGCGGCGAAATCTGTTTAACGTCTTCATGGATGTGGGCGACGAGTGGCAGATCGTGCATATGGAAAAACCGTGTAAATATATTGTTACCAGCGACAATATTGATAACATTCACTGTTTATAATAACGCCTTCTTTCTCATCGCGATTAATTGATCAACGTCAATCAATTCTCATTTGCCTTTCCGTTATTACTTGCGGTTGCAATAATCACCACCCCAACAAAAACACAACCATTTGAATTTAAATTAATTAATATAAAAATCGCCATAAAGTATGATGTTTTTGCTCTTTTTTCATACGGTTGACGAGGTTATTGATTGCCGATACAGTCGCCAGTGACAGTATTCATAACACAGCCGTTGTTTTGAAAGGAATATGGTGCGGATTATTTTAATCTCATTCCATAGCTGCCCCCGCAACTGTAGGCGGATACCGAATATCTGCGTGTGGTTATTGTAACCACCGGTCACTGTAAAGATTTGCTTTATGGGAAGGCCGATATTTTGATTACCGCGAGCCAGGAGACCTGCTGTCAGGGTTGTACACATTGAGTGGACGGGATGGTCCATGGGATGATTTATTTGGCATAAATACCATTATGAATTGATGAGCCTATTCCTGCTGAGATTTTGCATTCTCATAATTTCATCATTCAATGTCATCTATCGTCATGTACCTGTCCCGATATATGGAACCAAATAAACCATGACCAGACGTTCAGATTCTGGCATGTACAGGACGATAACAATGTACGCAGACTTTACTTTACCTCATAAAAAATACCTTCTGGCTGTGGCTGGCGCAGCGTTATTATTCACATCAGGATTGACTCATGCGGCAAAAACAGTCTATCCGTTGACGATTAAAAACTGCGGCCGTGATATTACCTTCAATAAAGCCCCGGAACGCGTTGCCACGGTCGGGCAAAACAGCACTGAAATTCTTTATTCCCTGGGGCTGGCCGAGCGCGTTGTCGGCACATCGCTGTGGTTCGGTCCCGTCCCGGATGCTTACAAAGCGGCAAATGAAAAAGTGGCCGTGATTGCGCAGAACATCCCCAGCTTTGAAGGCATTATTGCCAAAAAACCGGATTTGGTCGCCAGTCAGTTTGAATGGCAAATTGGGCCTGCCGGAACCGTCGCCTCTTACGAGCAGTTTAGCGAGTTGAACGTGCCGGTATATACCGCGCCTGCGGACTGCGCTAAAGACAACGAAGACGGTGGCGACGGTGTACGTAAAGGCATGTTTGATATTGCTATGGTTTATCAGGAAGTCTCCGATCTGGCGAAAATTTTTGACGTGCAGGACAAAGGCGATGAATTGATCGCCAGTCTGAAGGCCCGTGAAGCTGCCGCCAAAGACAAAATTGCCGGAATGGATAAAAACGTCTCCGCCGTATTCTGGTTTTCCAGCGCCGATCTGCAACTGGACCCCTATGTGGCCGGGAAATTTGGCCCTGCCGCATGGATCGCCCAGACGCTGGGGGTGAAAAATGTGATTGATTCTGCTGAAGAGTGGCCAACCGTTGGCTGGGAAACCATCGCGAAAGCCAGCCCGTCCGTCATTGTTCTCGGTGAAATGAGCCGTCGTCGTTTCCCGGCAGATGACTGGCAGGTCAAACTGGAATATCTCAAGTCCGACCCCGTGACTAAACTCATCCCCGCCGTGAAGGAGAACCATCTGCCGGTGGTGGATGTGCAAACAATGAACGCCGGCATCAGAACGATAGATGGCGTCGAGAAACTCGCAGATGCGTTGGTTGAATACGGTCTGGCACATCCGAAAACGGCTCAATAATCTTTATGTCGCGCTATGTCTTACCGGGCATAGCGCGCCTCTGGTATTCAGAATTGCAGGTAGATGATGAGCGAAACTCGCAGGACGCGTCGCGCTGTCGGCCAGTTAACGATAAGAATCGGGGGACACGCCCTTTGGGTCAGCGTGCTGATGTGCTGCGTTCTATTGGCGGGGATCTCCATTGGCGAGACGTTTATCCCCTGGCAGCATGTTATCCATACGCTTTCTAACCAGTTCTTTGATACGCGCTATGCCGTTGATGCGCTGGATGCGGGCATTATCTGGAACTATCGCCTGACGCGGGCGTTGGTTTCTGCCTGTTGTGGCGCGTGTCTGGCGGTTTCCGGCGTCGTATTGCAGTCATTGCTACGAAACGCGCTGGCAGAGCCTTATCTACTGGGGATCTCTGCCGGCGCCTCGACCGGCGCTGTTCTGATCGCCTTAACAGGGCTTGGCGCTGGGATCGTCAGCATGTCGCTCGGGGCTTTTATTGGGGCGTTAACGGCTTTTCTTTTCGTGGCGTTACTGGCGATCGCCGCCGGGGGGAGACAGGGAAGCGCCACCACGCAAATCATCCTGGCCGGGATCGCCAGTTCACAGCTATTTAATGCCCTCACCTCACTAATCATCACTCGCTCAGCGAATGCGGAACAGGCCCGTGGGATTATGTTCTGGCTGCTGGGCAATCTGAGCGGCGTTCGCTGGCCAGATGTCGTTTTGGCCGTCCCTACCGCGCTGGTCGGTGTGGCGTTATGTTTTTGTTACGCCCGTCATCTGGATGCGTTTTCGTTTGGCGCAGAGTCCGCAGCGTCACTTGGCATCCCGGTAAAACGCACGCGCGGAGTCCTGATTGCCGCCGTTACCGGGATGACAGCAATTATGGTCTCCATTGTCGGGGCGATTGGTTTTGTCGGCCTGGTGATCCCCCATGCCGCCCGCCTGCTGGTGGGTAATCAACACCATCGATTGCTGCCAATCAGCGCCATGATCGGCGCCATTTTTCTCATTATCGCCGACGTAATCTCCAGAACATTACTTCCCGGGCAGGTGTTACCCATCGGGGTGATTACGGCGCTTGTAGGCGCACCTGCGTTTTCCATCATTTTGATCAGAGGAAACCAGACAAAATGACGGTAAATTCTGCTCTCACCGCTCCACGCTATCCTTCTGCAACAGTCCGAAGCCTGGTGCAGGCGCAGCAACTGCACTGGGAAGTAAAAGGCAAAGCCATCGTCAGCGACGTCTCTTTTCACGTCGCGCCCGGTGAGTTTGTCGGCATTATCGGCCCCAATGGCTCAGGCAAAACATCACTGATCTCATTGCTTGCCGGTTTACTGAAACCCTCGTCAGGCAGCGTAACGCTGGAGAATAAAAATATCCGCCATTACTCGCGCCGCCATTTAGCGCAAAAAGTGGCGCTGGTGGAACAACAAGCGGAAACCAGTGAACGTCTCACCGCATTGCAGGCTGTCTCTCTGGGGCGCACCCCGTGGTTGAGTCTGCTCTCGCCCTGGTCTAAACAAGATGACGATATTGTCCAGACCATGCTGGAGAAGGTAGATCTACAGCGCGTACAAAATCGCTGCTGGAATACCTTTTCTGGCGGGGAAAAACAGCGTCTGCATATCGCCCGGGCCCTGGCGCAGCAACCGAAAGTGCTGCTGATGGATGAACCCACGAACCATCTCGACATTCAACATCAGATAGGTCTGCTTAATCTGGTGAAACGCCAGAAGCTCACCGTCATTGCGGCTCTGCACGACCTGAACCATGCCGCCATGTTCTGCGACCGCATTCTCGTAATGAAAGCGGGTCAACTGGTGATGCAGGGCAGCCCTGCAACCATTTTTACGCCTGAAAACCTCAGCCAGTGGTTTGGCATTAATGCCATCGTTGAGCAGGCGCCGGATGGATTGAGCTGCTTCATCCGCTACCAACGACCGGAATAAACACCTAAGGGAGAACCCATGAAATTGATTAAGCAAAGCCTGAGCATGTTATGTCTGTTAGCGCTGACCACCACGGCTTTCGCTCAGACCCACGAAGTGCTGATGAAAAACAGAGGCGCGGGCGGCCCGATGGTATATGAACCTGATTATCTGGCGATTCAGCCAGGCGACACCGTGAAGTTTATTCGCAAGCATAAGAGCCATAACGCTGCGTCAATCGCAGAGCTTTCGCCAGCAGGCTACCCCGGATTTGTCGGCAAGATTGATGAGGAAATTGAGGTCAGGTACGACAAACCTGGATTTTACGGTATTAAATGCACCCCGCATTACGCGCAAGGGATGGTGATGCTCATTAAAGTGGGTGATGCAACCCTGCCTGACAGCTATCGAACCTTTAAGGCTCCGGGGATCGCGGATAAGCGTTTCCAGGACATTTATACACGCATTGAGAAACAGTAATCCAGATACGCGAAAATGGTGAGGGGCGCACGGTGGCGGATAAAAAACAGAGCAATGAAGACGTTCAGGTACAGCGGCGAGAATGCCTGTGTAAACTCACAAAATTTGTCGGGGCTGCGGGTGTCACCGCCGCCGTCTGGCCGCTCATCTCCGCACTGGGGCCGGATGATAAAACCGTAGCGGAAAACGAACCTGTCGATGTCTCTCTCGCCGGGGTTGCCGTCGGCCAGACGGTGAAAAGAGTCTGGCAGGGAAAGCTTATCCTTATTCATCACCGTACCCCGGAGGAAATTCGCTCAGCGCAGCAGGCGGATGTCCATCATTTTATCGATCCGCAGGCTGACGGCGAACGTATCAAGACAGAGTATCCGCAGTGGCTGGTCATTCAAGGTTACTGCCCCCACGCAGGCTGTGTGCCCAATGCCAAACCCGGTGGGCAAGGCTGGGTATGTCCTTGTCATGGCTCGGAGTTTGACACTTCAGGGCGCGTCACGCGGGGGCCCGCTACGGCGAACCTCGCAATCCCCGATTACGCGTTTCATCCCGATGGCCTGACTGTGCGTATCGGCGCGAAGGAAGTCTGAAATGGCGGCAGAACATCTATCCGTACCCCGACGAGAACGAGTGTGGCGTATTCCCTTCCCTCGTACGGTCGCAGGCGTCTGGGTTTTTGCCGTCGGGATCATTCTGCTGGTGATGCTCGGAGTACAAATCCTTTCTGGTCTCGTTCTGGCGATGTTTTATGTACCCACGGAAGGGCTGGCCTTTGATTCAATCATTCATATTATGCGATCCGTGAGACACGGCGAACTGGTGCGCAACGCGCATTCTATTGGCGCATCGCTATTTTTCTTCGCCTGTTACCTGCACATCTTCCGCGCCATGTATTACAACGTGTACCGAAAGCCTTATCTCAAAATGTGGATGATAAGCGTGACGTTATACGTGCTACTGATGATCACCGCATTTCTGGGATATAGCCTGATTTGGGGGCAAAAGAGCTACTGGGCCGCTACCGTTATTACCGGATTCACTCGTGCGATCCCGTGGGTGGGAGATACGTTGTATTCGTTTTTAGTCGGCGGGTATGCTCCAGGAACACCCACATTAGGCCGTTTTTATGTGCTTCATTTTATTATCCCCTTCGTCATTGTCGGGGGAACGATATGGCATATCCGCACCGTGCAGTCCGCATTTGCGCAGGCAATGAAAAAGACATTTACGCAGAGCGAGTCCCGGAAACTGTTTTTCGATTATAAAATCACCGACAGTGATGCCATCAAGCTCACTCTTTTCATGATGCTGTTCGCCTGGTTTTTATTCTTTGCCCCGCACTATCTCAGCAGCGCCGACAATTTTATCCCGGCAGATCCCACCGTAACGCCCGCTGTCGTGGCGCCTGAGTGGTATTTTTTGCCGTTCTTTTCCATTTTGCGCTGCTTCCCAAACGAACTTCTCGGGATAGTCGCCATGTGTGCTTCAGTGCTGATTTTTTATTTTCTCCCCTGGCTCGACACTTCACGCGCCCGCTTTCGCAATTACAGCAAACTCGTTAAATGTGGTTTTTGGCTCTGGGTTGCTAATGCATTCTTTTTAGGATGGCTGGGTTCAAAAGCGCTGGTCGGCCCCGACCTGCCTGACGGTTTCAGTAATGAAGAGGGCTGGATACGCGCGGCATCGCAACTTTCAACGCTGGTTTACTTCGGATGGTTTGTCATCGTACTGCCCTGCCGACGTTTTCTGGAAAAGCAGGATTAACCGCCATGAAGGGATTAGTGAGATATAGCGTTTTATGGCTGTGCATTCTGGGCACCAGCGCTGTCTGTGCGCAAGAGACGCCACCTCGCCAGGCGTGGAGTTTTAGCGGCATAACGGGCCACTATGATAAAGAACAACTGCGGCGCGGTTTACAGGTCTACGAAGAGAAATGCCGCGCCTGCCACGGGATGGTTCATCTTAATTTTCGTACCCTGACAAAGCCAGGCGGGCCCGAACTCTCGCTCACAGAGGCAAAACGTCTTGCCAGCGGCTACGTCTTTCCCGACATTCAGGATGATGGTCAACCCGGCGAGCGGGAAGGCAATCTCAATGATACGTTTGTCTCGCCCTACCTTAACGATCAGGAAGCAAGATATCTTAATAATGGCGCCCTTCCCGTCGATTTAACCTATATCGTTCGCGCCAGAACGTTCGACCGGGGGTTCCCGCAATTTCTGTTCGATGCCTTCTTGCCCTATACCGATCAGGGGGCGGATTACGTCTATGCCTTGTTGACCGGTTATCTGCCTGACGACCCGGAAATGAAGGCAAACCGATACGCTCCCGGCGGCATAATTAACATGCCGAAGCCGTTGTCTGATGGGGAGATCAACAGGTCAGAAAAGGACGATATACCAGAAACCGAAGAGCAGTACGCGCGGGACGTTACGGCTTTTCTGGCATGGGCTGCCGATCCGGCGCTTGAACAGCGAAAGCATCAGGGCCATTACGTAATGAGTTATCTGGTCATTATGCTGGCATTGCTGCTGATTTTGCGCCGATTAAAGAGACGCTCGTCAGAAAAAACGAGTGAGAATGGTTAAGACAATGACCAGTCAGTCCAACGCTGACTGGTCTTAAACCGACGCGATACCTTAGCTGTGACGGCGATTGTCGTTACGGCGGCAGCGTTTGTCGTAGTGGCGAACCCACCAGTAACGATCGCTCACCTGCTCATGCCCACCTACGCGGGCACCTGCCAGCCAGAGAATGGCACCGACAAAGATGCTCAGCACCGCACCATGTGCAAAAAATTGTGGCAGGTTAAACTGCGGTAACTGGTTTAAAATAGAATAACCAACACCAACCACCATGACCACTAACCCCAACCCCATGAGCACGTTACCGAGTAACGAAGCGTTTTTGCGTTTCATATGTCACCTCCGGAACTTTTGGGTTGCTTCAGGGAATACCCCTAATCCTTATGTGTAAAGTATAGACAACACTGTGCTTTATGAGTGCGTGGGCGATCACAATTACAACCTGTTATTCAACAAAACTTTACAAATAACCCTCTGAACAGCTTGACTTTCCAATAGTTCAAACAGGCAATTATTCAGCTTCCGGCGCAATCCACGCTGTTTTTTGTCAAGCGCGGCCGCAGACAGTAAACTACGCGCCAGTTATGAACACACTCAGGACAAAAAACGTGACGATTAAATTGATTGTCGGCCTGGCGAACCCCGGCGCAGAATACGCGGCGACACGCCACAATGCGGGCGCATGGTACGTCGATTTACTGGCAGAGCGACTACGCGCGCCTCTGCGTGAAGAGCCGAAATTCTTCGGTTACACCTCCAGAGTGACCCTCGAAGGGGAAGATGTTCGCCTGCTGGTGCCGACCACGTTTATGAATCTGAGCGGTAAAGCCGTCGGCGCGATGGCCAGTTTTTACCGCATCATGCCTGATGAGATTCTGGTTGCCCACGACGAACTGGATCTCCCCCCTGGCGTCGCGAAATTTAAGTTAGGCGGCGGACACGGTGGTCATAATGGCCTGAAAGACATCATCAACAAACTGGGTAATAACCCTAACTTTCATCGCTTACGTGTCGGAATTGGTCATCCGGGCGATAAAAATAAAGTTGTCGGTTTTGTTCTGGGTAAACCGCCGGTGTCGGAACAAAAGTTAATTGACGACGCCATTGACGAAGCGGCACGTTGTACTGAAGTCTGGTTCAAAGAAGGGTTAACCAAAGCGACGAACCGATTACATGCCTTTAAAGCACAATAAGCAGTGATGTGCGGCATTTTTGCCGCGCGCTGTGTATAATAGGCAAAGTTGTTTACTTTTCTACAATCTGTTTTCTGCAACAGGTTGATTATCAAGATATTAAGGTGATTTAAATCATGGGATTCAAATGCGGTATCGTTGGTTTGCCCAACGTCGGGAAATCCACCCTGTTCAACGCCCTGACTAAAGCCGGTATTGAAGCGGCAAACTTCCCGTTCTGCACCATCGAGCCAAATACCGGTGTAGTGCCGATGCCCGATCCGCGTCTGGACAAACTGGCTGAGATTGTCAAGCCGCAGCGCATTCTCCCTACCACTATGGAGTTCGTCGACATTGCCGGTCTGGTAAAAGGCGCGTCGAAAGGCGAAGGCCTGGGTAACCAGTTCCTGACAAACATCCGTGAAACCGAAGCGATTGGTCACGTAGTACGCTGCTTTGAAAACGACAACATCATCCACGTTGCGGGGAAAGTAAACCCGGCGGAAGATATTGACGTTATCAACACCGAGCTGGCGCTGTCCGACCTTGATACCTGTGAACGCGCCATTCACCGCGTGCAGAAGAAAGCCAAAGGCGGCGATAAAGACGCGAAAGCTGAGCTGGCCGCGCTGGAAAAATGCCTGCCGCACCTGGAAAACGCCGGCATGCTGCGCTCACTGGATCTGACAGACGAAGATAAAGCGGCGATCCGCTATCTGAGCTTCCTGACGCTGAAGCCAACCATGTATATCGCTAACGTCAACGAAGATGGCTTCGAAAATAACCCGTACCTGGATCAGGTTCGCGCCATTGCCGATGCAGAAGGCTCTGTCGTGGTTCCGGTTTGTGCCGCTATCGAGGCCGACATCGCAGAACTCGACGATGCTGACCGTGACGAGTTTATGGCTGAGCTGGGTATTGAAGAACCGGGTCTCAACCGCGTTATTCGCGCTGGCTACAAGCTGCTGAATCTGCAAACTTATTTTACCGCTGGTGTGAAAGAAGTACGCGCGTGGACGATTCCTGTCGGCGCAACCGCACCGCAGGCTGCGGGTAAAATTCACACCGATTTTGAGAAAGGCTTTATTCGTGCGCAGACCATCGCTTTCGACGACTTCATCACGTACAAAGGTGAACAAGGCGCGAAAGAAGCCGGTAAGATGCGTGCGGAAGGCAAAGACTACATCGTTAAAGACGGCGATGTGATGAACTTCTTGTTCAACGTCTAATTCGCTTCTGTTGTCTCATGCGATCTCAGTGAATCGCATGAGAATCTCAAAAAGCCATAAAATCCACGCAATTGCGTGGATTTTTTATTTAAAGCGTATCCGTTGATATCATGGAAGTGCGGTCGGAACTGAGTATAGCGGTGGTGATAATCTGAATAGCCACCCATTTTGTAGACGCCTTAAGTGGTTGTAGTTATAAATTATCCTTTGTATGAGGCTTCTTGTCCGCAATGACAGGCGGAAGTCGGCTAAAAACGATATTACATGTTATTTGATCATATCCAGAATGTCTTGAGCCTTTTGAAATAGCTCGTCATAAGTGACAATCTCAACGTTTGTCATACTATTTCTGAATAGCTCAAATGATTTGTATTGACTATTATCTTTAAGCTCCGACTCAAGTGTACCAATAACAATTAAGCATTTAGGGTTGAATGCCAAAAATGAATCACCTCCGTTACCTTCACTTAGTTTGAAATATTCCTTCATTAATTGGTCTTTATAATTTAACACCTGAACAAATGCCCCAGATAGTTCTTCGCTAATTGAATAGGCATTAGTTCTATATCTTTTCCCCAGCAATATCGTCTTTGGGGTCTTTATTTCGACCAATACTATATTTCCAGTCAGTCTGCTTGCGTAGATAAAATCGACAAGATTACCACCCGAATTGTTTATCGATTTTCCGCCAACATAGCATTTACTGCCTAACTGAAACATACTTTGTGGAAATATCTGTGATAATACAGCAGGACATTTTTGTAGAAGAGTTTGCCAGAATTCCTCAGATGCATTTTCACGATTTACTTTCCAGACACCTATTGCTTCCTCTAAAGAGATTTCGACCTGCTCATCCAGCTTGACCTCTGCTACACACTTCGAGGCAGACACTATTTCTGATATTTTATTTAAATGTTCTTTCCTGGCCTTTCTTAGCCACTCAGTCGAATATATTTCCGGCTGCCTGTTAATAATCGCATGATGATTCGGGCATAACAGAAGATAGTTTTCTGTTTGAAGTAGTTGGTCTGCATTTGTAGAAGGGTTGTATCTTGGCCCGTGAGAGTGAATGGCTTCAATCGAAGCTATTTCCCCAATAAATGATGAGTCCTGAAGCATGAGGTTTTGATCACAACCTGGAAACGAGCATCGATAGCCGCTCAATATAGCTACCTGCCGCTTCACGCTAGCGGAGAGATAACGTCTTACCTTTCTCTCAAAGGTTACTTTTTCCGCCTCAAATTCCATTAGCACAACCTCAACTTTCGCAGTGTATTTTATTTATCCTGACGCGCATCTTGCAGATGCGTACAGCATATTCGAGTATCTTTACCTGCATCATACGATTTTGTCAGTAGATTTCCACTCACCGTTTTTGAGTGAAGATTCTCCGCAATGAGCATAAATCTGCCCGAAACGGGTATTCATGAACGGAAGCTTTACTCGTCATTGACCCATCTTCGTGAAAGAGACACCTTTCACGAATAACAAAAATCCACGCTCTGGCGTGGATTTTTTCATAACGCTGCGCTTCACATTAATAACCAGCCGCTGACTGCCTGGACGGGCAATCTCACCCGACTACCCCTGCTCTGCCGCTATTAAATAGGGCGCAATGCTCGCTAATTTCTCCCGGGTTTCCGTCAGTTCGCGTTCCGGCGTAGATTGCGCGATGATTCCCGCCCCCGCCTGTATCCAGCTACGCTGGCTGTCCTGAAATACGGAACGCAGGACTAGCGCCGCATCGAAGCGCGTATCGTCCAGCAACAGGATTGCGCCGGAATAAAGCTCTCGCGGCGTCTTCTCAATTTGCATAATCGCGTTCAGGGCAGCATTTTTAGGGATACCTGAGGCGGTAATCGACGGAAACAGCACGGTAAACGCATCCCAGGCATCCTTGTTTTCCGCAAGCTGACCGCTCACACCAGACCCCAGATGCTGAACGCTGCCGCGCTGGCGAACCGACATTAAATCTTCAACCACCACGCTGCCCGGCTGGCAAACGGCCTCCAGTTCAGCAATAGCTTCTTTGACAGAAAGGATATGCTCAAGCACCTCTTTACTGTCGTGCAGCAGTTCTGCCTCTTTCGCCTTATTATGCTCCGGGTTTCCCATGCGATCGCGGGTGCCCGCAAGCGGTTCAGTGACCACTTTATTGCCCGTCACTGACATCACCAGTTCCGGGCTAAAGCCCAGCGCTTCGCGTCCTTCCTGACGGAACATAAACGAGCGCACAGGCGTGTTTGCCTGTCGCCCGTATAACAGCGTGGCGGGCATATCAATCCGCGATGGCAGGGGAATGGCGCGCGAGACAATCACTTTGACATACTCGCCACGGCGGATCTCCGCAACGGCGCGTGCAACCTGTTGTTTATACGCCTCACCATTGAGGGCGGTATCCACCGCCAGTGGTACGTTCTGCGTCGTTGTACTGGCCTCTTTTACCCACTCGCACAAACGTCGGCACCCGTCGGCGGAGTCCGCATAAACGGTGACATTTCCCTTTTCAAAAATAAGTTCTTCACGGGGAACGGTTAACGTCAGCAGCGGCCACTCCCCGGCGTTAAAGGCAATCCCCCGCGCATGCGCCGCAAAGTTGAACCCAACCTGTCCATATACCCGACGTCCTTTCACCTGAGGATGCGCCATAAAACGACGCGCGCAGTCGGCAATGGAATCCACCGCCCATTTTTGCTCCCCGGCATCATCAATAAATGTCGCCTGCGTTCCGTCGGCATTAATGTGCAGCCGTGCCTGGCACCCTTTGCCTAAATACCAACAGGGTTGACGCTCATAGACATAACACTCTTCTTCTGCGAACTGGCGTAAAACGCCAGAAATCGTCGGCAGCCATTGTTCCTCTGGTAACGCCAGGTGTAGAAATTCACTGATTTTCATCCCTTACCTCTCTGTGTTATTCCCGGATCAATCAATTGCGCTTGTCATCAGTTCTCTTGCCGAATGCAGCCGGATATAAGCAACCCACGCCGCCAGCAACGTGAATGCCCCGGCAAACAGGAAGCAGGCCGCATAGCCAAAATGTTGAGCAACAACGCCGCCGATAACGCCAGCCAGAATGGCGATTGCCGCGTCAGTACATTGAAAGAGGGTGAAGTCGACACCGGCCTGCAAAGGCGATGAAAGCGACATCAGCGTGGCGTAAAGACAGACCAGCGCGCAGGCCAGCGAAATGGACTGGACAATGACCAGACACTGGAGAATCGGCAGCAGCAGATGACCCGGCGCCATCATGAGCGTCATCACCACCGCCAGCAGCGCGATCCCCTGGACGCCATAAGCCGTCAACAGCGCTCTGCCGGGTGAGGTGTATTTCATCAGCAATCCGCCGGCCAGCGTTCCTGCTATGCCCGCTGCAATATTGCCGCCGCTGAACAGCGCGCCCAACGCGGACATGCTCAACCCATGATCCAACAACAGCGGCGCCAGAAGAGGCAGCACAAACCGCATGCCTGAATTCAGCATTAATACCAGCAGTAAGCCCAGGCGCGCCTGTTTCCTCCTTAGCGCATAACCTAACGCCGGAACATGCGGGATAGTCGCTGTTCGCGTCGGCTCCGTAATGCGCCACAGCGGGAATGACAGCGCCATAATCAGCACCGCCATCATCAGCATGGCGACAGGCCAGCCGGATGCTGCCGACAGCATCAGGAACACCCCGCCGCCGCACATCATTCCCAGATAGCTGCCGCCAACCTGCACGCTGTTTCCCCAGCCGTAACCCGCGCGGGTCAGTTGATCGACGCAAAAGCCGTCGCTGGCGATATCAATGGTGGAGGCGACCGTGCCTGCCACCATAAACAAAACAAATAACGCAACGATTTGCGTATCGGGAAATCCCCCTTCTCGCCCAAACCAGCCAATCGCTGCGGCAATCATCAGGATCGCCGCTAGCGCGACCTGACCACGCAGGATTAACATCCGCGAACGGCGTTCCGGGCTACCGGGCGGAAGCCGCCAGCGTTCGATCCACGGCGCCCAAATAAACTTCAGCGCCCAGGGCAGCATGAACAGGGTTGTCGCACCGGCAAGCGCCAGCGAACCGCCAGCAGCGCGCACCAGCGCGGGTAAGGACTGCATAGACAGCGCCGATACCAGGCTCTGCGTCACATAGACGCCGGCAATAGCAAAAATCACCCGCCCGGTCGTCAATGTCAGCGGTTTCACATTCGACTGAACATCACTCATGCACCCACTCTCCAGACGCGGAAACCCCGTCGTCACGCCACACGCGCGCGGCCATTTGCGCCTGCCACAGCGCCTGATAACGTCCATGATGAGAGAGCAATTGCGCATGAGTACCCTGCTCAACCACCTGTCCCTCTTCCATCACCAGAATGTTTCCGGCCCCGGCAATGGTGGATAACCGGTGAGCGATGATAATCACCGTCCGGTTGTGAACCAGGTTATCGATCGCTTTTTGCACCGCCAGCTCGCTTTCAATATCCAGTGCGGCGGTCGGTTCATCGAGAATGACGACCGGCGCGTTTTTCAATAACGCTCTGGCAATGGAAATCCGCTGGCGCTCGCCGCCCGATAGCTGGCCGCCCATCTCCCCCATTGGCGTCAGCCAGCCTTGCGGAAGACGGGAAATAAACTCAAGGCACTGCGCCGCGCGGGCTGCCTCTTCCACCTCCTGTCGCGTCGCCTGTGGGCGCGCGATACGGATATTCGCCAGCAGCGTGTCATCAAACAGCCAGACATCCTGGAAAACAACAGAAATCAGGCTATTGAGCTGTTCCGGCGTCAGGCGGCGAATATCGACGCCGCCAATAGAAATCTGCCCTTGCTGCGGATCGGCATAGCGCATTAACAGTTTAGTGACCGTGGTTTTGCCTGCGCCGGAGGCGCCCACCAGCGCGCTCATACTGGCCGCCGGGAACGTCAAAGAAACATGATTAAGCGCGTGGCCGTCGCCTTCTTCGTAGCGATAGCTGACGTTGTCAAAGCGGATATCGTAACGTTCCGGCATCTCGCTTTGCTCTGCGACGGGAAGCGGTGCTATCGCCATAAACTGCTCAATCCGTTGCAGGGCGCTGGCGATCAGTTCCACAACCGAGGTGTAGCTGATAAACATCGCCATCGGTTCTGCGAAGCGCATAATCATCGCGACGGCGGCAATCAGAAAGGCGAGGTTCAGAGTGCCCGTCACCACCCAGACGATCCCGGATAACACCACCACCTGTAGGCCCAACTCCACGACGCTGGCGATCAGCATCGTCGCGCCAGCGCCCTGACGGTGAGTGCGGGTCTGTAAGTTTTCCAGCGCATTGAAATGCGCCAGCAGCGCCCGGCTTTTATCGGCATCGCTGCCGCAGGTGCGCAATACCATCATCCCCTGAGCAAATTCAACGATATCGCCGCTCAGACGCTGGTGCGCTTCCCCCAGCGTCTGCATTTGTCGCCGCATCGCCGGGCGGCGCCAGTAATAAAACGGCACCAGCAGAGGGAAGATCAGCAACATCACCAGCCCCAGCCGCCAGTCTATCCACAATGTCGCCAGCGACGCCGTCAGCGGCGTGACAATGGTGAGCAGCAAAATATTGGCTATCGCAATAACATAATTAAGGTTTTCATCCACGCTGCCCAGCAGCAAGGCGTTCATTTCGCCCGCCCTGCCGCGCTGGAGCTTCTCCAGCGGCACGCGGCGTAACTGCTCGCCAAGTCGCAGGCGCAACTCATGGGTGGCCTGCGCCAGATGACCACGGTATTCAAAGCCCAGGCCATACCAGCGTAGCGCCAGCGTCACAATCGTGGCAACGCTGAAGGCCACAGCCCAGTTGAGAAGTTGCGGCGCGTCTCCCCGTAACAGCGCATCAATGATCGGATAAAGACAGGCAAAGGCGATCCCCTGCATGAATGCCGCCAGCAACAGCGCCAGCATACTGCGCCTCAGCATCCTGGCCTGACTGCCAACGCTGGAGATAAGCTGGCGCCAGATGACGCGCCAGGCCAGGTTATCCGCAGGATTATTGTCTTTCATTTTCCACCACCTCTTCCTGTGTTCCACCCGGCACCCAATGCTGCGCCTGCTGATAGTGTTGCCAGAGCCGTTGATACAGGCCGCCCTGCGCCAACAGTTGCGTATGGTTCCCCATTTCCCTGAGCTGTCCGTCGGAAAACAGCAATATCACATCGGCCTGAGTCACCATTGAGAGACGATGCGCGACCATGATGACCGTCCGGCCGCGCATGGCCGCCGCGAGCGCCTTGATAAGCGCCGCTTCGTTTTCCGGGTCAGCAAACGCCGTCGCCTCATCAAGCACCAGGATGGGGCGATCCTGCAAAAGCGCCCTGGCAATAGTAATGCGCTGCCGCTGGCCGCCGGAGAGAAATACCCCGCGTTCCCCGACTCGCGTGTTGTAACCTTCTGGCAACGCGCTAATAAAATCATGGGCCTGCGCCACTCTGGCCGCCGCTATTACCGCCTCCAGCGGCGTATCCGGCGCGCCCAGACGAATGTTATTGGCTATCGTGTCGGCAAAAAGGAAGTTGTCCTGAAACACAAACGAGAGTTGCTTCATCAGGGTGTCCGTCTGCATATCGCGCAGATCCACGCCGCCAATACGGATATGGCCTTTGTCCGGGTCGGCATAACGCAGCAGCAAGCGCGCCACGGTGCTTTTTCCGGCGCCGCTTGGCCCGACCAGTGCCACAATTTGCCCGGCAGGCACATGAAAGCTCACCTCCTGCAACGCGGCGCCAGTACGCGCTTGCGGATAATGAAAGCTCACCTGCTCAAAGGTAATGCTCGCCTCTTGCGGCTGCTGGTCAGACTGCGGCAGCGATAACTCCGGCATCGCGAGAACCTGATAAATACGCTGAATGCTTAAACGCGTTTGCGCGACCAGGTTATTGAGCATCATCATTGGCATTACGGCTTCGGCCATTCCGCTGCCCAGCAGTAAAACGGCCACCCACGCGATAAAATCGAGACTGCCATAGTGCAACAGGCCGTATCCCGACCAGATCAGGACAAACAGGGTCGGGAGAGGATTCAGAATCGAGAAGGAAAAACGCGCTGAAAAACCGGCTTTGCGATACCAGGTTTTGAGCACATCGACCCACTCTTCAAGGGCGCGTTGATAGCGCAAAAAACTGCTGCTGCCACTATCAAACGTTCTCACCACGGGCATGGCCTGCACGAACTCAATAACCGCCGCGCTAACCTGCTCGCGCGCCTTATGATAACGCTGAGCCATATCTTCCGAACGCTGGCGGGCAAGCACGAGAACAACCGAGCCAAACGCCAGTACCCCCAGCGTCGCGATTGCCAGCCGCCAGTCCAGCCAGAACAAGAT
This sequence comes from Citrobacter sp. CK191, assembly GCF_030333435.1. Lineage (NCBI taxonomy): Bacteria > Pseudomonadati > Pseudomonadota > Gammaproteobacteria > Enterobacterales > Enterobacteriaceae > Citrobacter > Citrobacter sp. CK191. Next base: position 763,864 of record NZ_JAOWFX010000031.1, on the reverse strand, counting down.
AACGATTGTCGCCAGCGGCATGATGATCGCGCGGGCATAGAGCGGCGTACTGTCGGCCACAAAAATATGTAACGACTTCACGTCATCCAGCATCACTTTCGCCACTGACCCGCTACCCATTTGCTGTAACACGCCAGGCGGAAGCTGCAATGCTTTACGGGCTAACCTGCTGCGCAGAATGTTCTCCAGATGAAAAGCCGCGTAATGAGAGGTGTTGAACGCCTGCAAGCGCAGAACAAAAGTTAAGATCACGCAGCCGATCACGCCGCCCAGCGGCCAGGCCGGAATAGCGTCAGGCGTCGCGCGAATGTCACGCAGGCTCCACGCCAGAAAAAGGAGCGCCCCCAGGCTGGTTAATGCCGCCAGCCCCGCCAGCGCCATAGCTAAAATAACCTTCCTGCGAACCGGTGTAATCACCTGCCAGAGAGGAAATCGGGACAGCGATTCAGTATTGGATGATTGAGATGACATGGGAGTAACTGAATTTCCTGATGAATTTTTACGGACGCCAAAAACGACAATTCAGGGTGGCGTTCTGAGAATTAATGTGAATAATAACCATTATCAATAACTCATCTACCCCATTCGGTTCTATTTATACCCGCATTGGTCTAAGCCACAGGGAGATAACCAGGTCATGACGGAGTCACCGCAAACGCAATCTGAAATCTCTATTCACCAGTTGGTGGTCGGGAAACCTGCAAACGATGGCAATATTCCTGCTCAGTGTGAACTGCTGCGCTGTTCGTTGCAGGAAGGTATGGATATTTTGCTCTGGAGGGGCCATTTTGCGCGGCCTGAGACGTTGCAGCTACACGACGATCTGGGCAGGATTAACTTCTCGTGCATCCTGGAAGGCACATCGCGCTTTGCGATTCAGGGACTCAGGCGCCACACCGACTGGGAGCTTGCGCGTAATCGCCATTACATTACCCATACGCCAGACTGCCGCGGCAGCGCCTCCTATTGTGGCCGATTCGAGAGCATTACCCTCTCCTTCAGCCCTGAAACCCTCGCGCTGTGGGTGCCGGATATTAGCGCGGTCATTAAGAATAAGATCGACTCCCACTGCTGTTGCCAGCAGCAGCGTTGTAATGCTGAAACCCACTTAACGGCTCAGGCCTTGCGTCACGCGCTGATGCGCATGCACGGCGGCTTCAGCCATGAACAAAAGCCGTCAACGCTATGGTTGCAGGGGCAAAGTCTGGTCATGCTCAGTCTGGTGCTGGATGAACATCGCGAAGACGCCAGTTGCCTCTCCTGCCACTTCAACCCGATGGAACGCCAGAAACTGCTGCGGGCGAAGGATCTGCTGCTGGCTGATCTGACGCAAGCGCCGGGCGTCGCGGAGCTGGCCAGAGAGTCCGGTCTGAGCGTTCTCAAAATTAAGCGAGGCTTCCGCGTTCTGTTCAACAACAGCGTCTATGGCCTGTTTCAGGCTGAACGAATGCAGGAAGCCAGAAGACGCCTGGCCAACGGCAATACCTCCGTCATGACGGTGGCGGCCGATCTGGGCTATGCCAACGCCAGCCATTTTTCTGCCGCCTTCCAGAAACAGTTTGGCGTAACCCCTTCGACCTTTAAACGCGTGATGTAACCGGGGTCGCGCCCCCCTAAATTCCTCCCTGACAGAGGCCCGGATACCCCATCCGGGCCTCTGTTCTTTCCGCCTGTTATCAACCCGAAACGGGCATAAATAAACCCGTTTCGGGTAGCATCCAATTGTTAATAATTATTATTCTCACATGAGCAATGCTTTTCGGTAAGACGTGCCATCAGGAGGAAGAATGATTTCTGGCGCACCATCTCAGGATTCGCTGTTACCGGACAACCGCCACGCGGCTGATTACCAACAATTACGCGAGCGGCTTATACAGGAACTGAATTTAACGCCGCAGCAGTTACATGACGAAAGCAATCTGATCCAGGCCGGCCTGGATTCAATAAGATTGATGAGATGGTTACACTGGTTTCGTAAAAATGGCTACCGCCTTACCCTTCGCGAGCTGTATGCCGCCCCCACGCTGGCGGCATGGAACCAGTTAATGCTCAGCCGGTCGCCGGAGAACGCGGAAGAAGAAACGCCGCCCGACGAATCATCCTGGCCGAACATGACCGAAAGTACCCCCTTCCCATTGACGCCGGTACAGCACGCCTACCTGACGGGCCGCATGCCGGGGCAGACGCTTGGCGGCGTGGGTTGCCACCTGTATCAGGAGTTTGAAGGCCATTGTCTGACGGCGTCGCAGCTGGAGCAGGCCATCACGACCTTGCTGCAACGCCACCCAATGCTGCATATCGCCTTTCGCCCCGACGGGCAGCAGGTCTGGCTACCGCAACCTTACTGGAACGGCGTCACCGTTCATGATTTACGCCATAACGACGCTGAAAGCCGCCAGGCCTATCTGGACGCGCTACGCCAGCGCCTGAGCCACCGTCTTTTACGCGTGGAAATCGGCGAAACGTTTGATTTTCAGCTGACGCTCTTGCCGGACAATCGCCACCGCCTCCATGTCAATATTGACCTGCTGATTATGGATGCCTCCAGCTTTACGCTTTTCTTCGATGAGCTTAACGCCCTGCTGGCCGGAGAATCGCTGTCGGCTATCGACACCCGCTATGATTTCCGTTCGTATTTGCTGCACCAGCAGAAGATCAATCAACCACTGAGAGACGACGCGCGCGCTTACTGGCTGGCGAAAGCACCGACGCTTCCCTCCGCGCCCGTCTTGCCGCTGGCCTGCGAACCCGCCACGCTGCGTGAAGTCCGTAATACCCGACGCCGCATGATTGTCCCGGCAACACGCTGGCACGCCTTTAGCAACCGGGCCGGCGAGTATGGCGTGACGCCGACAATGGCGCTGGCGACCTGTTTTTCTGCCGTGCTGGCTCGCTGGGGCGGCCTGACGCGTCTGCTGCTTAACATCACCTTATTCGACCGCCAGCCGCTGCACCCGGCGGTTGGCGCGATGCTTGCCGACTTCACCAATATTCTTCTGCTGGATACCGCCTGCGATGGCGATACCGTCAGCAACCTGGCGCGTAAAAACCAGCTCACGTTTACGGAGGACTGGGAGCATCGCCACTGGTCCGGCGTCGAGCTACTCCGTGAACTCAAACGCCAGCAGCGCTACCCCCACGGCGCCCCGGTGGTATTTACCAGCAATCTGGGGCGTTCCCTCTACAGCAGCCGCGCAGAATCGCCGTTGGGCGAGCCGGAATGGGGCATCTCGCAAACGCCGCAGGTCTGGATAGATCATCTGGCGTTCGAGCATCACGGCGAGGTCTGGCTGCAATGGGACAGCAACGATGCGCTGTTCCCTCCGGCGTTAGTCGAAACGTTGTTCGACGCCTACTGCCAGTTGATTAACCAACTCTGCGATGACGAAAGCGCCTGGCAAAAGCCGTTCGCAGATATGATGCCCGCCAGCCAGCGCGCGATACGCGAACGGGTCAACGCCACCGGCGCCCCCATTCCCGAAGGCTTGCTGCATGAAGGCATTTTCCGTATCGCTCTGCAACAGCCGCAGGCGTTGGCGGTAACGGACATGCGTTATCAGTGGAATTATCATGAGCTGACAGACTATGCCCGCCGTTGTGCAGGCAGGTTAATCGAGTGCGGGGTTCAGCCCGGCGATAATGTGGCTATCACGATGTCGAAAGGCGCAGGACAACTTGTTGCAGTTCTGGCCGTCCTGCTGACCGGGGCGGTTTACGTTCCGGTTTCGCTGGATCAGCCTGCCGCACGGCGCGAGAAAATCTACGCTGACGCCAGCGTCCGGCTGGTGCTCATTTGTCAGCACGACGCCAGCGCCTGGTCAGACGATATTCCCGTCCTTGCCTGGCAGCAGGCCATTGAGGCGGAGCCGATCGCCAACCCGGTAGTACGCGCCCCCACGCAACCGGCCTACATTATCTACACCTCCGGCTCTACCGGTACGCCGAAAGGGGTAGTCATTTCTCACCGGGGAGCGCTTAACACCTGTTGCGATATCAATACCCGCTATCAGGTTGGCCCGCATGACAGGGTGCTGGCCCTCTCCGCCCTGCATTTTGATTTATCGGTTTACGACATTTTTGGCGTACTGCGCGCGGGCGGCGCGCTGGTGATGGTGATGGAAAATCAACGGCGCGATCCTCACGCATGGTGTGAGCTGATCCAGCGCCATCAGGTCACGCTCTGGAACAGCGTCCCGGCGCTGTTCGATATGCTGCTGACCTGGTGTGAAGGTTTCGCCGACGCCACGCCGGAAAACCTGCGCGCAGTGATGCTTTCCGGCGACTGGATCGGGCTTGACCTCCCCGCCCGTTATCGGGCCTTCCGGCCACAAGGACAATTTATCGCGATGGGCGGCGCCACCGAGGCGTCTATCTGGTCTAACGCCTGCGAAATTCACGACGTCCCCGCCCACTGGCGCTCCATCCCTTACGGTTTTCCGCTAACCAACCAACGCTACCGGGTGGTGGATGAACAGGGCCGGGACTGCCCTGACTGGGTGCCGGGTGAATTATGGATTGGAGGCATTGGGGTCGCGGAAGGCTATTTCAACGATCCCCTGCGCAGCGAGCAGCAATTTTTGACGCTCCCGGACGAGCGCTGGTATCGCACCGGCGATCTCGGCTGCTACTGGCCAGATGGCACAATCGAGTTCCTCGGTCGTCGCGACAAGCAGGTCAAAGTCGGAGGATATCGCATCGAGCTGGGCGAAATCGAAAGCGCGCTCAGCCAGCTGGCGGGGGTGAAACAAGCAACCGTTCTGGCGATCGGCGAAAAAGAAAAAACGCTGGCGGCATACGTGGTTCCTCAGGGCGAGGCTTTTTGCGTTACCGATCATCGGAACCCGGCACTGCCGCAGGCGTGGCACACGCTTGCGGGAACGTTGCCCTGTTGCGCCATCTCGCCAGAGATCTCCGCAGAACAGGTAGCCGATTTCCTTCAGCATCGCCTGTTAAAACTGAAGCCGGGTCACACCGCTGGCGCCGATCCTCTCCCCCTGATGAACTCACTCGCTATCCAGCCGCGCTGGCAGGCCGTGGTGGAACGCTGGTTAGCATTTCTGGTGACACAACGGCGACTGAAGCCCGCTGCTGAAGGTTATCAGGTCTGCGCTGGTGAAGAACGCGAGAATGAGCACCCGCACTTCAGCGGACATGATTTAACGTTATCGCAAATTCTTCGCGGCGCCCGTAACGAACTGTCGTTACTGAACGACGCGCAGTGGTCGCCGGAAAGCCTGGCCTTCAACCATCCGGCCAGCGCCCCGTATATTCAGGAACTGGCGACAATTTGCCAACAGCTTGCACAGCGCTTACAGCGCCCGGTACGCCTGCTTGAGGTGGGAACCCGCACCGGCCGCGCCGCAGAATCGCTGTTGGCACAGCTCAACGCCGGACAGATTGAGTATGTCGGGCTTGAGCAGAGCCAGGAGATGCTGCTGAGCGCCCGGCAGAGGCTCGCCTCCTGGCCTGGTGCCCGTCTGTCCCCCTGGAATGCAGACACGCTGGCGGCGCACGCTCACTCGGCGGACATTATCTGGCTTAATAACGCCCTGCATCGTCTGCTGCCGGAAGATCCCGGGCTCCTTGCGACATTACAACAGCTTGCCGTTCCCGGCGCGCTGCTCTACGTGATGGAGTTTCGCCAGTTAACGCCGTCCGCCCTGCTCAGCACGCTCCTGTTAACCAATGGGCAGCCGGAGGCCTTGCTGCATAACAGCGCCGACTGGGCGGCATTATTTAGCACGGCCGCCTTCAACTGTCAGCATGGCGATGAGGTCGCGGGGTTACAACGCTTCCTCGTACAATGTCCTGACAGGCAGGTGCGCCGCGATCCCCGTCAACTTCAGGCCGCCCTCGCCGGGCGTCTGCCGGGGTGGATGGTGCCGCAACGGATCGTCTTCCTCGACGCCTTACCGCTGACGGCTAACGGGAAGATTGACTATCAATCACTGAAGCGTCGTCATACCCCTGAAGCGGAAAACCCGGCCGAAGCGGATTTACCCCAGGGCGACATTGAAAAACAGGTTGCCGCCCTCTGGCAGCAACTCTTATCGACTGGCAATGTCACCAGAGAAACCGACTTCTTCCAGCAAGGCGGCGATAGCCTGCTGGCGACCCGTCTGACCGGGCAACTTCATCAGGCAGGTTATGAAGCGCAATTAAGCGACCTGTTTAATCATCCCCGGCTGGCGGATTTTGCCGCCACGCTGCGTAAAATCGACGTCCCGGTCGAACAACCATTCGTCCACTCCCCTGAAGATCGCTACCAGCCCTTTGCGCTTACCGACGTGCAGCAGGCTTACCTGGTGGGACGTCAGCCAGGCTTTGCCCTGGGCGGCGTCGGCTCACATTTCTTTGTTGAATTTGAAATTGCCGATCTGGACCTCACCCGGCTGGAGACGGTCTGGAACCGATTAATCGCCCGCCACGATATGCTGCGCGCCATCGTGCGTGATGGACAGCAACAGGTGCTCGAACAGACGCCCCCCTGGGTGATACCCGCACACACCCTCCATACGCCTGAAGAGGCGTTGCGGGTACGCGAAAAACTGGCGCATCAGGTACTCAACCCCGAAGTGTGGCCGGTATTCGATCTCCAGGTCGGATACGTGGACGGGATGCCTGCCCGCCTGTGGCTGTGTCTGGATAACCTGTTGCTTGACGGTCTGAGCATGCAGATCCTGCTGGCGGAGCTGGAGCACAGCTACCGCTACCCGCAACAGTTGCTTCCGCCGCTGCCCGTCACCTTCAGGGATTATCTGCAACAGCACTCGCTACAGTCGCCCAATCCAGATTCTCTGGCATGGTGGCAGGCGCAGCTTGATGATATTCCTCCGGCGCCTGCGTTGCCGCTGCGCTGCTTGCCTCAGGAGGTTGAAACACCGAGCTTCGCCCGCCTGAACGGCGCGCTGGACAGCACGCGCTGGCATCGGCTGAAAAAACGGGCGGCTGACGCCCATCTCACCCCGTCGGCCGTGCTGTTGTCGGTGTGGTCAACGGTTCTCTCTGCATGGAGTGCGCAGCCTGAGTTCACGCTTAACCTTACGCTTTTCGACAGGCGACCGCTGCACCCGCAAATCAACCAGATTCTGGGCGATTTCACCTCGCTGATGCTGCTGAGCTGGCATCCCGGCGAAAGCTGGCTGCACAGCGCGCAGTCACTACAGCAGCGGCTGAGCCAGAACCTCAACCACCGCGATGTGTCAGCCATCCGCGTGATGCGTCAACTGGCGCAACGGCAAAACGTGCCTGCCGTTCCGATGCCCGTCGTCTTTACCAGCGCGCTGGGCTTTGAGCAGGATAACTTCCTCGCCCGGCGTAATCTGCTCAAACCGGTCTGGGGCATCTCCCAGACGCCGCAGGTCTGGCTCGATCACCAGGTTTATGAATCCGAAGGCGAACTGCGCTTTAACTGGGATTTTGTCGCCGCGCTGTTTCCTGCCGGGCAGGTGGAGCGCCAGTTTGAACAGTATTGCGCATTGCTAAACCGAATGGCCGAGGATGAAAGCGGCTGGCAACTGCCGCTCGCCGCGCTGGTGCCTCCCGTTAAACACGCAGGGCAATGCGCAGAACGCTCACCGCGCGTATGCCCTGAGCACTCTCAGCCACACATTGCGGCGGACGAGAGCACCGTCAGCCTGATTTGCGACGCCTTCCGCGAGGTGGTTGGCGAGTCTGTCACACCCGCAGAAAACTTCTTTGAGGCGGGCGCAACGTCGCTGAATCTGGTGCAACTGCACGTTTTGTTACAACGTCACGAATTTTCCACCCTGACGTTGCTTGACCTCTTCACCCACCCTTCTCCTGCCGCCCTGGCCGATTATCTGGCCGGCGTCGCCACGGTGGAGAAAACAAAACGTCCTCGCCCTGTTCGCCGTCATCAGCGGCGGATATAGCGCGAAGCAAACTGATTTTCCCCGGAACGCCATCGCGAACGCCTGGCGTTCCATTGACTTTGTGAATCTTAGGAAACGGGACCGATTATGGATAACTTGCGCTTCTCTTCTGCGCCGACAGCAGATTCCATTGATGCATCGATCGCTCAACACTACCCGGACTGCGAACCTGTCGCGGTTATCGGCTACGCCTGCCATTTTCCTGAATCGCCGGATGGCGAAACGTTCTGGCAAAACCTGCTGGAAGGTCGTGAATGCAGCCGACGCTTTACGCGCGAAGAGCTTCTGGCCGTCGGTCTGGATGCCGCCATCATTGACGATCCTCATTATGTCAATATCGGTACGGTGTTAGACAACGCCGACTGCTTCGACGCCACCCTGTTTGGCTATTCGCGACAGGAAGCGGAGTCGATGGACCCGCAGCAGCGCCTGTTTTTGCAGGCGGTCTGGCATGCGCTGGAACATGCCGGTTATGCCCCCGGCGCCGTCCCCCATAAGACCGGCGTTTTCGCCTCTTCCCGGATGAGTACCTACCCCGGTCGCGAAGCATTGAACGTGACAGAAGTCGCGCAGGTAAAGGGTCTGCAATCTCTGATGGGCAATGATAAAGACTATATTGCCACCCGCGCCGCGTACAAACTCAACCTGCACGGCCCGGCGTTATCGGTACAGACCGCCTGTTCCAGCTCGCTGGTTGCCGTGCATCTGGCCTGTGAAAGCCTGCGCGCGGGCGAATCCGATATGGCGGTTGCCGGCGGCGTGGCGCTCTCTTTCCCCCAGCAGGCGGGCTACCGCTACCAGCCCGGAATGATTTTCTCTCCCGATGGTCACTGTCGTCCTTTTGACGCCTCGGCTGAGGGCACCTGGGCCGGTAACGGTCTCGGCTGCGTGGTGCTGCGTCGCCTGAGAGACGCGCTGCTGTCAGGCGATCCGATTATCTCGGTGATCCTCTCCAGCGCGGTCAACAACGACGGCAACAGAAAGGTCGGCTATACCGCCCCTTCCGTCGCAGGGCAACAGGCGGTCATCGAAGAGGCGTTAATGCTGGCGGCCATCGACGACAGGCAGGTAGGTTACATTGAAACCCACGGCACCGGCACACCGCTGGGCGACGCGATTGAAATTGAAGCGTTACGCAACGTCTATGCGCCTCGCCCGCAGGATCAGCGCTGTGCACTCGGTTCCGTGAAAAGTAATATGGGGCATCTGGATACCGCAGCGGGCATTGCCGGACTGCTGAAAACCGTTCTGGCAGTCAGCCGCGGACAAATTCCACCCTTACTGAATTTTCACACCCCCAACCCGGCGCTGAAACTTGAAGAGAGTCCCTTTACCATACCGGTGTCGGCGCAGGCGTGGCAGGACGAAATGCGCTATGCGGGCGTCTCCTCCTTTGGTATTGGCGGCACCAACTGCCATATGATCGTCGCCTCGCTGCCCGATGCGCTCAACGCGTGCCTCCCCAATACGGATGGCGGCAGAAAAAGTACCGCGCTGCTACTCAGCGCCGCCAGCGACAGCGCGTTGCGGCGGCTGGCGACGGATTATGCCGGGGCGCTGAGAGAGAATGCGGATGCCAGCGATCTGGCCTTCACGGCCCTGCACGCGCGCCGTCTCGATCTTCCCTTCCGCCTGGCGGCGCCATTAAACCGTGAAACCGCTACGGCGCTCAGCGCCTGGGCCGGTGAGAAATCGGGGGCGCTGGTTTACAGCGGCCACGGCGCCAGCGGCAAGCAGGTGTGGCTGTTTACCGGCCAGGGCTCGCACTGGCGCACTATGGGTCAGACAATGTACCAGCACTCAACGGCGTTTGCCGACACGCTGGATCGCTGTTTTTCCGCCTGTAGCGAAATGCTCACGCCATCACTGCGCGAAGCGATGTTTAACCCCGACTCGGCGCAGCTGGACAATATGGCCTGGGCGCAACCGGCGATTGTCGCGTTTGAAATCGCGATGGCGGCGCACTGGCGCGCTGAAGGACTGAAGCCAGACTTCGCCATTGGGCATTCCGTCGGTGAATTTGCCGCTGCCGTTGTCTGCGGACACTATACGATTGAACAGGTCATGCCACTGGTTTGTCGGCGCGGCGCGCTAATGCAGCAGTGCGCAAGCGGCGCGATGGTGGCGGTATTTGCAGACGAAGACACGCTGATGCCGCTGGCTCGCCAGTTTGAGCTGGATCTCGCCGCCAACAATGGCATGCAACATACGGTATTTTCCGGGCCGGAAGCCCGCCTCGCGGTATTTTGCGCCACGCTCTCGCAGCATGACATTAACTATCGTCGCCTGAGCGTAACCGGCGCGGCGCACTCCGCTTTACTGGAGCCGATACTCGATCGGTTCCAGGACGCCTGCGCGGGGCTGCACGCGGAGGCGGGGCAAATACCGATTATTTCCACGCTCACCGCCGACGTCATTGATGAGTCAACGCTCAACCAGGCGGATTACTGGCGCCGACACATGCGCCAGCCGGTGCGTTTTATCCAGAGTATTCAGGTGGCGCATCAGCTCGGCGCCCGCGTTTTTCTGGAGATGGGGCCCGATGCCCAGTTGGTTGCTTCCGGGCAACGCGAATACCGCGATAACGCATACTGGATAGCCAGCGCCCGGCGTAACAAAGAGGCGAGCGATGTCCTCAATCAGGCCCTGCTCCAGCTTTACGCTGCCGGCGTCGCCCTACCGTGGGCCGACCTGCTGGCGGGCGATGGACAACGTATCGCTGCGCCATGTTATCCGTTTGATACTGAGCGTTACTGGAAAGAGCGCGTCTCCCCGGCCTGCGAGCCTGCCGACGCAGCGCTGTCTGCCGGGCTGGAGGTGGCGAGTCGCGCCGCGACAGCGCTCGATCTCCCCCGTCTGGAAGCGCTTAAACAGTGCGCCACGCGACTGCACGCCATCTACGTCGATCAACTGGTACAACGCTGTACCGGCGATGCCATTGAAAACGGTGTGGACGCCATGACCATCATGCGCCGTGGACGTCTGCTGCCCCGCTACCAGCAGCTACTCCAGCGCCTGCTGAATAACTGCGTGGTCGACGGCGATTACCGCTGCACCGACGGGCGATACGTCCGCGCCCGCCCCATTGAACATCAACAGCGGGAATCACTGCTGACGGAACTTGCCGGTTATTGTGAAGGTTTTCAGGCTATTCCCGACACCATCGCCCGTGCCGGCGATCGGTTATATGAAATGATGAGCGGCGCGGAAGAACCGGTGGCGATTATCTTCCCGCAAAGCGCCTCCGACGGCGTGGAGGTGTTGTATCAGGAATTCAGCTTTGGCCGCTATTTCAACCAAATCGCCGCCGGGGTATTACGCGGCATTGTCCAGACGCGTCAGCCCCGCCAGCCGTTGCGTATTCTTGAAGTTGGTGGCGGCACCGGCGGCACCACCGCGTGGCTGCTGCCGGAACTTAACGGCGTTCCGGCGCTGGAGTACCATTTCACCGATATCTCGGCGCTGTTCACCCGCCGCGCCCAGCAGAAATTCGCCGACTATGATTTTGTGAAGTATAGCGAGCTGGATCTCGAAAAAGAGGCGCAGTCTCAGGGTTTCCAGGCACAGTCTTACGATCTTATCGTGGCGGCGAACGTGATTCACGCCACCCGCCATATTGGCCGCACGCTCGATAATCTGCGCCCCCTGCTCAAGCCGGGCGGGCGCCTGCTGATGCGCGAAATCACCCAGCCAATGCGTCTGTTTGACTTCGTTTTCGGCCCGCTGGTTCTTCCACTACAGGATCTCGACGCCCGCGAAGGCGAGTTATTCCTCACCACCGCTCAGTGGCAGCAACAGTGCCACCACGCTGGATTCAGCAAAGTGGCGTGGCTACCGCAGGATGGCAGCCCGACCGCCGGGATGAGCGAACATATCATTCTCGCCACGCTGCCCGGTCAGGCGGTTAGCGCCGTAACATTCACCGCGCCATCAGAACCCGTGTTGGGGCAGGCGCTGACGGATAACGGTGATTATCTCGCCGACTGGTCTGATTGCGCAGGTCAGCCTGAACGGTTTAACGCCCGCTGGCAGGAGGCCTGGCGTCTGCTCTCACAGCGTCATGGCGACGCTCTGCCTGTGGAACCGCCCCTCGTCGCCGCCCCGGAGTGGCTGGGGGAGGTTCGCTTAAGCTGGCAAAACGAAGCCTTTTCCCGCGGTCAGATGCACGTTGAAGCCCGTCATCCTGATGGCGAGTGGCTGCTGCTATCGCCAGCCGCGCCTCTTCCTGCGCCGCAGACGCATTATCAATGGCGCTGGACGCCCCTCAGCATCGCCAGCGTTGACCATCCGCTTACCTTCAGCTTCAGCTTCAGCGCCGGTACGCTTGCGCGCAGCGACGAGCTGGCGCAATACGGCATCATTCACGATCCGCACGCCTCTTCGCAACTGATGATTGTTGAGGAGAGCGAGGATACGCTGGCCTTAGCGGAGAAAGTGATAGCGGCGCTCACCGCCAGCGCAGCCGGATTGATTGTGGTCACCCGCCGCGCGTGGCGAGTCGAGGACAATGAGGCACTCTCTGCGTCCCATCACGCGCTATGGGCCTTGCTTCGCGTCGCGGCCAACGAACAGCCGGAACGGTTGATTGCCGCCATCGATCTCGCCGAAAACACCCCGTGGGAAACGCTGCATCAAGGGTTGAGCGCAGTCTCACTATCACAGCGCTGGCTTGCCGCGCGGGGTAACACCCTCTGGCTCCCTTCACTGGCGCCCAATACGGGATGCGCCGCCGAATTACCGGCAAACGTGTTTACCGGCGATAACCGCTGGCATCTGGTGACCGGAGCGTTTGGCGGATTAGGCCGCCTTGCCGTGAACTGGCTCAGAGAAAAAGGGGCGCGACGCATCGCCCTGCTGGCGCCGCGCGTGGATGAGTCATGGCTACGCGATGTGGAGGGCGGGCAGACGCGCGTCTGCCGTTGTGATGTGGGCGATGCCGGGCAACTGGCCACGGTTCTTGACGATCTGGCGGCCAACGGCGGCATTGCCGGAGCGATTCATGCCGCTGGCGTATTGGCTGACGCGCCCTTGCAGGAGCTTGACGACCACCAGCTGGCCACCGTTTTTGCGGTAAAAGCGCAGGCGGCAAGCCAGCTGTTGCAAACCCTGCGCAACCACGACGGACGCTATCTTATTCTCTACTCTTCCGCTGCCGCCACCCTCGGCGCGCCGGGTCAGAGCGCCCATGCGCTGGCCTGCGGCTATCTGGACGGGCTGGCCCAGCAGTTTTCCACCCTTGATGCGCCGAAAACGCTCTCTGTCGCCTGGGGCGCATGGGGAGAAAGCGGTCGGGCGGCCACGCCGGAAATGCTGGCGACGCTCGCCAGCCGTGGTATGGGCGCGTTAAGCGATGCCGAAGGCTGCTGGCACCTGGAACAGGCGGTGATGCGCGCTGCTCCGTGGCGACTGGCGATGCGCGTTTTTACCGACAAAATGCCCCCGTTACAACAGGCTCTGTTTAACATCAGCGCCACAGAAAAAGCCGCAACGCCTGTCATTCCTCCTGCTGATGACAACGCCTTTAACGGCAGCCTGAGCGATGAAACGGCGGTGATGGCATGGCTGAAAAAGCGGATTGCGGTTCAGCTAAGGCTGAGCGATCCAGCGTCGCTGTGCCCAAACCAGGATCTGTTGCAACTCGGCATGGACTCGCTGCTCTTCCTTGAACTCAGTAGCGATATTCAGCACTACCTGGGCGTACGCATCAATGCGGAACGGGCGTGGCAGGATCTGTCTCCTCATGGACTCACGCAGCTTATCTGTTCTAAGCCAGAGACGACGCCTGCCGCTTCGCAGCCGGAAGTGTTGCGGCACGATGCCGACGAGCGTTATGCGCCCTTCCCTTTGACGCCCATTCAGCACGCCTACTGGCTGGGGCGAACCCACCTCATTGGCTATGGCGGCGTCGCCTGTCACGTCCTGTTTGAGTGGGATAAACGCCACGATGAGTTCGATCTCGCCATACTGGAGAAAGCATGGAACCAGCTCATCGCACGCCACGATATGTTGCGCATGGTGGTTGATGCCGACGGGCAGCAGCGAGTCCTGGCGACAACGCCGGAGTATCACATCCCACGCGACGATCTGCGCGCGCTTTCCCCGGAAGAACAGCGTATAGCGCTGGAAAAACGGCGGCATGAACTGAGCTATCGCGTTTTGCCTGCCGACCAGTGGCCTCTCTTTGAACTGGTGGTCAGCGAAATCGACGATTGCCATTACCGCCTGCACATGAACCTCGACCTTTTGCAGTTCGATGTGCAGAGTTTTAAAGTCATGATGGACGATCTGGCGCAGGTCTGGCGCGGCGAAACGCTGGCGCCGCTCGCTATTACCTTCCGTGATTATGTAATGGCTGAGCAGGCGCGCCGACAGACATCGGCATGGCACGATGCCTGGGATTACTGGCAGGAAAAACTGCCGCAACTGCCTTTAGCGCCAGAGCTGCCGGTGGTTGAGACGCCCCCGGAAACGCCACACTTTACCACCTTCAAATCGACGGTCGGCAAGACAGAATGGCAGACCGTGAAACAGCGCTGGCAGCAGCAAGGCGTCACACCGTCTGCCGCGCTGCTCACGCTGTTTGCCGCCACCCTTGAGCGCTGGAGCCGCACCACGGCATTTACGCTGAACCTGACGTTCTTCAATCGCCAGCCGATCCATCCGCAAATCAACCAGTTGATTGGTGATTTTACCTCCGTCACGCTGGTTGATTTTAACTTCTCATCGCCGGTGACGTTGCAAGAGCAGATGCAACAGACCCAACAGCGCCTCTGGCAAAACATGGCGCACAGTGAAATGAACGGTGTTGAGGTGATCCGCGAGCTGGGCCGCCTGCGCGGGTCACAACGTCAACCGCTAATGCCGGTGGTGTTTACCAGTATGCTGGGGATGACGCTGGAAGGCATGACTATCGATCAGGCGATGAGCCATCTGTTCGGCGAACCCTGCTATGTGTTCACGCAAACGCCGCAGGTCTGGCTGGATCATCAGGTCATGGAGAGCGACGGCGAGTTGATGTTTAGCTGGTACTGCATGGACAACGTGCTGGAACCCGGCGCTGCCGAGGCGATGTTTAATGACTATTGCGCCATCCTGCAAGCCGTCATCGCCGCCCCTGAAAGCCTGAAGACTCTCGCCAGCGGCATCGCCGGGTACATTCCCCGCCGACGCTGGCCGCTGAACGCACAGACGGACTACGACCTGCGGGATATTGAGCAGGCGACGCTCGAATACCCCGGCATCCGGCAGGCCAGAGCGGAAATGACCGAACAGGGCGCGTTGACGCTGGATATCGTGATGGCCGACGATCCGTCGCCATCAGCGGCGACGCCTGATGAGCACGAACTTACCCAACTGGCGCTGCCGTTGCCTGAGCAGGCGCAGCTTGATGAGCTGGAGGCGACCTGGCGCTGGCTGGAGGCGCGTGCGCTACAGGGGATCGCGGCTACGCTAAATCGTCACGGCCTGTTTACCACGCCGGAGATCGCCCATCGCTTTAGCGCAATAGTACAGGCGCTGTCCGCGCAAGCGTCTCACCAGCGTCTGCTGCGCCAGTGGCTACAGTGTCTGACGGAAAGAGCGTGGTTAATCCGCGAAGGTGAAAGCTGGCGCTGCCGCGTTCCGCTCAGCGAGATTCCTGAGCCTCAGGAAGCGTGCCCGCCAAGCCAATGGAGCCAGGCGCTGGCGCAGTATCTGGAAACCTGCATCGCCCAGCACGACGCCCTCTTCTCCGGGCAGTGTTCACCGCTGGAATTGCTGTTCAACGAGCAGCATCGCGTGACCGACGCGCTGTATCGCGATAACCCCGCCAGCGTCTGTCTGAATCACTATACCGCGCAGATTGCCGCCTTGTGCGGCGCAGAACGGATTCTGGAGGTTGGCGCCGGAACCGCAGCCACTACCGCGCCGGTGCTGAAGGCCACGCGGAACACGCGGCAGTCGTACCACTTCACGGACGTCTCCGCGCAGTTCCTCAATGACGCCAAAGCCCGTTTCCATGATGAATCGCGGGTGTCTTATGCCTTGTTCGACATCAACCAGCCGCTGGATTTCACCGCCCACCCGGAAGCGGGTTACGACCTGATCGTTGCCGTCAATGTGCTCCACGACGCCAGCCATGTCGTCCAGACGTTGCGCAGATTAAAACTGTTGCTGAAAGCCGGCGGACGTTTGCTGATCGTTGAAGCGACGGAGCGAAACAGCGTATTCCAGCTGGCGAGCGTGGGCTTTATTGAGGGATTAAGCGGATACCGCGATTTCCGCCGCCGGGATGAGAAACCGATGCTCACCCGCTCCGCATGGCAGGAGGTTCTCGTTCAGGCCGGGTTTGCAAACGAGCTGGCGTGGCCCGCGCAGGAATCGTCGCCGCTGCGTCAGCATCTGCTGCTGGCGCGTTCGCCTGGCGTAAATCGCCCGGATAAAGAAGCCGTGAGCCGCTATTTACAGCAGCGCTTTGGCACCGGTCTGCCCGTTTTACAGATCCGGCAAAGAGAAGCGTTATTTACGCCGCTGCATGCCCCGTCTGATGCGCTGATTGAGCCAGCCAAACCCACGCCAGTTGCCGGGGGGAATCCGGCGCTGGAAAAACAGGTGGCTGAACTCTGGCAATCGCTGCTGTCTCGCCCCGTGGCAAGGCATCACGACTTTTTCGAACTGGGCGGCGACAGCCTGATGGCGACAAGGATGGTCGCGCAGCTAAACCGGAGAGGGATTGCCAGGGCTAACCTTCAGGATCTGTTCAGCCATTCGACGCTGAGCGACTTCTGCGCCCATCTACAGGCGGCTACGTCAGGAGAGGATAACCCGATACCCCTTTGCCAGGGCGACGGCGACGAAACCCTGTTCGTCTTCCACGCTTCGGACGGCGATATCAGCGCCTGGCTGCCGCTCGCCAGCGCGCTGAACAGGCGCGTTTTCGGCCTGCAAGCAAAATCGCCGCAGCGCTTTGCCACGCTTGACCAGATGATCGATGAGTATGTCGGGTGCATCCGTCGCCAGCAGCCTCACGGCCCTTATGTACTGGCGGGTTGGTCGTATGGCGCGTTTCTCGCGGCGGGCGCCGCACAGCGCCTGTACGCCAAAGGCGAGCAGGTTAGGATCGCGTTAATCGATCCCGTGTGCCGACAGGATTTCTGTTGCGAAAACCGGGCGGCCCTGCTGCGCCTGTTAGCCGAAGGACAAACGCCTCTGGCACTGCCCGAACATTTCGACCAGCAGACGCCCGACAGCCAGCTTGCCGACTTTATCAGCCTCGCTAAAACGGCCGGTATGGTGTCGCAAAACCTGACGCTGCAAGCGGCAGAAACGTGGCTCGACAACATCGCGCATCTGCTGCGTTTACTGACTGAGCATACGCCGGGCGAAAGCGTTCCTGTCCCCTGTTTCATGGTGTATGCCGCCGGGAGACCCGCGCGCTGGACGCCAGCAGAAACCGAGTGGCAGGGCTGGATAAACAACGCCGACGACGCTGTGATTGAAGCCAGCCACTGGCAAATCATGATGGAAGCCCCCCACGTTCAGGCTTGTGCGCAACACATTACGCGCTGGCTTTGCGCAACCTCAACGCAACCGGAGAACACGTTATGATGCCGTCCGCCTCCCCAAAACAACGCGTACTGATTGTGGGCGCCAAATTTGGCGAAATGTACCTGAATGCCTTTATGCAGCCCCCGGAGGGGCTGGAACTGGTCGGCCTGCTGGCGCAGGGAAGCGCCCGCTCAAGAGAGCTGGCCCATGCGTTTGGCATTCCGCTGTATACCTCGCCGGAACAGATAACCAGGATGCCGGATATCGCCTGTATTGTCGTGCGTTCGACCGTCGCCGGAGGAACCGGTACGCAGCTTGCCAGACACTTTCTGACGCGCGGCGTACACGTCATTCAGGAGCATCCCCTCCACCCGGATGACATCAGTTCCTTACAAACGCTGGCGCAGGAACAGGGCTGCTGCTATTGGGTAAACACGTTTTATCCGCATACGCGCGCGGGACGCGCATGGCTTCGCGATGCGCAGCAGCTGCGTCGCTGCCTGGCTAAGACGCCGCCGGTAGTCCACGTCACCACCAGCCGACAGTTGCTCTACTCCACGCTGGATTTGTTGTTGCTGGCTCTGGGCGTTGATGCCGCCGCCGTGGAGTGCGACGTGGTTGGCAGCTTTAGCGATTTTCACTGCCTGAGACTCTTCTGGCCGGAGGGAGAAGCCTGCCTGCTGCTTCAGCGCTATCTCGATCCTGACGATCCAGATATGCATAGCCTTATCATGCACCGCCTGCTGCTGGGCTGGCCGGAAGGTCATCTTTCGCTGGAGGCGAGCTACGGCCCCGTCATCTGGTCATCCAGCCTGTTTGTCGCAGACCATCAGGAGAACGCCCACAGTCTCTACCGCAGACCGGAGATCCTGCGCGATCCGCCGGGTCTGACGCGCAGCGCGGCGCCCCTGAGCTGGCGTGACTGCTGCGAAACCGTCGGGCCGGAGGGCGTCAACTGGTTGCTACACCAGTTGCGCAGCCATCTGGCGGGCGAACATCCACCAGCGGCCTGCCAAAGCGTACATCAGATCGCGTTATCACGTTTATGGCAGCAGATTTTACGTAAGACCGGCAATGCGGAGATCAGACGCCTGACGCCGCCGCACCACGACCGGTTAGCCGGTTTCTACAACGATGATGATAAGGAGGCGCTGTGACGCAATCTGCAATGTGCATCCCGCTATGGCCCGCCCGGAACGGCAATACTGCGCATCTGGTCATGTGCCCTTTCGCTGGCGGCAGCAGTAGCGCGTTTCGCCACTGGCGAGACAATCAAATGGCGAACAGCGCGCTTTCTCTGGTGACCTGGCCGGGGCGCGATCGCCTTCGCCATCTGGAACCGCTCAGAAGCATTACACAACTGGCGGCACTGCTGGCGAACGAACTGGAAGCGTCCGTATCGCCTGACACGCCGCTTTTACTCGCCGGGCACAGCATGGGAGCGCAGGTGGCGTTTGAAACCTGCCGACTTCTGGAGCAACGGGGGCATGCGCCGCAAGGACTGATTATTTCCGGGTGCCATGCCCCGCATCTGCATTCTGAACGCCAGCTCAGCCATCGCGATGATGCCGACTTTATCGCTGAGCTGATAGACATTGGCGGATGTTCTCCTGAACTGCGGGAAAACCAGGAATTAATGTCGCTGTTTCTTCCTCTTCTGCGCGCTGATTTTTACGCCACCGAGAGCTATCACTACGACTCGCCCGACGTCTGTCCGCCGCTGCGCACGCCTGCGCTGTTATTGTGCGGCAGCCACGATCGCGAAGCCTCCTGGCAGCAGGTCGATGCCTGGCGTCAGTGGCTGAACCACGTTACAGGCCCGGTGGTGATTGACGGCGATCATTTCTATCCCATTCAACAAGCCCGGTCCTTTTTTACGCAGATTGTCCGCCATTTTCCCCACGCATTTTCTGCAATGACCGCGTTGCAAAAACAGCCCAGCACTTCAGAAAGGTGACGCATGAATTCTTCCTTTGAATCTCTGATTGAACAGTATCCCTTACCCATTGCCGAACAATTGCGCCACTGGGCGGCCCGTTATGCCTCGCGAATTGCCGTTGTTGATGCAAAGGGGTCGTTAACCTACAGCGCGCTTGATGCACGGGTCGACGAACTTGCCGCTGGTCTGTCATCACTGGGTTTGCGTTCGGGGGAACATGTGATTGTGCAGCTTCCCAACGACAACGCGTTTGTTACCCTGCTGTTCGCCTTGTTAAGACTGGGCGTTATCCCCGTGCTGGCGATGCCCTCGCAACGGGCGCTGGATATCGACGCGCTGATTGAGCTGGCGCAACCCGTCGCTTACGTTATTCACGGGGAAAACCACGCAGAGCTGGCCCGACAGATGGCGCACAAACACGCCTGCTTGCGTCATGTCCTGGTCGCAGGAGAGACCGTGAGCGACGATTTTACGCCGCTCTTCTCTCTTCACGGTGAGCGACTGGCGTGGCCGCAGCCTGATGTTTCCGCCACCGCGTTGCTGCTGCTTTCAGGCGGCACAACCGGCACGCCCAAACTCATCCCGCGCCGACATGCCGACTATAGCTATAACTTCAGCGCTTCTGCTGAACTGTGCGGCATCAGTCAACAGAGCGTGTATCTCGCCGTCCTCCCGGTGGCGCATAACTTTCCGCTGGCCTGCCCCGGCATTCTGGGAACGCTTGCCTGCGGCGGAAAAGTGGTGCTGACCGACAGCGCCAGCTGTGATGAGGTGATGCCTTTAATCGCGCAGGAAGGCGTGACTCACGTCGCCCTGGTTCCGGCGCTGGCGCAATTATGGGTGCAGGCCAGGGAGTGGGAAGACAGCGACCTTTCGTCGCTGCGCGTCATTCAGGCAGGCGGCGCCCGGCTCGACCCGACGCTTGCTGAGCAGGTTATCGCCACCTTTGACTGTACCCTGCAACAGGTCTTCGGTATGGCGGAAGGCCTGCTCTGTTTTACCCGGCTGGACGATCCGCATACCACCATTCTCCACAGCCAGGGGCGCCCGTTGTCCCCTCTGGATGAAATCCGCATCGTTGATCAAGACGAGAACGACGTCGCACCGGGCGAAACCGGGCAATTGTTAACGCGCGGCCCTTATACCATCTCGGGCTATTACCGCGCCCCTGCTCACAACGCGCAGGCCTTTACTGCGCAAGGGTTTTACCGCACTGGCGATAATGTCAGGCTGGATGAGGCGGGGAACCTGCACGTTGAGGGACGCATAAAAGAGCAGATCAACCGCGCCGGAGAAAAAATAGCCGCGGCTGAAGTGGAATCGGCACTGCTGCGTTTAGCGGAAGTGCAAGATTGCGCGGTGGTCGCCGCACCGGACACGCTGCTTGGCGAGCGGATCTGCGCGTTTATCATCGCGCAGCAGGTGCCAACTGACTATCAGCAGTTGCGTCAACAACTGACCCGTATGGGGCTCAGCGCGTGGAAAATTCCTGACCAAATCGAGTTTCTGGACCACTGGCCGCTCACCGCCGTCGGCAAGATAGACAAAAAACGCCTGACGGCTCTCGCCGTCGACCGTTATCGCCATTCTGCCCAATAAGCGCAAACCGACCCGAAACAGGTTGAAATAAACCCGTTTCGGGTAGCACCACTATTAGAAATAGTTATCATTTTCAATTCACCATTGTCGGTATTTTTGGCGTTTCGCCGTCTTACAGGGACTCACAACAATGAAAATGACACGGCTTTATCCTCTGGCCTTGGGGGGATTATTGCTCCCCGCCATTGCTAATGCCCAGACTTCACAGCAAGACGAAAGCACGCTGGTGGTTACCGCCAGTAAACAATCTTCCCGCTCGGCATCAGCCAACAATGTCTCGTCTACCGTTGTCAGCGCGCCGGAATTAAGCGACGCCGGCGTTACCGCCAGCGACAAACTCCCCAGAGTCTTGCCTGGGCTCAATATTGAAAATAGCGGCAACATGCTTTTTTCGACGATCTCGCTACGCGGCGTCTCTTCGGCGCAGGACTTCTATAACCCCGCCGTCACCCTGTATGTCGATGGCGTCCCTCAGCTTTCCACCAACACCATCCAGGCGCTTACCGATGTGCAAAGCGTGGAGTTGCTGCGAGGCCCACAGGGAACGTTATATGGCAAAAGCGCTCAGGGCGGGATCATCAACATCGTCACCCAGCAGCCGGACAGCACGCCGCGCGGCTATATTGAAGGCGGCGTCAGCAGCCGCGACAGTTATCGAAGTAAGTTCAACCTGAGCGGCCCCATTCAGGATGGCCTGCTGTACGGCAGCGTCACCCTGTTACGCCAGGTTGATGACGGCGACATGATTAACCCCGCGACGGGAAGCGATGATTTAGGCGGCACCCGCGCCAGCATAGGGAATGTGAAACTGCGTCTGGCACCGGACGATCAGCCCTGGGAAATGGGCTTTGCCGCCTCACGCGAATGTACCCGCGCCACCCAGGACGCCTATGTGGGATGGAATGATATTAAGGGCCGTAAGCTGTCGATCAGCGATGGTTCACCAGACCCGTACATGCGGCGCTGCACTGACAGCCAGACCCTGAGTGGGAAATACACCACCGATGACTGGGTTTTCAACCTGATCAGCGCCTGGCAGCAGCAGCATTATTCGCGCACCTTCCCTTCCGGTTCGTTAATCGTCAATATGCCTCAGCGCTGGAATCAGGATGTGCAGGAGCTGCGCGCCGCAACCCTGGGCGATGCGCGTACCGTTGATATGGTGTTTGGGCTGTACCGGCAGAACACCCGCGAGAAGTTAAATTCAGCCTACGACATGCCGACAATGCCTTATTTAAGCAGTACCGGCTATACCACCGCTGAAACGCTGGCCGCATACAGTGACCTGACCTGGCATTTAACCGATCGTTTTGATATCGGCGGCGGCGTGCGCTTCTCGCATGATAAATCCAGTACACAATATCACGGCAGCATGCTCGGCAACCCGTTTGGCGACCAGGGTAAGAGCAATGACGATCAGGTGCTCGGGCAGCTATCCGCAGGCTATATGCTGACCGACGACTGGAGAGTGTATACCCGTGTAGCCCAGGGATATAAACCTTCCGGGTACAACATCGTGCCTACTGCGGGTCTTGATGCCAAACCGTTCGTCGCCGAGAAATCCATCAACTATGAACTTGGCACCCGCTACGAAACCGCTGACGTCACGCTGCAAGCCGCGACGTTTTATACCCACACCAAAGACATGCAGCTTTACTCTGGCCCGGTCGGGATGCAGACATTAAGCAATGCGGGTAAAGCCGACGCCACCGGCGTTGAGCTTGAAGCGAAATGGCGGTTTGCGCCAGGCTGGTCATGGGATATCAATGGCAACGTGATCCGTTCCGAATTCACCAATGACAGTGAGTTGTATCACGGCAACCGGGTGCCGTTCGTACCACGTTATGGCGCGGGAAGCAGCGTGAACGGCGTGATTGATACGCGCTATGGCGCACTGATGCCCCGACTGGCGGTTAATCTGGTCGGGCCGCATTATTTCGATGGCGACAACCAGTTGCGGCAAGGCACCTATGCCACCCTGGACAGCAGCCTGGGCTGGCAGGCGACTGAACGGATGAACATTTCCGTCTATGTCGATAACCTGTTCGACCGTCGTTACCGTACCTATGGCTACATGAACGGCAGCAGCGCCGTCGCGCAGGTCAATATGGGGCGCACCGTCGGTATCAATACGCGAATTGATTTCTTCTGATCCTTTAAATAAGCAGGGATGCCGTCACGGCATCCCTGACGCGCTTATCCCACCCAAGGCAGCTCAGACTTGAGCTGACAGTTTCAAATCTGGCTGTTGGCTGTGAGTGAAGAACAGACATGGTTTTGAAGATATTACTGGCTTTTATTTAGTGTCAGTGTCTCAGTCCGTAATAGGTTTACTCATATTGATACCCGTAACCCTGAATCCGCTGGTTTCATAGACATGCCGGGCGCGAGCATTATCACCTGCAACACGCAATCTGATCTCTTTAAAACCCTTCGCTTGCAGATACTCTTCAAAAGCACGTAGAGATTGTTTGCCAAGCCCCAACCCCTGACTGGAGTTGAAAATATGAAAATCGTAGATAAAAACAGTGTGCTTAGTCGAGTCTGGTTTGTACCAGAGATAACCTACATGGTTGTTAGCCTTGTCCGACTGAGCAACAATACACATTAATACTTGCCCATGAGTATTAACTCCATCGGGAAGCATTTCCGAAATTTCCTGCTTCGCTCTGGCAAGAGAATCACGAAGGGATGCCCCGTAGTTTGATTCGATCTCATATGCATAATCATTAACAAAATATTCGAGATAAGCAGGATACTCATCTTTTGTCATCATTCGGAAAGAAATCACACCTGTCCCCTCACCCTTATCATGCTGAAAATATGAATATATTAATGACGATGCAGTCCTCTATCGTCAATCGTATTCACTTCTAAATACGCGTTCAGGCCAGGTGATTAACATAAAAAGGGTATTAATGTCCGCTCCTGGCACACAGCGGACACGTTAACTGGGCTAAAAGTCCGCTGTGAGCGAGGAGCGGACGTTGAGGCACCTAAAAATCGTCTCAACTTTCAACTTTTCTGACCCGTAATGTCCTGAGGAGCAAATCGTACAAACTATCCACTGCAGGAGAACCCTGGGAAGTACGGCTTCTGAACAATGAGACTTCCATGGGTTCAAGAGGCCCCAAAAGATGTTCACTGCCAAGAATTTGCAGATGAGGCGGCACGCTGCACTGGGTCAGCACCGCAACAGCCAGTCCACTTTCCACTGCGGTAATCTGCCCTGACAGGCTGGAGCTGTTATACACCACCTTATATCTCCGCCCCTGCAGTGCTAATGCGTTGATAGCACTACGTTTAGCAAGGCTTGTACTTTCATAAACCGCAATGGGTAATGGATCGCGCCGCCAGACCTC
This sequence comes from Citrobacter sp. CK191, assembly GCF_030333435.1. Lineage (NCBI taxonomy): Bacteria > Pseudomonadati > Pseudomonadota > Gammaproteobacteria > Enterobacterales > Enterobacteriaceae > Citrobacter > Citrobacter sp. CK191. Next base: position 739,544 of record NZ_JAOWFX010000031.1, on the reverse strand, counting down.
AAACTGTGGAGAACCCACCCACACCATCGGTTCATAAAACAGTAACGAGCCCTGGTTGGGATGTTCCCGGGAAACCAGTGCCAAATCGAGATCGCCGACCTCAACGCGGGGAATTAAAGACGTTGATTGCTCACAGCTCAGTTCGATCTCGACTGACCCAAAGTTAGGGGCAAATCTCTTCAGCGCAGGGGTAAGGTATTTTGCTGCATAGTCATCAGGGACCCCCAGACGAATACGCCCTGTTAACTCCTTACCGTGAAATGCGGCCTGCGTTTCAGCATGAAGGTCGAGTATCCTTCGGGCATATCCCAGCAGTTTTTGACCTTCAGACGTGAGTTGATGTTGACGAGGACCGCGAAGTAATAGCTGACACCCTAATGCAGATTCCAGCTTTTTAAGTTGCATGCTGACCGCAGATTGTGAGCGATGGACTTCAGGTGCCGCAGCCGAAAGCGATCCCGCATCCACTACCGCGACAAAACATTTAAGCCAGTCCATCTGGAGGTCTTGATAATGCACCTTTGAGCCTTGCATTCGGTAATCAAATATTAACATCAATTATTATGCGTTTTTATCGATTCCACAACACTGTCATAGTGGCCCCCTGTTTGCTTTCACTGTTATGAAGTTCATGAGGTCCCGGATGACGCATCACCAGCCCGATTTGTCTCAACTTAATCATTCGCTGATATGGGATGGTTTTCGGCAGCTTATCCCGGTTTCACTGTTTGTCGCTATTTTTGGTGCAGCCTTTGGCCTGGCCGCATCGCAGAAAGGAGTGGACCCGACGTCGGCGACAATGATGAGTTTGCTGGTTTTTGCCGGTTATGCTCAATTCGCCACCTTAGAGCTTTGGACCGATCAGGTTCCTGTATTAACCCTTATCGCCACCGTTTTTGCCATTAATGCCAGGCATCTGTTAATGGGGGCCACTTTATACCCGTGGTTGCGCGCGTTAACACCCGCTAAACGCTACGGGATCATGATGGTCGTTTCCGATGCTAACTGGGCCATGTCCATACAGGCATTCAGCAGGGGAAGCGCGGGGCTGGGATTACTCTTTGGTGGCGGTCTTGCGTTATGGCTTTTTTGGGGAGCAGGAACCCTGGCAGGACTGTATTTCGGGAGCGTTATCCAGGATCCCAAAAGCGCTGGTCTTGATATGGTCATGGGGTGTTTTCTCCTTTCTATGGTGTTCGAAGGGGAAAGAAACCTGAGGATGTGGATTATCTGGGCCGCAGCGGCCAGTGCCTCGCTGATAGCGTATAAATGGTTACCAGAAAATAGTCATGTGATCGCTGGAGCCCTCGCCGGAGGTATTACTGGAATTATCATGAGAGAGAAAAAATGAGTATTGAGACGGTAGGCACAGGACCTCTTATTATTATTTTTGTTATGGCGTTGGTCACCCTCGTTACCCGATGGGGTGGTGTCTGGATTATGTCTTTTGTGCCTTTTAATAACCGAATAAAAGCCTTTATTCAGGGGATGTCAGGCTCCGTTCTCGTGGCGATTTTAGCCCCCGTTGCCCTCACAGGCGACAAAGGCGCTCAGATGGCATTATTGACCACGGCCGTCGTGATGCTGGTTTTTAAAAGACCTTTAATTGCTATCACCCTTGGGATTGTCGTTTCAGCCCTGGTCAGATATTTTTAAACCGTTCTGAGCTAATCCTCCGATACATTTAAGCAAGTGCTATGAGTCTAACGCCACGAACGATCGTTTTAATTCCCGGGTATATGCTGAATGAAATGCTCTGGCGTGAATTTGAAACATACCTGCCAGCAAACTGTATTGTTCATCATGCTTCCGTAACCGGAGGACTAACCCTCCATGATATCGCGCAGCATATGAGTACCTGTCTGCCAGACAAATTTACGTTGATAGGTTTTTCACTGGGAGGGTACATTGCCCGGCAGTTTGCTGCAGATTTTTCGGATCGTGTGGAGTCCCTGGTACTGATTGCCAGTTCGTTACGGGAAGATACGCCATTAGAGGCGGAATCAAAGTGGCAAAGCGTGCAGTCATTGTCACCCGCAACGTTTAAGGGGCTGAGCAGCCATGCTATTACCCGGTCACTGCACCCCCTAAACGCATCAGATCGGGATATGATTTCAACTATCCAGCAAATGGGACGTTGTCTCGGATTTGAAGCCTTCATTACGCAATCGACCTTAACCCGACAAGGTATTCCTTCAGCAACGATAGGTTGTCCCACACTGGTTATTGCCAGTGAAGATGACGCCATCCGTTCCATGCAGGAAGCAGAGGAGCTGGTCGATGCCATACCTGATGCATCGTTGAGAACCATCAAGGATTGCGGTCATATGATTCCGTTCGAACAGCCTGAGGCGTTGGCGTTAACCATTACTGAATGGATCTCAGTCAGGTAAATACTGCAGTGGGTAAGGTCCGCTATTGGCACACAGCGGACAAGTGCGAAGGTCTACTATGAGCGAGAAGCAGGCATTGACGATGCCCCTGGTACAACATATATGTCGGTTGACTCAAATGCCATTCTGAAATGAATGTATGTGTAGAACCTCGCTGCAACATTTCCAGAATTGGGCATGTTTTGCCGTTTCATTTTTCAGTAACTAAATTCTTCTCTCAACAATCCAAATACCCAATCATCATGCCAGCAACCATGCAGGAAATAGTTTTTTCTTAGAGTTCCCTCCTGCTGAAATCCGACTTTATGCAATATTCTCCGCGATGCATTGTTGCCAGCTGTTACCGTAGCAGTGAGCTTACGATACCCATGCTCATCGAAAGCAAAGCGGGCAATATCTTTTAACGATTCTGTACCAAAACCTTTGCCGTGAAATTCTGATGCCAGGATAAACCCCACTTCCGCTATGCCTTCACCACGATCAATAAAGCCAGTTACACCAATTGGTATATCTGTATCCTTTCGACTCATTATCATACATAACCAGCGTTCACTGCCTTTATGCCAAGGCTGTAGACGGCTTTCAAAAGACTGGGTTCTAATCTCGTCATCAGTACGTGAATCACTAATAAAATGCATCACATGACGATCCTGATTTAATGCCAAAAAAAATGGCCAGTCTGTATGCTGGAGACAGCGATAATTGAGACTGACAGAAGAGATATGATGCATTAGATTTAATCACCTTTTTAGAGAGAGGAGTTAACAACTTTATCATTCACACCTGAATGATCAACTTTGACTGGCGCACGTATAAAGTATACAACTTCCCCTCCTGGCACGCAGCGGCTGGGCTGAGTGGTCGTCACGTCTACAGTGAGCAAGGAGCAGAATTTTTTTGAACTAATATGGCACCATTCTCTCTGCATTAGTCATGACAATTTATCTTTCTCACATAAAACTAATGTCATAAAACGGCTATTTGGATCAGACTGATAATCAGCAAACGGCTCGCAGTTAACGAAACCGTGCTTAATATAAAGTTGATGGCAAGCGGAAAACCCTGGCTGTGTCCCGGTTTCTAAACTTAAACGTCGTAGGCCTTTGATATGCGCAACCTGCAAGATATGCTGTAAAAGCTGATTCGCTACGCCACGACGCAAAAAATTTGGCGCGGTACGCATTGATTTCAGCTCACCATGTTCATCATCCAGTATTTTCAGCGCGCCAATTCCTGCGAGTTGTCCCCCTTCCCATGCTGACCAAAATATCACAGCTGGGTCACGCAGTTTTCGAATATCTAAAGCATGGCTGCTTTCTGGTGGGGACTGCTCCAGCATGCCGGAAATATGATAGGCCACTAACGCTTGCACTGCTGGATGGGAGAGATCGTCAGTTTTGATAGTGAACAAGACTTTTCCAAAAAAATTGATTACATATTTGTAACATACAAACAAGCGGCAGTATCTTTGTCTAATATCTATTTCTTATGGCACTGACCTGCACTCCGCTGATTAATACGCCGTTGCGTTAGCAATATCCCCTCCTGGCACAACGCAGTCAGTCTAAAGCGCCGTCAGGTCTGCCATAATCGTACAGCAGACCTTTTACCGGAAGCCCATTCCGAACCGCATTCTGGACGTTCTAGCGCAACAGTACCTTACCCAGCAAATAAGTTGTTGCCTGTCCGCCGATGTGGACTCGATCCCCCACTCGCTGGCAGCGTAAATCCCCGCCACGTTCGGCGCCCTGGTGCGCCAGCATTTGTGTTTTTTTCAGTTTTTCAGCCCAGTACGGAATTAGCATGCTATGTGCTGAACCTGTAACGGGGTCTTCCGCCACGGCTTCTCCCGGGCAAAAGAAACGGCTGACAAAATCGTATTTCTCTTCGCCGGGCGCGGTTATGCAAACCATTTTTCCCAGAGGGAGCATGGCATTAATGTTCGGGCGTAGCGCTTCTACCTGCCGTTGATTATCCAGCACGACCATGTAATCACGCGCCACGCGCACTTCTTTGCATTCTGTGATGCCCAACGTTTCCAGCAATAAGGACGGCGGCACGACGGGCTCGGTTTCCCAGGCTGGAAAATCAAGCGTCAACCACTCGCCGCTGCGTGCTACTGTCAATGGGCCAACAAACCGGGTATCAAAATGGATAGTCGCGCCCGGGTAATCAAGATGTTCAAAGATGACGTGCGCGGCAGCAAGTGTGGCATGCCCACACAGATTTATTTCCCCTTGAGTGGTAAACCAGCGCAACTCGAAGCCGTTTTCATTTGGGACAAAAAAAGCCGTTTCTGACTGGTTATGCTGTTTGGACATTTTCAATAATGTCTCATCAGGCAACCACTCGGTGAGCGGACACACGGCTGCGGCATTGCCGCCAAAAGTAGCCGTGCTAAAGGCATCAACCATGTAAAAATCAATTTGTTGCATAGCGCAAACCTCGAATCATTCTTTGAGCCCCCCCACTCTACCATGCCTCGACAACGCGCAATCTCGTATTTTTCATCGTTTGATGTTCGGCTTCGGCGCCATTCCGTTGCTGGCGCTGTATCCCAATACCAGACGACATTTAAACAATGTCGCAACACCCCATTGACCTTCAAGTGAACTTTAAACTTATACTTTGAAAAAGGCCAATGGGCCGGGACACCCGTCTGAAATTGTCGAAGAGGAAGTGAGATGCAAACGATTCTGGGGGCAAGCGGACAGATTGCCCGGGAACTTGCTCGCGAGTTAACGCATTCTTACAGTGCTGAACTGAGGCTTGTAAGCCGTAATCCACAGAAGGTAAATGACAGCGATAGCCTTATGCCCGCTGATTTACTGGATGCCCGTCAGACACTGGAAGCGGTTAAAGGAAGCCGCATTGTCTATTTTGCGGCGGGTCTGCCGCCGGATGCCGACCTCTGGGAACAGCAGTTTCCGGTAATACTGCAAAACGCGCTGAACGCGTGTCGGACAGTGGGGGCAAGTTTTGTTTATTTTGACAATACTTATATGTACCCACAGGACAGCAGATTGCAGACCGAGGAAACGCTGTTCCTGCCGTCAGGGCGCAAAGGGCGGGTTCGGGCCCTGATGGCAAACAAAGTGCTGGAGGAGATGCGCCGGGGCGACATCCCTGTGCTTATCGGGCGCGCGCCCGAGTTTTATGGGCCGGGGAAAACCCAGAGTTTTACCAATGCCTTAATTTTAGACAGACTTAAAGCAGGGAAAAAGCCACGCGTGCCATTACGTGACGACACGTTACGTACGCTCATATGGACTCCCGATGCCAGTCGGGCTTTAGCGCGCCTTGGCAACACCCCTGATGCCTTCGGTCAGACGTGGCACCTGCCCTGTTGCGATGAACGGCTCACCTATGCGCAGTTTGTTTCTCTGGCCTGTAACGTGTTCGGGAAAGAAACGTCATGGTCTGTCCTGAGCAAATTCGCCTTGTTCGCCGCCGGTATCTTTTCCAAAGGCCCACGGGAACTCCGGGAGCTCCTGCCCCGCTATCAACATGATAACCTGTTTGATTCATCAAAATTTAAGCGGCGATTCCCGGACTTTCAGATAACAACGTACCGTCAGGGACTGGAAACCCTTTACCGTGAATGGAAAGCGCCACTCACCGTAAAGAAAGACAAATAAACAACCACGCAGGTAGTATCGCTAATCAACCCCTGACATTAAACAGGTAGAATCAGATGAAACTCATTGAGATAACAGAAGCTGGCGGCCCTGAAGTTCTGAAGGTAAGCCAGGGAAAAATGCCGGAATGTGGCGAGAACGATGTCCTGATCTCAGTTAAAGCGGCCGGCGTAAATCGCCCGGATATTATGCAGAGAGAGGGAAAATATCCCATGCCAGAGGGTGTTACGCCGGTTCCCGGGCTGGAAGTCGCGGGTATCGTACACTCAATCGGGAAAAACGTTGCTCACTTTTCAGTTGGCGATCGCGTCTGTGCGCTCACCAATGGCGGGGGATATGCAGAATTTTGCGCCGTTCCGGCAGGTCAGGTATTGCCTGTCCCACAAAATTTAAGTTTTACAGAAGCAGCAGCGCTCCCGGAAACATTCTTTACGGTATGGGCCAATCTTTTTTCGTTAGGAAAAGTGAAAAAAGAGGATGTTGTTTTGATCCACGGTGGCGCAAGCGGCATAGGGACGACCGCGCTGGCGTTGTGTAATGCCATGAATATTAAAGCGTTCAGCACCGTCGGAAGTGACGATAAAATTCCGTTCCTGCAACAATATGGGGAAATCATTAACTACAGAACCCATGATTTTGAAGAAGAAATCCTCAGTAGAACCGACGGAAAAGGCGTTGATGTTATTCTTGATATTGTCGGCGCCGCTTATTTTAACAAGAACCTTCGCCTTCTTAAAAAGGACGGTCGGCTTGTACTGATTGGATTTATGGGGGGCAGGATGGTTAAGGAATTCGATATCCAGGAACTGATCCTTAAAAGAGCGGTGGTAACCGGTTCAACGATGAGGAGCCGGGACGCCGCTGAAAAGGAAGAAATCGCCCAACAGCTCATACAAAAAGTATGGCCTTTAATCGAAGCCGGAAAGTGTAAACCCGTCATTCACCAGATAGTTAAATTTGAGGATGTCCGTCAGGCACATACGTTACTGGATGCCGGAACTCATATCGGTAAAGTTATCCTTACCCTTGAATAAGCGCAAAGGGCGGGAGCATCCCCTGTCCCGCCCTGAGCAATTATACAATCCTCAGCGGGCCAGCCCCTGGTAACCGGGTTATCAGATTTGCGCCCATTAACGTTGCCGGCGTGTAGGCCCCTCCTGCAATCCGGTTCATCATCAGGTGCTCAACCACCGCTAACGCCCCCATAATGGTCAGGGTATAACCATTCGGTGTACGGATACGGGCAGTTTTTTTGTCGCCACGGGCGTTGATGGCCTCTCCCCACACAAAAGAGGGCGTCTGTTCACGTTTCATTTCTCCGGGGCCTTTCACCGTTCGGGATATATAAGCCTTGAGGAGCTTCTGAACCCACGCCAGTCGCAGCAATGGCCTGATGTAGTTTGCTCTCCGGGCCTGGGAAATCATGCGCGTCGACCCCGGCACAAAGACCTGAATGTCTGGAATACCTGTCGTGTAATACGCCGTGGACACGTCCCCCCAGGGGATTGTCATCGCGTCCTTCTCGCCATCGCCGAAGTCAATACGGCGAACTTCATAAGCAAGCGGCACGGTAATGATCTTCCCTCCTCGCCGAATTTTTCCGCCCTGCGCCAACCCCTCGATCGCTGTTTTCGCCGTACCCGGAGAAAAAACAGAGCGTGAATCGAATCCCAGGTTAAGGCGGATCGCATCCGGCAGGGCCTCCTTCAGGGCGGCCACCACGCAGTCCGTAGGAATAACGTCAAACCCGACGCCGGGGCACAATACAACACCGGCATCCCGGGCACGGGTATTCAGCAGTTGTGCCGCTTCGAACACGCCTATCTCCCCTGTAATATCAAGATAATGGGTTCGGGTTTGCAGGCAGGCCTCCATCAAAGGCGCCGCAGTAGCGGAGAACGGCCCCGCACAATTTAATACCAGAGCACACCCTTCGAGCTGTCTGAGCAGTTCAGCCGGATTATCAAGGGCGAAGGCGTGAGCCTCAAGCCCGAGATTGCAAGCCAGAGAGTCTATCGTTTCTTGCCTGCGCCCCGCCAGAACTGGCCTGAATCCTCGCCGTACGGCCTCACGGGCAATCATTTCTCCGGTATAACCGTTCGCGCCATAGATCATCCAGCGCGGAAATTCTGGATGGGAATGTTGCTCATTCATTGCATTGACCCCTTTAATAAATAAATTGCCCGGCTTACGTCACAGCATAACCTTAAAGTTAACTTCAAGGTCAATATACCCGTCATACTTCACGTTGCATGTACATTGGTTGCGCCGTAACGGTGACAGTTCAAATCTGAGCCAGGAGGTATAACGTAATGATTAAATTCACCAGCGAATGATAAAGCCAATACCATTACTTTTATTCCGCCTTATTTTTATTCGTCATTGATTGTCAGACGGCAAAATAACGATTAAAATAGTTTCTATCGCATTCACCCTTCGTTGAATCCTTCTCATTACATCTTCAGAGAAATCGTCAGTCATGATTATCAGACCAGAGCAACATTGGTTTTTTCGATTATTTGATTGGCATGGCTCGGTATTGTCAAAAATAACATTTCGGTTATTTTTAAACCTTGTCATGTCAGCTATCGCAATTATCATTTATCAATGGTATGAGCAACTGGGCATCCACTTAACCGTTGCCCCTTTTAGCCTGCTGGGGATCGCAATCGCTATCTTTCTTGGCTTTCGCAACAGCGCCAGCTACAGCCGTTTCGTTGAGGCACGGGGACTGTGGGGAACCTTACTGATTGCCGAGCGTTCCATCATCCGTCAGTTAAAAAATTTGTTGCCGAATGACGTTGAGCTACATAAAAGAATTTCAGGTTATCTGATTGCCCTTTGCTGGAGCCTGAAACATGAATTACGTAAAACCGACGCCGGATATGATATGTACCGAATTCTGCCCCGGCATATTCTTACCCAGGTCATGTTCAGCCCGATGAAAACCAACCGGATATTATTATTGATCGGCGATGAAATGGCGGCATTGCGTAAACAAGGCAAGCTGAGCGATATTACATTTGGCCTCATCGATAATAAAATAGATGAAATCGCCCACGTTATTGGCGGCTGTGAACGAATTGCAAATACCCCGGTGCCGTTTGCTTATACATTAATACTCCAGCGAACTGTTTATCTTTTTTGTACCCTTCTTCCTTTTGCGCTGGTTGGCGACCTGCATTACATGACGCCATTCGTGTCCGTTTTTATTTCCTATACCTTTTTATCCTGGGATTCCCTGGCGGAAGAACTTGAAGATCCCTTTGGCACATCGGCTAACGATTTACCGCTCAACGCGATTTGCAACACCATTGAGCGCAATCTGAAAGAGATGACCGGGCAACAGCCCCTGCCGGAGCCGCATCAGCCCGATCGCTACTTCAATCTGACCTGAGTCCATTGCCCGCTACCCACCAATGTACGACAGGTTTTGCGTAATGCCGGTGTTCCCCTGATGTAAAAAATGCGTCTGTTTTTTATGCGTCAGCGCATCGGCAATACGCATCTTAAGGGCATCCTGCTGCGTATCGTCTTGCAGCACGTCTCGTAAATCGACCCCGCCATCACCAAAAAGACATAAATGCAGTTTGCCGATGGAAGAGACGCGCAGCCGGTTGCAACTGGCGCAGAACGTTTTTTCATAGGGCATGATCAGGCCGATTTCGCCTGCAAAGTCCGGGTGGCAAAAGACCTGTGCCGGGCCATCGCTGCGCTGGCGAATCTGGCGCACCCAGCCGCGTCGCAGCAGTTCATCACGCAGCACCACGCCCGAAATATGATGGCGTTGAAACAGCTCGCTGCCCTCACCCGTTTCCATCAGTTCGATAAAGCGCAACTGAATGCGACGAGGCTTAATCCAGGCCAGAAACGTGTCCAGTTGATGATGATTCACATCGCGCATCAGAACCGTATTCACCTTGACCTTTTCAAAACCGGCGGCAAACGCCGCATCAATACCGTTCATCACGTCCTGAAATTTATCCTGCCCGGTGATGGCATAAAACTGGCGAGCGTCCAGACTGTCCACGCTGACGTTGATGGCGGTTAATCCGGCCTCACTCCAGCGTGCGACGTCACGCGCCAGGCGATAGCCATTGGTCGTTATCGCAATCTGGCGAATCGCCGCATTTTCACGCACCGCCGCGATAATATCGATAAAGTCGCGGCGCAAGGAGGGTTCCCCGCCGGTAAGACGGACTTTTTCCGTACCCAGCGCGGAGAACGCGCGGGTGACGCGGCGAACTTCATCCACCGACAAGAATGACTTGTTACTCACGCCGCCGGGTTTGTACCCGTCCGGCAGACAGTAGGTACAACGAAAATTGCACACATCGGTAACGGACAGACGTAAATAGGTGAATTTACGCTGCCATGAGTCCATAAGCGGTTGCATAGATAACCTCGGGAGACAACGAACAGGCAGGCCACATCACGCTGATGTGGCCTGAGACAGGAAGTAAGACGTGTTAGTGGGTTTTCATCCCCGCCGCCAGCATCAGCAGCTTAAACCCGGATGCGACGACGGCCAGCGCCATAACGCTTGCCGCCCAGATGATGACCATCCAGCCCACCCTTTTCCACCAGACGCGTGGGGCGGTATCCGCAGGTTTAGCGTGCTCTGTGTCTGATAGTGAAGCCATTAATGATACCCCTCATCAGGATTAATTTTTCCGCGAAAGACGTAGTAACTCCAGCAGGTGTACATCAGAATCACCGGGATAATCAGTAACCCGCCCACCAGCATAAAGCCCTGGCTTTGCGGCGGTGACGCGGCCTGCCAGATAGAGATCGACGGCGGAATGATATTGGGCCAGATGCTGATGCCCAGCCCGCTGAATCCCAGGAAAATCAGTCCAAGGGTCAGCATAAACGGCCCATAGCTCGCTTTGCGGTTATAGGCGGAACGCACAATTCCCCAGCAGCAAACCAGCACTAACAGCGGGACAGGCGCAAACCAGATGATCTCTGGCAGGCTGAACCAGCGTTGAGCAATCGCCGGATGCGTCAACGGCGTCCACAGGCTGATAATGACGATGATCGCCAGCAGCAGCAGCGTCAGGATAATCGCCTTCTCCGACATGCTTCGGTGCAGCGGGCCTTCCGTTTTCATGATAAGCCAGGTGCAGCCCAGTAACGCATAGGCCACCACCAGCCCCACGCCGCAGAACAGCGGGAAAGGCGCCAGCCAGTCCATCGTCGAGCCGCTGAACGCCCGTCCGGTTACCTGCAAGCCGTTAACCAGCGTTCCCACGGCGACGCCCTGGCTGAAGGTTGCCAGCACAGAACCGCCGATAAAGGCTTTATCCCAAAGCGGGCGGTGTTCCGGCGTCGCTTTAAAGCGAAATTCAAACGCCACGCCCCGGAAAATCAGCCCCAGCAGCATGGCGGTTAACGGCACGCTGAGCGCATCGACAATCACCGCATAAGCCAACGGAAACGCGCCATATAACGCCGCGCCGCCCAGCACCATCCAGGTTTCATTGCCATCCCAGACGGGGGCCACGGTATTCATCATCATGTCGCGCTCTTTCTCGTTCTTATTGAACGGAAAAAGAATGCCGATCCCCAGATCAAAGCCGTCCATCACGATGTACATCAACGTTGCGAAAACAATGATGACGAACCAGATTATTGACAGGTCGATGCCCATTTTATTCTCCCCTGCGTGTGTTCATGGGTTCGCTCACCGCCGATAACGGACGCGCTGGCGTACCCCCCTGAGCGATATCATGCGCATGTTCGCGCACTGGCCCCTTTTTGATCAGCCGCACCAGGTAGAGGTAGCCCACCCCAAAGACGGACGAATAGACGAGGATGAACGCCAGCAGGCTGACGGACATGTGCATGTCGCCGTGTGCGGAAACAGCATCACGCGTGCGCTGCAAACCGTAGACCACCCACGGCTGGCGGCCAATCTCGGTGGTAAACCAGCCCGCCAGAATAGCGATTAACCCCGATGGCCCCATGCAGAATACGAACCACAGGAAAGGACGACACTGATACAACCGGCCACGCCAGCGCAGCCACGCGCTCGCCACCCCGGTCAGGATCATCAGCATCCCCAGCCCCGCCATTATCCTGAACGACCAGAAAATGATGGTTGAGTTCGGGCGATCCTCTTTCGGGAACGACTTCAGCGCGGGCACTTGTTTGTCGAGGCTGTGCGTCAGAATCAGGCTTCCCAGATAAGGGATTTCAAGGCTGTACTTCGTTTTTTCCGCGTCCATATCCGGCACGCCAAACAGAACCAACGGCGTGGCTTCGCCTGGCGGGTTTTCCCAGTGCCCTTCAATCGCCGCAATTTTCGCCGGCTGATGTTCCAGCGTATTGAGACCGTGCGCATCGCCAATCACCGCCTGAACCGGTGCGACAAACAGCGCCATCCACAACGCCATCGAAAACATCTTTCTGATCGCGGGCGTGTCGTTTCCTTTCAGCAAATGCCAGGCCGCCGAGGCGCCGACGAAGAACGCGCTCGCCAGAAACGCCGCCGTGGACATATGCAATAAACGGTACGGGAACGACGGGTTAAAGACGATGGCCATCCAGTCCACCGGCACGACAACGCCATTCTCAATCGCGTAACCCTGCGGCGTTTGCATCCAGCTATTGGAAGAGAGGATCCAGAACGTTGAAAACAAGGTTCCCAGCGCAACCATACAGGTCGCGAAGAAATGCAGCCCCGGCCCGACGCGCTTCCAGCCGAACAGCATCACGCCCAGAAAGCCCGCCTCAAGGAAGAATGCCGTCAGAACTTCATACGTCAGCAACGGACCGGTGATACTTCCGGCAAATTGTGAAAAGCCGCTCCAGTTAGTCCCGAACTGGTAAGCCATGACCAGGCCTGAGACCACCCCCATCCCAAAATTGACGGCAAAGATCTTTGACCAAAAGTGATAAAGGTCGCGATACGTTTCATTTTTGGTTTTGAGCCATAGCCCTTCAAGGACGGCGAGAAAACTTGCCAGGCCAATTGTTATTGCGGGAAAAAGAATGTGAAAAGATACGGTAAAGGCAAATTGTATCCTCGCAAGGTGAAAAGCATCTATTCCAAACATAATTCCCCCCACGGAGTCGACATTGACTGATTTATTTTGTACAACGCTTTCATTTCCAGCCTTTTTCTTTGATTAATAGCGATTTTCTGAATATTTCAGAGCAGGTGAATCTAATAATTTTCGGCGTGTTTAATTAGTCTCAAACAATTATTCAAAAAGTTCAAATAGGTTAAATTTAATAAGTGATAGATAACATTTATTATGATAATGATAAAATCCTGTTATAATTTCTTTAAATCGACAGCACAGACGCCGCATAATCCGGGCAAACCCCGCGAATTAACTGGGTTTCACCATCTGTTATATAAAATTTTATATAACGAATAATAAAAGATGTTGCTGTTATCTCCCGTGTAGAGACAACTGTTTGTATTTATTAATCATCACCATTACCCATTTTTTAAATAAGGTTAATGGCTTTTCAAATGGATATTTGTCCGGCTGGCTTTTATTTATATAACGCGCAGCCGCTAAACGTAATTGTTAAATACACTGGAATAACCCTACCTGTTATGTAGCTATTTCAGGATGCCAATGTGACCAGAATAGTCAGGAGTTCATATGAATAAGAAAAGACGTTCAGTTCCCGGAGTCAGACACTATGACGGTCCTGCTGGCGGCTGGGGCGCGTTAAAAGCAACGGCCATTGCCGTCCGTACGCAGATGGACGCGCTTGAAGCACCCGTTACCCTGTTGCGCACAAACCAGCCAGACGGCTTTGACTGCCCAGGATGCGCATGGCCGGATAAAGAACATAAATCAACGTTTCAGTTTTGCGAAAACGGTGCGAAGGCCGTAACGTGGGAAGCGACAAGCAAGCGCGTCACACCGGCGTTTCTGGCCAAAAATACCGTCAGCGCGCTGCTGAAGAAAACAGATTTCGAACTTGAAGGGTATGGTCGCCTGACTCATCCGCTGGCCTATCACAAAGAAAGCGACACATTTCGCCCTGTCGAATGGGAACAGGCCTTTGCCCGCATCGGCGAAGTGCTTCGCGGCCTCTCCCCTGAACAGGTGGAATTTTACACGTCCGGTCGCGCCTCCAACGAAGCGGCATATCTGTTCCAGCTTTTTGCGCGCGAATACGGCAGCAACAATTTTCCCGACTGTTCCAATATGTGCCACGAAGCCACCAGCGTAGGCCTGCCGCGCTCAATTGGCATCGGTAAAGGAACCGTATCGCTGGATGATTTTGAAAAGACGGAACTGGTGATCGCCATCGGCCATAACCCAGGGACAAACCATCCCCGTATGATGGGGACGCTGCACGAGCTTGCGCGCCGCGACGTGCCGATTATCGTCTTTAACCCGCTGCGAGAAAGAGCGCTGGAACGCTTTGCCGACCCGCAGAGCATCATCGAAATGGCGACCTACAGCTCAACCGACATCGCCTCAACCTATTTCCAGGTCAGAGCTGGCGGCGATGCCGCCGCGCTGAAAGGCATTGCCAAACATGTGTTGCAGCTGGAAGCCGAGCGTGGCGATGTTCTGGATCGCGAGTTTATCGCCGCCCATACGCTGGGCTTTGACGATTTTGCCGCAGATATTGCCGCAACCTCCTGGGAATCCATTGAGCGCGAATCAGGTTTAAACCGTGAGCAACTGGAAAAAGTCGCGGAAGCCTACGCCAGGTCCAACGCCACCATCATCACCTACGGCATGGGCATTACCCAGCATAACAAAGGGACGGCGAACGTGCGTCTGATTGCCGACCTGCTGTTAATGCGCGGCAATATTGGCAAACCCGGCGCAGGTATTTGCCCGCTTCGCGGACACTCCAACGTTCAGGGGAACCGCACCGTCGGCATTACCGAGAAACCGGCGCCAGAATTCCTCGAACGGTTGAGCGACGTTTTCGGGTTTGTTCCCCCGTCGAAACACGGACACGACGCCGTACAGGCGACGCAGGCCATGATCGACGGGCGCGCCAGGGCGCTGATCTGCCTGGGCGGTAACTTTGCCGTGGCAATGCCCGATCACGAACAGGGGTTCCCGGCAATGCACGGGCTGGACTTGAGCGTCCACATCGGCACCAAATTGAACCGAACGCATCTGCTGGTCGGGAAAGAGACGTTCATCTTCCCCTGCCTCGGACGCACCGAACTGGATATTCAGCGCACCGGCAGACAATCCATCACGGTAGAAGATTCTATGTCGATGGTGCATGCCTCCTCCGGCAAACTGAAACCGGCGTCGCCGTTATTGCGTTCGGAACCAGCCATTATTGCCGGAATGGCGAAAGCCACGCTGACAAACAGCAAAATCGGCTGGATGGAGCTGGTTGCTGATTACGATCTCATCCGCGAACTGATTGAACAAACCATTCCCGGTTTCGACAATTACAACGATCGTATCCGGGTGCCTGGCGGTTTCCGTATGCCGCTGCCGCCGACCGAACGCGTCTGGCCGACATCGACGGGCAAAGCCATGTTCTCCGTATTCCACGGCGTTAACGAGAACGTGACCGGCGAAGGTGAAAATACGCTGCGTCTGATTACCCTGCGAAGTCACGATCAGTACAACACCACCATTTACGCGATGGACGATCGTTATCGCGGCGTATTTGGCCGTCGTGACATTATCTTTATGAACGAAGGCGATATGGAGCAGTTAGGGCTTGAACATGGCGATCGCGTCGATATCCGAACGGCCCTGCCTGACAGCGATCTCTGCCTGGAAGATATCACCGTCGTGGCCTACAGCATTGCGGCAGGTTCTGTCGGCGCCTATTATCCTGAGGCCAATGTTCTGGTTCCGCTCAATTATATTGATAAAGAGAGCGGTACGCCTTCTTATAAATCCGTACCGGTAAATATCACCTTGCGTTCAAAAGAAATTCGCGCGCTGTAAAATTCGCCCCTTATTCATGGCGTTCTGCTGAATAAGGGGATTTATTTTTCAGCCACTGACGCGCAGAAACGGTATTGTTACGCCGCAATTCGGTTACAAAATTTATACATTCATGCAATAATGTGAACCCATGTCGTAGCGCAAACGGCTGCCGGAGCCTCTTCTTTGCCCCCAACAGACCGTCTGCCGAAGAGATGAATGATGGACATAAAACAACTCAAATATTTAATCGCGCTGGATCAGACCCGTCACTTTGGTAAGGCCGCATCGCAGTGTAATATCACGCAACCCACCCTCTCCATGCGCATTCGCAATCTGGAGGAGGAACTTGGTCTGGTGCTTATCGTTCGCGGGCAACGCTTTGAAGGCTTTACCCCGGAAGGCGAACGTATTCTGGCATGGGCAAAATCCCTGCTGGCCGCGCACGATGGCTTACAGGCCGAGGCCGCGCTCTGCAAAGGACAGGTTGTCGGCGTGCTCCGTCTGGGTATGGTGCCGCTCGCCAGCGTCGATCCTATGCTGTTTATTCGCGAATTAACCCCCAAATACCCGGAACTGCAATTTAGTCTCTATTCCATGACCTCGGAGCAAATTGCCGAAGGCGTAAACAGCAACCAGCTGGAGCTGGGAATATGTTATCTGAATAACATTGATGTCAGTCCGTTTGATGTTATCCCGTTAGCGAAAACCCGGATGGGTCTGCTGCACGACACGCGCCATTTTAAAATAGAAAATGAGAGCCTCTCCTGGAACGATCTCATTAATTTCCCGCTGGGTTTTCTGACCAAAGGTATGCATTACAGAGAGCACATGGATATGAGTTTTAAATCAGCCGGAATCTCGCCTAAGCATATTTTCGAAAGCGATTCGACATTCCAGATTATTCAGGCCGTGCAGCGTGGCATATGTTGCGCCATTATGCCGCTCAATAATGGGCTGGAGAATTTAAACAGTAATTTCCATATTACGCCGGTCGTCAATTCCAACATTGAAGCCCCTGTCGGCCTGATCATGCGTAAGCAAGCGCCGGTTTCTTCGCTCGCGCTGCGCTGCTTTACGGACGCGCGCGACATCTACGCCGCCCACAACCCACAGCATTCGTAATACCCGCAATCCGCGCCTTTGCGTGGATTGCTTACACAAGCCATCCATCGTCATCATTGCAGGATTCGCACATGCCGTTTCTGTGCCGGTTTTTTTCCTTTACCGCATTTAAAAACAGTAATAACTCACGATCGGTTCTTAAGCGGAATTTCGTCATTAACGCGTTTCGATGCGCCAGCACCGTTTTCTGACCGATCGCCATTTTGTAAGCAATCTGCTTTGACGTCATCCCCGCATAAAGAAAGGCAGCGAGCTGGTTTTGTTGCCCGGTAAGCGTCTTATGCGGGCAATGTCCGCAGTGGTGTACGGCATGGGGCGTTTTTGCCTGCTGTAAAGAAAACCAATGCTGCTTAATCACTTTACTGATCTTACTGACGCTTGCATTGAGCGGAATAAACACGATGTTTCCTATACAGGAGGGAATTTCTCCTCGCGCGGGAATATGTTTTTTATCCACCAGGCCAATCATCAGGCGTGGCGCACGAAATCGCATTTCAGCATGACAAATATACTGTTCACCGGGGTGCAGCAGCAGAATTAAGATATCGGCACAGGCGGCGTTTGCGTGGTCATAGTCGTTAAAGGTGAGCGTGGTCCGATTCAGGTTCGGTGGAAATATTTCGCACAGTAACGCGCGCAATCCGTATTGATAAAAACGATCCTGACATCTGATGACAATATTCATGTATACGCGGCTCCGGGTAATAATTACTGATAGCTCAATGAAACCGTCACAACCGAATCAATGGTTCCCGGTGAGACCTGCCCTTGTTCACTGTAGAGCCGGGCGCGTAAATTCCAGGTGTAACGCTGTGCGACAATTTCACTGGTCAGAACCTGACCGTCGCCCAGCGGTCGACCGTCCGCCGCCTGCAACTGTATCGCGACAGGGGTAGCGGTTCCCAGATTGCGATACATATCATCGCGATGCATGTCATCAGCGTTGCCGTTAAACTGAATCATCACGCCGGTTGTGCCTTCCGGGCAATGTTCAATGCTGAAATCAAAACTGACCCACGGCGTCGTTGACCCTGCGGTATACATTGATGAAGCCGTTACCGGACTCCCCGCCGTTAAATCAACGGTTTTAGTGATGCTGTCGCTGCTCACCTGACACGGCGCGGCTTTCACATTCCCTTTGATGTTTAATGCGATCGGATCGCCCTGACCCCATACCTGACCAGTAAGCAGCATCAGGGTCAGCAGCCAGCGTTTTCTTCCAGGCATACTTTTTCCTTGGGTTATTGGTAGGTAATATTCAACGTGGCGGTGGCATTCGCGCTGCCCGGCTTCACCTGGCTTTTGGTCTGGTAATAACGCGCCACCAGCGGAAATGTCTCCTGCCCGCCTGCGGATTTTTTCAATACGATGCGGTTATTCAGTTGCAGCGGCGCATCGTTATAAACTATCTGGACCCCCACGCCGTCTGCCGTTTCGGAGCTACCCTGCCCGGTCAGCGCCAGAACGCTGGTGTCAGCCGGTGCGTCAGGGTTTTGCGTTCCCGCCAGTTCAACATTGATATTCGCCCCCGGATCGCAGTTCAGCCCCAGATTTTGCGTATCGCTGTGCGACAGCACGGCTCCGGGCTGGCCGGTGAACTCGGCGGCATTAATATCACCGAGCTGAAAATTAAGAATCTGGCTGGAAAACGAACATGCGAGCGCCGTCACCTGGGTATCGGCGCCCATTGAAATCTGCATAAAAGAATGATCCGGCGTACCAAACCATCCCTGTGCAACCACTCCCGGCGTCAAATATCCCGATTGGATCGTTGCTGTTTTAATCAGCATCACGTCATAGTTACCGAGGTTATAGATATAGCTGGCGCCATTTGACGGCAGCACAAAATCCCCTGCGGGAATGGATAGCCTGATTCCCACCCCTTTCAGATTGGTGTTGTAAACATGATTTATCGGCGAAGGCGTCGCTGACAGGTAATTGATCGCATAAGCACCGTTACAATAGACGGCACCGCCAGGCGCCGTGACCAACAGTTTGGCATACCCGGAGACCCTGGCGCGGGCGATTTCTGCCCCTACCGGCGCATCTCGCTGCACGACAATATTCCCCATTGAGACGGTATTAAATAGTGTCGTATTCACGGTACAGTCATCGGCAACGCTGAGCCCTGAAAAAAGTATCAGTAAACTGAATAAGAGATAAGTTCGTTTCATTGTCAGATTCTCACGCGAGGTAAGCCCACTTAGCGGCAAAGAGAGCCGGTCACGCTAACGCCGCTGTAGTTCTCGGCTGAGGTTAATGAATAATTTGCCGTGCAGCGCTGCTCGCCGTCACGTCCCCAGACCACATTCAGCGTCCCTTCCGGCGGCATGCCGCTTAAATAAACCTGCCCCTCGTCACCGACAATAAATTGTTGTTCTTGCGCGCCTTTTAACGTCACCATCGCCCCAAATGGCACCGTCGAACCGTGGGGTCTGGTCAACGTCAACAGCACGCGCAGCCCAACATTAGCGACATAGTCCGCCCTCACGACCGCGCCACGGGTTGGCACAACGGTTTTGTTGGTAAGCGCCAGTTCAACATCGTCCGCAACGGATGCCGTATCCAGGCCGATATCATTTTTGCGATACGGTGAAACATTGGCGGAAACGGTGTAGCCACGAAAATCAGTTCGTACGCCGCTCTGGTTTTTAATCCCGACCCCCGATGCGCCAGGCGCGCCAATCAGCACGTTGGTTTCCCCCAAAGGCTGAGAGAACGTTACGCCATCGGCATATGCCAGCACGCCCCCCGCGAGAGCGTAATTCACGCGCTGCGAGTGGCGATCGTAACGATACCCCCCGCTAACATCGGCGTAAGTACCCTTATAATCCGCGCTCAGACTACCGGTATATCCCACGTCATCCGTGCCGTAACCTTGCTGAATATTCCAGTTCAGCGCGTTGCCAGCCAGCGCCGTTCCACTCAGCCCTGTGCTATGAGTCGCGCCCTTCCCACTGCTGGCATTCATGCCATAACTGGCCCAGGTATTGCTCATAAAGCGATCCAGCGGAATGCTGATATTCAGCGCCAGCTGTTGGTCTTTATCATAACGATCGCCGCTGCCGTTTTTACTCAGCGTCCAGGCGACGCTATAGCTCACGCCGTTCCAGGCATTGTGATACCCCACACTCCACGACTGCATCGGTTTTCCGGTATGCCAGTAGTCCTCCTGTACCGCGCTTAACGCCAACGATCCGCCGCCTGCGCCCAGGGACTGGTTGACGTTGGCTTCCATACGGTTACGTCGTTTCGTTATCTGTCCGGAACTACCGCCATATGTATCGAAAGCGTCCTGCATACCGTAGTAACCGCGCGTTGAATATCGGTAACCCGCAATCGAAAAGTTTGTTCCTGTCGCGATGCTATTTTTGCTATAGCGCACACGCCAGGATTGCCCCTGAGTCTTGCTGCCATCAGCGGGTTGCGCCCATGACTGGATTACGTCGGCAGAAAGCGCGCCAATCGTTCCCAGATTTTTACCGACGCCGGACGCTATCGCCCGATAGTTACGGGAAGTCTGGACGCCGCCATAAAGCGTGAAACCGCCCGGCAAACCATAAATCGCGGTTCCCTGGCCGAAATCGGTTTGTTCCACACGACTGTCGCTGGAGCGATAGCGCCCGCCGGTTAACGCATATTTGAACCGACCTTCACGCTGTAACACCGGTAATGATGCGAACGGGACGGTGAAGTGCTGCTCACTGCCATCCGCCTCTTTAACCGTGACCTCCAGATCGCCGGCGCCTCCCGTGGGGAACATGTCGGTAATGTCAAACGCGCCAGGGGCCACGTAACTTTGGTAGATTTGGTAGCCATTTTGCCGGATGACGATCTGCGCATTGGTGCGGGCAATACCGCGCACCACGGGCGCATATCCCTTCAGCGAATCGGGCAGCATGTCGTCATCTGACGCAAGCTGGCCGCCACGAAACGGTATACTGTCAAAAACATCCGCAGGAGAGGCGCTGTCTCCCAGCACCAGTTGCGCTTTCAGCGGGACGATATTGCGCTGGACATAGGTATAAATCGAATCCCAGTCCTCATCGCCCTGACCGCCGCGCCGCCAGGTGGTGTAATTGCGCAAACGCCACGGGCCGACATTTATTCCGGGGCGTAAATTAGCGTACTGGCTATTACTGTTATCACCGCTCAGACTGTAGTTAAGCATCGCGGCGGTAATGCCTTCATCCCAGAGTTCCGGCGCGACATCCCCCCGCGCTCTGGCAGATAACGCCGCCTGTGGAATACTTAACAACAGCTTTTGCGTCGAAAACTGGAACTCACTTGAAGCCTGTGGAATAGCGGACAAATCGGCGCAATCCCCTTTGCCCTGCACACCCGGATACTGCGCGATGTTAACGCCATAGCGTTGCAACATTTCCCCCGACAGGCAGGGCTCAAGCGCATCCTCACCTGAAGGCGTTGGTGTTTTATTGAATGCGATATCCTGCGTGTCCAGAAACTGCCCGTTGAGGATAATATCGACATGGTAAGTGCCCTGTGCCTGCCCCCCCATTTCAAAACCAGAAAGATCGATATTCTCGCTACCGGATGATATATGCTCCAGTAGCGCCGGATTAAAGTAATCCCGACCCAGAACCTCATTCAGCACGCTGAATATTCCCAGGGAGATAAACAATACAAGCCGGGCCGGATACGGATTAATTATATATTTGGCTATCATCATTAACGTAATTCCGACCCGTCGCTACTTAAACAGAACCGCTGTACTCCTCGCTGATTCCACCGTAATCATTAATAATCCTGAATTTCACGCTTCCGCCATTTCCGCCCGAAGGCAGTGCAAAACGGGCGGTACTCCCCGGCGCCACAAACGTCACATTGTCAACTTTCTTACCGGATACGGTAATTTCATTGAAATTAACGTAATAAGGCGTGGGGTTATTTACCTGAATAAACGCCCCGCTCCGGCTCCAGCTTAACTTTCCGAGCTGCGCTTCAGGCGTTGACTTGCTTAGCAACGCAGGTCGATAAATCAGTTTTATTCGTGTTTTAACCGCAATCTGTAACGTATTATCTTTACGTTGGGCCGACGGTATCGATTTAATATTCAGCCAAAACAGGGACTCTTTATCCTCAGGCAGATTTCCCGCCCGAATAATACGCATTACGTTTTGCTGCCCGTTATCAAGCCGGTAAAGCGGCGGTGTAATAATAAAAGGAGCTTTGGCCTTACCGTCATTTTGCGTTTCGATCCACGACTGAATTAAATACGGAATATTATCGGGATTACTGACGCTTAATGACGCTTCTTTTTTACCGCCATCGTAAATAACCCGTGTTCCGCCAATGGAAACGCCAGCATTCACACTGGAAACGCCGGTAACAAACAGCGCCAACGCGGTGGCGCAAACACGTAATACTCTCATGGTAAACCTCTGAGAGGGCCGGTTATCGGCCCCCCAAACAACATATGCTCGTCAGTTATAGTTAACGGTGAAGTTTGCTACGGCGTTCACGACGCCCGGCACAACAGGCACGCTGGTGGCGACATAAGCGGCGTAGAAATCCAGTTGGTTGTCAACCATATCTAACAGTGAATAGGAATAGCCATTGATCTGATTAAGGCCTAAAGGCGCTCTGTCTGCCGTCATCAGTCGAATGGCCACCCCGCTTGCCGAACCGGGATCGGCGGACAGCGCTAACAGATCGGTATTACCCGAATGATTAACGCCATCAAATTTCACCCGCGCGGACGTGACGGAAGAGGGGCAGTTAATCAGACGCAAGGTAAATTTGGTCGTTGACGCTTCATCCCCTGCGTTGGTAAACGCTGTCTTATAGACACTTCCCATATCAACGGTCATCGTATTATTGGCGCCAATATCTACGGTACAGGCGGTATCAAGAACCTGACCCACAAATTTGACCGTGCCGTCATACGCTATCGCATGTGATATTGACAAAATGGCCGCAGCGGAAAGCGCCATTGCTATCATATTTTTTTTCATCATCGCTATCCTTAACACCTGTTTATTTATCGCGTTACGACATAATGTCCATACATTTTCTGCTCTGGAAATGGGCTGCCGGGAAACGCTTATTTTGGGCTATCATCGTAAAGACAAGGAGATAAATAACATGCGATTTCCCCTTCATCATTCCGGGCCGCATCACGTCAGCGGTTTGAATCCTGAATCAGGGCACGATGTCAATTAAGTTCTCCTTAATTTAAATTTTCATATAAATGCACATATTTGCTCAAGTGATTTTTTGGTGTAATTTTACACCTTGTTCTGGATTCACTTATTTTTAGTCTGTCACCATAATTATTAGCTCAAGCAAGACGTTACGCTATTACAGAGACTATTATATGGGAGGACAGATCATGCCTGAAACCAAAATAGCTATTGAATCAAGTATGTATAAGGCTCTGCCTCTGAAGCCAATTGAACATGTAGAAAAACTGATTGCGCACCTGAAGCCACACGCAAACACACGAGAAACAAAATGCAGACAAATTATTAACAACGAAAATAATAGACCACATCAATGTTATTTATTGCTGAAGGGAACCATCGGGGTTTTCAGAGCACGGGACGGCTTCATGCTTAACTCAGAAGTCGCCCCCTTTATTTTTGGCCTCAGCAATCAACTGGTTGATGCTGAATATTTGCTGATGCGCAGTGAGGAGTGCTCTGAGATCGCCTTTATTCCGCTGGAGAAAGTTAATGACGTTATAGCAAATGAGAATCTTTGGGAAAGCCTGGCGAAGGTGCTTATCTACACCGCCGGTCGGGTGTACGACCACTGTACGCGCATTTCAGCGCCGACATCCTATGATATTATTCGCGCTCAGTTGTATGAATTAATGCGTGAGTCTAATGAATTCAGGCAAAATATAACTGCCGCAAATTATATTCAGTCAAGAACATTTCTGTCGCGCAGCAGCGTGATGAAGATACTGGCCGATTTAAAAAAAGGCGGCTACATCGTGACCGATCGTGGTGTTCTGAAGCAAATTCAGCAGAATATTCCTCTGAAATACTAGCTATGTTCAACACGCATTAACGCAGAGCCACTAAAATAGAATGACAACGACAGTGACCGGATAACACCTACCATGCCCCAGGATTCTTCCTTTAATCAACTGAAGCAGCCTTCGCCCTACGCAATTGCGCTGCTCAACGCACTCACGTCAGAACAGGATTTCAAACGGTATCCTCGCGGAAGTCGCTTTGTCTTCGTCCAGGGGGGCGAGCACCAGTGCCTGTTTTTCCGCACGGGCGTCGTAAGCATTGA
Organism: Citrobacter sp. CK191; assembly: GCF_030333435.1. NCBI lineage: Bacteria > Pseudomonadati > Pseudomonadota > Gammaproteobacteria > Enterobacterales > Enterobacteriaceae > Citrobacter > Citrobacter sp. CK191. The sequence continues at coordinate 715,232 of NZ_JAOWFX010000031.1, read as the reverse complement.
GAACATCGAAAATAGTCTGTTGCTGGGGATAGCTTCTGCCCCGGTCTCCCTGGGGTTCACCAGCGCCCTGTCGGATAAACTGCTGATTCGCACGCTCGAAGAGTGCGAAGCGGCGACAATTCCCCTCGATGACGTGATGGAAACCATTGAGCGCAAGCACCTGTGGGAGATCATGGCAAAGCATATGATCATCGTCACCAATAAATTGTTTATCCAGAATGAAATGGCGACAGCGCCGACCGCTTACGACCTGTTGTGCTACCAGTTGCAGGCGCTAAGCCAGGAGCCGGAAAGCATCCGTTCTCAGATGGCGGCCTACCAGTATATTCTTGAACGTACCCGCCTTTCGCGCAGCAGCGTGATGAAGATGCTGTCAGCGCTGAAAAAAGGCGGCTATATCGAACTGGAACAGGGCAAATTAATCGCAATTAATCACCTCCCTTCTCGTTTCTAACCCCCCGTTTTTTACGCTTAAAGCGGCGGCATTCGTTGGTCGGGATCGCAATTCTGACGATTACCTCGCCTTTACGTTCCATAATGAAACGTGATTAAGCATAAATGTTCCGTTGATGAAACATGTTATGGCCGAATTTTCTTTTCCGCTCACTGTTGCACAATAAGGTTATCGGCAGTGAGTGGTAGCCGTGTCATGGTACACAACCGATACCCCTACAGCAGAAGATGCGGAGCAAAATAATGAAAAAGCTGATTAACCGTGTAGAAGAGGTACTGAACGAACAACTCGCTGGTCTGGCAAAAGCGTACCCGACGCTGACGCTGCATCAGGACCCGGTCTACGTTACCCGGTCAGATGCGCCAGTGGCAGGAAAAGTGGCGCTGCTTTCCGGCGGCGGCAGCGGGCATGAACCCATGCACTGCGGCTATATTGGGCCAGGCATGCTCTCCGGCGCCTGCCCGGGCGAAATTTTTACCTCACCGACGCCAGACAAAATGTTTGAGTGCGCCATGCACATTGACGGCGGCGAAGGCGTCTTACTGATCATTAAGAATTACACCGGCGACATCCTGAATTTTGAAACCGCCACGGAGCTGCTGCACGACAGCGGCGTAAAAGTCACCACCGTCGTGGTGGATGATGATGTGGCGGTCAAAGACAGCCTTTATACCGCCGGTCGTCGCGGCGTCGCCAATACGGTATTAATTGAAAAACTGGTAGGCGCGGCCGCAGAACGCGGTGACACGCTGGAAGCCTGCGCGGAGCTTGGCCGTAAGCTGAATAATCAGGGGCATTCAATCGGCATCGCGCTCAATGCCTGTACCGTGCCTGCGGCGGGCAAACCGTCCTTCACATTGCAGGATAACGAAATGGAGTTTGGCGTGGGAATTCACGGCGAACCCGGCATTGGCCGTCGCCCCTTCTCTTCTCTCGATCAAACTGTCGATGAAATGTTTGACACGCTACTGGAAAACGGCGCATACAGCCGCACGCTGCGTCACTGGGATCATCATCAGGGAAGCTGGCAGGAAGATAAGCAGAGCAAACAGCCGTTGCAGCGTGGCGATCGCGTCATTGCGCTGGTCAACAACCTCGGCGCCACGCCGCTGTCTGAACTGTTCGGCGTCTATAACCGGCTTGAAAGCCGCTGTCAGGAAACCGGCATTACCATTGAACGCAACCTGATCGGCTCTTACTGCACCTCTCTGGATATGACCGGCTTTTCCATCACCCTGTTAAAAGTGGATGATGAAACGCTCGCGCTCTGGGATGCGCCGGTTCACACGCCTGCGCTCAACTGGGGCAAATAAGGAGATTATGTATGTCACTCAACAGAACACACATTGTTAACTGGCTCTATCGCTGCGGTGAGATTTTCACCAAAGAGAGTGATTATCTGACGGGTCTGGACAGAGAGATTGGCGACGCCGACCACGGGCTGAATATGCATCGCGGCTTCAGTAAAGTCGTCGAAAAATTACCCGCGATTGCGGATAAAGACATCGGCTTCATCCTGAAGAACACAGGGATGGTGCTGCTCTCCAGCGTCGGCGGCGCCAGTGGCCCGCTGTTCGGCACGTTCTTCATTCGCGCCGCCCAGGTGACACAGGCGCACCAGAGCCTGACGCTCGACGAGCTGTACCAGATGATGCGGGAAGGCGCGGAAGGCGTGACCAGCCGTGGTAAAGCAGAGCCTGGCGATAAAACCATGTGTGACGTCTGGGGGCCGGTTGTGGAGTCGCTGCGCCAGTCATGCGAACAGCACCTGTCGGTGCAGGCGGCGCTGGATGCCGCCAGCGCCCAGGCCGAAGCGGCGGCGCAGAGCACCATCACCATGCAGGCCCGCAAAGGGCGCGCCAGCTATCTTGGCGAGCGCAGCATCGGCCATCAGGACCCGGGTGCAACCTCCGTGATGTTCATGATGCAAATGCTGGCGGCAGCGGCAAAAGAGTAAGGATAACGCGATGGTAAACCTGGTCATTGTTTCGCACAGCGCCCTGTTGGGTGAAGGCGTCGGGCAGTTAGCCCGGCAGATGTTAATCGGCGATGGTTGTAAACTCGCGATTGCAGCCGGTATCGACGACCCACAAAATCCGATTGGCACCGATCCGCTCAAGGTGATGGAAGCCATCGAATCCGTGGCTGATGCGGACCATATCCTGGTCATGATGGATATGGGCAGCGCATTATTGAGCGCCGAAACCGCCCTGGATTTGCTCGACCCGGCGATTGCGGCGAAAGTCCGCTTATGCGCGGCGCCGCTGGTAGAAGGCACGCTGGCGGCGACGGTCAGCGCGGCAATGGGCGCCGGTATTGATAAAGTCATCAATGACGCCATGAGCGCGCTGGATGCCAAGCGTGAACAACTGGGTTTACCGTCACCCGCGCAAGCCGGGGGCGTCGCCACAAAACCAGCATTTCAGGATAACGACGCCCACTCCATTTCTGTTGTGGTGAAAAATCCAAACGGGCTGCATGTTCGTCCGGCATCGCGCCTGGTCTCCACGTTGTCGGGGTTTCGGGCCGACATGCTGCTGGAGAAAAATGGCAAATGCGTGACGCCGGACAGCCTGAATCAGATAGCGTTATTACAGGTGCGCTGCAACGATACTCTGCGCCTGATCGCCAAAGGAGAACAGGCCGACGAGGCGCTGGCGGCGTTCAAACAGCTGGCGGCGGAAAACTTTGGCGAGTCCGTGGAAGAGACGCCTGCCAGCAGCGCGGCGCGTCAGCTCCCCGCGCAGGTCTCCGGCGTGGTGTTCTGCTATTCCCCCGCTGCACCGGACGTCGCAAATCCGACGACCGTCAATTTGCCGGAAGAGCGGCAGCGCCTGCAAACGGCGATTCGTCAGACGCTGGACGATCTCAACGCGCTGACCACGCTGGCGGAAGAGAAATACTCCGCCGATCTGGCGGCGATTTTTTCCGGGCATCACACGCTGCTGGATGACCCCGAGCTGTACGAGATGGCGTGTGAAGTGATGCGTGATAAACCGTGTCGGGCGGAAACGGCGTGGCGCAGCGTGCTGGACGATCTCCGCGATCAGTACCGACAGCTCGACGACGCCTATTTGCAGGCCCGCTATATCGATATCGACGATATTCTCCATCGGACGCTGAGGCACCTGAGCGGAATAAACGCGCGCTTGCCGGTATTCACGCGCCCGACTATCGTGGCGGCAGAAAATATCTTCCCGTCCACCGTGTTGCAGTTCGACCCACAGACGGTTAAAGGGATCTGCCTGAGCGCAGGCAGCAATGAATCACATTCGGCAATCATCGCCCGTGAAATGGGGATCGGCTGGCTTTGTCAGCAAGGGGAAGCGGTATATGCCCTGAGCACCGGCGAGTCGATTACGCTGGATCTCGCGGCACAGCGCATTCTCTTTTCTGACTGACCGCTCTCCCATCGCGCGTCCTCTTCTGAGGGCGCGCTGTCGCATCACCGCGCTCATCCCCACGCTTCAACCGGCGATAACGGGAAATGTTTACCAGTTCCCAAAATAGCGGTTCGATCACGCGCACATGGCAATCCTGGACTAAGGTTTTGTCATGGTTCATGCCGCTGACTGCGGCACGCCGTTAAGGAGAATATTGATGATAACACCTGCGCTTCGCCATTCCGGCACGCTCTCTTTCGCCATAAAACTGACCGTTGCAGGCACCCTGCTGACATTCGCGTCGCTCTCGGCGCATGCTGAGGAACAGCCGGCCAGTCCTCCGCAGCCCCCGGATATTCTGCTGGGGCCGCTGTTTAATGACGTGCAGAGCGCCAAACTGTTCCCCGACCAGAAAACGTTCGCCGATGCCGTGCCTAACAGCGATCCGCTGATGATCCTCGCGGATTACCGGATGCAACGAAACCAGTCAGGCTTCGATTTGCGTCACTTTGTTGATGTGAACTTTACGCTGCCCAAAGAAGGGGAAAAATACGTTCCGCCGGAAGGACAGTCGCTGCGTGAACATATTGACGGCCTGTGGCCCGTGTTGACCCGCACAACGGAGAGCGCCGGAAAATGGGATTCGTTATTGCCGCTGCCGGAACCGTATGTGGTGCCTGGCGGACGTTTCCGGGAAGTCTATTATTGGGATAGCTATTTCACCATGCTGGGGCTTGCCGAAAGCGATCACTGGGATAAGGTCGCCGATATGGTGGCGAATTTCGGCTATGAACTGGACTCCTGGGGGCATATCCCCAACGGCAACCGTACCTACTATCTGAGCCGCTCGCAGCCGCCTTTCTTCGCATTTATGGTGGAATTGCTGGCGCAGCATGAGGGCGACGACGCCCTGAAAAAATACCTGCCACAGTTGCAAAAAGAGTATGCCTACTGGATGGAGGGCGTGGAGAATCTCCAGCCCGGCGAGCAGAATAAGCGCGTAGTGAAACTGGATGACGGCACCGTCCTGAACCGCTACTGGGATGACCGGGACACGCCGCGACCGGAGTCGTGGATGGAAGATATCACCACCGCGAAAAGCAACCCGAACCGCCCGGCAACCGAGATTTATCGCGACCTGCGATCTGCCGCCGCATCGGGCTGGGATTTCAGCTCGCGCTGGATGGACGACCCGAATCAGCTGAGCACCATTCGCACCACCAGCATCGTCCCTGTCGATCTCAACGCCCTGCTGTATAAACTGGAGAAAATGCTGGCGCGCGCCAGCAAAGCGGCAGGCGATGACGCCAATGCGAACCAGTATGAAGCGCTCGCCGGCGCCCGTCAGAAAGGCATTGAAACGCACCTGTGGAACAATCAGGAAGGCTGGTATGCCGACTACGATCTGAAAAGCAAAAAGGTGCGTAACCAACTGACGGCGGCCACGCTGTTCCCGCTGTATGTCAACGCGGCGGCGAAAGATCGCGCCAGCAAAGTGGCTGCCGCGACCCAGGCGCACCTGTTGCAGCCTGGCGGACTTTCCACCACCTCGGTGAAAAGCGGGCAGCAATGGGACGCCCCCAATGGCTGGGCGCCGTTACAGTGGGTGGCGACCGAGGGGTTGCAGAATTACGGGCAGGACAACGTCGCGATGGATGTCACCTGGCGCTTCCTCACCAACGTTCAGCATACCTACGACCGCGAACAAAAGCTGGTTGAGAAATATGACGTCAGCAGTACGGGAACCGGCGGCGGCGGTGGAGAATACCCTCTTCAGGATGGTTTCGGCTGGACCAACGGCGTGACGTTAAAAATGCTCGACCTGATCTGTCCAAAAGAGAAACCGTGCGACAGCGTACCGGCCACTCGCCCCGCAGCGCCAGGCGCTTCCCAGCCTGCGCCGCAAAAACAGGTTGAAACCACGCCGTAATGTAACCCGACCATCATGCTGACAAAAATCCGCGCGCCGTCGCGGATTTTTCTTCCTGGCAATGCCGCGCGTTCATCTCTGCCCCTCATAGCTCTTAAGGGTTAGAGCCCCTTTTCATCGGTGAGAATTTGATACTGAACAAGTTTTTTAACGTTATATATGTAAACATATAGCGATTTTTTAACCATTTCAGGATGAAAACAATGCCGCTCACAAGACGGAGATTCGCTCAGGCAATGGCCTCTGCGCTGCTGTTTCGCCACCTCCCTGGCATTGCGCAGACACCGCTGACGTTTGCTATTGGCCGCCCGCCGGAAGGCAATATTATTCGCCGCGTGGTGAGCGCCGGTGCGCCCGCCGATGTGTTACTGCTGGCCGTCGCGCCGGAAAAGCTGGTGGGTTTCTCCTCTTTTGATTTCTCGCGCCAGGCGGCGATTCCCTTCCCCGAGTCCATTCGGGCGTTGCCCAAACTGGGCAGGCTGGCGGGGCGCGCCAGCACGTTGTCTCTGGAAGGACTGCTGGCCCTGCATCCCGATCTGGTAGTGGATTGCGGCAACGCCGATGAAACCTGGCTTTCGCAGGCGCGCCAGGTCAGCGCTCAGACCCGGATTCCGTGGCTGCTGATTAACGGTGAACTGCGGCAAACGCCGGAACAACTGCAAGCCGCAGGACAAGCGCTGGGAATGGAGGCGCGTACTGCCGCTCAGTCGGCGCTGGCTCAGCGCTTCATTGCGCAAGCGCTCGCGTTTTCCCACACGCCTGCTGCCGGTATTCGTTTTTATGCGGCGCGGGGCGCCCGAGGTCTGGAGACAGGATTACAGGGATCGCTGCATACGGAAGCGGCAGAGTTGCTGGGATTACACAACGTAGCGCGAATCCCCGGACGAAGCGGACTGGCCCAGGTCTCTATGGAAAACTTACTCACCTGGCAACCCGACATCATTCTGGTACAGGATGCCGCCACGGCGCACTACCTGCGTCACGACCCCGTCTGGCAAGGCGTTAAGGCGGTTGCGGACAAGCGCATTCTTTTCCTGAGCGGTCTGCCGTTTGGCTGGCTGGATGCGCCGCCGGGCATTAACCGTTTACTCGGGCTGCGCCGGTTGCATGCCTGGCTGGACCCGAACGTTAATCAACATTTTAAAGACGATATGGTGCGTTATGCGCGCCTGTTCTGGCATACGTCGCTGACTGACGAACAGTATCAACAGTGGGCGATCATCTGATGAGAACGACCACCCTTTCAGTCCTGATGCTGGGGATTGCCCTTCTCTGTATTGCCTTTGCCACTGTATCGGGCGCTTATCACCTCGATGCCCGGCAGGTGCTAGCGATGATCTTCAGCCATGACACGGTGCCGACACAGGATCAAATCGTGTTCTGGCAGATCCGCCTCCCCCGCATTCTCGCCGCGCTGCTGCTGGGCGCTGCGCTGGCGGGCGCGGGCACGACGTATCAGGGGATGTTTCGCAACCCGCTGGTCTCCCCGGATATTCTCGGCGTTGCCGCCGGAGCGGGTTTAGGCGCATGTACGGCGATTTTACTGGGCCTGCCGATTTTGTTTATCCAGCTCTACGCGTTCGGCGGCGGTCTGCTGGTAGTTGCTGGCGTCTGGCTGATTACCCGCCGGGTGACGCGTCACGACCCCGTATTAACCCTTGTGCTGGTGGGTATCGCGCTCGGTACGCTGTGCGGCGCGGGAATTTCCCTGATAAAAACGCTGGCCGATCCCTATACCCAGTTGCCTTCCATAACCTTCTGGTTACTCGGCGGGCTCTCTACCATCACGCTGCATGATCTTTGCTTCTCGGCACCGCTGATTCTGTTCGGCGCCATCCCTTTGCTGCTACTGCGCTGGCGTATGAATTTACTGACGCTTTCAGATGATGAAGCCCGTTCCCTGGGCATCAACGTTACCCGCCTTCGGCTCGCGCTGATTGTCTGCGCGACGCTCATCACCGCCAGCACGGTGGCGATTGCCGGGATTATCGGCTGGATAGGCTTAGTCGTGCCGCATATCGGCAGGTTGCTCACCGGCAATAACCACCAACAGTTGCTTCCTGTCTCAATGGGCGCCGGCGCCATTTTACTGCTGCTGACCGACACGCTCGCGCGCGCAATCAGCAGTACGGAGATTCCACTGGGTATCCTCACCGCATTTATCGGCGCTCCTTTCTTTTTGCTGCTTCTGCTGCGTGGAGGACGCCAATGACACGACTGACGGTTCACCACGCCAACCTGGGATACGCCCGACGCCCGGTTTTGCGCGACGTCTCTTTTACCGTACCGGCGGGAGAAATTTGCTGTTTACTCGGCGCAAACGGCAGCGGCAAGACCACGCTGATGCGCACCATTCTTGGCGTTCTCCCCTTGATCAGCGGCGACATCCTGCTTGATGGCGTGGCGGTGCAGCGTTTTTCAGACCGGGAGCGCGCCAGCGCCATTGCCTGGGTGCCACAGGCGCACGACGGCGCGTTCGCCTTCACTGCTCTGGATATGGTGATGATGGGGCTGACGCCGAAAATGGCGGCATTCGCCGTTCCCGGCGCCAGGGAGCGAGAAATTGCCCAGCAGCAGCTCGCCGCGCTTGAAATCGTCCATCTGGCGCACCGACGCTGGAACACCCTGAGCGGCGGAGAGCGTCAACTGGTGCTGATCGCCCGCGCTCTGGCGCAACGCCCTCGCCTGCTACTGCTGGATGAACCCGCCTCCAGCCTCGACTTTGGTCACCAGATCCGCCTGCTCGACACGCTGGTGACACTGAAAAAAACGGGGATGGCGCTACTGATGTCAACCCATCATCCGCTCCATGCCAGGGCGATAGCCGACAGCGTCGTACGCGTGGAGTCCGACGGCCAGGTATCGCAAGGCGCGCCAGAGCGCCAGCTCGCTGCCGACAATCTGGCCGCGCTTTATCGGGTCTCGCCCACACAAATCCACCGCCATCTTTTTGGCGATCAGCAATAAGGGACAGCCATGCTCATTGATGACATTGATTTTGCAGACCTCTACCGCCAGCAGCTATTGCAGGCGAAACGAACGGAAAAAACGCCCGACCATTGGGATAAACGGGCAGAGAAAATGGCAGAAAACTGCGCGTCGCCGACGGACACCTACCTGCAACAGCTGATGGAAAAAATGGATTTGCAGGGCGTGAACTCGCTGTTTGATATGGGCTGCGGCCCTGGCACCGTCTCGCTGGCGTTAGCGGGCAAAATACCGCATATCTGCGGCGTGGATTACAGCCCCGGAATGCTGCGCGTTGCCGCCCGTCGTGCGACAGAGCAACGGGCAACCCATGTTCACTGGGTGCAACGCGCCTGGGAAGAGGACTGGAGCGATCTTCCGCGCTGCGATATCGCCGTGGCCTCCCGCTCAACGCTCGTTGCGGATATGCGCCAGGCGATGACAAAACTCAACAACCAGGCGCGGCTGCGCGTCTATACCACGCACCTGGTCAGTTCCTCTTTTGTTTCCCCCACTATCCAGCGCGCGTTGGGTCGCGAGGTTATCGAGCTGCCTAACTATATTTATGCCCTCAATGTCCTGTACCAGATGGGGATCTGCGCCCATGTCGATTTTATCCGTGGACAGAACTGCCAGCAGGACAACAGCACCTGGGAACGCTTTGCTGAGAACGTTCGCTGGAGCATGGGCGACATCAGCGATGAAGAGCGTGAGCGTCTGTACCGCTGGTATCAACAGCAGGATGCCAGCGCCCTTGCCCCGGCCAGCCGGGACTGGGCGCTGATCTGGTGGGACAGCATTCCACAAAAGGCGCTGAAATGATCTACTTCTCACACGCACAAACGGACGCATTGCTGCTGGAGGATATTCAGGGAGGCGACCTGACCACGCGCGCTCTGGGCATCGGCAATCTGCCAGGCCGCATGACCTTCCGCCATCGCCAGGGCGGCTGCGTGAGCGGCATTGCCGTGGCCAGACAAATGTTGCAGTCGCTGGGGCTGACCGTCCTGGAGCAGATGAACGACGGCGAGCGCGCCGCAGCCGGTCAACGATTGATCAGCGTCAGCGGGAATGCGACGGCGCTGCACCAGGGCTGGAAGGCCGTACAAAACGTACTGGAGTGGAGCTGCGGCGTTTCACACTATCTCGACAGCATGCTTCACATCCTACATAGCCGTTACCCCGACGGGCAAATAGCCTGCACGCGTAAAGCCATTCCCGGCACCCGGCTGTTAGCCGCACAGGCGGTGCTCGCCGCAGGCGGAATCATTCACCGCGCCGGGTGCGCGGAAACCGTGCTGCTGTTTGCAAATCACCGCCGCTTTCTCGCCCCCGGTAACGACTGGGCCGGGGCCATTTCGCAGTTGCGCCGTCATGCCCCGGAAAAAAAGATCGTCGTCGAAGCAGACACCCCCGAGGAAGCCCTTGAAGCGCTCCGCGCAGGCCCCGACGTTTTGCAACTCGACAAATTTACCCCACATCAGGCGGCGGAGGTGGCCCGGGCGGCGCCTTCACTGGCCCCCCATTGCACGCTGGCGCTGACTGGCGGCATCAACCTCGCCACTCTGGCGAGTTATCTCGACTGTGGTATCAGGCTCTTTATTACATCCGCACCGTACTATGCACCACCGATGGATATCAACGTCATCCTGAACCCGGACGAAAGTGACATATAACATTGATAAATGGAATAAAAACAATGAAATTCACTCAGAGTTGTCTTTACACGGCATTATCGGTAGCTTTTGCGCATAATGCGTTTGCTGGGCAAGAAAGCGACACCATGACCGTCTGGTCTAGCCCCGCCTCTGCGGCGACCACCACGGTGCTTGGTCAACAAACCATGCAGGATCTGGATAAGCAGAATGTGGCGCAGGCATTAAGCGTCATCCCTGGCGTGGCGTTGCAAAAATCAGGCAACCGCAACGAACAGCAGGTCAAAGTTCGCGGTTTTGACAGCCGCCAGGTTCCTATCTTTTTCGACGGCGTGCCGGTTTACATCCCTTACGACGGCAACCTCGACTTAGGGCGCTTCCTCACCTCGGACATTGCCTCCGTTGAGGTGTCCAAAGGCTACTCATCGCTGCTGCAAGGCCCTAACCAGATGGGTGGCGCGATCAACATCACCACCAAAAAACCGACAAAACCTCTCGAAGGGAGCATCGGTTATCGCCAGGGATGGAGCCGGAGCAAAGATAACGCCCACGATATGCACGCCTCGTTTGGCGCCAGTAATGAGCTGGGTTATCTGCAAGTCAGCGGTAGCCAGTTGAAGCAGGATTTCCTGGGTCTGCCGCACGGGGTGGACAACGCCATTGCAGGCAGCAACGGGAAGATGATCAACTCGTCGGCAGATGATAAACGGGGCATTGTTAAGCTGGGCTTCACGCCGCGCGAAAATGACGAGTACACCCTGACCTATATCAACCAGGACGGTGAAAAGGACAACCCGCCATACGCAGGCACCAGCAGCCAGAAGTCGCGCTACTGGCAGTGGCCGCAATACGATAAAGAGAGTTATTACTATCAGGGCACCACGCATCTGGGCGATCGCTTCACGCTGAAAAGCCGGCTTTATCGCGACACCTTTGAAAACACGCTGATGATGTACAACTCCCTTGCCGACCTGAAAAACAAGAAAGGCAGCTATAGCCACTATTCCGATTACAGCGATGGCGCAGGGTTACAACTCGCCGCCGAAATGCGTGAAAACGATCTGCTCTCGTTCGCCGTTAACTGGAAAGATGACGTCCACCGTGAAAAAGGCGCGCCGCATGCGGCATACGATCGCTATGAAGATCGCACCTGGTCGTTAGCCAGCGAATACCAGTGGGCCGCCGCCGATAATGTGGATGTCGTGGCCGGTATTAGCTATGACTGGCGTGACAGTCTGGAAGGGATGAAGCACGAAAAAGACGGCAGCGTAACCCACTACGACGACAACAACCAGTCAGCGTTTAACTGGCAGGTCATGACCAAATACCACTTCGCAAACGAGGACACGCTGGCGCTCTCTTACTCTGACCGGACGCGTTTCCCGACGCTCAAAGAGCGGTATACCACGTCGAAACCGGCGTATAACCAGGTGGCTATCGTCAACCCGCAGTTAAAACCCGAACGCGCCCGCAGCGTGGATCTGACCTGGAACGGTTCGCTAACCCGCGACTGGGGATTCGAGGTCAGCGTGTACTATAACCGCGTGACCGACGCAATCCTGTCGCACAACATTGATGCCGATACGATCCAGAACCGCAATAGCGGCCGGGTGGATTACACCGGTCTGGATGCCGGAATCAAAGGCAATGTGTCTGAAATGCTGGATGTCGGGCTGAGCTACGGGCTGATCCACGCGGACGTCAAGCGTGATGAAATCGGTGAAATCACCGATTTGCCAACGCAGACGCTCACCGCATGGATGACGCTCAAACCGTGGGAACCGCTGAGTGTTACGCTGTCAGAAGAGGCGCGTTCCTCCAGCTACAGCAATTCAGACGGTTCACAGAAAGCGGGCGGATTTGCCATTACCCATATCCGCGCGGATTATGCGGTGGGCTACGGTTTTAGCGTCAACGCGTCCGTGAACAACCTGTTCGATACGAAGTATGCCTACAGCGAAGGGTTTATCGAGGAAGGCCGTAATTTCTGGGCCGGGGTGGAATATAAGTTCTGATTGTTCCGCCGAATGAAAACGAACCCGGCCTGCGCAATTGCAGGCCGGGTTGCTATCAGAAGCTGTAGCTGGCGCCAACCTGAACGGTGCGGTCGCGACCAATCCAGCAGTTGTTGTCGTCGTAACAGCTAAACGTCTCTTTGTTGGTAATATTCTGCGCGCTGGCCTTCAGCGTCACCCCGCTCAACGATGGGATCGCCTCTCCCAGACGGTAAGAGACGGCCATATCATACTGCGTCGTGCCGCCGAGTTTGCCTTTGTCGTTAGCTGGCGAGATCTCCATCGGCCCGGTATAACGGACGCCCGCGCCAACGTTCAGCCCGCGCAGCGGCGTATTATCAAAGGTGTAATCGCCCCACAGGTTAAACGCGTTTTCCGGCACCTGAGTCGGACGTTTGCCTTCATACGTCTCATCTTCCGTGTTGATCGCATGGGTATAGGCATAGTTGGCGATCAGCGTGACGTTATCCGCCGGACGGCTGACAATCGACAGTTCGGCCCCTTTTGACTCAATCTCGCCGGTCTGACGGTAATCCCAGGTCGGTGTGGCGGAAAGCACATTTTTCTGGCGGATATTAAACACCGATGCGGTAAAGGTGGTCGCGTATTCCGCCAGCAGGTATTTCACCCCGCCCTCAACCTGCTTGCTGGTGGTCGGCTTCACCTCTTTCGAGGTCAGAGTCCCTTGCGGCGAGATCGGCTTAAAGCCTTCGGAATAGCTGATAAATGGAGAGATCCCATTTTCAAACGCGTATAACGCACCGAAACGTTTGGTGACGCGATCTTGTGAAATCCAGGTTTTATCGCCGTTTTGCAGATAGTCGGTCGTGGTGGAGCGATAGTCATCGTAACGCACGCTCGCCAGCAGGTTCAGGCCGCCAAACGCAATCTGATCCTGAAGATAATAACCATTCTGCTGATAAGAGAGACGGTTATTCTGCGCAGTACTCAGCCCTAAATCGTCGGTATGAATCTGACGATAGTTCGGGTGGCGCATGTCGATCCCCGGCGTGCTGCTGGCATAGCGGTAGAAGTAATGGCTGTCGAGTTTCTGGTAATCGAAGCCTGCCAGCAGATGGTGCTGCCAGTCGCCTGACACTACCGTTTTCGTAACCTGGTTGTCGATGTTAAAACTTTTCAGATCTTCATCGGTCGTGTAGGCAAACCGGTTCAACTCCCAGACCGGATTCCCCGTATTTCCGGTGGAGTAGACGCTGCGCTGGTGGGTATCCACATCAAAGTAGCGCGCTTTCTGATTGAAGCCCCAGCCGCTGTCAAACTGGTGTTCAAAGCTGTAACCCAGCATCCATTGACGCTGCTTAAAGCCGCTCCACTCATCTCCGGCAAAATCACGGCGCCCCGCATACTCTGAGCGCAGATAAGAAATGGGCAGCGGGTTGGAAGGCGACAGCGATGGTGTATTCTGCGCCAGCGCATCAATCGTCAGACGCGTTTTGTTGTCCGGTTGCCAGGTAACGGACGGGGCAACCAGATAGTTTTCATAGCGGGAGGTATGCGGTTGATCATCCCCTTCCGTCGCCTTGCCGAGTAAACGGTAGTTCCAGTCGCTGTCGCTGATTCGCCCGGTTGAATCCAGATAACCCTCTTTCAGATTACGGGTGCCGGTGTTGAAGCCCACTTCCGTTTTCTGTTCCGCCTGCGGTTTTTTACTCTGGATGTTTACCAGTCCACCCGGCGATCCATTGCCGTACAGCACCGAGGCCGGGCCTTTCAGAATATCCACGCTTTCAATCAGCAGCGGATCAATACGCGCTTTGGTATTCCCGGTCACGTTGTACGGCAGTTGCAGGCCGTTGTAATACTCCTGATCCACAGTAAAACCGCGAATCTTATATTCGCTCATATAGGAGGTATTACCGCGAACTTCCGTTGACACGCCCGGCGCGTAGCGCAGAATTTCATTCACCGAGTTGGCGTGGCGTTGCTCAATCTCCTGCCTGTCGATGGTGTTGATCACCTGCGGCGTTTTGCTTTCCGGCACGGCGGATTTGGTGGCGCTGTTGGTCCAGGCCGGAAGAAGGCTCTCCTGCCCGGCGGCGGTGACCACAATGGTCGACTCTTTTGCCTCTTCAGCATAAGACGGGACCGTCAGGGCTAAGGTGATACATCCAGAGAGCGCGCGTAATGTGAAACGATGAGTTGTTTTCATGAGCAAATTATTATATGTGAAATGGAATGACAATTATTCTCATTTTTATTCACAAATCAAGCCAGCTTTCGCCGTTAATCCGGCCAGGCGTTGCTCAGGAATACAGATTGTTCTGACGTCTGTTGAATTCCCGTAAACGTGCCGGGAAGACGCCTTCCCTGACACGTTCACGACTGATAATGCGCCAGCGCGATAATGGGCATCAAGTGAACGGAAAACACGCCAGGGTAGCATGTCGCCGATTTACGCACTCATCCCCACATCCGCTCTGTTCATTTAATTGCGCCGCAGAAGGCGAAAAACGCCGAGCACAACAATCGCCCCGACGACGGCCACCAGGAAACTGTGAAGATTGAACCCGCTGATGCTGCCGCCGATACCAAACATGGTTGCCAGCCAGCCGCCGACAACCGCACCAACGATACCGAGAATACAGGTCAGTATAAAACCACCGCCATCGCGACCCGGCATAATCAGCTTAGCGATAACACCTGCAATCAGACCAAAAATAATCCAGGCAATAATTCCCATATTCAGGCCCTCTTTCCAGTGAAAGCATGCGCAAGACGTTCTTGCGCCAGTCCCTTAAGTATAGGCAAATCAACCGGCCATGCTTTTCATCCTGCGACGTTATGCGCTGGCGTTGATAAAAATTTCACCCATTTGTCTTAAGTTCCGTCATGCCATGCCGATAACCAAACGATAATCTGTCAGGCATCCAGGAGTCATTACGCGTGAGTCACTACAGTGAGCAGTTCCTGAAGCAAAACCCGTTGGCGGTATTAGGCGTACTCAAAGATTTAAACAAGAGCCAGGTGCCGCTACGCATCTCCTGGGCCGGGGGGCAGTTCATCAGTAAGATTCTGGACGTTAACGCGGAAAAACTGGTGATGGATTTCGGCAGCCAGGACTATGAAAACATCGCCGTTCAGCGCGCCAGACAGATAACCATTACCGCAGAAACGCAGGGCGCGAAAGTGGAGTTCACGCTGGATCAGCTCACCCGTGGCGAATACCAGCAGCTTCCGGCATTTATTACCGCGCTGCCGCCCGAGCTGTGGTTCGTTCAGCGCCGGGAGTATTTCCGTATTTCCGCGCCTTTGCATCCCCCCTACTACTGCCAGGCGAAAATGCCGGACGACAACACGCTACGTTTTCGCTTGTTCGATCTCTCGCTGGGCGGCATGGGCGCATTGCTGGAAGCGACAAAACCCGCCGGATTAACCGAAGGCATGCGCTTTTCGCAAATTGAGCTGAACATGGGGCAATGGGGCGTTTTCCACTTTGACGCCCAGCTTATTTCCATCAGCGAACGCAGAGTGATTGACGGGAAAAATGAAACGATTACCACTCCCCGCCTGAGCTTTCGTTTTCTCAACGTCAGCCCGGCGGTGGAGCGGGAATTACAGCGGATTATTTTCTCTCTTGAACGGGAAGCGCGGGAAAAATCCAATAAGGTGCGTGAATAACCCCCGTGCGAGTTACATCGCATCCAGCGCTTGCTGGAGTTTCCAGATATAACGCGGCGCCTGTGGCGCAGGATGATTTTTGGCAACGTGCTCGAAAAACTCATCCGCGCTCAGATCGTTGATTTTCTCAATCGCTTTTTTGCGATCGGAAGAGAACGTGCGCAGCAGCGCGCCCGCGCCATTGGCATAAGAGACCACCAGCGCGTACTGCATCACCTGCGGATCGTTAATACCGGCCAGCGACCCGTGTTCCAGAATACTCAGGTACGCCGTCCCCATCGAGATATTCCGCTCCGGGTTTTTCAGTTCGCTGGTCGACGGTTCGCCGCTCCAGCCCATATGACGATAAACATCGCGCCCGGACGTCGAGGCCTTCAGTTGCATTAACCCAACCGCCCCGGATTTACTGACCACCGTCGGATTACCGCCCGATTCAATTGCGATGATCGCGGTAATCAGACGCGGGCTGACGCCCCAGGCTTCCCCGGCTTTTTCACTTATCGGCATCCACTGCATTGCCCGTTTAACCGGGACTTCGGCGTTCCAGGGCGGATTCTTGTAATCCTGCTTTGAACTACAGCCCGCCAGCAATACAACCAAAAAAGCAAACCATCTCAATTTCACGTCATCTATCCTTATAGCCGGAATTCGCCGCTGCGAGTGACAACGACATGCTCAATCGGCATGATATACATTTGGTTTTAGATGTCAGCAAGGAATTGCCATGTCCCTGTTTCACTTAATCGCCCCATCGGGTTACTGCATCAATCAGCAAGCGGCTTTACGCGGCGTACAACGGCTGATCGAATCTGGCCACCAGGTGAATAACGCCGCCGTCATTGGCCGCCGTGACCAGCGTTTTGCCGGTTCAGACGCCGAGCGTCTGGCGGATGTTAACGGCCTCGCCCGCCTGACGACGCCCGATACCATTGTGATGCCGGTTCGCGGCGGTTACGGCGCCAGTCGTCTGCTGGAGAGCATTGACTGGCAGGCGCTCATCGCACGGCAACAGGCGAACCCGCTGCTGATCTGCGGCCACAGCGATTTTACGGTGATTCAGTCCGCCCTGCTGGCGCTGGGCAAGGTGATAACGTTTAGCGGCCCCATGCTGGCGGCGAATTTCGGCGCGGAGGAGATGAACACCTTCACCGAGCGCCATTTCTGGCGGGCCTTGTGCAACGCGCAGTTCACGGTGGAGTGGCAAGGTAACGGCCCGACATGTGAAACGGAAGGCACGCTGTGGGGCGGCAATCTGGCCATGCTGGTCTCCCTTATCGGCACCCCGTGGATGCCCGCCATTGAAAATGGCGTACTGGTGCTGGAGGATATTAACGAGCATCCTTTCCGCGTTGAGCGAATGCTCCTGCAACTGTATCACGCGGGGATTCTGTCCCGGCAGAACGCGCTGATATTGGGCAGTTTCAGCGGTAGCGCGCCGAATGATTACGATGCCGGTTACGATCTTGACGCGGTTTACGCGTTTCTGCGTTCCCGTATCTCCATCCCCGTCGTGACCGGTCTGGATTTTGGTCATGAGCAACGCACCGTTACGCTGCCGCTCGGCGCCCACGCGGTGCTAAAAAATGGCGAAAATGGCAGCCAACTCACACTCTCCGGCCATCCTGTCCTCAAATCATAAAAAAAGCCGTCGCCTGGGCTAAGTAAAACGCTGTTTCTGTCGTTATTATGTTAGGGTTTATTATTAGAAACAGCGTAATTCAGGAGTAACATAACGTTGGATGCCGCAGCCATTATTAGTCTTTTCATTTTAGGTTCAGTCCTCGTAACCTGTAGTATCTTATTAAGTTCATTCTCATCTCGTCTTGGCATCCCTATTCTGGTTATCTTTCTCGCGATTGGCATGCTCGCGGGTGTTGATGGCGTTGGCGGTATCCCGTTTGATAATTATCCTTTCGCGTACATGGTGAGTAACCTCGCGCTGGCAATTATTCTGCTGGATGGCGGGATGCGTACCCAGGCCAGCTCCTTTCGCGTCGCCCTGGGCCCGGCGCTCTCGCTCGCGACGGTAGGGGTACTGATTACCTCCGGTCTCACCGGCATGATGGCCGCCTGGCTCTTTCATTTGAATCTCATCGAAGGGCTGCTGATTGGCGCCATTGTCGGTTCAACGGATGCGGCTGCTGTTTTTTCTCTGCTGGGTGGTAAAGGGCTTAACGAACGCGTCGGTTCGACGCTGGAAATCGAATCCGGGAGTAACGACCCGATGGCGGTTTTCCTGACCATCACGCTGATAGAGATGATTCAGAAACATGAGACCGGCCTGAGCTGGCTCTTCGTGCTCGATATCATCCAGCAGTTTGGACTGGGGATCATGCTGGGGTTAGGCGGCGGATATCTGCTTCAGCAAATGATTAACCGGATTGCCTTGCCCACCGGGTTATATCCGCTGCTGGCGCTGAGCGGGGGAATTCTCGTTTTCGCCGTAACCACCGCGCTGGAAGGCAGCGGCATTCTGGCCGTTTACCTGTGTGGATTCCTGCTGGGCAACCGCCCTATCCGCAACCGGTTTGGCATCCTGCAAAACTTTGACGGCCTGGCCTGGCTGGCGCAAATCGCCATGTTCCTCGTGCTGGGACTGCTCGTTACGCCATCCGATCTGCTGCCTATCGCCGTTCCAGCGCTGGTGCTGTCGGTCTGGATGATTCTGGTGGCTCGCCCGCTCTCCGTTTTCGCGGGCCTGCTGCCGTTTCGGGGCTTTAATCTGCGTGAGCGGATCTTCATCAGTTGGGTGGGGCTGCGTGGCGCCGTACCCATTATCCTGGCGGTTTTCCCGATGATGGCTGGGCTGGAGAATGCCCGACTGTTTTTTAATGTCGCATTCTTTGTGGTGCTGATATCGCTGCTGTTCCAGGGAACGTCCCTGACCTGGGCGGCCAAAAAAGCCAAAGTGGTGGTGCCTCCCGTCGGCTGGCCGGTTTCGCGTATCGGGCTGGATATTCACCCGGAAAACCCCTGGGAGCAGTTTGTCTACCAGTTGAGTGAAGATAAGTGGTGCGTCGGCGCCGCGCTGCGCGATCTGCACATGCCGCAGGAGACCCGTATCGCCGCCCTGTTTCGCGACAACGTGCTGTTCCACCCGACCGGAAGCACCCGTTTACGCGAAGGCGACGTTCTGTGCGTTATTGGACGTGAGCGCGACCTTCCGGCGCTGGGCAAACTGTTCAGCCAGTCGCCGCCGGTCGCGCTGGATCAGCGTTTTTTCGGCGATTTTATTCTCGAAGCCAATGCGAAATTTGCTGACGTCGCCCTGATTTACGGCCTGGACGAGGGAACGGAATATCGCGATAAACAGCAGACGCTGGGGGAAATCGTGCAGCAGTTGCTGGGCGCCGCGCCGGTTGTGGGCGACCAGGTGGAGTTTGCCGGCATGATCTGGACGGTCGCAGAGAAAGAAGACAACGCCGTGCGTAAGGTCGGGGTTCGCGTCGCGGGGGATGAAATGGAATAATGGAGACGCTGCCGGATGGCGGCGTTGACACGCCTTATCCGGCCTACACTCTGCCCTCTGTAGGCCGGATAAGCACAGGCGCCATCCTACGGCGCCACAAAAAAAAGTTACGCTGTCACAACCGGAACACGCGGCGCCAGCGCGCACATCAGTTCATACCCCACCGTTCCCGCCGCAGAGGCGACATCATCAATCTTGATCTCTTTCCCCCACAGTTCCACAGACGTACCGATACCCGCCTGCGGGCACGGCGTCAGGTCCACCGCCAGCATATCCATCGACACGGTGCCAACCGTTCCGGTACGCACACCGTCCACCAGCACTGGCGTGCCGTTTGGCGCATGACGGGGATAACCATCCGCGTAGCCCGCCGCCACAATCCCGATGCGCTGCTCCTGAGTCGCGGTATAGCGTCCGCCATACCCGACCCGATCGCCCGCTTTCAGCGTCTGTACGCCAATAATCTGGCTGCTCAGGGTCATAACCGGTTTCAGCCCGGTATTGGCGATATCCCGCCACTGCCCTGACGGCGATGCGCCATACAGAATAATTCCGGGTCGCACCCAGTCGAAATGGGCTTCAGGATGCCACAGCGTAGCCGCTGAATTCGACAGCGAGCGACGGCATTCAAGCCCTTCCGTCGCATGGGCGATTTTCGTCATCGCCTGGTCGATCCCTTCCGGGTGCTCAGCATCGGCAAAGTGCGACATTAACGTCATTTCGCCCACATTCGGCAGCGCCCGCAGTTGCTGCCAGACGGTCTGTACCCGCTCGGGTAAAAAACCCAGCCGGTTCATGCCGCTATTCACTTTGAGATAAACATCCAGCGGCGCGTTCAGGCGCGCGTTTTGCAACACTTTGATCTGCCAGTTGCTGTGTATGCAGGTCGTCAGACGGTATGTGTCATATATGGCCAGCTCGTCGGCATGGAAGAACCCTTCCAGCATTAAGATCGGCCCTTTCCATCCCCGCTCTCGCAGCGTAATCGCCTCTTCGAGATTGAGCATGGCAAAGCCGTCGGTCGCCCCCAACGCCGTCCAGATACGCTCGATACCATGTCCGTAGGCATTGGCTTTCACCACCGACCAGACGCGAGCGTCCGGGGCGGCCTGGCGCACAATGCCAAGATTTTGTTTCATCGCCTGCAGGTCAAGGCTGGCCAGTATAGGGCGGGTCATCTCGCTTCCTTATTAGTTATGCGCGCCATGAAGATGCCGGGGTCGTGACGGCGTAAAGCCAGGGCTGTACCGCGCTACGCTCAGGTCGTCATAAGGAATAGCAGGTGTACGACCTGAAAGAATATCGCTCAGTAATTGCCCTGAACCGCAGGCCATTGTCCAGCCCAGCGTCCCATGCCCGGTGTTCAGCCACAGGTTTTTGAAGCGCGTCCGTCCGATCACCGGCGTACCATCCGGGGTCATTGGCCGCAGCCCGGTCCAGAACGTGGCTTGTTCCACATGCCCTCCGCGCGGGAAGAGATCGCGTACGACCATCTCCAGCGTTTCACGACGCGGTTGTAATAATTCAGTGTTAAAGCCGACAATTTCCGCCATTCCCCCCACGCGAATGCGCTTATCAAAACGGGTAATGGCGATTTTGTAGGTTTCATCAAGGATAGTCGAAACTGGCGCGCCATCGTCCTGTGCGACCGGAATCGTCAGCGAATAACCTTTAAGCGGATAGACCGGAATATCGACGATCCCTTTAAGCATCGCCGTCGAGTAAGAGCCAAACGCCATCACGTAAGCATCGGCTTTGATGATGTCATCCCCGCACTTCACGCCGTAAATTTGTTCACCTTCGTACAGCAGTTTTTCCACCGGCGTGTTGAAGCGAAACGTCACGCCCGCCTGTTCCGCCATCTGCGCCAGGCGCTGAGTGAACAGCTGGCAATCTCCGGTTTCATCATTGGGTAGACGCAGGCCGCCGGTCAGTTTGTGCGCCACTTCCGCCAGCGCAGGTTCAACCTCCGCCAGACGGCTGGATTCCAGTAGCTGATACGGTACGCCGGCATCTTCCAGAACGGCGATATCGCGGGTGGCGTTCTCATACTGTTGCGCGGTACGGAATAACTGCAATGTTCCGCCCTGACGCCCTTCATACTGAATGCCGGTTGAGGCACGCAGCGCTTTCAGGCAATCACGGCTGTACTCCGCCAGACGCACCATGCGCCCTTTGTTCTCCATGTAATGGCGGGTGTCGCAGTTACGCAACATTTGCCACATCCACTTCAACTGAAACTGCGTTCCGTCCAGGCGAACAGCCAGCGGCGCATGGCGCTGGAACATCCACTTGATGGCCTTCAGCGGCACACCCGGCGCCGCCCACGGCGCGGCATAGCCCGGAGAAATTTGTCCGGCGTTCGCCGCGCTGGTTTCCAGCGCCGGGCCAGGTTCACGATCGATGACGGTGACGTCATGCCCAGCCTGACACAGATACCAGGCGCTGGTTACGCCAACGACGCCACTTCCCAGTATGACAACTCGCATAGCCACTCCGTTAACAGTAAAAGAACAATCTTCTAATTACATCTTGATAACTCAGTTGAAAATATTATTCAACATATGGCTTTTTTATGGTGACGCACCTCACATCTGCCTCTGTTGTCAGGGATCTCTCTGCTTTGGCATCTCCTGCTGTGCGTCATTTTTATCCAGCATAAAATATTGCAGCCACACCATTTTCTGGCGTGCCGGCGCTGCGAAATCGCAAAGAAAAATTTTCTTCATCAGCACGTTTTTTAACACGGTGTTCTATGCTTGAAATGAGGTGCTCCAGACAGAGAGTGCCGCCAACAATGAGGGTGCGCGAATGGCTACGATTGATTCCATGAACAAGGACAGCACACGTTTGAGCGATGGACCCGACTGGACGTTTGATCTGCTGGATGTCTATCTGGCGGAGATTGACCGCGTCGCGAAACTCTACAAACTGGATACCTATCCGCACCAAATCGAGGTGATCACCTCTGAGCAGATGATGGATGCCTATTCCAGCGTCGGGATGCCGATCAACTATCCTCACTGGTCGTTTGGCAAAAAATTCATTGAAACCGAGCGCCTGTATAAGCATGGTCAGCAAGGGCTGGCCTATGAAATCGTCATTAACTCCAACCCGTGTATCGCTTATCTGATGGAAGAGAACACCATTACTATGCAGGCGCTGGTGATGGCGCACGCGTGCTATGGGCATAACTCTTTCTTCAAGAATAACTACCTGTTCCGCAGCTGGACCGACGCCAGTTCGATTGTCGATTACTTGATCTTTGCCCGTAATTACATTACCGAATGCGAAGAACGCTATGGCGTGGACGAAGTTGAAAAGCTGCTGGATTCCTGCCATGCGCTGATGAACTATGGCGTCGATCGCTACAAACGCCCGCAAAAAATTTCGTTGCAGGAGGAGAAAGCCCGGCAGAAAAGTCGCGAAGAGTATCTGCAAAGCCAGGTGAATATGCTGTGGCGTACTCTGCCGAAGAAAGAGGAAGAGAAAGCCGTCGCCGAAACGCGGCGTTACCCGTCTGAACCGCAGGAAAACCTGCTCTACTTTATGGAAAAGAACGCGCCGTTGCTGGAGTCATGGCAGCGCGAGATCCTGCGCATCGTGCGCAAGGTCAGCCAGTATTTCTATCCGCAAAAACAGACGCAGGTGATGAACGAAGGCTGGGCGACGTTCTGGCACTACACCATCCTGAATCATCTTTACGATGAAGGTAAAGTGACCGAGCGCTTTATGCTGGAGTTTTTACACAGCCACACCAATGTGGTGTTCCAGCCGCCGTACAACAGCCCGTGGTATAGCGGAATTAACCCTTATGCGCTTGGCTTCGCGATGTTCCAGGACATCAAACGCATTTGCCAGTCGCCAACGGAAGAAGACAAATACTGGTTCCCGGATATCGCCGGTTCAGACTGGCTGGAAACCCTGCATTTCGCGATGCGTGATTTTAAAGACGAGAGCTTTATCAGCCAGTTCCTGTCGCCGAAAGTGATGCGTGATTTCCGTTTCTTTACCGTGCTGGACGACGACCGGCACAATTATCTGGAAATTTCGGCCATTCACAATGAGGAAGGTTATCGCGAGATCCGCAATCGGCTTTCGTCACAGTACAACCTGAGCAATCTGGAGCCGAATATTCAGATCTGGAATGTGGATTTACGCGGCGATCGCTCTTTGACGCTACGCTATATTCCTCACAACCGCGCGCCGCTGGATAAGGGACGTAAAGAGGTGCTGAAACATGTGCATCGCCTGTGGGGGTTTGATGTCATGCTGGAGCAGCAGAATGAGGATGGCAGCGTTGAGCTGCTGGAGCGGTGTCCGCCGAGAATGAACAGCCTGTAGTTTAATTGCCGGATGGCGGTGTAAACACCTTATCCGGCCTACAAACAGCACATCACCGTGGGCCGGATAAACGAAGCGCCATCCGGCGCGAACAAACAGCACATCACCGTAGGCCGGATAAGCGGAGCGCCATCCGGCGTATAACGATTAGCGGCCCTGAATGGCCAAATCGCCTGGCAAATTCTTCTGCATACGATGCCAAATCTCACCGCTGTCATGACCGTAACGGCGTACCGTTTCGTACACCTGGTCATGCGCGCCCTGTTCGCAAAGCGATGACAGCTTATGGTAGAAACCGAGCGCCAGGCTCCGGGCTTCCGGGTTGGCGAAATAGTGACGGCCAATGCGGGTATACAGCCCTTTCATCCCGTTCAGGATCAGACCGTAAATCGGATTACCGGAGGCAAACGCCAGACCGCGGAAAATGTTGTAATCCAGGTCCGCGAACGCATCGGCGTGGTCGGCCACTTCATTCGCCGTCGCCAGCACTTCCTGCGCTTTATCAGGATGCTGACGAAACGCGGTGCGGATAAAAATCGTGGAGATATTGGTTCGCACCGACAGCAGATTATCAATCAGTTGCGGCACGCTTTCATGATCAAGACGCGCGAGCGTTTCAAGAATATTCAGCCCGGACGTTTCCCAGAAATTGTTCACCTTTGTCGGTTTGCCGTGTTGAATCGTCAACCAGCCGTCTCGCGCCAGGCGCTGCAATACTTCGCGTAACGTGGTGCGCGTCACTCCGATAAGTTCGGAGAGTTCACGTTCGGCAGGCAAAATAGTGCCAGGTGGGAAGCGGTTATTCCAGATACTTTCAATGATGTACTCTTCCGCGAAACCCGCCGGGCTCTGCGCCTTAATGACCATAGTGAGATTTCCATTACACAGCAAAACATAGTTACACTCATCATACCAGACGGGTTTCATGGCTGATAGCGGACAGGATGAAGAAAAAGGGGATCAAGGCTTCATTTTCTGGATAACGCCGCGCCATCACGTTAAGGACTTGCCTGCTTTTACCCTGGCCGCTAAGCTTTGCGCCTAAACATAAAAACATGATTCTCACATTTACAGGTAAGGGAAACTGCCATGGAGCTCTCCTGGGGTCGCGCATTCTGGCGCAACTTTCTGGGCCAGTCGCCTGACTGGTATAAACTTGCATTAATCGCTTTTTTAATTGCTAATCCACTGATTTTCTTCATCAACCCATTTGTAGCGGGCTGGCTGCTGGTCGCTGAATTTATTTTCACGCTGGCGATGGCGCTGAAGTGCTATCCCCTGCTGCCCGGCGGATTACTGGCGATTGAAGCGGTCATCATTGGGATGACCAGCGCAGCGCATGTGCGTGAAGAGGTTGCCGCCAACCTCGAAGTGCTGCTGCTGCTGATGTTCATGGTCGCAGGCATCTACTTTATGAAGCAGTTGCTGCTGTTCATTTTTACCCGCCTGCTGCTTAGCATTCGTTCCAAGATGCTGCTGTCGCTCGCATTTTGTATGGCTGCCGCCTTCCTGTCCGCTTTCCTTGATGCCCTGACCGTTGTCGCGGTGGTCATCAGCGTCGCGGTCGGCTTTTATGGCATTTATCATCGCATCGCCTCTGCGCGCGGCGAAGAGAACGATCTCCAGGATGACGATCACCTCGACCAGAACAGTAAAGCGGTGCTGGAGCAGTTTCGCGGTTTCTTGCGCAGCCTGATGATGCATGCGGGCGTAGGCACCGCGCTGGGCGGCGTCATGACGATGGTTGGCGAACCGCAGAACCTGATTATCGCCAAAGCGGCGGGCTGGCATTTCGGCGATTTCTTCCTGCGCATGTCGCCGGTGACGGTTCCGGTGCTAATTTGCGGGCTGTTCACCTGCGTGCTGGTCGAGAAACTGCGCTGGTTTGGCTATGGTGAAACGCTGCCGGAGAAAGTGCGTCATATTTTGCAGGAGTTCGACGATCAAAGCCGTCAACGTCGTACACGCCAGGACAAACTCAATCTGTTTGTACAGGCGATTATCGGCGTCTGGCTGGTGACGGCGCTGGCGCTGCATCTGGCGGAAGTGGGCTTAATTGGCCTGTCGGTCATTATTCTGGCCACGTCACTCACCGGCGTCACCGATGAACACGCGATTGGCAAAGCATTTACTGAGTCCTTGCCGTTTACCGCGCTGTTGACGGTTTTCTTCTCCATCGTGGCGGTCATTATCGATCAGCATCTTTTCGCCCCGATCATCCAGTTCGTTTTACAGGCTTCCGAACATGCGCAGTTAACGCTGTTCTACCTTTTCAATGGCCTGCTGTCGTCCATTTCCGATAACGTGTTCGTCGGGACGATTTACATCAATGAGGCCAAAGCGGCTATGGAAAGCGGCGCAATCAGCATGAAACAGTACGAACTGCTGGCAGTGGCGATCAACACCGGCACCAATTTGCCGTCCGTAGCGACGCCAAACGGCCAGGCGGCATTTTTGTTCCTGCTCACCTCTGCGCTGGCGCCGCTGATTCGTCTCTCTTATGGCCGTATGGTCTGGATGGCGTTGCCATACACGCTGGTGCTCACCCTCGTTGGTTTACTCTGCGTCGAGTTTACCCTCACCCCCATCACGGAGTGGATGACGCAATCTGGCTGGTTAGCTACATTCTCATAACATCAAACCGGGCAAATCACTGCCCGGTTTGACTTTTTGCATGATAATTATCCGATTATACTTTATTTCATTTCCCACTACTGGCGCATAAATTGAATTGGTTTACACTGCGGTGTCTACGCATGTTGCAGGGAAATAATTATGTTGCGATTTTTAAACCAGTGCTCACGGGGTCGGGGCGCGTGGTTACTGATGGCGTTAACTGCCTTTGCGCTCGAAATGGTAGCGCTGTGGTTCCAGCACGTCATGCTGCTCAAACCTTGCGTGCTATGTATTTACGAACGTAGCGCGTTATTCGGCGTGATGGGCGCGGGTCTGGTTGGCGCTGTCGCCCCTAAAACGCCGCTGCGTTATGTGGCGATAGCGATCTGGATTTACAGCGCCTGGCGTGGGTTGCAGTTGGCTTATGAACACACGATGATCCAGCTTCATCCTTCGCCGTTCATGACCTGTGATTTTGCTGCACGCTTCCCGACGTGGCTACCGCTGGATAAATGGCTGCCGCAGGTCTTCCTGGCTTCCGGCGACTGCGCCGAGCGTCAGTGGTCGTTTTTAACCCTGGAGATGCCGCAGTGGCTGTTGGGGATTTTTGCGGCGTATCTGGCGATCGCGATCCTGGTGTTGATTGCTCAACCGTTTAAGCCGAAAAGACGCGATCTCTTTAGTCGATAACAGAACGCTCCTTCGGGAGCGTTTTTTTTCGCCTGACGGCGTTGCTTCCGGGCATCTATAAGATGTATATTAAATGCATCTTATAGATGCCCCCACAAGGAGACGCTTTATGTCCCATTTACGCATCCCGGCAAACTGGAAAATTAAACGTTCCACTCCCTTCTTCACCAAAGAGAATGTGCCAGCCGCACTGCTCTCCCACCATAACACCGCTGCGGGTGTATTTGGGCAACTCTGCGTGATGGAAGGCACGGTCACTTACTACGGTTTCGCTAACGAAGACGCCAAAGAACCTGAACTCAAAGTGGTCATTAACGCCGGTCAGTTTGCGACCAGCCCGCCGCAATACTGGCACCGCATCGAATTAAGCGACGATGCGCAATTCAATATCAATTTCTGGGTTGAAGACGACAACCACGGCGATGAAATGTATCAGGCGAAAAAAGCGTAATTAACGCTTGCTGAACAATGGGCGGTTCAGTCCGCCCATGAAGGTTTGTTTAAGATGTGATCCTGCCAGTCCCGCACTTCAGATTCTTTCACCGCAATATGGCGCACAGAAATACGCTCGCCGTGCATCGCCGCTTTCGACCCGGTCAACAACGGATGCCAGCCCGGCAGCCCCTTTCCTTCCGCTAACAAGCGATAGGCGCAGGTCATCGGCAACCATTCAAAGGTTGGCAGATTATCGCGGGTGAGTTTAATGCAGTCTGGCTCGTACTCGAACCGACGTTCATAGTTACGACACTGGCAGGTTTTGATATTCAACTGACGACACGCCACGTTGGTGAAATAGATTTCGTCGGTGTCTTCATCCATCAGTTTGTGCAGGCAACACTGGCCGCATCCATCACACAACGACTCCCACTCGGCATCGGTCATGTCATCCAGGGTTTTACTTTGCCAGAAAGGTATGTCGCTCATCAGGGTATCCGCCATTGCTGTAAAGCTGCACCTTATAACCAGTCTGGCACGCTGATGCAAGTTTTGCCGCCCGAAAAGGCGGCAAGCAGAGATTACAGGACGCGCGTCGTCAGCGTTTGACCGTTAAAACTGACTTCCAGCTCGTCGCCGCTTTGCAACGGGCCAACGCCTTCCGGTGTGCCGGTCAGGATCACGTCTCCCGCTTTGAGCGTGAAGAAACGGCTCATGTAGGCGACGAGCGGCACAATGTGGTGGATCATCTCCGCCGTCGAGCCTTGCTGACGGATTTCGCCGTTCACTTTCAACCCGAGCGCGGTATTTTGCGGATCGCCATGAAATTCCGAAACCGGAATAAAACCTGACAGCGGGCAGGAATTATCAAACCCTTTTGCTTTTTCCCAGGGCTGACCGGCTTTTTTCATTTTGCCCTGAATATCCCGCAGCGTCAGATCGAGCGCCACGCCATAACCGGCAATCGCCTTGCGGACATGCTCTTCCGTCGCCTGGCGCAGAGTTGAGCCAATCAATATCGCCAGTTCGACTTCATGGTGAACGGCGCCCATGTCCGTTGGAATCGCCAGCGGCTGGCGTAGATCGCACAGCGCCGTTTCCGGTTTAATAAAAAGAACGGGTTCATCCGGCGTTGCGCTACCCATCTCCTTAATATGCTTTGCGTAGTTACTGCCTACACAAACCACTTTACTTACCGGGTAATCAAGCAGAGCACCTTGCCAGTTGTGATGTTGATACATTATTTTCCCCTAACGTAATCGTGGATTTCAGGAACTGCATCGACAGGGCATTCGCGTTGCCGGATACAGTTTAACTTTTAGCGTCTGGTTTATTTTCGCCCGGCGCAGAAAGATGTTGTTTGAGTAAATCTTCCGGCGGTGGCGGCAGTTGTAAATAATACCCCTGGTCGGTTAACGCTTGTTTTACTTTCTCCAGGTCGGCATTCACTAATTTCTTACGCCCATCCAACGGCAGAATCATTGCCAGCGTTGGCTGCCCGAATCCCTTCATCAGATCTTCAGGAACCCGTGAGAAATCGTCTTTTTTTTCGACGTATAAATAGGTCTGGTCGCGTTTGCTACTTCGATAGATCACACAAAACATACTTTTACTCTGAATTAACGGGATGGTGACTTGCCTCAATATAATACTGACTATAACATGCCTTCTAGTCTTCGGAATATCGCCCCGCATTGGGGATGATAAATAGCAAATTGAGTAAGGCCAGGATGTCAAACACGCCAATCGAGCTTAAAGGCAGTAGCTTCACCTTATCAGTGGTTCATTTGCACGAAGCTGAACCCAAGGTTATTCGTCAGGCGTTGGAAGACAAAATCGCTCAGGCACCTGCTTTTTTAAAACATGCTCCCGTGGTCATTAACGTCAGCGGCCTTGAAAGTCCAGTAAACTGGCCTGCGCTGCAAGAGGTGGTGACGTCTACCGGTCTGCGTATTATCGGCGTTAGCGGCTGCAAAGACGCGGCGCTAAAAGCGGAAATTGACGAGATGGGTCTTCCTTTACTGACTGAAGGTAAAGAGAAAGTCGCTCGTTCCGCCCCGGTCGAAGCCCCGGCACCGAGCGCGCCGCCGCAAAATGTTACCCCCATCACAAAAACGCGATTAATTGACGTACCGGTTCGTTCCGGTCAGCGCATTTATGCTCCACAATGTGATCTAATTGTTACAAGTCACGTCAGCGCTGGCGCAGAGTTAATCGCAGACGGTAATATCCACGTTTATGGCATGATGCGGGGTCGCGCGCTGGCAGGCGCCAGCGGCGATCGGGAAGCGCAAATTTTTTGTACCCATCTGACGGCAGAACTGGTGTCTATCGCAGGTGTTTATTGGCTGAGTGATAAAATCCCGGCAGAATTTTATGGCAAAGCGGCGCGTCTGCGGTTAGCAGATAACGCTTTGGCAGTTCAACCGTTGAATTGATCCCTTTTTAACAAGGAATTTCTATGGCACGCATTATTGTAGTTACTTCGGGTAAAGGGGGCGTTGGCAAGACCACCTCCAGCGCGGCCATCGCTACTGGTTTGGCCCAGAAGGGAAAGAAAACTGTCGTTATCGATTTCGATATCGGTCTGCGTAACCTCGACCTGATCATGGGATGTGAGCGTCGTGTCGTTTACGATTTCGTGAACGTGATTCAGGGCGATGCGACGCTAAACCAGGCGTTAATCAAAGATAAGCGCACTGAGAATCTCTTTATTCTTCCGGCATCGCAAACCCGCGATAAAGACGCGCTGACCCGTGAGGGCGTAGCAAAAGTTCTCGATGACCTGAAGACAATGGATTTCGACTTTATCGTCTGCGACTCTCCGGCGGGCATTGAAACCGGCGCGCTGATGGCGCTCTATTTTGCCGATGAAGCGATTATCACCACGAACCCGGAAGTCTCCTCAGTACGTGACTCTGACCGTATTCTCGGCATTCTGGCGTCAAAATCCCGTCGTGCTGAAAACGGCGAAGACCCGATTAAAGAGCATCTGCTGCTGACGCGTTACAACCCAGGCCGCGTTAACAGAGGCGATATGCTCAGTATGGAAGACGTGCTGGAAATCTTGCGCATCAAACTCGTGGGGGTTATCCCGGAAGATCAGTCAGTCCTGCGCGCATCCAACCAGGGAGAGCCGGTTATTCTCGACATCACTGCTGATGCGGGTAAAGCCTATGCAGATACCGTAGAACGTCTGTTGGGAGAAGAACGTCCTTTCCGCTTCATTGAAGAAGAGAAGAAAGGTTTCCTCAAACGCCTGTTCGGAGGATAAGTTATGGCATTACTGGATTTTTTTCTCTCGCGGAAAAAGAGTACAGCCAACATCGCTAAAGAGCGACTGCAAATCATTGTTGCGGAGCGCCGTCGCAGCGACGCCGAGCCGCATTATTTACCGCAGTTGAGAAAAGATATTCTCGAAGTCATCTGCAAGTATGTGCAAATTGATCCAGAAATGGTCACCGTACAGCTTGAGCAAAAAGACGGCGATATTTCAATTCTCGAGCTTAACGTGACATTACCGGAAGCCGAAGAGTCCAGATAATCTCTTTTCGGATAACGCAACGCGATAAAAAGGCAGAGTATTCTGCCTTTTATTTGCTGCTGTGCCATAAACAGTAACGCGGCGGTGCTTATTCCAGGCTGAACTTCGGGTAACGCTCCTGAAAATAGCGGCGCAGAAATTCAACCGTAATGCGAATTTTTGCCGACGAGGAAAGACGGGAAGCGGAGACCGCCCAGATATTAGCAGGCTGATAATATTCCGGCAGAACCTGCACCAGATGGCCGCTGGCAATGTTATCGCAGACATCCCACCACGACCGCAACGCAATGCCCTGCCCGTCCAGACACCATTGATGCACAATCTCACCGTGGTTGGAGGACAGTGACCCTGTCACTTTAATCGAATATTCCCGTTCTTTTGTGCGTAACTGCCAGATTCCAAAGGGATGGTCACGCTCTTTAATCACCAGACACGGAAAGGCTGCCAGATCGCTGAGCTGCTTCGGCGTGCCGTGCTGCTCCAGAAACGCCGGTGATGCGCATAAAATACGGTAATTGGTTCCAAGTTTATGCGCGATTAAATTAGAGGCAATCTCATCACCAATACGAATATCAAGATCGACCCCTTCATTCACCAGATCCACCAGCCGGTCCTCAACGTCGAACCGCAACTCCAGCTGTGGATACTGCTTCGCCAGCGCCGACAGCGCGGGCGCAACAATCCGCCGACCGAAGCCAAAACTGCTGATAATACGCAGCATACCTTGTGGGACTTGCCGCACGTCAGACAGCTCATCCATCATCTGATCCACATCCTGCAAAATGCGCTGTGCCCATTCGTAAATACGCTCGCCCTCTTCCGTGATCGTCACCCGCCGGGTCGTTCGGTGGAGCAGCACCACGTTCAGCGTCTGCTCCAGCAACGCCACCCGTTTGCTGATAAACGCCGGCGAAACGCCCAGCTCTTCCGCAACCGCGCTAAAACCCGCACGCCGGGCAACCCGCATAAAGACGCGTAAATCATTCAGGAGAGGCAGATTATTCATGATCTGTGTTTTATGTTTCACCAGTTGGAAGGATTAACTCTCAATCAGTCAATTATAGGATAAGGGGTAAGTCAATTTTGACTGCTGATAAGTGAGAGCTGGTATGAAGAAAACCTGTCGTATTGCCGCTATTCCCGGAGACGGTATTGGTAAAGAAGTCCTGCCTGAAGGTATTCGCGTATTGCAGACCGCCGCCGAACGCTGGGATCTCTCGCTCAGCTTTGAGCCGATTGAGTGGGCCAGCTGCGAATATTATGCGCATCACGGTACGATGATGCCTGACGACTGGCATGCGCAGCTAAAATCGTTTGATGCGATCTATTTCGGCGCCGTCGGCTGGCCGGATACCGTCCCGGACCATGTTTCATTGTGGGGATCGCTGCTGAAATTCCGTCGCGAATTTGACCAGTACGTTAACCTGCGTCCGGTACGTCTGTTTCCCGGCGTTCCCTGCCCGCTGGCCGGAAAAAAAGCGGGAGATATTGATTTCTACGTCGTGCGCGAGAACACCGAAGGGGAATACTCCTCGCTGGGCGGGCGCGTTAATGCCGGAACCGAGCACGAAGTGGTGATTCAGGAGTCGGTATTTACCCGGCGCGGAGTGGATCGCATTCTGCGCTACGCCTTTGAGCTGGCGCAAAGCCGACCGCGCAAAACGCTGACGTCCGCCACCAAATCCAACGGCCTGGCCATCAGTATGCCTTTCTGGGATGAACGCGTTGAAGCAATGGCGCAACACTACCCGGAGATTCGTTGGGATAAGCAGCATATCGACATTCTGTGCGCCCGCTTTGTCATGCAGCCGGAGCGCTTTGACGTGGTTGTCGCCTCAAATCTGTTTGGCGATATTCTGTCCGATCTTGGCCCGGCCTGTACCGGCACCATCGGCATTGCGCCTTCCGCAAACCTGAACCCGGAACGCACATTCCCGTCGCTGTTTGAACCGGTACACGGCTCTGCGCCGGATATATACGGCAAGAATATCGCCAACCCTGTTGCCACCATCTGGGCGGGCGCCATGATGCTGGATTTCCTCGGCAATGGCGATACGCGCTACCGGGAGGCACATGACGGTATTCTCGCGGCCATTGAGCAGGTTATCGCTAACGGCCCGAAAACACCGGATCTGAAAGGCGCCGCCTCCACCCGGCAGATGGCGGAGGCGATCTGTCAGGCGCTGCGCTAATGACGGAGCGGCCGGATAGCGGCCATCATCCGTATTACAGCGGATATTCCTGCAACAGATTCCGCAGTTTTTCCGCCATCAGTTCCGCACGCCAGCCGGAGATAAGTTCCGGCTGCGTGGCCTGCGGTTTTAACTTCCAGTGCCAGTTAAGCAACTGGTTGATTTGCCGACGCGACGCCAGCAATTCCGCACTGACGTTGTGCGTCGCGCTAACGTCTGCCACCAGCGCTTTGATGGCTTTAAACGCCTTGCGATAGCCTGGCATATCCATCAGGTTCAGCAAGGGTTCCGGCAGCATCTCTTCCGGCAGCGCCTGCGCCTTCTCCACTAACGCGATCAGCGTCTTACCGTGAAAACGAATTTCGCTGCCAGAAAGCCCCAGGCTGTCCAGTTCGCCCAGACTCCCCGGCATATAGCGCGCCACTGCCCACAGGTGCTCTTCGCGCACCACAAAGTTGACCGCCAGATCGCGCTCACGCGCCTTGCGCAGCCGCCAGTCGGCCAGCAGTTGCAGGCAGGCCAGTTGACGGGTACGCAACTGCCACGCATTGGTGATGTCACGCCAGGCATCTTCCGGCGCCAGAATTTCCTGACGACGTTGCTGCATCAGACGGCACTCATCCAGCGCCGCAGGCAGCCAGCCGGATGCTTCGGTTTCGACCATCAGTTTTTTGGTGATCGGTAACAAATACCAGACGTCCGCCGCCGCATACTCACACTGACGTTCGGTTAACGGTCTTGCCAGCCAGTCGGTACGGGACTCACTTTTATCCAGCGCGACACCCGTAAACTCCTCGACCATCGCGGCAAAACCCCAGGACAAGGGGCGGCCGCAAAATGCGGCAAGGATCTGCGTATCGATCAGCGGTTGCGGCAGTTCTCCGAAGGTGTTGAGAAAAACCTCCAGATCTTCGCTGCCCGCATGCAAAAATTTGGTTATCGCGGTATCACGCAACACGGCGCGCAGAGGCGACCAGTCGGTAATGCCGTGAGGATCAATCAGGGCGACATGCTCGCCATCAAACAGCTGGATAAGCCCAAGTTGCGGGTAATAGGTGCGCGTACGGACAAACTCCGTATCAAGAGCAATCGCCGGAAATGCCCGAACCGCTTCACATAACGTCGCCAGCGCGTCGTCCGTAGTGATCATTTGGTAATTCAAATCATATTCTCTTTAGTTTGCGCCAAAAAAAACGCCGGCTTAACCGGCGTCTGGCGACTTGCTTAAAGCTCAGGCTTTATTGTCTACTTTGCCACGCGCTTCGTCACGTAATTCTCGTCGTAAAATTTTTCCGACGTTCGATTTAGGCAGTTCGTCGCGAAACTCCACCAGCTTCGGCACTTTATACCCCGTCAACTGGCGACGACAGAAGGTAATCAATGCCTCATCGGTCAACGCCGGGTCTTTCTTCACGACAAAGATTTTCACGCTTTCACCGCTGCTGCCCGAAGGTACGCCGACTGCCGCCACTTCCTGAACGCCAGGATGCTGCATCACCACGTCTTCAATTTCATTAGGATAGACGTTAAAGCCGGAAACCAGAATCATATCTTTTTTGCGATCGACGATGCGCAGGAACCCTTCGTCATCAATCACCGCGATATCCCCCGTGTAAAGCCAGCCGTCTTTGACGATTTCATCCGTCGCGTCCGGGCGCTGCCAGTATCCCAGCATCACCTGCGGCCCCTTCACGCACAGCTCGCCAGGCTCGCCTGTTGGCACCTCGTTGCCCTCGTCATCCACCAGTTTTACATCGGTAGAGGGAACGGGCAGCCCGATACTGCCGCTGTGATAATCGATATCATGCGGGTTCACGCTGACCAACGGCGCGCACTCGGTCAGACCGTAGCCTTCAAGCAAATATTGTCCGGTCAGTTTCACCCAACGTTCTGCAACCGCATGCTGTACCGGCATACCGCCGCCAGCAGAAAGGTGCAACGTAGAGAAGTCCAGTTGCTGGAATTCTTTGTTGTTCAGCAAGGCGTTAAACAGGGTGTTAACGCCGGTCATCGCGGTAAACGGATATTTCGCCAGCTCTTTCACCATGCCCGGAATGTCGCGCGGGTTAGTGATGAGCAGGTTTTGCCCGCCCAGTTCAATAAACAGCAGGCAGTTCATAGTCAACGCGAAAATGTGATACAGCGGCAACGCCGTCACCACCAGCTCTTTCCCCTCATGCAGCAACGGCCCGTAGGTGCCTTTTACCTGCTCCAGGTTTGCCAGCATGTTGCGGTGCGTCAGCATCGCGCCTTTCGCTACGCCGGTTGTACCGCCCGTGTATTGCAGGAACGCCAGATCTTCGGTGACCAGCTCAGGTTTCACGTACTGCATCCGATAACCTGCGTGTAGCGCGCGGCGAAAAGAGATCGCATCCGGCAGGTGATATTTCGGCACCAGACGCTTAATGTATTTCACGACAAAGTTAACCAGCGTACCTTTCGCGGTAGAAAGCTGGTCGCCCATGCGCGTCAGAATTACGTGCTGTACGGACGTTTTATCGACCACTTTTTCCAGCGTGTGGGCAAAGTTAGAGACGATCACGATAGCCGCCGCCCCGCTGTCATTGAGCTGATGCTCAAGCTCACGCGGCGTATACAGCGGGTTGACATTCACGACGATCATCCCGGCGCGCAAAATACCAAACAGCGCGACCGGGTATTGCAGCAGATTCGGCATCATTAGCGCGACGCGGTCGCCTTTTTTGAGGCCCAGCCCTTCCTGCAAATAGGCCGCGAATGCCCGGCTGCGCTCTTCCAGTTTGCGGAAGGTCATCACCTCCCCCATATTGACGAACGCAGGCTGGTCGGCGTAACGCACGACGGCATGTTCAAATAATTCAACCAGGGATTGATAACGGTCAGGATTGATCTCCGCCGGGACATCAGCGGGATATCGGTTAAGCCAAACCTTCTTCAAAGCATCACCTCTAAAATGAGTGTTCGTCGTCATCGCAACCCCAGTTAATAAACAAGTCGTTAACATAATATTAACTCAGCGTACCAGTTTATTAATCACTCAACGAAAAGGTTGCGAAGCGCGTCACTATTTATTTTTCTTATGTCCGTATTAATGCAGAAACAGCGGACCAGCCGCTGTCTCTTTTATTGATAAAACAAGGGGTTATTCAGTTACGATCGTTTGAACCTGTGCGGGGCCTGGGTTATACCATCCCCAACCGCCATAGCCGTACGGCCAGCCTCGTCCACCGTAGAACCAGGGATCGATCGGCTGCGGCGGCATGACGATCTGCTGAGTAAGGTGCCAGCGTTTATAGCCCGTTGCCTGCATCAGCATAAACTTATACGGCGTACTGCCGACCTTACCATCCACCGTGCCGGTAATCGGCCCGACGACCGTCACCAGTTGCCCACGGAAGTCTACCGGGTCAAGGAAGCCGTTCACGTCGGCATAAATCCGCCCTCGCGAAGCCTCACCGAGGATCGGGCGCGCGCCGTTATCAAGCGGCACGCTGGCGATTTCCAGCCGCGTTTTTCCCTGCTGGTTTTGCACATCCACCACTTTACCGCCAAAACGCGCTTCCTGGCCGACGTACAGCTGCGGCGCATTCATAACCCGCACCAGATCCTGCTGCGGCGTGGGACTGGAACCTTTGATGGCATCCGGGACGGTAACGCAGCCACTCAACGTTAACGCAACCACTCCCGCCAGAATTCCTTTCATTACCTGTTGTTGAACCGCCATAGTGCGACTCCTTTTTTCTCAGCACATATTCTCGTCATACTTCAAACTGCCTGTGTGTAACAGCTACGTTCAAATTATTCAGGGTGATAATACTGAGATTCATTCTTTGCCCGGAAGTTTCTTCCACGCGACGTTGTTACGTAAATAAACCGGTTCGGCCTGTTCAACCGCGACGGTTTTCCCCGCTGCCAGCATCTGACTGGCGAGAGGCAGCATATCCTCCGCCGCCGGAAGCAGAACGTCGCCATCGCGCAAAGCCAGACCGCTGTCTTTACCCAGATCAGGCCATGCAGGCCAGCCTGTGCCAACAGTAGCCCACTCCCCGGAAAGCTGCTTCAACCGTTCGCTAACCAGCCCGGGATTTAACACAGCCTCGGTCTCTTCCCCGTGCCAGACGCCATTTTCATCACGCTGGTATTCCGCCCAGTAGACTTCGCCCATACGTGCGTCAATCGCCGCCAGCACGCGCGTCGCGCCGCTTTTACGCCAGGCGCCCTGCGCCATTGTCGCCAGCGTTGAAACGCCAGTCATCGGCAGGTTCGCGCCCAGCGCCAGCCCCTGCGCAATGCCAATGCCAATGCGCACGCCGGTAAAACTGCCGGGGCCGCGACCAAACGCCAGCGCGTCGATATCGGTAAGCGTAATGCTGTTGGCGGCCAGGATATCCTGCACCATCGGCAAAATACGTTGGGTATGTTCTCGTGGGCAAAGCTCAAAATGAGCGTTGATATTACCGTCATTCCACAGGGCAACGGAACACGCTTCTGTGGCGGTATCGATAGCCAGAATTCGCATGGGTCTTCGTGCTTAAATCAATAAAATGGCGCGCATCTTACCATACTCCGTAACAAATTACTCGGCCGTTGGTATGGCGAGAAATCTGACGGCGCGGGCGATGTCCCGGGTGCGCGGCGTGGGCGGCAGGCTCGCCAGGAAGGTGGCGCCATACGGTCGCATCACCAGCCGGTTATCACAAATCACCAACACCCCACGATCGTCGGAATCGCGAATCAGACGCCCCACCCCTTGTTTCAGCGTGATGACCGCGTCGGGTAGCTGCACTTCATCAAACGGATCGCCGCCGCGCAGACGACAATCCTCCATCCGCGCTTTCAGCAAGGGATCGTCAGGAGAAGTAAAAGGTAATTTATCGATAATCACCAGCGACAACGTATCGCCGCGCACATCCACCCCTTCCCAGAAGCTGCTGGTTGCGACCAGTAGCGCATTACCGGCGCTGACGAACTGTTGCAGCAGTTGACCTTTGCTGGTTTCGCCCTGCAACAGGACGGGCAGCGTCATGGTGGCGCGGAACTGTTCCGCCAGATCGCGCATCATGGCATGCGACGTACACAGCATAAAGCAGCGGCCATTGTTGGCTTCGATGATCGGTCTTAACATTGCCGCCAGCTGTCGGGCAGAGCCCGGTTGGTTGGTTTGCGGCAGGTTACGCGGCACGCACAACAGCGCCTGACGGGTATAGTCGAACGGACTGGGCAACAGCATCGATTCGGCCTGTTCAATGCCCAGCCGCGCCGTAAAGTGATGGAGATCGTCGTTCACCGATAACGTGGCAGAGGTAAAAATCCAGCTGCCGGGTTTCTGCGCCATCACCTCTTTGAATTTATCCGCGACCGTAAGCGGAGTGAGCGCCAGCGTGAAATGGCGCGACGTGCATTCGTACCAGTAGCTGTACCCTGGCTGGTTGATCTCTTTTAAGCGTTTCAGCCGCGCGCGATACAAGGTCGCACGCTCGAAAGCGGCATCCAGCAATGCGGAACGCCCCAGAGACAGTTTTGCCACGTCGTAGCAAAGCTCAAGCGTATCGTCGAGCAGCAATAGCGCGCGCTGTACCCGTGGGTCGGCCAGCAGCTCACGTAAATTTCCGCGATAGCCCGGCTCGCCCAGTTGCAGGCGAAAATCCTGCGCGCTCTGCGCCAGTCGGTCGGCGCATTTCTGCAACTGCTGGGTGTCTTTCAATTCCGTGCGGTAGGCGATGGTAAAATCTTTCGCCAGGTCGAGGAGCTGTCGGCTGGAGAGCGACTGGCCGAAATACTGGCTGGCGATATCAGGAAGCTGGTGGGCCTCATCGAAGATCATCACCTCCGCCTCCGGGATCAGTTCGCCAAACCCACTCTCTTTAACCACCATATCCGCGAGGAAAAGATGGTGGTTGACGATAACCACATCGGCGTCCATCGCCTTTTTACGCGCTTTAACCACAAAACAGTCTTTATACAGCGGGCAGTCGCTGCCCAGACAGTTGTCATTGGTGCTGGTGACCAGCGGCCACGCCTGCGAGTCTTCCGCTACGCTGACGCAGGTACTGATGTCGCCGTCTTCGGTTTGATTCGACCACGACCGCAGCAAAATCACATCGCTTAAAATTTGTACCGGCAAATCGCCGCCCGCCAGCGCTTGCTGTTCGAGACGTTCCAGACAAAGATAGTTAGAGCGCCCTTTCAACAGCGCCAGTTTACCGGTGAATTTGAGGGCGTTTGAGACGGTGGGAAGATCGCGACTGTAGAGCTGATCCTGCAACGCTTTCGATCCCGTCGAGATGATCACTTTTTTTCCGGCGCGTAACGCCGGCGCGAGGTAGGCATAAGTTTTGCCTGTTCCCGTCCCGGCTTCGACAACAAGCGGTTGTGATTTTTCAATAGCATGCGTGACGGCAACGGCCATCTGCCGCTGTGGTTCGCGCGGTTTAAAT
Source organism: Citrobacter sp. CK191 (assembly GCF_030333435.1). NCBI lineage: Bacteria > Pseudomonadati > Pseudomonadota > Gammaproteobacteria > Enterobacterales > Enterobacteriaceae > Citrobacter > Citrobacter sp. CK191. Next base: position 675,483 of record NZ_JAOWFX010000031.1, on the reverse strand, counting down.
CCCGGTATCGCTTTAGCCAACTGACCGTCTGCTGCAAAATCGTCCGTCACACTACCCCCTGTTGATTTGAACAGGGATTATGTCAGGACGCCGTCGCTTACGCCAGTTGAAGAGGTGACGGCAACGCAACATTATGGCAGTCTTGCCGCGTCGAACGGAAAGTTAACGAGGAATGATTTATGACTATCATACGTATTGATGCCGAAGATCGTTGGTCTGATGTAGTAATCCATAACAACACGCTTTATTACACCGGTGTGCCGGAAAACCTCGACGCCGATGCGTTTGAACAGACCGCCAACACGCTGGCGCAAATTGATGCGGCGCTGGAAAAACAGGGCACCCGTAAGTCACGTATTCTTGATGCCACTATTTTCCTGGCCGATAAAAGCGATTTTGCCGCCATGAACAAAGCCTGGGACGCGTGGGTCGTTGCCGGTCACGCGCCGGTACGGTGCACGGTGCAAGCCGGGCTGATGAACCCGAAATACAGAGTTGAGATCAAGATTATCGCCGCAGTGTAACGCGACGTTATTCGTCCTCATCCTCAAAACGCGCCACGATCCGCTCGCCGGTATGGGTGGCGCGCAGTTCATCCGCCACCTGCGCGATTGCCTGTCCGCTGCTCATTCCTTGCGACATCAGTTCCTGAATGCGCTCTACCGCTTTTTGTTGCTGCTCGTGGCTGAGTGAAGGTAAACCTGCAAACATTGTTAACTCCTGCTAAATTGTCTGCGCTAATTATTTCATGCTACCCGGCACATAGCCAGTAGACCAGGACCGATGAAGACATTATCACCCGCTGTTATTATTTTACCGTGGCGCCCGGACGCCGCCGAGTACTATTTTGCCCCGCTGAGCCATCAGCCCTGGGCCATGCTGCTGCATTCCGGCCATGCTGAACATCCGCATAATCGTTTTGATATTCTGGTGGCCGACCCCGTGGCAACGCTGTCGACACATGGCGAAGAGACCCGCGTGCGCGATAAGCATGGCACGACCACGACCGCCGACGATCCCATGACCGTGTTGCAGGCGGCGCTGGCGTCTGCGGGCATCCAGCCGCCATATGACCCCAATCTGCCGTTTCAGGGCGGCGCGCTGGGGCTGTTAGGTTACGACCTTGGCCGCCGTTTTGAATCCCTGCCCACGCTCGCACAGCGCGATATCACCCTGCCGGATATGGCGATCGGCATTTACGACTGGGCCTTAATCGTCGATCATCGCAGACAGACCGTCTCTCTGCTGAGCCATACCGATGTTCACGCTCGCCTTGAGTGGCTGGCGCGCCAGCAGGCGCCGGTGCGAAAGCCCTTCGCGTTGACCTCCGCATGGCAATCAAACATGACCCGCGCGCAGTACGGTGAAAAATTCCGCCAGGTGCAGAGCTGGCTGCACAGCGGCGACTGTTATCAGGTTAACCTCGCCCAGCGTTTTCAGGCTGACTATCAGGGAGATGAATGGCTGGCCTTCGTGCGGCTTAATCACGCTAACCGCGCCCCGTTCAGCGCGTTTTTGCGCCTGGAGGACGGTGCGATTCTGAGTCTTTCTCCCGAGCGCTTTATTCAGTCCGAAGAGGGTCACATTCAGACTCGCCCAATCAAAGGCACCCTTCCCCGGCTGGACGACCCGCAGGCGGATCGCCAGCAGGCGCTAACGCTCGCGATGTCAGCAAAAGACCGCGCAGAAAACCTGATGATTGTCGATTTGATGCGTAACGACGTCGGCCGCGTTGCCGTTCCGGGGTCGGTCAAGGTTCCCGAGCTGTTTGTGGTTGAACCCTTCCCGGCGGTACATCATCTTGTCAGTACCATTACCGCCCGTTTGCCCGATAATTTACATGCCACCGATCTGCTGCGCGCCGCTTTTCCTGGCGGTTCAATTACCGGCGCGCCAAAAGTCCGGGCGATGGAGATCATTGACGCGCTGGAGCCGCACAGACGCAACGCCTGGTGCGGCAGCATCGGCTACCTGAGTTTTTGCGGCAACATGGACACCAGCATCACGATCCGCACGCTTACCGCTGTAGACGGGCATCTCTATTGCTCTGCGGGCGGCGGCATCGTAGCGGACAGCCAGGAGGACGCGGAATATCAGGAGACGTTTGATAAAGTGAATCGAATTTTGCAGCAACTGGAGAACTGAGTCGTGGAAAACAGCAGCCTGACCCTTGATGATTTTTTATCGCGCTTTCAACTTTTGCGCCCGCAGGTAAATGGTGAGACGTTAAACCATCGTCAGGCTGCCGTGCTGATCCCGGTGGTTCGCCGCGCCCGGCCGGGTCTATTGCTGACTCAGCGTTCAGCGCGCCTGCGCAAACACGCCGGTCAGGTCGCATTCCCCGGCGGCGCCGTTGACAGCAGCGATGCGTCGCTGATTGCCGCTGCGCTGCGTGAAGCGCAGGAAGAGGTGGCAATCCCGCCGGAATCCGTCGAAGTGATTGGCGTGCTGCCGCCCGTAGACAGCGTCACGGGTTTTCAGGTTACGCCGGTGGTCGGCATTATTCCCCCGAATCTGCATTATCACGCCAGCGAAGATGAGGTGGCCTCTGTCTTTGAGATGCCGCTTTCAGAAGCCCTGCGTCTGGGGCGTTATCATCCGCTGGATATTTATCGACGCGGCGATTCACATCGCGTATGGCTTTCGTGGTATGAGCATTATTTCGTCTGGGGAATGACCGCCGGAATAATTCGTGAGCTGGCGCTGCAAATTGGCGTGAGACCCTGACTATACTTATCTTTACACGCGCAGAACACAACTTGAGATTCCCGTCCCAACATTAGTAAATACGTGGTTATCCATTAGTTTAATTCATGTGAATAGTTAAGCCGATCGCCGCGTTCCCTCTTACACTATGCGCAGTTATTACATCGTAACCGGGAAGCCCGGTCACCCTGTCAGGAGTATTATCGTGATTAGTCTATTCGACATGTTTAAGGTGGGGATTGGTCCCTCATCCTCCCATACTGTAGGGCCTATGAAGGCGGGTAAACAGTTCGTCGATGACCTGGTCGAAAAAGGATTACTGGATAGCGTTACCCGTGTCGCCGTCGACGTGTATGGTTCACTGTCGCTCACGGGTAAAGGTCACCACACCGATATCGCCATTATTATGGGTCTGGCGGGTAACGAACCTGCCACCGTGGATATTGACAGCATCCCTGGTTTTATTCGCGACGTTGAAGCGCGCGGTCGCCTGTTACTGGCGCAGGGCCAGCACGAAGTGGATTTTCCCCAGGATAACGGGATGCGTTTTCACAATGGCAACCTGCCATTGCATGAAAATGGAATGCAGATCCACGCGTACAATGGCGAAACCGTCATTTATAGCAAAACGTATTATTCCATCGGCGGCGGCTTTATTGTCGATGAAGAGCATTTTGGTCAGGACGCCGCCAATGAGGTCAGCGTCCCTTATCCGTTTAAATCGGCGACCGAAATGCTGGAATATTGCAACAGCACCGGTCTGTCGCTCTCCGGGATGGTGATGCAGAACGAACTGGCGCTGCACAGCAAAAAGGAAATCGAAGAGTATTTCGCCAACGTCTGGCAGACCATGCAGGCGTGTATCGATCGCGGGATGAATACCGAAGGGGTTCTGCCGGGGCCGCTGCGCGTTCCGCGTCGTGCTTCCGCACTGCGTCGCATGCTGGTTTCCAGCGACAAACTGTCCAGCGACCCGATGAACGTCATTGACTGGGTCAATATGTTTGCGCTGGCAGTGAACGAAGAAAACGCCGCGGGCGGGCGTGTCGTTACGGCGCCGACCAACGGCGCTTGCGGGATCGTGCCTGCGGTGCTGGCTTACTATGACCACTTCATTGAACCCGTCAGCCCGGATATCTACACCCGTTACTTCCTGGCCGCTGGCGCTATCGGCGCGCTGTACAAGATGAACGCCTCGATTTCCGGCGCCGAAGTCGGCTGCCAGGGAGAAGTCGGCGTCGCCTGCTCAATGGCGGCGGCAGGACTGGCAGAGCTGCTTGGGGCCAGCCCGGAGCAGGTGTGCGTCGCCGCTGAAATCGGCATGGAGCACAACCTGGGGCTGACCTGTGACCCGGTTGCCGGTCAGGTTCAGGTGCCGTGTATCGAGCGTAACGCGATTGCTTCGGTAAAAGCGATCAACGCGGCGCGTATGGCAATGCGCCGTACCAGCGCCCCGCGCGTCTCGCTGGATAAAGTCATTGAGACCATGTACGAAACCGGCAAGGACATGAACGCGAAATACCGCGAAACATCACGCGGCGGACTGGCGATTAAAGTCCAGTGTGATTAACAAAACATAGCCTGCCACTTCGCCCATCTCCCACTGATGGGCGAATTTTTCTCATCAATCTCGTCTGCGGTAAATTTCCCCACTACACTTGCTGTGTTGCAATTGGCTTTTGTGACCAACGGCTTATCAGGCGGCCCGCATGCAAACAGCACAACGGATCATTAAAAATTATCGCCGCAATCGTTTCATCGTCTGCACGGTCTGTGCGCTGATCACGCTTATCCTCACATTGAGTGTCCGATTTATTTCGGAGCGAAATATAAATCAGCACCGCACCGAAACGTTCGCCGCTCACGCCGTAGAGACGCTGGATGAAGTGCTCCGCCCTCTACAGGCCGGGCGCGATCTCCTGCTGCCCCTGGTAGGACAACCCTGCCCGGCCGCGCATTTTCCCCTGCGTAAGCAGGTCGCCAGACTGCAAACCGTGCGTTCCATTGGTCTGGTTCAAAACGGTATTCTCTACTGCTCTAGTATCTTTGGCTCACGCAACGTGCCGATTCACCAGCTACAACCCGATCTGCCCGCGCCGAATAACCTGTTGCTGCTGTCTACCGATCAGTCCCTGCTCAAAGACAGCCCGATTCTGATTCAGTGGTATCCGTCATCGCCTGATGGCAAAAACGGGCTCTTTGAGATCGTCAATATTGATCTTCTGGCGATGATGCTGCTTGAACCGCAACAGCCGCAGATCGCCAGCGCAAGCCTGACGGTCGGCAACCGCCACTTGCTCTATGGTCAGGGGGTGGTGGAGGCGCTACCCGCCCTGAACGGTGAAAAACGTTATCAGCGCGCGTCCCAGCACTTCCCCTTCACCATCAGCGTGACGGGGCCCGGCGCTGGCGAGCTGGCGCTACGCCACCTGCCGACGCAGCTGCCGCTGGCGGTGATGCTGAGTTTACTGGTGGGATACCTTGCCTGGCTGGCAACGGCCAGCAGAATGAGTTTTTCATGGGAGATCAACCTCGCCCTTGCCGCCCGTGAATTTGAACTGTTTTGCCAGCCGCTGTTAAATGCCCGTACGCAGCAATGCGTGGGGGTTGAGATCCTGCTGCGCTGGAATAACCCTCGACAGGGATGGATTTCTCCCGATGTTTTTATCCCTATCGCCGAAGAACACAACCTGATCGCCCCCCTTACCCGCTATGTCATTGCGGAAACCATTCGGCAGCGGCATTTCTTCCCGATGAACAGCCAGTTCCATATCGGCATCAACGTTGCGGCCAGCCATTTTCGTCATGGCATGCTATTAAAAGATCTCAATCATTACTGGTTCAGCGCCCATCCTGTTCAGCAACTTGTGCTTGAGCTGACGGAACGGGATGCCTTACTGGACGTCGATTATCGGCTGATGCGTGAACTTCACCGCAAAGGGGTGAAGCTCGCCATTGATGACTTTGGCACCGGCAACAGTTCGCTGTCATGGCTGGAGAAATTGCGCCCGGACGTGCTGAAGATCGACAAATCATTTACCGCGGCGATCGGTACTGATGCGGTGAACTCCACGGTGACCGATATCATCATCGCGCTGGGGCAAAGACTGAATATTGAACTGGTGGCGGAAGGCGTTGAAACGCGAGAGCAGGCGCAATATTTGCGGGGACACGGCGTTCAGGCGTTGCAGGGATTTCTGTTCGCAAGGCCTATGCCGCTTCACGATTTTCCTCAGTGGCTGGCGGGTAGCGCACCGCCGCCCGCCCGGCATAACGGACACATGACGCCCGTTATGCCGTTTCATTAGATCCCGGTTTTACCGGGGAACGGCGCTTATTCGTCTTCGTGGTGAGCAGGTTGTTCTTTAACAATACGAACCAAATCAACACGGTAGTCGTTCGCTTCGACAATCGTGATATGAAGCGGCGCAACGTCGATAACATCTCCCACCTGCGGGATATGACCGTTTACGGCGATAACCAATCCTGCGACGGTGGCGATGTCTTCCTCATCGTTCACCAGGTTATCGACATCCAGCGCCTGTTGCAGGGCATGCAGATCCGTTCCCCCCTTCACCAGCCAGCCGCCCGCTTCGGTAATGATCTCAGGCGTTTCGTCGGCATCCGGGAACTCACCGGCAATCGCTTCCAGCACGTCCAGCGGCGTAACCAGCCCCTGCACGACGCCAAACTCATTGGTGACGATGACGAAGCTGCCGCGAGCGCGACGCAGGACGCCCAGCAGATTAATCGGGTCCAGCGTTTCCGGGACGACAATCGCTGGTGATTCCGAAGCAATCGCGGCCACATCCACGCCCTCTTCCAGCGCCACCAGCAGTTCTTTCGCGCGAACAATACCGATGATCTCATCCAGTTCGCCGCGACACACCGGGAACAGGCTGTGCGGAGAAGAGAGTAACTGTTCGCGGATTTCATCCACGCTCAGGTCAGCATCCACCCAGCTGATTTCACCGCGAGGCGTCATGATGCCGCGCAGCGAACGGGACGCCAGGGTCAGCACGCCGTTGATCATATAACGCTCTTCTTCAGCAAACGCGCCTTCAGGTACAGGCACCGTCGCCGGGCTGTCAGACTCGTGCTGCGCGCTCGCCTGACGTTTACCGCCCATCAGTCGCAGGATGGCGTCTGCGGTGCGTGCACGCAGCGGTAACGTTGACTGATGGCGAATAAAGTTACGACGCGCAATCTGGTTGAACAATTCGATGACGATTGAGAAACCGATAGCAGCGTACAGATACCCTTTCGGAATATGGAAGCCAAAACCTTCCGCCACCAGGCTCAGACCGATCATCAACAGGAAGCTCAGACAGAGCACTACAACCGTCGGATGCTGGTTGACGAAACGGGTAAGCGGCTTAGACGCCAGCAGCATCACCGCCATCGCAATCACCACGGCAGCCATCATCACCGGCAGATGGTTAACCATACCCACGGCGGTAATTACCGCGTCAAGGGAGAAGACGGCATCAAGGATAACGATCTGCGTTACCACGACCCAGAAACTCGCATAGCCTTTGCCGTGCCCCGAGTCATGCTCGCGGTTTTCCAGGCGCTCATGCAGCTCCGTCGTGGCCTTAAACAGGAGGAAGAGACCCCCGATGAGCATGATCAGATCGCGCCCTGAGAAGGTGAGATCCCAGACGGTGAAGAGCGGTTTCGTTAAAGTCACCATCCACGAAATGATGGACAGCAGGACCAGGCGCATCACCAGCGCCAGCGACAAACCGATAAGACGCGCCTTATCACGCTGCTTTGGCGGCAGCTTGTCAGCCAGAATCGCGATAAAGACCAGGTTATCAATACCCAGAACAATTTCGAGGATAACAAGCGTGAGCAAACCCGCCCAGATTGAGGGGTCCATTAAGAATTCCATGACAAGCTCCTGCTTAAGGAATAGCGAACAGGCGAGAAAGCAATATGCGAATTAAGGTTGCGGCCAAAAGAGCCAGACAGACAGGCCTGATACGGCCTTAAAGTGAAATGACGTCGGTGACGATCCATACGGCGGGCTACTGCCCTATACTCCTTACTAATTAAACGGAAGCTAAACATAACAGAGACAATGTCTTTTTGGCAAAGATTTACCTTCCTTTGCAATGAGATGTTACAGGGATATTTTACACTACGAAATTTCTCTGATGTGAAAGCTAAATTGCGGATCTTCATCACATAAAATATTTTTTTCGCTATCTAAAATAATTCCCGGAAATAACTGTTTTTTCATTATAACCCTTATCTGAATCGATTCGAGTGCGGACGGCGATTCAAAATACATCTGTCACGTTGATGTGTTAACGATAATAAAGGAGGTAGCAAGTGACCATTGCTATTGTTATAGGCACACATGGTTGGGCTGCAGAGCAGTTACTTAAAACAGCAGAAATGCTGTTAGGCGAGCAGGAAAACGTCGGCTGGATCGATTTCGTTCCAGGCGAAAATGCCGAAACGCTGATTGAAAAGTACAACGCTCAGTTGGCAAAACTCGATACCAGCAAAGGCGTGCTGTTTCTCGTTGATACATGGGGAGGCAGTCCATTTAATGCTGCCAGCCGTATTGTCGTCGACAAAGAGCACTATGAAGTCATTGCTGGCGTCAATATTCCGATGCTGGTGGAAACGTTCATGGCCCGCGATGACAATCCGAGCTTTGACGAATTAGTCGCTCTGGCGGTAGAAACCGGTCGTGAAGGCGTGAAAGCGCTGAAAGCGAAACCGGTTGAAAAAGCCGCTCCAGCGCCGGTTGCTGCGCCAAAAGCGGCGGCGCCCGCTAAACCAATGGGACCCAACGATTACATGGTAATCGGTCTCGCCCGTATCGATGACCGTTTGATTCACGGCCAGGTCGCCACCCGCTGGACCAAAGAGACCAACGTCACCCGCATCATCGTCGTGAGTGATGAAGTAGCGGCGGACACCGTACGTAAAACGCTGTTAACACAGGTGGCACCTCCGGGCGTAACGGCGCATGTGGTAGACGTTGCCAAGATGATTCGTGTCTACAACAACCCGAAATACGCAGGCGAACGTGTGATGCTGCTGTTCACCAACCCTACCGATGTGGAACGTATCGTTGAAGGCGGCGTGAAAGTGACTTCCGTAAACATTGGCGGTATGGCTTTCCGTCAGGGTAAAACGCAGGTTAATAACGCCGTTTCCGTCGACGAGACCGATATCGACGCCTTTAAAAAGCTCAACGAACGCGGTATCGAGCTTGAGGTTCGTAAAGTTTCCACCGATCAGAAACTGAAAATGATGGATTTGATTGCCAAAGTGGCGAAATAACCACCCGGCATTTAATTAGCATTCACACTTAAGTCTGTATAGCAATAGGAGAAGTACAATGGAGATTACCACTCTTCAGATTGTGCTGGTGTTCATCGTCGCATGTATCGCGGGTATGGAGTCGGTACTTGATGAATTTCAGTTCCACCGTCCATTGGTGGCCTGTACGCTAATCGGTGCCGTTCTTGGGGACATGAAAACCGGTATTATCATCGGTGGTACCCTGGAAATGATCGCGCTTGGCTGGATGAACATCGGTGCTGCCGTTGCGCCTGATGCCGCGCTGGCTTCCATTATTTCAACCGTGCTGGTTATCGCCGGTCATCAAGGCATTGGCGCAGGTATCGCGCTGGCGATTCCACTGGCGGCCGCAGGTCAGGTGCTGACCATCATCGTACGTACCATCACCGTGGCATTCCAGCACGCGGCGGATAAAGCGGCCGATAGCGGCAACCTGACGGCACTGTCCTGGATCCACGTATCCTCCCTGTTCCTACAGGCAATGCGTATCGCGATTCCGGCGGTTATCGTGGCGATTTCTGTCGGCACCAGCGAAGTTCAGGGCATGCTGAATGCGATCCCGGAAGTCGTGACCAGCGGTCTGAACATCGCCGGCGGCATGATCGTGGTTGTCGGTTACGCAATGGTCATCAACATGATGCGCGCGGGCTATCTGATGCCGTTCTTCTACCTCGGCTTCGTCACTGCGGCATTCACTAACTTCAACCTGGTTGCTCTGGGCGTAATTGGCGCGGTAATGGCCATCCTCTACATCCAGCTGAGCCCGAAATATAACCGCGTAGCCGGTGCGCCAGCTCAGGCTGCTGGTAACAACGATCTCGATAACGAACTGGACTAACAGGTGAACGAAATGGTTGATATGACTAAAACTACCACTGAGAAAAAACTCACTCCGAGTGATATTCGTGGCGTGTTCATCCGTTCTAACCTGTTCCAGGGGTCATGGAACTTCGAACGTATGCAGGCGCTGGGCTTCTGCTTCTCCATGGTGCCGGCGATCAAACGCCTGTACCCGGAAAACAACGACGCGCGTAAACAGGCGATCAGACGTCACCTGGAGTTCTTCAACACCCATCCTTACGTTGCTGCTCCGGTACTGGGCGTTACGCTGGCGATGGAAGAACAGCGCGCCAACGGCGCGGAGATCGACGATGGTGCCATCAACGGTATCAAAGTTGGTCTGATGGGGCCGCTGGCAGGCGTGGGCGACCCGATCTTCTGGGGTACTGTTCGTCCGGTATTCGCCGCGCTGGGCGCGGGTATCGCGATGAGCGGCAGCCTGCTGGGGCCGTTGCTGTTCTTTATTCTGTTTAACCTGGTGCGTCTGGCGACCCGTTACTACGGCGTAGCTTACGGCTACCGTAAAGGCGTCGATATCGTTAAGGATATGGGCGGCGGCTTCCTGCAAAAACTGACTGAGGGGGCGTCAATCCTCGGCCTGTTTGTCATGGGAGCGCTGGTTAACAAGTGGACGCACGTCAATATTCCGCTGGTGGTATCACGCATCACTGACCAGACGGGTAAAGAAAACGTCACCACCGTGCAGACCATTCTCGATCAGTTGATGCCGGGTCTGGTTCCGCTGCTGCTGACCTTCGCCTGCATGTGGCTGTTGCGTAAGAAAGTGAACCCGCTGTGGATCATCGTTGGCTTCTTCGTCATCGGTATCGCCGGTTACGCTTGCGGCCTGCTGGGTCTGTAATTCTGTTGTACACTACCGGGGCCCTTTGGCCCCGGTTTTTTTATCTGGAGGATTAATGACTGTCACGGACCTGGTGCTGGTTCTTTTTATTGTCGCGTTACTGGCTTACGCCATCTACGATCAGTTCATCATGCCCCGCCGTAACGGCCCCACTCTGCTTGCAGTGCCTCTGCTGCGTCGTGGTCGTGTTGATAGCGTTATCTTCGTCGGCCTGGTCGCCATTCTTATCTACAACAACGTTACCAGTCACGGCGCGCAAATTACCACATGGTTATTATGTGCACTGGCGCTGATGGGGTTTTATATTTTTTGGGTTCGCGCCCCCAGGATCATCTTCAAACAGAAAGGTTTTTTCTTCGCCAATGTCTGGATAGAATATAACCGTATTAAAGAGATGAATTTATCGGAAGATGGCGTACTGGTGATGCAATTAGAACAACGGCGCCTGCTTATTCGCGTACGAAATATCGACGATCTGGAAAGAATATATAAGCTTCTTGTTTCATCTCAATGAGTTACAGATATAGCCTGAACTATGTTTTAAGTATATTCGCGATCAAAAAAACATAGCTAAGGCTATATTCATCCCGCCTGATTTGTTATTTATTTTAACGTTTTATTGATAATTAAATCTAAATGAAAATCGTTTTCAATTAGAAGTCAAATAATATTTCTCCATTGTTGTTTTATATTCTCAAAATATGTTAATGTTGCGCCGTCATTTGGGGAGTAGCCGATTTCCAGACTCAGGAAATGTACGTGTCAACATACTCGTTGAAAAACGTGGCGCGTACGGACTGATATCACTCTAGTTTCAGTCAGGCGAGACCATATGCACATCAACTGCTATGCATAGCTTATGAACGCCATGTTCAGGTATGCATGTTCGCTGGGGGCAGTGATGTGTTTTATGGAACCCCGGTCAGGACGCTGTTATGAATATCACCGCAACTGTTCTTCTCGCTTTCGGCATGTCAATGGATGCTTTCGCGGCATCGATTGGTAAAGGCGCCACGCTACACAAACCTAAATTCTCCGAAGCCCTGCGCACCGGCCTTATTTTCGGCGCGGTTGAAACGCTCACCCCGCTGATCGGCTGGGGGTTGGGCATGCTGGCCAGTAAATTCGTGCTGGAATGGAATCACTGGGTTGCGTTCATCCTGCTGGTGTTTCTGGGGATTCGTATGATTATCGAAGGCGTTCGTGGCGGTAATGACGAAGATGACGAGCCGTTACGCCGCCACAGTTTTTGGCTGCTGGTCACTACCGCTATCGCCACCAGCCTGGATGCAATGGCCGTTGGCGTCGGTCTGGCATTCTTGCAGGTGAACATTATTGCGACCGCGCTGGCTATCGGCTGTGCCACGTTAATCATGTCCACGCTGGGCATCATGGTGGGGCGCTTTATCGGCCCGCTGCTCGGCAAACGGGCGGAAATTCTTGGCGGGGCTGTACTTATCGGTATCGGCGCCCAGATCCTCTGGACACACTTCCACGGTTAACGCTCACGTTGCCAGATGTGAAGGCTGAAATCCGTCTGGCAATCAAACTGCTGGCAAGCCGCCAGCCGCTCCCATACGTCAGGTTTTGCACGCCAGGCGAAAGGCGTCATCTGGAGCAACGCAACGGCCTCATTACCGCTCAACCGCATCTCATACCCTAACGCCATACTTTGCTGCAACGTAAACCCTTCAAGCTGCTCAGTATGCGGGGCATGTAAACGCACTTCATCATAAATCAGCCCTTTTAGCGCCATCAGATGGCGCGGCCCCGGCGTAGCGGTGATTACCCAACCACCCGGTTTTACCACTCGCGCTAACTCTTCAGCCTTACAGGGGGCATAAATCCTGACAATCGCATCCATAGAGGCGTCGGCGAAAGGCAGACGATGGCTTGACGCCACACAAAACGTCACCTGCGGATAACGTTTCGCCGCCGCTTTAATGGCGACTTTCGCGACATCCAGACCAAATGTGGTGCCTGACGCCAGCGTTTCGGCGAAGGCATGCGTGTAATACCCTTCACCGCAGCCGATATCCAGAATCGACGTTGCATTTTCGTCCAGCCGTTCAGCAAGTATCCTGACGATGGCATCGCGCAACGGCTGATAATGCCCGGCATCAAGGAATGCCCGACGCGCCTGCATCATTTCGGCGCTGTCGCCCGGGTCCCGTGACCGTTTATGCTGCACGGGCAACAGGTTGACGTATCCCTCTTTCGCCACATCAAACTGATGCCGTTGTGGGCAGATAAAACTGTTTTTCACCTGCGCAAGTGGCTGATGACAAAGGGGACAAGAAAACGACATGACAACTCCGGCCGGTAATTTTAGGGCGCAAGTGTAACGCGAATTGCGCCCCGGGAAAATAACTTACAGCGAGGGGGACGACAGGCGGTTGCCGTGCATCACTAACAGGTGGTCGGAGTCGGCGGGCATACCGTCCGGTTTAACGTTTTCCAGGCGCAGAACATCGCCCATAATCTGGCTGAACACCGGCGCCGACACCGCGCCGCCATAGTAAGATCCGTTTTGCGGATTGTTAATCACAACCACCAGCGCAAATTGCGGATCGCTGGCCGGAGCCACGCCCGCCGTATAGGCCACGTATTTATCGACATACTTACCGTCATCGCCGATTTTCTTCGCCGTACCGGTTTTTACCGCCACGCGATAATCTCTGACTGCGGCTTTGGTTCCTCCCCCGCCGGGGAGCGCGACGCTCTCCATCATATGCTCAACCTGATGCACCAGTTCGGCGGGCATCACACGCGTCCCCACAACGGGCGGATCGATACGCGTAATGGAAAGCGGTCGGTAGATACCAAAACTGCCGATGGTGGCATATACGTGCGCCAACTGGAGCGGCGTCACCATCAGACCGTACCCGAAGGCAAACGTCGCCCGATCCAGATCGCTCCAGTAACGACGCTGCGGCAGTAAGCCGCTGCTCTCCCCGGTGAGTCCCAGTCCCGTAGACTGCCCAAAGCCAAAGCCTTTATACGTATCCAGCAGTCGTTGAACCGGCATAGCGAGCGAGAGACGCGACACGCCGGTATCACTCGATTTTTGCAGGATTCCGGTTAAACTCAGCTCCGGGTAATACCCCACGTCACGAATCCGGTGGCCGTCAAGATTAAACGGATGCGTATCAATCACGCTGTCGGGCTGGACAATGCCCTGCTGAAGCGCCGTCATGATCACCAGCGGCTTGACCGTGGAACCCGGTTCAAAAGTATCGCTGATGGCACGATTGCGAAAATCATCCAGCACGGCGCCTTCCCGGTTATTCGGATTAAAGTCCGGGAAGCTTGCCATCGACAGAATTTCCCCCGTCGCGATGTTGACCAGTACCGCCGCGCCGGACTCCGCTTTGTTCCAGGTGACGGCGTTATCCAGCGCATCCTCCGTCACTGTCTGTAGGCGTTCATCAATACTGAGCTGAAGCTCATGCGCCGGCACAGGATTTGTTTCGGTTATGTTCTCGATGACATGACCAAACTTATCTTTGCGAACAAGGCGGGAACCGGGTTTCCCCGTCAGTTGGGCATTAAAACTTTTCTCAATCCCCTCAATCCCCTGCCCGTCAATGTTGGTAAAGCCAATCAGGTTGGCCGCCACATGCCCTGCCGGATAAAAACGCCGGGACTCTTCACGCAGGTTAATGCCAGGAAGATTGAGCTTATCGATCCATTCGGCCTGCTGCGGCGAAATCTGGCGCGCCAGATAGATAAACCGCCCGGCTGGATTACTGTTTACCCGCTCAGCCAGCGTAGCCAGTGAAAGATGCAGCGTCTGCGCCAGCGCCTGCCAGCGTTGATTATACCCCACGCCGCCTTTACTGACGATCGTCTTCGGATCGGCCCAGACCGCATTGACCGGCACGCTAACGGCTAACGGACGCCCTTCTCTGTCGGTAATCATGCCGCGTGGCGACGCCGTGGTGACCTCACGTAACGAACGCCTGTCCTCTTGTTTAACCAGATTTGTCGGCGTAATGATCTGTAACCACGCCACGCGTCCCAGCAATAACCCCATGCTCAGCAAAATCGCCACGCACAGCAGAACAAAACGGATGGGAGCAAAATTACGCACGGCGCCGTCGCTTTTCTTTTTCACCTGGTCTCCAGCAAGGTCATTTTTCAGGTGATTGATTTAACGGGAATTGACGAGGGAAAGCGGGAAAAACAATGCTACGAACATCGCGGCTTTGCAACAAAGCGCTAACAGAAGTGTATTCAGAAATATTTTGAAGGAACCTGAATTAAAAAGCCCCGCACTGGCGAGGCTTTATATCTGAGGTTGATGCGCCTTGGCGCTTCAAATCAGTGGTGTCGATCAGATAGCTGTTACGTTAACAGCAGCCGGACCTTTCTGGCCGTCCTGAATTTCGAACTCAACGTTCTGGCCTTCAGCCAGAGTTTTGAAGCCGTTACCCTGGATAGCGGAGAAGTGTACGAACACATCTTTGCTGCCATCAGCCGGAGTAATGAAGCCAAAACCTTTAGACTCGTTGAACCACTTAACTTGACCTTTAATCTTTGCCATTTGCAAAATTCCTTAGAGTGTTTTCTTCGCCCGCAGGCATAACATAGATAAAACTGAGACATTACTGCTTGAGGCACTAATATAAGGTTCGGCAGAGAAGCGGTATTCAACGTCAACGTGTTTACTCAGGACTTCTTTACTGAAAATGCCACACATAAACAGAACTGTACCTCGTTTAACCCAAAACGTGTTATCACATACAACGTTAATTATGGCAAGCCATTTTTAAACGTGTCTCGATCAGTCGCACAAATCCAGAGAGATATCAAAGATCAACTGCACAGTTATGCGGCACAGTTCCCGACGATATATTCTCGCTTCTCCAGGCGCCTTTCGACAGGCTTACGCCCGTACAGCGGCTTTTCTACCATAGCTCAATAACTTCGGTTGTTCCAGGTCATGCGTTGATCTTATCGATACGGTAAACAGATATCACTTTTTATGCTTTGTAATGCATAAATTGTCACAACGCAAAAAAACCAATATTGTTTAAAAATGCGAAGTATTCGACCATTTTTCATCCGTTTCACTGATAGCCAATACGTGCTTTGGTTGTGCACCAAAATAATGAAAGAATGATGACAATGCACAAAAAAAGTGAGAGAAACGTTTCGCTATTAATAAAAACGATCGCTATCACAAAAGCGACATAATCACATTATTAGCGTATGGATAAATATATTTAAGGAGAGATTAAGTTAAAGCATTAAATGATCAATGAAATAACAGACCTGGTATACACAGGGTTACATTAATGAAAACAGGATGGGCCTGCCTGAAGGAATGGCTGGCAGACGCGCATCCTGTCTCTGCTTGTCGTTACCGTTCAGCGACCAGACGGATGATATCGTCATCCTCTTCCTGAGGTTTCGCTTCAGACTCGGCCTCAGCGACTTTTTCAGGCTCGTTAGCTTCGCACAGACGGCGTAGCAAGGCATTTTGCCGCTTTTGCTGATCCAGCAGCGCTTCAAGCAGCTCAATCTGCTCATTTGTTCTTGAACTTGCCCGGTTCACAAAAAACCACAGGACCAGCCCGACAATCAGAACCACCACCGATACAATCAAAGACGTAAAAGTCAGTACGCCAGAATTCAGAACTTCGTTCATGTTACCACCTCAATGTAGACGCCGTATTTTACCACTGCTACACGGGAAGGTAATCAACTGTTGTAAAAATGCTATCACCAGGGGATAAATTTATTGATGGCACAAATTCCGTTGAAAAATTGTACATCCTGATCGCACATTATGTTGAACACCTGCGCCCACAGCAGCAGACATACCAACGCAACAATAATCAGGATTACCCACCGAAACTTTTTCACTCCGCTCTCCGCATCCACATCTTATGCCATCAAATTACCACGCGTTATCTAAACCGGAACTAACTGGAGCGATATTATATACTTTTAGGAATGATACACTTGTTTCAGTGGGCGTTCAGGCTACCCTTATTCTAACCAAAAAAAGAAAAGAGGTAGTAATGCGTTTGATCATTCGCGCGATTGTTTTGATTGCTCTGGTATGGATTGGTTTATTGCTCAGTGGCTATGGGGTTCTGATTGGCAGCAAGGAAAACGCCGCCGGTCTGGGTCTGCAATGTCAATATCTGACCGCTCGCGGCACCAGTACAGCGCAATATGTCCATACTGACAGCGGCATCATTGGTCTGTCAGACTGTCCTGTATTCAGAAAAAGCGCCGTGGTGGTCGATAACGGCTAATCTGGCATCACATCCATTCATCTGCATAAATATCAGGCATAACGTGGTTATGCCTTTTTAATGCGTTTTTTAGCAGGAGAAACCTCTCTCCCGCCCCTTTTCAGGGCAATAAAAAAGCCAACAGGTATCTTCTACCGGCTGGCTTCTGAACGCCTCAGGGCACGCTCACCTCAGAATGGATAGTCGTTGTAACCCATCTGCTCAGAGATTTTACGCGCTGCCGTGTGCAGCATAGCGACATACTCATGCAGACGTTCTTCGGAGAAACGCAGCGTCGGGAACGAAATGCTCAGACCGGCGATCACCACGCCAAAACGGTCGAACACAGGCACGCCAATACAGCGCAGACCTTCTTCCTGCTCTTCGTTATCTTCGCCGTACCCCTGCTCGCGCACCTGATCCAGCATCGGCAGTAACGCCTCGGTGCTGGTAATCGTGCGCGCGGTGCTACGTTTGTACTCCACGCCATCCAGTATCTGTTTGACTTCATCACGGTCGCGCCATGCCAGCAGCACTTTACCGATTGCGGTGCTGTACAGCGGGTTACGGCGGCCAATGCGGGAATACATGCGCAAATTGTACATGGAGTCGATTTTATGAATGTAGACAATGCTGTCTTCATCCAGCGCACCGAGGTGAATTGTCTCTTTGGTCAGACGGGAAATTTCACGCATCTGAATATCAGCGCTACGGATCAGATCAACGTTTTGCAGCGCACGGGCGCCCAGCTCAAACAATTTCAGGGTCAGCGAATATTTTTCAGATTCACCTTCCTGCGCGACATAACCCAGCGTTTTCATCGTTTGTAAAAAGCGATAAACGGTGCTTTTTGACATCATGACACGTTGCGACAGCTCGGTGATCCCTATTTCGCGCTCTTCACCCAGCGCTTGCAGAATGCCAAAAACCTTCAGCACAGAAGAAACAGAATCAGGTTGTTTATCCAGATCTGCGATAGCCATTTATCACCTCATTGCGAGTGTTTTATAAAAATCAGAACCGGTTTTTATTATAATTTCACGTCATGGCGGTCGCAATCCATCTTTGCTTACTTAGTTACAAATCTGCGACATAACCCCGCGATATCAATGCTAAAATCATTACTCTGATCATAATCCCCCGAAAGATATTGACTCTCTATGGACAAAATCCAGGCCGATGGCCTGCCATTACCCCAGCGTTACGGCGCCATTTTAACCATCATTATTGGTATCTCGATGGCCGTGCTGGATGGCGCAATCGCGAATGTCGCGCTCCCTACCATTGCAACCGATCTCCAGGCGTCCGCCGCCCGATCGATCTGGGTTGTTAACGCCTACCAAATCGCGATCGTGGTTTCTCTCTTATCGCTCTCATTTCTGGGAGACATGTTCGGCTATCGACGCATCTATAAATACGGCCTGGTCATTTTCCTGTTTTCGTCGCTGTTCTGCGCGCTGTCGGACTCCCTGGAAATGCTGACGCTTGCACGCGTCGCGCAGGGGTTTGGCGGCGCCGCGCTGATGAGCGTGAACACGGCGCTGATCCGGCTTATCTATCCGCAACGCCACCTTGGGCGCGGAATGGGCATCAACTCCTTCATCGTCGCGGTGTCTTCGGCTGCGGGGCCGACCATTGCGGCAGCAATCCTGTCGATAGCGTCATGGAAATGGCTGTTCCTGATTAACGTTCCGTTAGGCATTATCGCATTGCTGTTGGCTATGCGTTTCTTACCCCCAAACAGCGCTCGTAGCGCCAAACCGCGCTTCGACTTGCCCAGCGCAGTGATGAACGCCTTAACCTTCGGCTTGCTGATCACCGCTCTCAGCGGATTCGCACAGGGGCAGCCTTTAACGCTGATTGGCGCAGAACTGGCGGTTATGCTTGTCGTCGGTTTCTTCTTCATTCGCCGCCAGCTCTCACTCCCGGTGCCTTTGTTACCGATTGACTTACTACGCATTCCGCTCTTTTCTCTGTCGATCTGCACCAGTATTTGCTCTTTCTGCGCGCAGATGCTGGCGATGGTTTCCCTTCCCTTCTATCTGCAAACGGTATTGGGGCGTAGCGAAGTCGAGACCGGGTTATTGCTGACGCCCTGGCCGCTGGCGACAATGGTGATGGCGCCGCTGGCGGGCTATTTAATTGAACGGGTTCATGCCGGGCTGCTGGGCGCGTCAGGACTGATAATTATGGCCACAGGACTTTTTGCGCTGATGCTGCTGCCAGCCTCGCCGTCAGATATCAGTATCATCTGGCCGATGATCCTTTGCGGAGCCGGTTTTGGCTTATTCCAGTCGCCCAATAACCACACGATTATCACCTCTGCGCCACGCGATCGCAGCGGAGGGGCCAGCGGGATGCTGGGCACGGCGCGTCTTCTGGGCCAGAGTACCGGCGCAGCGCTGGTTGCGCTCATGTTGAATCAGTTTGCGGACAACGGTACGCATATTTCCCTGATGACGGCGGGCATCCTGGCGACCGTAGCCGCCATTATCAGCGGTTTGCGCATCACTCAACCCCGCTCCGTGGCGTAAAAAAAAGCGCATCATCTGATGCGCTTTTTTAGAATGCCAGGCATACCGCCTTACTTCAGGTACTCGCCGCTACGCAGCGCTTCAATACGCTTATCCAGCGGCGGGTGAGTCATGAACAACTCGCTCAGTGACTTCGACTTGCCGTTGATGCAGAACGCCATCATGCTGTTGGCTTCCTGCGGCTCATAGCTGGTTTTCAGGCGCTGCAACGCGGCAATCATCTTTTCACGGCCGACAAGCTTCGCAGAACCGGCGTCCGCATGGAATTCACGGTGACGTGAGAACCACATGGTGATAATGCTTGCCAGTATTCCGAACACCAGTTCAAGAACCATCGCCACCGCGAAATAGATCATTGGGTTGCCGTTGCTGCTTTCACCCTCATCACGGTTTCCACCGAGGAAGCCCGCGGCGATCTGCGCGATAATACGCGAGATGAAGATCACAAAGGTGTTCACAACCCCCTGAATCAGCGTCATGGTGACCATATCGCCATTAGCGATGTGGCTGATCTCATGCGCGATAACGGCTTCGGCTTCATCCGGGCTCATGTTTTGCAACAAGCCGGTGCTCACCGCAACCAGCGATGCATCACGGCGCGCGCCGGTCGCAAACGCGTTGATATCCGGCGCATGATAGATAGCCACCTGCGGCATAGCGATTCCGGCCTGACGCGCCTGCGTCGCCACCGTGTTCATCAGCCAGCGTTCTCTTTCATTACGCGGTTGCTCAATGACTTCCCCACCCACGGACTTTAACGCCATCCATTTGGACATCAGCAGCGAAATGAAGGAACCACCAAAACCAAACAGCAGCGCCATAATCAGCAAGCCTTGTACGCTGCTTGACTGTATCCCTGTCAGGCTCAGCACCAGCCCGAAAACGACCATCACGGCCAGGTTCGTCAGCAGGAAGAGCGCGATTCGCATCATAATTTTCTTTTAACCTCAACTTAACAAAACGCACTATGCGATACCCACATCGTATGGGTCTTGTGACTATTTTCAAGCATCTGCGGGCGGTAAGTCACCAGAAAGACACAACTTTACATTTTGTTGCATAAGACTGACGGCTTAATGCGCTTGTTAAAAAAACAGGCACAATTTCTTGTGCCTGCTTGACGCTATTTGCTGGTTGCGGGTTGCTCCGCGGGCTTCTCTTTCTCAAGATGCGCCAGATCCAGCGCTATCCGTACCGTTTCATCCAGATACGGATCCGGCTCTTTATAATCCTTCGGCAGATCGTCCAGTTTCTTCAGAAGCGGCTTGCCTTCACGTTTAAACCGATCGTTGATACGCGCCAGACGCAGGGCATCGTCTTCGTTATTCTCTTTTTCGCGCTGGGCGAAATTGAGAGAAGCGATATTACGCTTATCTTTCATCGCGTTAAAACGGGCAATGTCCTTCAGGATGTACTGGAACTCAGGATCGTTCGCGATGCGCGCGTTATGCTCTTTCAGCAGTTCCGGGCCAAACGGCGTTAAATCATCTGACTTCACGTACGTTGCCGCATCAATGCTGTCCCACGGCAAGGCGTTGTCTTCAAACTTCTCGCCGGTTTCCGTCTCTTCATTCCCCGTCGGCATGACGATATCCGGCGTGACGCCTTTACGCTGCGTGCTGCCGCCGTTAACACGGTAGAATTTCTGAATGGTGTACTGCACGGAGCCCAGCGCAGGCCATTCAGGACGCAGCATCTGATCATAAATACGGTTCAGAGAGCGGTACTGCTGTACGGTGCCTTTACCGAAAGTCGGTTCACCGACAATCAATGCGCGACCGTAATCCTGCATCGCTGCGGCAAAAATCTCCGACGCGGATGCGCTGAAGCGATCGACCAGTACCACCAGCGGGCCTTTGTAATACACCACGCCATCGGTATCGGCGTCTTCACGCACTTTACCGTTGTTGTCACGAACCTGAACAACCGGGCCAGACGGGATAAACAGACCGGACAGCGAAACCGCTTCGGTCAGCGCGCCGCCGCCGTTGGTGCGCAGATCGATAACAATGCTGCTCACGTTCTGTTTTTCCAGTTTCTGTAGCTGAACTTTGACGTCATCCGTCAGCCCCACATAGAACCCCGGAATATCCAGCACGCCGACTTTCTTTTTACCGACCGTTTTCACCGTCATTTTAACGGCGCGGTCTTCAAGACGAATGCGTTCGCGCGTCAGCGTAATGGTTCGCGTTTTCGTGCCCTTACCGGCAGGCAGAATTTCAAGACGAACTTTGCTGCCTTTCGGCCCTTTGATCAGCGCCACCACGTCATCAAGACGCCAGCCGATCACATCAACCATTCCTTTCCCCGTCTGGCCTACGCCTACAATGCGATCGCCTACGCTTATCGCCTTGCTTTTTGCCGCCGGGCCGCCGGCAACCATCGAGTTGATGACCGTGTAGTCATCGTCCATTTGCAGAACCGCGCCGATACCTTCCAGAGACAGGCTCATTTCAGTATTGAACTGTTCGGTATTTCGCGGAGAAAGGTAGTTGGTATGCGGGTCGATTTCGCGTGCAAATGCGGTCATTGCCAGTGAGAACACGTCTTCACTGTTGGTTTGCGCCAGACGGCGAATCGCAGATTTGTAACGACGCGTCAGCGTTTCGCGAATTTCTTTATCGTTCTTGCCCGTCAGCTTCAGGCTAAGTTCGTCGAATTTCACCTTGCCATCCCACAACGCGTTCAGCTCAGCCTCATTTTTCGGCCAGGGCGCTTTGCTGCGGTCAAGGTTAAACGTGTCGTTACCGGTGAAATCCATCGGGCGTTCCAGCACGCTTAACGCGTACTGATAACGTTCGAAACGGCGTTTTTGCGCCAGGTTATAGAGGTCATAGAAGACATCCAGTTTTCCTGTACGCAGCTCATCGCCGAGGACAGTTTTGCTTTTCGCAAACTGCTCCACATCACTCGCCAGCAGCACATTGTGGCTGTAGTCGAGCAGATTAAGATAGCGATCGAAAATCTTTGCCGAAAACGCCTGATCCAGATTGAACTGACGATAGTGGGAACGTGTAAAACGCGAAGTCACGCGCTCACTCACGGTCGCATGCTGCGTTTCTTCCTTCAGAACGGGAATTTGATCGGCGCGCGTAATGTCATCGACGGCGAAGGACTGGCCTGCTATTGCAAGCAAGCCAGCTAACGCGGTAAGCCTAAAAAAAGTGTTCATGCCAGGCCTGGCCTCCGTTTCAGAACACCAGGTGTTCTGCGCGTACAATCAAAGACATACCCGAATTCAGCTGCACACGGACGCCATCTTTGGTGACTTCTAATACGGTGGCATCCATCGCATTGTTGCCTGCTTTCACCTTCAGTGACTGCCCTACCGTCAGCGCTGAAATATCAGACACCGGGGTATGCTGTTCTTCGCGTGGTGCGCGTGGTGCTTTAGCCGCCGGTTTTTCAGCGCGAGGAGTACGCGGAGTCGTCTCTTTACGACGTGGCGCAGGACGCGGTTTACGCTCACGGCGCGGAGCGTCTTCTTTTTCGCCTGCCGCAACGGCAGCTTCGCGTTTTTTCGCCTGCTGTTCCGCACGTTGCGCCTGGACGCGTGCTTTCGCTTCTTCAAGCTGCTTACGCGCATGTTCAACGTGCTGCTCATCCAGCTCACCGCAAGGGTTGCCGTCGAGATCGACACGCGTTGCGCCCGGCTTAACGCCATACAGGTAACGCCAGCTTGAAGTATAAAGACGTAAAGCGGAACGAAGTTGTGTCTTGCTGAGGTTCATTTCGCCCTCAACACGCTCTACCAGATCCTGAAAAATGCCAATTTTCAGCGGGCGCGCTTCGCCTTCCGCACTAAAACACTGTGGAAAACGTTCGGCCAGAAACGCGATAACTTCTTTACTGCTATTCAACTTAGGTTGATTTTCCATGAAATTTCCTGATTACAACGGACGTAGCCAACAAGCCGCAGGCATGAACAGGCGTCATTATAATGACGCCATCAGTAATTGCTACGTTATCCGTTGATTATCCTGCAACGGTCGCAAAGAATTTTTTGTAATCCGTCGTTGCAAGCACGGTTTCAAGCCGCGCGACAAGCTCACGCAGGCCTTGCTCATCCTCTTCGGTAAAGCGGCCAAATACCGTGCTATCAATGTCCAGCACGCCGATTATCTGATTGTCTACCGTCAGAGGCAGCACAATTTCAGCATTGCTGGCGCTATCGCAGGCGATGTGTCCGTCAAACGCATGAACGTCCTCGATGCGCTGCACCTGGTTCTGCGCGACCGCCGTACCACAGACGCCGCGTCCAACCGGGATCCGCACACAGGCGAGTTTCCCCTGGAACGGCCCCAGCACCAGCGTGTCGTTTTCCAGCAGATAGAACCCCGCCCAGTTGACGCCCGAAAGGCGCTCAAACAGCAGAGCGCTGGTATTTGCCAGGGTAGCGAGAAAACTGGTTTCACCTGCCATTACTGCCTGAAAGTCGCGGTTAAGATCCGCGTATAGCTCTGTTTTGCTCATTATATAGTCACTTAGTTGTCTTACTCTAAAACTACAGCCTATTAAAATAAGCATTAAATGCGTTAATGCTCAAGATCATTCCCGTCATGAGTTAAGATTACATTAATCTAACACTTTGATTCACGATACATGGCCCTGAACACCCCGCGACTCACGCCAACAAAGAGAATAACGGTCTGGTCTATCAGTGAAGCGTTGCCCCGCGCCCATTATCAGCGCTGTCCCCAATGCGACATGTTGTTTAGCCTGCCGAAAATGCAATCGCACCAGAGCGCATATTGCCCACGTTGCCAGGCCAAAATTCGCGATGGACGCGACTGGTCGCTGACGCGTCTGGCGGCGCTGGCCGTTACGATGCTGCTGCTGATGCCCTTTGCCTGGGGCGAACCGCTATTGCGTATCTGGCTGTTAGGGGTGCGTATTGACGCCAACGTGATGCAGGGCATCTGGCAGATGACCAAGCAAGGCGATCCGCTTACGGCCGCCATGGTGCTCTTTTGCGTGGCAGGCGCGCCGTTAATTCTGGTCACCGCCATCGCTTATCTATGGTTCGGTAATATTCTCGGCATGAATCTGCGTCCGGTATTGCTGATGCTGGAGAGGCTCAAAGAGTGGGTGATGCTCGACATTTATCTGGTCGGCATTGGGGTCGCCTCGATCAAAGTGCAGGATTACGCCTTCCTGCAACCCGGCCTGGGGCTTTACGCCTTTGTGGCGCTGGTGATCCTCAGTATTCTGACGTTGTCGCATCTCAATGTAGAGCAACTCTGGGAGCGCTTTTACCCACAACGCCCCGCCCGACGCCCGGACGAAAAACTTCGCGTCTGTCTCGGATGCCACTTCACCGGTTATCCTGACTCACGGGGACGTTGCCCCCGTTGCCATATCCCGCTACGCCTGCGCAGAAATCAGAGCATACAGAAATGCTGGGCGGCGCTGCTGGCCTCTGTCGTCCTGCTGCTGCCCGCAAACCTGATGCCGATATCCATTATTTATGTGAATGGCGGGCGTCAGGAGGACACGATTTTATCGGGCATTATGTCGCTGGCGAACAGCAATATCGCCGTGGCGGCCGTGGTCTTTATCGCCAGTATTCTGGTGCCATTTACCAAAGTTATTGTGATGTTTACACTGCTGCTCAGCATCCATTTCAAATGTGAGCAAGGGCTGCGTACGCGCATCCTGCTGCTGCGGATGGTGACCTGGATCGGCCGTTGGTCCATGCTGGATCTCTTTGTTATTTCGTTAACGATGTCGCTGATTAATCGCGATCAGATACTCGCTTTTACTATGGGACCGGCTGCGTTTTATTTCGGCGCAGCGGTAATATTGACTATTCTTGCAGTGGAATGGCTGGATAGCCGCTTACTTTGGGATGCACATGAGTCAGGAAACGCCTGCTTCGCCGACTGAAGCGCAGATAAAAACAAAACGTCGTATTTCCCCTTTTTGGCTGCTGCCGTTTATCGCATTGATGATCGCAGGCTGGCTGATTTGGGGAAGTTATGAAGATCGCGGCAACACCGTGACGATCGACTTTATGTCGGCGGATGGCATTGTTCCGGGCCGGACGCCTGTGCGCTATCAGGGCGTTGAAGTAGGTACGGTACAGGACATCAGCCTGAGTAAAGACCTGCGCAAGATAGAAGTGCGCGTCAGCATTAAGTCAAACATGAAAGATGCCTTGCGCGAGGAGACCCAGTTCTGGCTGGTGACGCCAAAAGCGTCGCTGGCGGGCGTTTCGGGTCTGGACGCGCTGGTCGGCGGGAACTATATCGGCATGATGCCCGGCAAAGGGGCCGAGAAAGATCACTTTGTCGCGCTTGATACCCAGCCGAAATA
Organism: Citrobacter sp. CK191; assembly: GCF_030333435.1. Classification (NCBI taxonomy): domain Bacteria; kingdom Pseudomonadati; phylum Pseudomonadota; class Gammaproteobacteria; order Enterobacterales; family Enterobacteriaceae; genus Citrobacter; species Citrobacter sp. CK191. Next base: position 649,654 of record NZ_JAOWFX010000031.1, on the reverse strand, counting down.
CCGTCTGGACAACGGCGACCTGATGATCCATCTTCACGCGCCTGACCTCGGCTCTCTTAACAGCGGGTCGCTGGTCTATTTCCGCAAAATTCCGGTGGGTCGGGTATACGACTATGCCATCAATCCCAACAAACAGGGCGTCACCATTGACGTACTGATTGAGCGTCGGTTCACCAGCCTGGTGAAAAAAGGCAGCCGTTTCTGGAATGTCTCCGGCGTCAATGCGGATGTCAGCCTTAGCGGCGCGAAGGTGAAGCTGGAGAGTCTGGCGGCGCTGGTAAATGGCGCAATCGCGTTTGACTCGCCCGACGATTCGCAGCCTGCAACCGCAGATGACGCATTTGGCCTCTACGAAGATTTAGCCCATAGCCAGCGCGGCGTCATCGTCAAACTTGAACTTCCCGGCGGCGACGGCCTGAAAGCCGACTCCACGCCGCTGATGTATCAGGGGCTTGAAGTGGGCGAGCTCACCAAATTAACGCTCAACCCCGGCGGGAAAGTCACGGGCGAAATGACGGTTGACCCCAGCGTGGTAACACTCCTGCGTGATAAGACGCGTATTGAGCTGCGCAGTCCAAAGCTGTCGCTGAGCGATGCCAGTATCAGTTCGCTTTTGACCGGCAAAACGTTTGAACTGGTGCCAGGCGAAGGCGAACCGCGCAGTGAATTCGTCGTGGTGCCTGGCGAAGAAGCCCTGCTCCATGAACCAAATGCGCTGACGTTAACCCTGACCGCCCCGGAAAGCTACGGTATTGACGCCGGTCAACCGCTGGTTCTGCATGGCGTGCAGGTGGGCCAGGTCATTGAACGTAAGTTATCCAGTAAAGGCGTTGCGTTCACGGTGGCTATCGATCCGCAACATCGCGCCCTGATTCAGGGTGACAGCAAATTTGTGGTCAACAGTCGCGTGGATATCAAAGTCGGTCTCGACGGCGTGGAGTTTCTCGGCGCCAGCGCCAGCGAGTGGGTGAGCGGCGGCATTCGTATTTTGCCCGGCACAAAAGGCGAAATGAAATCCACCTACCCGCTGTACGCCAATCTGGAAAAGGCCGTGGAAAACAGCCTCAGCGACCTCCCCACGACCACGGTGAGCCTCACTGCTGAAACGCTCCCGGATGTACAAACGGGGTCAGTGGTGCTGTACCGTAAGTTTGAGGTAGGTGAAGTGATCACCGTGCGCCCACGCGCTAACGCCTTTGATATCGATCTGCATATCAAACCGGAATACCGCAACCTGTTAACCAGCAACAGCGTATTCTGGGCGGAAGGCGGGGCGAAGGTACAGCTTAACGGCAGCGGCCTGACCGTGCAGGCCTCTCCCCTGTCGCGTGCGCTGAAAGGCGCTATCAGTTTCGATAACCTGAGCGGCGCAAGCGCCAGCCAGCGTAAAGGCGACAAACGAATACTCTACGCCTCGGAAACCGCCGCCCGCGCGGTGGGTGGGCAAATCACCCTACACGCCTTTGACGCCGGTAAACTCGCGGCGGGTATGCCGATTCGTTATCTCGGCATCGACATCGGCCAGATCCAGACGCTGGAGCTGATTACCGCGCGCAATGAGGTTCAGGCGAAAGCGGTGCTCTACCCGGAGTATGTCCAGACCTTTGCCCGAAGCGGTACGCGTTTCTCGGTGATCACGCCGCAAATCTCCGCCGCGGGCGTGGAGCATCTCGATACGATTTTGCAGCCCTACATTAACGTGGAGCCCGGACGCGGCAATCCGCGTCGTGATTTCGAATTGCAGGAAGCAACCATTTCCGACTCGCGCTATCTCGATGGTCTGAGCATCGTCGTGGAAGCTCCTGAGGCAGGTTCGCTGAACATCGGCACGCCAGTGCTGTTCAGAGGTATCGAAGTGGGCACGGTAACGGGCATGACGTTGGGTTCGCTGTCTGACCGCGTGATGATTGCCATGCGCATCAGCCAGCGTTATCAGCATCTGGTGCGTAATAACTCCGTCTTCTGGCTGGCCTCCGGCTACAGTCTGGACTTTGGCCTGACCGGCGGCGTGGTGAAAACCGGCACCTTCAATCAATTCATTCGCGGCGGCATCGCGTTTGCAACCCCGCCAGGGACGCCGCTGGCGCCGAAAGCACAGGCGGGTAAACACTTCCTGCTGCTGGAAAGCGAACCGAAAGAGTGGCGCGAATGGGGCACCGCCCTGCCACGTTAACTCCCCCGCTCCGGCGTGCTCGCGCCGGAGCATTTATGCTACACTGCGCGCCTGTTTTATTGCCGGTGGTACCCAAGTGGCTCAACACGCTGTTTATTTCCCTGATGCCTTTCTGACGCAAATGCGCGAAGCAATGCCTTCGACACTCTCTTTTGACGATTTCCTCGCCGCCTGCCAGCGCCCGTTACGTCGCAGCATTCGCGTGAATACGCTAAAAATTTCTGTTACCGACTTTCTTGCCCTGACGGCACCCTATGGCTGGTCGCTGACGCCTGTTCCCTGGTGCGAGGAAGGTTTCTGGATCGAACGCGATGATGACGAATCGTTACCGCTGGGCAGCACCGCCGAACATCTGAGCGGCCTGTTTTATATTCAGGAAGCCAGCTCAATGTTGCCGGTCGCCGCGCTGTTTGCTGAAGGGAATACGCCGGAACGTATTATGGATGTTGCTGCCGCGCCGGGTTCGAAAACCACCCAGATCGCCGCGCGGATGAATAATCAGGGCGCCATTCTGGCGAATGAATTCTCCGCCAGCCGGGTCAAAGTGCTGCACGCCAACATCAGCCGCTGTGGGATCAGTAATGTTGCCCTGACCCATTTTGATGGCCGCGTCTTCGGTGCCGCGCTCCCGGAGACATTCGACGCTATCTTGCTGGACGCGCCCTGTTCAGGTGAAGGCGTGGTGCGCAAAGATCCCGACGCGCTTAAAAACTGGTCTGTCGAAAGCAACCTGGATATTGCCGCCACACAGCGGGAACTAATCGACAGCGCATTTCACGCGCTGCGCCCTGGCGGTACGCTGGTCTACTCCACCTGCACGCTAAATCACGAGGAGAATGAGTCCGTCTGCTTGTGGCTGAAAGAGACCTACCCGGAAGCGGTTGAATTTTTGCCTTTAGGCGATCTGTTCCCGGAGGCGGAGCGCGCGCTGACGGCAGAGGGTTTTTTACACGTTTTCCCGCAGATTTACGACTGCGAAGGTTTCTTTGTCGCCCGTTTGCGTAAAACCGCAGCCATTCCCCCGCTTCCCGCGCCTGGCTATAAGGTCGGCAAGTTTCCGTTCGCGCCGATGAAGGGGCGTGAGGCGACGCAAATCACTCAGGCGGCTAACGCCAGTGGACTTCAGTGGGGAGAAAACCTGCACCTCTGGCAGCGAGATAAAGAGGTGTGGTTATTCCCGGCAGAGATTGAAGCGCTGATCGGAAAAGTCCGCTTTTCCCGCCTGGGCATAAAACTGGCGGAAAGCCATAATAAAGGTTATCGCTGGCAGCATGAAGCGGTGATCGCCCTCGCCGATCCACATCATGCCAACGCATTCGAGCTGTCTCATCAGGAGGCGGAAGAGTGGTATCGGGGGCGGGATGTCTACCCGCAAACCGCGCCGTCTGCCGATGATGTGCTGGTCACGTTCCAGCATCAGCCCATTGGTCTGGCGAAACGGATTGGTTCCCGGTTGAAGAACAGTTACCCACGCGAACTGGTTCGCGATGGCAAACTCTTTACCGGTAGCGACTGAAAGCGGTCAAAAATAGCGCACTTTTTTACTGGCGCTTTTGCTGAAGTTGGCTACGCTGAAATTTGGGCGATCAAACTGGTCGTACCACAATCAGCGAACTAACGGAGAGCACGATGATGAAAACCAGTGTGCGCATTGGCGCTTTTGAAATCGACGATGCCGAGTTACATGGCGAATCGCCGGGGGACCGAACGTTAAGCATTCCCTGTAAATCCGACCCAGATTTATGTATGCAACTGGATGCCTGGGATGATGAAACCAGCATTCCCGCCATTTTAAACGGAGAGCACTCTGTTCTATTCCGCACCCGTTACGATCGTAAGTCCGATGCCTGGGTCATGCGTCTTGCCTGACTCAAAAAGAACCCGTCGCCAGACGGGTTATTTATTTCGCCCTTTCCCCCTTGCGACAACCTCTCCTACACTATCGATACGGCAGGACAATTTGAGGATGGAATGTTCGCACTGGTACTTTTTGTTTGCTACCTGGACGGCGGCTGTGAGGACATTGTGGTGGATATCTACAATACTGAGCAGCAGTGCCTGTATTCGATGGACGACCAGCGGATTCGTCACGGCGGTTGTTTTCCGGTCGAAGACTTTATTGACGGCTTCTGGCTACCTGCTCGCCAGTACAGTGATTTTTAATTACTGAAGTTGAACCAACGTTAGTTCCCCGCCAAATACCGCGCCGGTATCAATATAGTGCAAATTATCGATATCAACGCGATGACGCAGCGGCGTATGACCAAACCAGAAGTGATCGGCTCCGGCAATGCCGTTTCCCTGACCCGCATGCCGCTCGCTCAACCGGGAACGACGCCATAGCACCTGGTGTAAATCCACCTCTTTTTGCCAGGCATAGACCTGATGCGGATAATCAGCATGCGCCACAACATGCATGCCGTTCTGGCAGTGTAATTCCAGAATCCAGGGTAAACGCTGACAGTCGTCGAGCGCTTTTCTCGCCAGGCGCTGCTGGTTTGCCGACAATGCGGCATACCAGTCGCCGCCGTTCATAAACCATAACGACAACTGCGAGGCGGCCAGCGCGTCTAACGCCATCTGCTCGTGATTCCCTCTGACGGCGACCACCCACCGTTTGTGCAGAAGTTCCAGACACCGCAAGCTGTCAGGCCCACGGTCGATCACATCCCCCACCGACACCAGCAGATCCTGCCACGGATCAAACCGACACTGTCGTAGTTTCTCCATCAACTGCGAAAAACAGCCGTGGAGGTCGCCGACAATCCAGACATGCCGCCACTGACTCCCCTCAATTTTCTGATAGACGTTTTCCGGCTGTTTCATTGGTTCACCATCAGTAAAAATGAACCTGACATACTTAACCATAGCAGGAAATCTTCAGTCGCAGGCCACCTCTCCAGAGACCATTAATCATTTTTATAGCAATAATTTAACCTGCAATAATTCTTGTTGATTTCAATAAAATCATATAAATGCCAACTTATGTAAAAGTGTAATGATAATTATTTTTATTATCATTTTCATGCATTATCTTATTGACTTTGCTTTTTTTAACAAAGGAAGTTCGATAATGCGTATTAAACCTCTCGCTTCACTTGTCTTATCTTGTCTGGGCGCCACAAGTTTTAATGTTTTTGCAGAAGATGTCATGGTCGTCACCGCATCGGGATACGAGAAAAAGATCACCAATGCGGCAGCCAGTGTTTCTGTTATTTCACAACAAGAATTACAGACCAATAAATATAATGATCTTGGCGATGCTCTCAGGGCCGTTGAGGGAGTGGACGTTGAAAGCAGTACCGGAAAAACAGGGGGGCTTGAAATAAGTATTCGTGGGATGCCTGCCAGTTATACCCTTATTCTTATTGACGGTATTCGTCAGAATGGAACATCGGATGTAACACCGAATGGCTTTTCTGCAATGAATACCAGTTTTATGCCCCCACTTTCAGCCATTGAACGTATAGAGGTTATACGCGGGCCCATGTCTACACTTTATGGGTCAGACGCCATTGGCGGCGTGGTGAATATTATTACCAAAAAAAGCACCGATAAGTGGAGCACGGCCATTAATACGGGAGTGAACCTACAGGAAAGTAATAAATGGGGAAACAGCACAACCGCAAATTTCTGGTCAAGCGGTCCCCTGGTGCCTGGCTCGCTGGATATGCAGGTTCGTGGAAGCACAACCCAGCGACAAGGCTCCAGCATTACATCACTGAGCGACACCGCAGAAACACGCGTTCCTTATCCCACTGAGTCGCAAAACTACAACATCGGCGCGAGATTTGACTGGAAAGCCAGCGCAAACAATACGCTATGGATGGATCTCGACACATCCCGACAGCGTTATGATAACAGCGACGGTCAGCTTGGTAGCCTCACGGGCGGATATGATAAAACGCTCCGCTATGAGCGCAATAAAGTGACGTTAGGACATGACACCGCCTTAACGTTTGGTACATGGAAATCGTCTCTTAACTGGAATGAGACAGAAAACAAAGGACGACAGCTGGTTTCCTCCGCTCTGACGCCCGATCAAGCCTGGAGAGCGGGTGACGATCGTGAACTGAAAAATACCAATGTTATTCTCAACTCGGTGCTTCTCACGCCGCTGGGAGAATCACATTTACTGACGGTGGGTGGCGAATACTGGGACGCACGAATGAAAGATGGCGTCGTTCTGGCCAGTTCAGGTGAAAAGTTCCATCAAAAAAGCTGGGCGACTTACCTTGAAGATGAGTGGCATATCCTGGATTCTCTGGCGTTTACCGTAGGGAGTCGCTATGAACATAACGACGTATTTGGCGGTCATTTCAGTCCTCGTGGCTATCTGGTCTGGGATATGACAGATGAATGGACGCTCAAAGGGGGAATCACAACCGGTTATAAAGCGCCTTCTCTTAGCCAGTTACATAATGGCATCAGCGGTGTTTCTGGTCAGGGAACAATCAATACCGTCGGTAATCCAGATTTAAAACCTGAAGAAAGCACCAGTTATGAAACCGGACTTTATTACGATAATGGCAATGGGTTCAATGCCAATATAACCGGATTCTACACTGAATATCGCAATAAAATTGTTTCTTATTCGATTGATGACAATACCAGTAGCTATACCAATAGCGGAAAAGCGCGTACCGATGGTGTCGAATTTGCAACATCGTTCCCGCTCTGGTTGGATAATTTGAGTCTGTCGCTCAACTATACCTATACTCAGAGCAAACAGAAAGATGGAGATAATAAAGGCGCACCACTCAGCTATACACCAAAACATATGGCAAATGCCCGCGTTAACTGGCAGGCGACAGATGATTTAAATACCTGGCTAAGCGCCCGCTATCGCGGTAAAGCGCCCCGCTTTACTCAGACCTATGACAATCTCAGTGCGGTACAGCAGAAAGTGTATGATGACAAAGGCGCAAATCTAAAAGCATGGACAGTGCTGGATATGGGACTATCTTATAAACTGACTAAAGATTTAACCCTGAATACCGCCGTCAATAACGTACTGGATAAAGACTTTAGCGACGTCAAATTATATCAATCTGGCCGTTCCAGCACCTATGCTGGCGATTATTTCCAGACAGCGCAGTCAACGACCGGATACGTTATTCCAGGTCGCAACTACTGGATGTCTTTAAACTATCAGTTCTAATAATACAGCAAGCGTCCATACACTCCGTATGCGGCGCTTGCTTATCTTTTTGTGAGTATAAACAGCCTAAAAACACACGGATATTAATTAATAAATATCTACCCTCACAATATGAATTACCCAATAAAATCAATCTGATTATCATCATCGCACATCTTGAAAAGATTCCAGGCATTAAAAAATAGAGAATAGTCACTGAACAACCCCACTCTTCAATGTGGTATCGCTAAGGCATTCTTTGTTGCGACGCAATTCACAACCAGGAAACCTCGCCGTCATCACCGTTGATTTCATTGATGTAAATCAATTTCCTTCATGCGTGGTTACGCGAAAGTAACAGTGATGTGAATTAGTTGCGAGAAGCACCTTATGTCGATAAAGAACTTTACAGGCAAAACAGTGATAAAAAACATCCGTTTTTCATACAGTTTGCTGAAACAAATAGAGCAAGTGATGGCGAAGGAAAAAACCAGCAATTTTTCTGCATGGGTAAAAGAAGCATGTCGTGAAAAAGCCCTGAATTCCAGTACGCCCAAAGACGTAAATAGAAACAAAAATTAACTCTTTATAGCTACGACCAAAATGAAAAGATGCTTATTTATTAGTAAATACACCTTTATCCTGATATCTATTGGGAATGTTATCTATTTCATTTTGAATTATCACGCATTAGACGCGGTGTTGATCATACTGTTTTATGTCGCTCTGATTTTTACCCCCGTCATCCTCATTCTGCGAGCCTTCTGTGCGCAGCATGAGTAACTCATCGAGCATGATTCATAAACGTTCATCCATGTAAACCTGGCTTCACACGGCACTCTGACGCACAAAAATTAACATACCAATCAAAAAACCCTGGACGCACTCGGTACAGAGTATGTTATGGTTTGGACAGGATATGGAAAATTCGAGTAACTTTCGTGTGGTTTCGGGTTAGTATCTGAAAACATACTTCAAAACAAACAGATAAAAAGAGACCGAATACGATTCCTGTATTCGGTCCAGGGAAATGGCTCTTGGGAGAGAGCCGTGCGCTAAAAGTTGGCATTAATGCAGGCTAAGTCGCCTTGCCCTTTAAGAATAGATGACGACGCCAGGTTTTCCAGTCCACGACGAAAGTGGCCGGTAAAAAACGACCGTTGTCAGCCGCAACAACGAAAAAACCGCAAGTTCCTCTGCATGAGGCTTGCGGTTTTTTATTGGAAATCAGAAAGATACTTCTGGTAATTAGCAGAGCTTTTCCGCGCGTTCAATAAACGGCGCCAGGCTCATTTTTTCACCCGGTTTTGCCGGATCGTCAATCTGAATGACGGTGATAGCCTGCGCGTTGGTTTTGCCGCTTGCAACTTGCTGCTCTGCAACATCGTTCAGCGGGTATTGCACCAGCGTGCTCGGGTTGATGACATACAGGGCATGGCCCGGTCGGCAGGTCAGCATCACCTCTTCGCGGTTAAACGCCCACTTGTCTTTGCCCACTTCAAAGCGGCTCACGGTGATAACCTGAGGCGCCGCCAGCGCAGCACCTGAACTTGCCAACAATAGCAGAGAGAGAATCATTTTTTTCATGAGTTTTGCCAGTCCATCAGAAGGGTTCCAGAGTTGCGAACAGGCTGACAATCGCCAGCGCAACGGCTCCAATTCCCCATTCAATCTGAGTCATCCAGATAAACCAGAGATTCGCGCGGCGATTTTCCTGCCGCATACGTGGTACGAGAACATACCGGTTCGTTAGCGCAATTGCCACCATTAGCAGGACAAGGACACATTTTAACAAAAGAAACTGCCCGTACGCGGTATGCCAGGGGGCGGAAAACCCCGTAATAAAAAGCACATTTGCGATGCCGGTGCACAATACGCCCGCGACAAACAGATGACCATAGCGTGAGAAACGCATCATTGTTTCGATGGCCTGTTGTCGCCAGCGACCTTGCGCCATGCGCATACAGTAGATAACCGGCAGCAGGCCGCCAAACCAGGCCGCAGCGCACACCAGATGAGCCGCATGGTTAATCTGCTGTACCGCGCCCACCACGCCATCATTCAGCGTGGCGTGGCCAACGCCTGCCAGCAACATAAACTGGGCAACCATCAGGATGAGCAGCAGACGCGGTAAATTTCTCGGCACAACCAGCGTCATGGCCAACGTGACAAGCGCGAGAATAATCTGCCACAGCCATACGCCGCCAAATTGGGTCTGTAAAACTGCGCCCCATATCGAAACCGAGATCACGTCCTGCCAGCCCGCCCCCATTAGTCCACCCTGGATCGCCAGCATCAGCGTCGCGCTGACAAAGCTCCACACGGCAGCGTGCTGTTGCAGGCGCAGAAAGCGGCGCGTCATCAAGCGACGAACAGAAACCGGCGCCAGCCACGCGCCATATAACGCGCAGCCAAACACCAGCATCATGGCGCTAAAATGGATAAAGCGAAGCGCTACCCAGGTAAACGTCAGCATGATTACTTCACGCTAAAGGTGTATTGCCCTTTTGTCTTATGACCGTCAACCGACACCACATGCCAGTTAACCGTATAGGTTCCGGGATTAAGCGTCTGATCCAGAGGAATAATGAGCTGTTTCGCATCCTGCTCATTGCGCTTTGCAGGCCGCGTTTTGATGCTTTCCTGCTTTGGCCCGGTCAGCGTCGCCCCGCTGAAGCCAGGCTCGATGCCTTCGGAGAAATTCAGCGTCAATGCCTGCGGCGCGGCAGTCACCTCAGCCTCAGCCGCCGGGTATTGATGCGTCAGATGCGCATGTGCCCAGGCCGCAGGCGCCGCCAGCGTTGAGGCGAGGAAAAGGAGAGCATAGCGCAAAGAAGGTGCAGTAGAAGCCATATCAATTATTCCTTTTTGTTATGTCTGATTTACAGAGAATAACCTTCTATAATGGTCGAGTCGAGAATCATCATTTCCGGCTTGCCATTGAGGCGCACTCTTAGTAACTTTTGCGCGCCATTGATGATAAGGAGAAGCGTATGCAAACGAACCTGGCTCAACTTGAACAAGCTGACATGGATAAGATCAACGTTGACCTGGCCGCAGCCGGTGTGGCGTTTAAAGAGCGTTACAATATGCCCGTCGTGGCAGAAGTCGTTGAGCGTGAACAGCCAGAACACCTGCGCGAATGGTTTCGTGAACGTCTGATTGCCCACCGTCTGGCGTCGGTTTCCCTGTCACGCTTACCTTACGAACCGAAAGTTAAATAAACTTATATAGCGTTACACTTCCTTACACATGAGTTGCTACAGTATAAGTACATTCTTAAACTAAGATTTAAGGATGATTGTAGACACTATGAAAAGGAAATCATTATGTCACACTGGAGAATCGCGGCGGCGCAGTATGAACCACCTCGCGCCACGCTGGCAGAACATGTCGCGCACCATCTGCAATTTGTTGAGATTGCTGCCAGCCAGCAATGCGAACTCCTGGTATTCCCTTCCCTGTCGTTAACCGGATGCAACGATACGGCGCAGGCGCTCCCTGTCCCGCCCGATGAGTCCTTATTACAGCCGCTTGCTTATGCGGCATCCGCGTACCGCATGACGATTATTGCCGGGCTGCCGGTTGAGCATAACGGCCAGTTAGTCAGAGGCATTGCCATTTTCGCCCCCTGGGTGACATCGCCGCTGATCTTTCATCAAAGCCACGGTGCCTGCGTGGCCCGCCACCGGAAAACGATAAGCGTGATGGATGAGCAGCCGGAAGGCATTGATATCGATCCTGCCTTTTCGTTATTCACCACCAGCCAGTGCGTCAGCGAACATGATTTATTTACCTCCACCTCCCGGCTGCAACGTTTTTCGCATCGCTTCGCCATTGCCGTGTTGATGGCAAACGCCGGAGGCAGCAGCGCGCTATGGGATGAAAGCGGCCAGCTCATTGTCCGCGCGGACAGCGGTTCTCTGCTGTTAACAGGTCAGCATACGACACGGGGTTGGCAAGGCGATATCATTCCATTACGCCAGGTGTTTTCGGTCGGGAGCACCCCATGTTGCGAGTTATAGATACGGAAACCTGCGGACTACAGGGCGGGATTGTTGAGATTGCCTCTGTCGATGTGGTGGCGGGGAGAATTGTCAATCCAATGAGCCATCTGGTTCGTCCTGACCGCCCCATCAGCCCACAGGCGATGGCGATTCACCGTATCAGTGAATCGATGGTTGCCGATAAACCCTGGATCGAAGATATCATTCCGCTCTATCACGGAAGCGAATGGTATGTCGCGCATAACGCCAGTTTCGACCGGCGTGTGCTGCCAGAGATGCCGGGAGAGTGGATTTGTACCATGAAGCTGTCCCGCCGGTTATGGCCGGGGATCAAATACAGCAACATGGCGCTCTACAAATCCCGTAAGCTAAGCGTGCAAACACCGCCCGGCCTTCATCATCACCGCGCATTGTATGACTGCTATATCACGGCGGCATTGCTGATCGATATTATGAACACGTCAGGCTGGACGGCGGAACAAATGGTCGACATTACCGGACGCCCGGCCCTGTTAACGACATTTACGTTTGGCAAATATCGCGGCAAAGCCGTTTCTGAAGTCGCCGAGCGCGATCCGGGCTATCTGCGCTGGTTATTTAATAACCTTGACAACATGAGCCCGGAGCTGCGTTTAACGCTTAAACACTATCTGAGCGACGCCTGAGCGCCTGCCTGCCCTGGCAACGTGCCCTGAGCGAGACCAATCAGAAAAGCGAATTCCAGCGCCACTCCCTCATACGCTTTAAAACGCCCGGACTTCCCGCCATGCCCGGAATCCATATCCGTACACAGCAACAGCAGGTGGTCATCCGTTTTCAGTTCGCGCAGTTTAGCGACCCATTTGGCGGGTTCCCAGTATTGCACCTGCGAATCATGTAACCCGGTGGTAACCAGAAGATGCGGATAGTCCTGCGCGGTGACGTTGTCGTACGGACTGTAGCTTTTCATATACGCGTAGTATTCCGCATCCTGCGGATTTCCCCACTCTTCGAACTCTCCCGTGGTTAAAGGGATAGATTCATCAAGCATTGTCGTCAGGACGTCAACAAACGGCACCTGCGCGATGACGCCATGAAAAAGTTCAGGACGTTCGTTAATCGCGACGCCCATCAACATGCCGCCCGCGCTGCCGCCCATGCCATAGCAAAATGAAGGCGAGCCGTAGCCCAGTTTCAGCAATGCGTCACAGGCATCAAGATAGTCATTAAACGTATTTTTCTTTTTCAGAAACTTACCGTCTTCATACCACTGATGACCTAACTCACCGCCGCCGCGAACATGCACGATGGCGTAAACAAATCCGCGATCCAGCAAACTTAACCGACTGCTGCTGAAATCGGCATCCATGCTGGCGCCATAGGAACCGTAGCCGTAGACAAGCAGCGGATTTTGCCCCTTGCGGAAATGTTTTCGATGGTAAACCAGCGAAACCGGAACCTCTACACCATCCCGGGCGACAATCCACAGGTGCTCGCTCTGATAATTCGCAGCGTCAAATCCCGGCACATCCGTTTGTTTGAGCACGCGCCGCTCGCCGGTATCCATATCCAGCTCAAACAAGGTGTCCGGCGTCGTCATCGATGAATAACCATAACGCAAGCGGGACGTTTCCGGTTCAGGGTTATAGGCAAGCCAGGTGACGTAGGCCGGATCGTCGAACGCAATCCCCGTAACTTCACGCGTTTTACGGTTAATCTGCCGCAGGCTGGTCAAACCACGCTGGCGTTCTTCCACCACCAGCCAGTCAGTAAAAAGGGTAAACCCTTCCAGCATGATGCTCTCGCGCGGCGCAATCAGCTCTTCCCAGGCGTTTTCATCACGTACCCGGCTGCGATACAGACCAAAGTTTTTTCCGTGGCGATTGGAACGCAGATAAAACTTATGCTGGTAATGATCGAGACTGTATTCATGATCTTTACGCCGCGGTAAAAACGAGAAGGGTTCCGCATCGGCCAGTTCAGCATCCAGCAACAGCACTTCACTGGTGGTCGCACTGGCGAGATGGATCACCACATAATGCTGAGAGGTGGTTTTGTGCAAACTGACGTAAAAAGCGTCGTCCTTTTCTTCATAGACCAGTTGATCCTGCGTGGCCGGCGTACCCACGGTATGACGCCATACCTGGTAAGGCAGCAACGTGGTGCCGTGTTTACGCACGTAGTAAAGCGTCAACGAATCATTCGCCCAGACAAACTCTGGCGCCACGTTATCCAGCAGTTCCGGGTACCAGTTACCGCTTTCAAGATTACGAAAACGCAGCCCATACTGACGACGGGAAAGATAATCTTCCGCCAGCGCCATGATGGTGTTGTCCGGCGTAATGGCCATTCCACCGAGAGTATAAAACTCGCTGTGGGCCGCTCGCTGATTCGCATCCAGCAATAAATCCCACGCATCCAACTCTTCACTTCGCGCCAACTGGCGTTGGTAAATAGCATATTCACACCCTGGCTCATAAATCTGCCGGTAGCGATAACCATTTTTAACGTAAGGTGCGGAAACATCTCTGGGCGGAATGCGATCGATAATCTCTTTAAGCACGCGATCCTGTAACGCCTGCTGTGACGCCATGACCTGATGTCCATAGGCGTTTTCCTGATGCAGATAGTCAAGGACATCAGGCTGCGAGCGGGAGTCGTCTCGCAGCCAATAATAGTTATCGACACGGGTGTCGCCATGCAGCGTCATGGTGTGCGGAATACGGGTGGCTTTTGGTAGCATGTCTTTGTTCTTTTGTCTTTAAACACCCTATAAGGGTGGCAAAAGTCACGCACGATGCAAGCGAAACATGCTATGCAGGGGATTACGTTAGCCTGGCAGAGCCTGCTTTTGCTGTTGCAGATCCTGCTCGATGCCGTCCCGCACATCCTGAGGAATTTTCAGCGCATCGCCCAACGCATTCAGATAACTGCGCTCCATAAAATGGTCGATATCAATGGCGGCACAGCTCAGGAAGTAGATTTCCAGCGCCTCTTCCTCATTACGGATGCCTTGCGCCAGACGCTGCGGATCGAGCGGCTGTTCAATCGCCCGTTCGATAAGCACACGTCCCTGCTCCTCCACCCCGGCTTCACGCAACTGGCGTTCGATGGCTGCACGCTCCTGGCTATCGATATGCCCGTCGCTTTTCGCCGCAAACACCAGGGCGAGGATCAACCGCTCGGTTCGTTGGTCCAGCGGCGAACTCTGCGCGCCGAATTGCGGCTCATCCTGATGCGCAGCACGTACCCTCTCTTTGTATTTGTTCCATAAGACGGTGCCTGCCACCGCGCCGCCGCCAACCAACAGGGCGCTGGTGCCATATTTAGTCAGTAACTTACGGGAAGATTTATTGGCGACCAGTAAACCGGCCAGACCGCCTAACGCGCCGGGAACCAGCAGTTTACTCAGCCCTTGTTCACCTGAAGAAGATGCAGAGGCTCCGTTTTGCCCGAGAAGAGATTGTAATTGGTTTAGCCAGTTAGCCATTTTACCCCTCAAATACAAACGATGAATCGTCAAAGCGTACTTGAGGGGATGTCAGGAAGTGTCTAATTCAGCAAAAGATGCGCAAATTTGCCATTAGCGGGGCTGGTATTCCGCAGTTCCGGCTTTGCAATCAACCTTTACCAGATAATGAAGATCGGCACTTTTCCCGCGAACAGTCAGAGGAACCGTCCAGTTACCCTCTTTGCCGGTAATATCCTGAGTGTTGACCCACACCACCGGATTCGCCTGTCCGACCTTTTTTTGGTCATCAGCCCAACGTACGATACGGTTTTGTTGATAATCGCGCTTCACGCTGGCGGCGATCCCATCAGCGTTCAGCCCTTCACAGGTCGGGAATTTCACCGATTTGCTGGCCGTATCGGCAGCGAAGACCGATACGCTGGCGGACAACAACAGCAGGCTCAACAGCGCTCCTCTTTTTTTATTCATACTTTTTCTCCTTATATCTCCTTCGTCTTTCAGGCTGCATGTTTGCAACGCGAAATCCACGGGCATAGCACAATGATTCAGGAAAAAGCATGGTACAAAACGTCAGGAGCGCAAGTCAGACTCAGGCCGCTTGCGTGTCATCCTCCGTCGTCGCATCGCTTTTAACCACCTGCGGCGACGGCAATTTGCCGGTTTTCAGGATCGTGCTCAATACGTCTTTTTGTTCAGCCAGCCACAGAGAAAGCGCTTCGCGCTGTTCGTCTTCCATCGCTACCGGAGACTGCTCAAGCCATGTGTCGAGCAGGTCTGCCGTATCAAGCATTTTGTCATACGCATCGGCGTCCTTTTTGCTGGTAAACGACATTTTTTCCTCACCTTCCCGAATGACCACGTATTTAACTTCAACCGCCATTTTTGCAGCCTCTCAATCACCTGTAATTATGTACAGTATATTACTTTTCAGTAATGAAATCAACCTGGCAATAAAGACAGACGCAAACGTTTTCGTATATACTGCGCCCAGTTAAATCAGGGGATATATTTTATGACGTTATTAGGCACCGCGCTGCGTCCGGCGGCTACGCGCGTAATGTTATTGGGTTCAGGCGAACTGGGAAAAGAAGTGGCGATCGAATGCCAACGCCTGGGTGTGGAAGTTATCGCGGTGGATCGCTACCCGGATGCGCCTGCGATGCACGTCGCCCACCGCTCACACGTCATCAATATGCTGGATGGCGAAGCGCTGCGCCGCGTGGTTGAACGCGAAAAGCCGCATTTCATTGTGCCGGAAATTGAAGCTATCGCGACGGACATGCTGGTAGAACTGGAGCAGGAAGGACTGAATGTGGTGCCTTGCGCCCGGGCGACGCAACTGACGATGAACCGTGAAGGCATCCGTCGTCTGGCGGCAGAAGAGCTGGCGTTGCCGACCTCTTCTTTCCGTTTTGCCGACAGCGAAGAACGTTTTCGCGAGGCGGTGGCGGAGATCGGTTTTCCTTGCATCGTGAAGCCGGTGATGAGTTCTTCCGGTAAAGGACAGAGTTTCATCCGCAGCGCCGACCAACTGTCGCAGGCATGGGAATATGCCCAACAGGGCGGCCGCGCTGGCGCAGGGCGCGTGATTGTCGAAGGCGTGGTTAAATTCGATTTTGAAATCACTCTGCTGACCGTCAGCGCCATAGACGGCGTCCATTTTTGTGCCCCTGTCGGCCATCGTCAGGAAGACGGCGATTATCGTGAATCCTGGCAACCGCAGCAGATGAGCGATCTGGCGCTGGCGCGCGCGCAGGAGATCGCCCGCAAGGTTGTTCTGGCGTTAGGCGGCTATGGGTTATTTGGCGTCGAGCTTTTTGTCTGCGGCGATGAGGTGGTCTTTAGCGAAGTCTCCCCGCGACCGCATGATACCGGCATGGTGACGTTGATTTCGCAAGATCTGTCAGAGTTTGCCCTGCACGTTCGCGCTTTCCTCGGCCTGCCCGTGGGCGAAATTCGTCAGTATGGCCCTGCCGCGTCCGCCGTTATTTTACCGACGCTTACCAGCCAGAATGTAACGTTTGATAATGTACAAGCGGCCGTCGGAGCGGGTTTACAGGTGCGGTTCTTCGGCAAGCCGGACATCGACGGAACCCGTCGGTTAGGCGTCGCGCTGGCGACAGCGGAACGCGTCGAAGAGGCCGTTGAGCGTGCAAAACACGCGGCGGCACAGGTGAAAGTCGCGGGGTAAAAAAATGCCGGATGGCGCTGCGCTTATCCGGCCTACAACCCTATAAAACGTAGGCCCGGTAAGCGTCAGCGCCACCGGGCATTTGGCTTACTGTTTCGCGCCTTCTACCGCTTCGCGAGCCAGTTTCGTGATGCGATCGTAGTCCCCCGCTTCCAGCGCGTCAGCCGGAACCAGCCAGGAACCCCCGATACACAGAACGCTTTTCAGCGCCAGGTAGTCACGGTAGTTCGCCGGAGAGATACCGCCAGTCGGGCAGAAGCGTACCTGAGAGAACGGACCTGCGATCGCCTGCAACGCTTTGGTGCCGCCGTTAGCTTCCGCCGGGAAGAATTTGAACTCTTTCAGGCCGTAGTCCATACCCAGCATCAGTTCGGAAACAGTGCTGATACCTGGAATCAGCGGAATGGTGCCTTCGGTCGCCGCTTTCAGCAGAGGCTCCGTCAGGCCCGGGCTGATAGCAAACTGCGCGCCCGCTTCCGTCACTTCCGCCAGCTGTTGCGCGTTCAGAACCGTACCCGCACCGATGATCGCTTCCGGCACTTCTTTCGCGATAGCGCGGATGGCATCCATCGCACACGCGGTACGTAAAGTCACTTCCAGAACGCGCACACCGCCTGCAACCAGCGCTTTTGCCATCGGCACCGCGTGTTCCAGTTTGTTCACCACGATCACCGGTACAACCGGGCCTGTGGTCAGGATTGCTTCTGCACTTGTTTTCCAGTTTTTCATCAGAGTTTTCTCTCGCCTGAGTACAAAATTTGTCGTCTTAAAACGTCATACAGGTTGCGCCCTGCTCGGCGCCGGACAGTTTTTCACGCAACGCGCTGAACATCTCACGGCCTGTACCGATGCGCGATGCGCTCAGGTCAGGAATGTGAGGCTGGCGAGCGGCAAGTTCCGCATCATCAACCAGCAGCGTCAGTTCGCCTGTCTGTCCATTCACACGAATAATGTCGCCATCGCGTACTTTCGCCAGTAGCCCGCCATCATAGGCTTCCGGGGTTACATGGATTGCTGAAGGCACTTTACCTGAAGCACCGGAAAGCCGTCCATCGGTAACTAACGCAATTTTGAAACAACGGTCCAATAATACACCAAGTGGCGGCATGAGTTTATGTAATTCTGGCATTCCGTTCGCTTTTGGTCCCTGATGGCGCACAACCACCACGCAATCGCGGTCAAGCAGACCCGCTTCAAAAGCCGGTAAAACATCATGCTGACTTTCAAAAACAACCGCTGGCGCTTCAATAATTTGATTTTCAAC
Source organism: Citrobacter sp. CK191 (assembly GCF_030333435.1). Classification (NCBI taxonomy): domain Bacteria; kingdom Pseudomonadati; phylum Pseudomonadota; class Gammaproteobacteria; order Enterobacterales; family Enterobacteriaceae; genus Citrobacter; species Citrobacter sp. CK191. Next base: position 631,428 of record NZ_JAOWFX010000031.1, on the reverse strand, counting down.
CGGCACCGCAGACGTTTTCATGACCGCGCGGCCAAGGTTGCCGCTCAGCACTTTCGTTCCGCCGTGGTGGGAGAACGGCTTATCAAAGGTGGCAATCACACTGCTGTCCAGGGATTTCGCCACCCCTTCGCGCCAGTCCAGCTCGCCGTTGTTCAACCACGGTTCGAAGGTATAGCGAGACAGACCAAAACCCGCCACGGTATTCACATCTTCATGCAGCAGTCCCGCATTCAGCAGTTCACGCATCAGTGCCGGTACGCCGCCTGCCGCCTGGAAGTGGTTAATATCTGCCGGGCCATTCGGATACAGACGCGCCATCAACGGTACGATTTCCGACAGATCGGAGAAGTCATCCCAGTTAATCAGGATGCCTGCCGCCCGCGCCATCGCGACGAGGTGCATGGTGTGGTTGGTTGAACCGCCGGTTGCCAGCAGCGCCACAATGCCGTTCACGACCACTTTTTCATCAATCATCTTACCGATCGGCATCCATTCGTTGCCGTTACCGGTCAGGCGCGTCACCTGGCGCGCGGCGGCAGCGGTCAGCGCTTCACGCAACGGCGCGTCCGGGTGAACAAAGGATGAGCCGGGCAACTGCATCCCCATGAACTCCACCACCATCTGGTTGGTGTTGGCGGTGCCGTAGAACGTACAGGTGCCTGGCGCGTGGTAAGAGGCCGCCTCAGATTCCAGCAGCGCCATGCGATCGACCTTCCCTTCCGCATATAACTGGCGGATACGCACTTTTTCTTTATTAGGCAGACCGCTTGCCATCGGGCCGGAAGGCACGAAAACAGACGGCAGGTGGCCAAATGACAGCGCCGCCATCGCCAGACCGGGGACGATTTTGTCACACACGCCAAGGAACAGCGCGCCATCAAACATATTGTGAGACAGTCCCACCGCCGCCGACATTGCGATCACTTCGCGGCTCAGCAGAGAAAGCTCCATACCGTCCTGCCCCTGCGTCACGCCATCACACATCGCAGGAACGCCGCCGGCGACCTGGCCTACCGCATTCGCAGAATGCAGCGCTTTGCGGATGATCTCTGGATAGTGCTCATACGGCTGATGAGCGGAAAGCATGTCGTTGTAAGAGGTGATGATCCCGATATTGTTACGCAACATGCTCTTCAGTGACGCTTTGTCGTCAGGCTGGCAGGCGGCAAAGCCGTGCGCCAGGTTACCGCATGCCAGTTGCGAGCGATGAACAGTGGATGTTCTCGCTTGTTCAATACGGGCGAGGTAGGCAGAACGTGTCTCACGCGAGCGTTCGACAATGCGCTTTGTTACGCGTAACAAATCTGGATTCATAGAGTCTCCTGAAATTTATTTGTCTGTGCCGCCGATTAACAAAGAGTTTCAGTAAGGTTAAATATTGCTGAATCGCTTGTTATATGGCGCACTGGGGCAAAATCACTTCCGGCAGTGTAATAAAAAAAGCCCCGCGGGTGAATCCACGCGAGGCTTAAAAGTGCAAAAATTGTTCTACAATCTGTGTTAGATCATGTTACCGGTAAAATAGCACTTATGGGCTAGATGGAATTTTACTCAAACTCATTCCAGGAACGGCCATCACGGGTGATCATCGCCACCGAAGCGACCGGCCCCCAGGTCCCCGCCTGATACGGTTTTGGCGCATCATTATCCATTTCCCAGGCTTCAGTGATGGAGTCCACCCACTTCCAGGCCTCTTCAACTTCATCACGACGCACGAACAGCGCCTGAATACCGCGCATGGTTTCCAGCAACAGACGCTCGTAAGCATCCGCCAGATGCGTTTGATTGAAGGTTTCGGAATAGCTCAGATCCAGTTTGGTGATCTGCAAATTATGCTTGTGGTCCAGACCCGGCACTTTGTTAAGCACCTGGATATCCACACCTTCATCAGGTTGCAGACGGATGGTCAGCTTGTTCTGCGGCAGATCCTGCCAGGATTCTTTGAACAGGTTCAGCTCAGGCGTCTTGAAGTAGACGACAACCTCAGAGCATTTGGTCGGCAGACGTTTACCGGTGCGCAGGTAGAACGGTACGCCCGCCCAGCGCCAGTTGTCGATGTCCACGCGAATCGCCACAAAGGTCTCGGTGTTGCTGCTCTTGTTCGCTCCCTCTTCTTCGAGGTAGCCCGGCACTTTTTTGCCCTGAGCAAAACCGGTGGTGTATTGCCCGCGAACCGTTTTCTCGCGCACGTTCGAGCGATCGATGCGGCGCAGCGACTTCAGCACTTTCACTTTCTCATCGCGAATGCTGTCGGCCGTCAGATCGGACGGCGGCGACATCGCAATCATGCACAGAATTTGCAGCAGGTGGTTCTGGATCATGTCGCGCATCTGGCCCGCCTGGTCGAAGTAGCCCCAGCGACCTTCAATACCCACCTCTTCCGCAACGGTAATTTCCACATGATCAATCGTGCGGTTGTCCCAGTTATTCACGAACAGCGAGTTGGCAAAACGCAGCGCCAGCAGGTTAAGAACGGTCTCTTTGCCCAGATAGTGGTCGATACGGTAAACCTGGCACTCTTCAAAGTACTCGCCTACCTGATCGTTGATTTCACGCGAGGTCGCCAGCGAGGTGCCCAGCGGTTTTTCCATTACCACGCGAGCCGGTTTAGCGTTCAGCTTCGCTTCACCCAGACCTTTACAGATGGCGCCAAAGGTGCTCGGCGGCATCGCAAAATAGTTAATGGTGGTGCGCGATTTTTGATCCAGCATGGCCCCCAGGCGACCGAACGCCTCAGTGTCGTTAACGTCCAGATTGCAAAAATCCAGACGGCCACTCAGGGTATCCCACAAGCCTTCATCAATCTTTTCTTTCATGAAGGTTTCGAGCGCTTCGCGAACCACTTTGGTATAGGCATCTTTGTCCCAGTCCGCGCGCCCCACCCCGATAATACGGGTATCCGGGTTAATCTGACCGGCTTTCTCCAGTTGATACAGGGAAGGCAGCAATTTTCGGCGCGCCAGGTCGCCTTTCGCGCCGAAAATGACCAGGTCACATGCCTGGGCTGTTTGCGTTACCGCCATGTCATTCTCCTCAGTTAAATATCCCGGTGCTTTTGCCAGGGTATAGTTGTAATTTTATTACAATGCACTGTACTGCTTTTACGTGAATCCCGAAACTGTAAACGCTTATCCACCCGTGCGATTCGGGCGATCTTCGGTTTTCCCGCGGTAAATAGCCGTAAAACAGATAAAAAAATTGTCGTTTTCGTACATGTAACAGACAGCTAAAATCAGACACCGATCATGTAATGAAAAAAAACAACAACTATTCTATCCATTTTGCCCCCTTCCCGGATGCTCAGGGGTAATATCTAACAAAATCGCATCTCGATTTCCCACATCATTGAAATCGTTATTAACTGTGAGCTTTTCTACATCATGAATATGCTAGAAAAAATCCAGTCTCAACTGGAACATTTGAGCAAGTCAGAACGTAAAGTAGCCGATGTTATCGTTGCCTCCCCCGACCGCGCGATTCATTCAAGTATTGCTACGCTGGCCCAGGAAGCGAACGTCAGTGAGCCTACCGTGAACCGTTTTTGCCGCAGCATGGATACGCGCGGCTTCCCTGATTTTAAACTGCATCTGGCACAAAGTCTGGCGAATGGTACCCCTTATGTTAATCGCAATGTGGATGAAGATGACAGCGTTGAGTCCTATACGGGGAAAATCTTCGAGTCTGCGATGGCCAGTCTGGACCACGTTCGCCAGTCGCTGGATAAATCTGCGATAAACCGTGCCGTCGATTTGCTCACCCAGGCGAAGAAAATCGCCTTTTTTGGCCTGGGTTCCTCTGCGGCCGTGGCGCACGACGCCATGAACAAGTTTTTTCGCTTCAACGTGCCGGTGATCTACTCCGACGACATTGTCCTGCAACGTATGAGCTGTATGAATTGTAGCGATGATGACGTGGTCGTGCTCATTTCCCACACCGGCCGAACCAAAAGTCTGGTGGAACTGGCGCAGCTGGCGCGCGAAAACGATGCGATGGTGATTGCGCTAACCTCTGCCGGAACGCCGCTGGCACGAGAAGCAACGCTGGCAATTACCCTTGATGTGCCGGAAGATACTGACATTTATATGCCCATGATCTCTCGACTTGCTCAACTGACCGTGATAGATGTGCTGGCAACAGGATTTACTTTGCGTCGTGGGGCAAAATTCAGAGATAACTTGAAGCGTGTCAAGGAAGCGCTCAAGGAATCGCGTTTTGATAAAGAATTACTCATCAAGAGTAATGACAGCTAAAAGCAATAACAATGTTCTATCCTTTTCGTCATTCGGATACGTTCATTTTTAACCGTTAAGGTCTCAGAACGACCGGATCAATGTTCACGCAACACCAAGTTGTTTCAGTCAACGGAGTATTACATGTCCAGAAGGCTTCGCAGAACCAAAATCGTTACCACGTTAGGCCCGGCAACTGACCGCGATAACAACCTTGAAAAGATTATCGCTGCTGGCGCGAACGTCGTACGTATGAACTTCTCTCACGGCACGCCGGAAGATCACAAAGTGCGCGCGGATAAAGTTCGTGAGATTGCCGCCAAACTGGGGCGTCATGTGGCGATTCTGGGTGACCTCCAGGGGCCAAAAATTCGTGTATCCACCTTTAAAGAAGGCAAAGTTTTCCTCAATATCGGCGATAAATTCCTTCTTGATGCCAACCTGGGCAAAGGCGAAGGCGACAAAGATAAAGTCGGTATTGATTATAAAGGCCTGCCTGCTGACGTCGTGCCTGGCGACATCCTGCTGCTTGATGATGGTCGCGTACAGCTAAAAGTGCTGGAAGTTCAGGGCATGAAAGTCTTCACCGAAGTGACCGTCGGCGGCCCGCTCTCTAACAATAAAGGGATCAACAAGCTGGGCGGCGGTCTCTCCGCCGAAGCGCTGACCGAGAAAGATAAAGCGGATATCGTTACCGCAGCGCAGATCGGCGTGGATTATCTGGCGGTCTCCTTCCCGCGCTGCGGCGAAGATCTGAATTATGCGCGTCGCCTGGCGCGCGATGCAGGTTGCGATGCCAAAATCGTCGCGAAAGTAGAACGCGCGGAAGCCGTCTGCGACCAGAACGCAATGGACGACATTATTCTTGCATCAGACGTGGTGATGGTTGCGCGTGGCGACCTCGGCGTTGAGATTGGCGATCCTGAACTGGTCGGGATTCAAAAAGCGCTGATTCGCCGCGCTCGTCAGTTGAATCGTGCGGTGATTACCGCTACGCAGATGATGGAATCGATGATCACCAACCCAATGCCAACCCGCGCGGAAGTGATGGACGTGGCGAACGCCGTGCTGGACGGCACCGACGCCGTCATGCTGTCGGCAGAAACGGCGGCAGGACAATACCCGGCAGAAACCGTTGCGGCGATGGCGCGCGTTTGCCTGGGCGCAGAAAAGATCCCGAGCATCAATGTCTCTAAACACCGCCTGGATGTCCAGTTCGACAACGTTGAAGAAGCGATCGCAATGTCCGCCATGTATGCGGCGAACCACCTGAAAGGGGTAACGGCGATTATCTCCATGACCGAATCCGGTCGTACGGCGCTGATGACTTCGCGTATCAGTTCTGGCCTGCCGATTTTCGCCATGTCCCGCCATGAACGCACGCTGAACCTGACTTCTCTTTACCGTGGCGTTACGCCGGTTCACTTTGACAGCGCGGCAGACGGCGTTGTCGCGGCAAGCGAAGCGGTTAACCTGCTGCGCGATAAAGGCTATCTGGTTTCGGGCGATCTGGTTATCGTGACCCAGGGCGACGTGATGAGCACCATCGGCTCCACCAATACCACGCGTATCCTGACCGTCGAGTAATCGTTGGTGATAAGCCTGATGGCGCTTCGCTTATCAGGCTTACAGGCCGGGTAACAAAAAAGCCTCTCTGACGAGAGGCTTTTTTTATTTGATGGGATACCACTCTTTGCGCTTATACGGCTGAATTTCACCCGGTTTGCGGGTTTTGAGCAGTTTCAGAATCCAGGTATATTGCTCAGGATGCGGTCTGACAAAAATTTCCACCTCTTCGTTCATCCGTCTGGCGATAGTGTGGTCATCCGCAGTCAGAAGATCGTCCATCGGCGGTCGCACCAGGATGGTCAGACGGTGCGTTTTACCATCATAAACCGGGAAAAGCGGCACCACGCGAGCACGACACACCTTCATTAACCGGCCAATGGCTGGCAGCGTCGCTTTGTAGGTTGCAAAGAAATCAACAAACTCACTGTGTTCCGGGCCATGATCCTGATCCGGCAGATAGTATCCCCAGTAGCCCTGACGGACAGACTGGATAAACGGCTTGATGCCATCATTGCGCGCATGCAGACGACCGCCAAAACGACGACGAACCGTGTTCCAGACATAGTCAAATACCGGGTTGCCCTGGTTATGGAACATCGCCGCCATTTTCTGCCCCTGGGACGCCATCAGCATCGCGGGAATATCCACGCCCCACCCGTGCGGCACCAGAAAGATCACCTTTTCATTATTCCGCCGCAGCTCATCAATGATCTCCAGCCCCTGCCAGTCGATGCGCTTTTGCAGTTTTTCAGGCCCACGAATCGCCAGTTCGGCCATCATGGTCATCGCCTGTGGCGCGGTCGCAAACATTCTGTCGACGATAGCTTCACGCTCTGCTTCGCTGTACTCAGGAAAACACAGAGATAAGTTGATCAGCGCGCGACGCCGGGCGCTTTTCCCCAGACGTCCGGCAAAACGTCCCAGCTTCGCCAGTAAAGGATCGCGAAACGACGCGGGCGTTAATGCAATACCCGCCATTGCAGCCACGCCCAGCCAGGCACCCCAATAGCGTGGATGACGAAAAGATTTCTCAAACTCAGGGATGTACTCAACGTTATTTTTTTTCGTTTCCATGCTTTTCCAGTGTTTGATGCCACGAAAAGTAAATCTGTTGATAGTGTAGCGGCGCGCTGTGCGCCACACAAAATAAAAAAGCCGGTACGCATCGCGTACCGGCTCCATAAGCGTATTTATTAATCGAAGCGCAACTGCGGCAGGACTTCTTTAACCTGCGCCAGATAAGCACGGCGGTCAGAACCTGTCAGCCCTTCGGTACGCGGCAGTTTTGCCGTCAGCGGGTTAACAGCCTGCTGGTTAATCCAGACTTCATAGTGCAGATGCGGCCCGGTAGAGCGCCCGGTATTGCCTGACAGCGCGATACGATCGCCACGTTTCACTTTCTGCCCAGGTTTCACCAGCAGCTTACGCAGGTGCATATAACGCGTGGTGTAAGTACGGCCGTGACGGATAGCGACATAATAACCTGCCGCGCCGCTGCGTTTCGCTACCACGACCTCGCCGTCACCAACCGACAGCACGGGCGTACCTTGCGGCATCGCAAAATCGACGCCTTTATGCGGCGCAACGCGACCGGTCACCGGGTTCAGACGACGCGGATTAAAGTTTGACGAAATGCGGAACTGCTTCGCCGTCGGGAAGCGCAGGAATCCTTTCGCAAGCCCTGTGCCGTTTCGGTCATAGAACTTACCGTCCTCCGCGCGAATCGCGTAATAATCTTTTCCATCTGAACGCAGACGCACGCCCAGAAGCTGGCTCTGTTCACGCTTGCCATCCAGCATTTCACGCGACATCAACACAGAGAACTCATCGCCTTTTTTCAGCTTACGGAAGTCCATCTGCCACTGCATCGCTTTAATGACGGCGCTGACTTCTGCGCTGGTCAAACCGGCGTCTTTCGCACTGGCGACAAAGCTTCCGCCAACCGTGCCTTTCATCAGGCTATTGACCCAGTCGCCCTGCTGCATTTCGCTGCTCATTTTGAAACCCGTTCCGCTACGATCGTAGGTACGCGTTTCGCGGCGTGAGACTTCCCAGGTCAGGCGTTGCAAATCGCCATCCGGCGTCAACGTCCAGGAGATCTGCTGGCCGATTTTCAGATTACGGAGTTCCTTATCCGCAGCGGCCAGTCGGCTGATATCGCCCATATCAATGCCATACTGATTCAAAATGCTGCTCAGCGTATCGCCGGTGGAGACAACATATTCATGCACGCCCACTTCGCCAGACGTTTTGTCGTCCAGCTCATCCTGTGGGATCGCTTCATCTTCCTGCGCCGCCTGATCAATCGGTTCGCTGGCCTCAGGCAGCAGCGAACGAATTTCACTCTTTTCCAGTTCGATGGTTTTGACGATGGGCGCAGAGTCAGGGTGGTAAACGTAAGGCCGCCATACCGCGACGGCCAGTGTCAGAACAGTAAGCGACCCCAGCATAACGCGGTGGGGTCGGGGCAGATTATTAAATGCCAGGGCGACAGAGCGGGCTATCTGTTGCACGTATTCACTTCCTCATTAATCTCCTTTCAGGCAGCTCGCATACTGGTTGGCTAATTGATTCAGAAACGCTGAATAGCTTGTTTTACCCAGTTTAATGTTCGTTCCGAGGGGATCCAACGTTCCCATTCGAACGGATGTCCCTCTCGCAACGGCTTCAACGACCGCTGGCCTGAACTGTGGCTCAGCAAAAACGCAGGTTGCTTTTTGCTCAACCAACTGTGTTCTTATTTCATGTAAACGCTGCGCACCAGGTTGAATCTCAGGGTTCACGGTAAAGTGACCAAGCGGAGTTAGCCCATAATGTTTTTCGTAGTAGCCGTAGGCGTCATGAAAAACGAAGTACCCTTTCCCCTTGAGCGGTGCGAGCTCGTTACCTACCTGCTTATCGGTTGCGGCTAATTGTGCCTCAAAATCCTTCAGGTTGGCGTCAAGTTTGGCTCGACTTTGCGGCATAAGTTCCACTAATTTTTCATGGATTGCAACCGCTGAAGCCCGCGCTATCTCTGGGGAAAGCCAAAGATGCATGTTGTAATCACCATGATGGTGATGTGCGTCACCTTTTTCACCGTGCGCATGCCCGTGATCGTGATCGTCGTCGTCGTCGTCAGCGCCTTTCATGAGTAACGGTTTCACGTCGGCGAGCTGCGCAATCGTTACCTGTTTTCCGTCAGGAATGTTCTTTACTGACTTTTCCATGAACGCTTCCATCTCAGGGCCGATCCAGACAACTAAGTCCGCGCCCTGTAAGCGTTTTACGTCAGACGGACGCAGTGAATAATCATGCTCAGACGCCCCATCCGGCAATAAAACCTGGGTGTCCGTGACGCCATCGGCAATGGCGGAAGCGATGAAACCTAAGGGCTTGAGAGAGGCTACAACGGCGGCATTTGCGGCTTGTGTTGCACCACCCCACAGCGCAGCGGATAATGCTGCGAAAAGAAGCGTATTTTTATGTAACATAATGCGACTAATCATCGTAATGAATGTGAGAAATGTGATATTATAACATTCTATGACTTCTGCAAGCCTAAAATTGACATGACGACTTTGGTTTCACTGGAAAATGTTTCGGTCTCTTTCGGTCAACGCCGCGTCCTTTCTGACGTGTCGCTTGAACTCAGACCAGGAAAAATTTTGACGCTTCTCGGCCCAAACGGTGCCGGGAAGTCTACGCTGGTACGCGTAGTATTAGGGCTGGTAGCGCCTGATGAAGGGCTGATCAAGCGCAACGGGCAGTTGCGTATTGGCTACGTCCCGCAAAAACTGTATCTCGACACCACGCTGCCGCTGACGGTAAGCCGCTTTTTACGCTTACGCCCCGGTACGCAAAAAACCGACATTCTTCCGGCCCTGAAACGCGTTCAGGCCGGACACCTCATTGACGCCCCCATGCAAAAGCTGTCCGGCGGTGAAACCCAGCGCGTTTTGTTAGCCCGCGCGCTGCTGAATCAACCACAGCTGCTGGTGCTGGATGAGCCGACTCAGGGCGTGGATGTCAATGGTCAGGTCGCCCTGTACGATCTCATTGACCAGTTGCGGCGCGAGCTGGATTGCGCGGTGCTGATGGTCTCGCACGACCTGCATCTGGTGATGGCGAAAACGGATGAGGTGCTGTGTCTGAATCACCATATCTGTTGCTCCGGCACCCCTGAAATCGTTTCCATGCATCCTGAATTCATCTCTATGTTCGGGCCGCGCGGCGCAGAACAGTTGGGGATTTACCGTCATCATCATAATCATCGCCACGATTTACAAGGCCGTATCGTACTGCGCCGGGGAAATGGTCACTCATGATTGAACTGTTATTGCCTGGCTGGTTAGCCGGGATCATGCTGGCCTGCGCCGCTGGCCCGCTGGGCTCGTTCGTGGTCTGGCGTCGAATGTCCTATTTTGGCGATACGCTGGCGCACGCCTCGCTGCTGGGAGTCGCTTTTGGGTTACTGCTGGACATCAACCCGTTCTATGCGGTGATTGCCGTTACGCTGATGCTGGCAGCCGGTCTGGTGTGGCTGGAGAAACGCCCTCACCTCGCTATCGACACGCTTCTCGGCATTATGGCGCACAGTGCCCTGTCGTTAGGTCTTGTGGTCGTCAGCCTGATGTCCAACATTCGCGTGGACTTGATGGCTTATCTGTTTGGCGACCTGCTGGCCGTGACGCCGGAAGACCTGATTTTCATCGCCATCGGCGTGGTTATCGTGCTGGCGATCCTCTTCTGGCAGTGGCGTAATCTGCTGTCGATGACCATTAGCCCGGATCTGGCTTTTGTCGATGGCGTGAAGTTACAGCGCGTTAAGCTCCTGCTGATGCTGGTCACCGCATTGACTATCGGCGTGGCGATGAAGTTCGTTGGCGCGTTGATCATCACCTCATTGCTGATTATTCCTGCCGCCACGGCGCGTCGCTTTGCCCGCACCCCGGAGCAGATGGCGGGTGTCGCAGTAGGAATGGGTATGATAGCGGTTACAGGCGGTCTGACATTTTCTGCGTTTTACGACACACCGGCAGGCCCGTCAGTGGTGCTGTGTGCCGCGCTGCTGTTTATCTTCAGCATGATGAAAAAGCAGGCGAGCTAAGCGTGTGTTTCCCGGTGGCGCTCCGCTTACCGGGCCCACGTTCACAGGCAGGCCGGATAAGGCGCAGCCGCCATCCGGCCTAACTCACATAAGTTAAGGCATTTCCGGCGGCGTTATTCCAAAATGATTCCACGCCCGCACCGTCGCCATTCGCCCGCGCGGGGTTCGTTGCAAAAAGCCCTGCTGAATCAAATACGGTTCCAGTACGTCCTCAATCGTTTCACGCTCTTCACCAATGGCTGCGGCCAGGTTATCGAGACCGACGGGGCCGCCAAAGAATTTATCAATTACGGCCAGCAGCAGCTTGCGGTCCATATAGTCAAACCCTTCCGCATCGACATTCAGCATATCCAGCGCCTGAGCGGCGATATCCGCAGAGATGGCGCCGTTATGTTTCACTTCGGCAAAATCACGTACGCGACGCAACAGGCGGTTGGCGATACGCGGCGTACCGCGAGCGCGGCGGGCAACCTCCAGCGCACCTTCATCGCTCATTTCCAGCCCCATAAACCGCGCGCTGCGCCCGACGATGTGTTGCAGGTCAGGCACCTGATAAAACTCCAGCCGCTGAACAATACCGAAACGGTCACGCAGCGGCGACGTCAATGACCCGGCTCGCGTGGTGGCGCCAATCAGCGTAAAAGGCGGCAGATCGATTTTTATCGAACGCGCAGCAGGCCCTTCGCCAATCATGATGTCCAGCTGATAATCTTCCATCGCCGGATACAACACCTCTTCCACCACCGGTGATAAACGGTGGATCTCATCGATAAACAGCACATCATGAGGTTCAAGGTTGGTCAGCATCGCCGCCAGATCGCCCGCCTTTTCCAGCACCGGGCCAGACGTGGTGCGCAGGTTCACGCCCATTTCATTGGCGACAATGTTAGCCAGCGTCGTTTTCCCCAGCCCCGGCGGGCCAAAGATCAGCAGGTGATCGAGCGCGTCGCCGCGCAGCTTTGCCGCCTGGATAAAGATCTCCATTTGCGAACGCACCTGAGGCTGACCAATGTACTCTTCCAGCAACTTCGGGCGAATGGCGCGATCGGCAACCTCTTCCACCTGGGTTCCACCTGCTGAAATCAGGCGATCTGCTTCTATCATCCTTTACCTCATAACGCGGCGCGGAGTGCTTCGCGAATCAATGTTTCACTGCTGGCGTCAGGGCGGGCAATTTTGCTCACCATGCGGCTGGCTTCCTGTGGTTTATAGCCCAGCGCCACCAGCGCAGCAACCGCTTCTTGCTCCGCATCATCCGTTGCCGGACTTGCCGGAGAGGTCAGCACCAGGTCGGCGGCCGGCGTAAAGAGGTCACCGTGCAGGCCTTTGAAGCGATCTTTCATTTCAACGATCAGGCGTTCTGCGGTTTTTTTACCAATACCCGGCAGTTTCACCAACGCGGCGGGCTCCTCGCGCTCAACGGCATTCACAAACTGCTGAGCAGACATCCCGGAGAGGATCGCCAGCGCGAGTTTCGGCCCGACGCCGTTCGTTTTGATCAGTTCTTTAAACAGGGTTCGCTCCTGTTTATTGTTAAACCCGTACAGCAATTGCGCATCTTCACGCACCACAAAATGGGTGAATACGGTCGCTTCTTTTCCAGATTCCGGGAGCTCATAAAAACAGGTCATCGGCATATGGACTTCATAGCCTACGCCGCCCACCTCAAGTAATACCAGCGGGGGTTGTTTTTCCAGAATAATGCCTCTGAGTCTGCCTATCACATTGCGCTCCTGCGTTGGGGCCGAAAAAGTAAAGTGGTATCATAAAAAAAGGCTGGATAGATATCCAGCCTCATTTGTCATTATCGTAGCCGCCCACGCGCCAGATTGAGCCGCGAGTCACTCATTTGCATCGCGTTCTGGCTAACGTGGCAGTGGGTGATGGCGATAGCCAGCGCATCCGCCGCATCCGCCTGGGGATTTGCCGGGAGTTTCAGCAACGTGCGCACCATGTGCTGTACCTGGCTTTTCTCGGCGCTGCCGATCCCGACAACGGTTTGCTTCACCTGACGGGCGGCATACTCAAACACCGGAAGATCCTGGTTTACCGCCGCGACAATCGCCACGCCGCGCGCCTGACCCAGCTTAAGCGCGGAGTCCGCGTTCTTCGCCATAAACACCTGTTCAATCGCGAAATAGTCCGGCTGGAACTGGGTGATGATTTCCGTCACGCCCGCATAAATCAGCTTCAGACGAGACGGTAAATCATCCACTTTCGTGCGGATACATCCGCTGCCCAGGTAAGTCAGTTGCCTGCCCACCTGACGAATCACGCCATAACCCGTGACGCGTGAACCCGGGTCGATACCGAGAATAATAGACATCACGCGCCTCCGATTAGAACGGAATTAAACCACGTCATTATAACGTAGCCGCAACCTCATCAGAGATCTCACCGTTATGGTAAACTTCCTGCACGTCGTCGCAGTCTTCCAGCATATCGATCAGACGCATCAGTTTCGGCGCGGTTTCCGCATCCATATCCGCTTTGGTGGACGGGATCATGGACACTTCAGCGTTGTCCGCTTTCAGACCCGCAGCTTCCAGCGCGTCGCGCACTTTGCCCATCTCTTCCCATGCGGTGTAGACGTCAATCGCACCGTCATCAAAGGTCACAACGTCTTCCGCACCGGCTTCCAGCGCAGCTTCCATGATGGTGTCTTCGTCACCCTGTTCGAAGGAGATCACCCCTTTTTTGCTGAACAGGTAAGCCACTGAACCGTCAGTACCCAGGTTGCCGCCGCATTTGCTGAAAGCGTGACGCACTTCCGCAACGGTACGGTTACGGTTGTCAGACAGGCACTCAACCATCACAGCCGTGCCGCCAGGACCGTAACCTTCATAGATGATGGTTTCCATGTTCGCATCATCATCGCCGCCGACGCCGCGCGCAATCGCACGATTCAGCGTATCGCGGGTCATGTTGTTCGACAGCGCTTTATCGACTGCCGCACGCAGACGCGGGTTAGCGTCCGGGTCGCCGCCGCCCAGTTTGGCCGCCGTCACCAGCTCACGAATGATTTTGGTGAAAATTTTACCGCGTTTAGCATCCTGCGCTGCTTTACGGTGTCTGGTGTTGGCCCATTTACTATGACCTGCCATAAATAATATCTCCAAAAAGCGCGCCTTCTCAGGCGACGTTAATTACAAACTCTTCAATCGCCTGCCGGTTACTCCACGACTTGGTTAACTGCGCGGCTTCGTCCGCATTAACCCAACGATAGGTCAGATGTTCGGTGAACACGATCTCTCGTTCAGAGGGAAGAGCCAGGCAAAACCAGGATTCAGTATTACGCTCAATTCCCGGCGCGTAGCGATGACGTAAATGTGAAAAAATCTCAAATTCCACCGTGCGCTGACAGTCAATTAAGGTCAGTTGCTCTGCTGCAACATCTATTGTGACCTCTTCCTTTACTTCGCGCATAGCGGCTTGCGACGCGGTTTCGCCCTCTTCCAGACTGCCGGTAACCGACTGCCAGAAATCAGGATCGTCGCGTCGCTGTAACATCAGCACTCTCCCGGTGTCCTTTGCATAAATCACGACTAACACCGAGACAGGCTGTTTGTATGCCATATCAGTTATTCTCGGCCTTCTTAACGACATCAATACCCAGCTCAGCCAGCGCTGCCGGGTTCGCGAAACTTGGCGCTTCGGTCATCAGACAGGCAGCGGCAGTCGTTTTCGGGAAGGCGATAACGTCACGGATATTGTCGGTGCCGGTCAGCAGCATAGTCAGACGGTCCAGACCAAACGCCAGACCCGCATGCGGCGGCGTACCGTATTTCAGCGCATCCAGCAGGAAGCCGAATTTCTCGCGCTGTTCCTGTTCATTAATGCCCAGAATACCAAACACGGTCTGCTGCATGTCGCCACTGTGGATACGCACGGAACCACCACCAACTTCATAACCGTTGATCACCATATCGTAGGCGTTAGCAACCGCGTTTTCCGGCGCGGCTTTCAGCTCGGCGGCGGTCAGGTCTTTCGGTGAGGTGAACGGATGGTGCATCGCCGTCAGGCCGCCTTCGCCGTCATCTTCAAACATCGGGAAGTCGATAACCCACAGCGGCGCCCATTTGGCTTCGTCGGTCAGGTTCAGATCTTTACCCACTTTCAGACGCAGCGCGCCCAGCGCATCGGCAACCACTTTCTTGTTGTCGGCGCCGAAGAAAATCATATCGCCGTCTTGCGCAGCGGTACGATCCAGAATCGCTTCCACGATTTCCGCGTTAAGGAACTTCGCCACCGGGCTGTTGATGCCTTCCAGACCTTTCGCACGTTCGGTGACTTTAATATAAGCCAGCCCTTTCGCGCCGTAGATCTTAATGAAATTGCCGTAGTCGTCGATCTGCTTACGGCTTAAGCTTGCGCCACCCGGCACGCGCAGGGCCGCTACGCGACCTTTCGGATCGTTAGCCGGGCCGGCAAAGACGGCGAACTCTACAGATTTCAGCAGGTCGGCAACGTCCACCAGCTCCATCGGGTTACGCAGGTCCGGTTTATCGGAACCGTAACGGCGTTCGGCTTCGGCGAAGGTCATGATCGGGAAGTCGCCCAGATCCACGCCTTTCACTTCCTGCCACAGATGGCGTACCAGCGCTTCCATCACTTCACGCACCTGCGGCGCAGTCATAAAGGAGGTCTCGACGTCGATCTGGGTAAATTCAGGCTGACGGTCAGCACGTAAATCTTCATCACGGAAGCATTTTACGATCTGATAGTAGCGGTCAAAACCGGACATCATCAGCAGCTGTTTGAACAACTGCGGAGACTGCGGCAGCGCGTAGAATTTACCTTTATGGACGCGCGAAGGCACCAGGTAGTCACGCGCGCCTTCCGGCGTCGCTTTGGTCAACATCGGGGTTTCGATGTCGAGGAAGCCGTGGTCGTCCATAAAACGACGCACCAGGCTGGTGATTTTGGCACGGGTTTTCAGGCGTTGAGCCATTTCCGGGCGACGCAGATCCAGATAACGGTATTTCAGACGCGCTTCTTCGGTATTGACGTGATTAGAGTCAAGCGGTAGAGAATCTGCACGGTTGATGATCGTCAAATCGGACGCCAGCACTTCGATTTCGCCCGTCGCCATGTCGGCGTTGACGTTTTTCTCGTCACGCGCACGCACGGTGCCGGTCACCTGGATACAGAACTCATTACGCAGTTCAGAAGCCAGCTTTAACGCATCCGCACGATCCGGATCAAAGAAGACCTGTACGATACCTTCGCGGTCGCGCATATCGATAAAGATCAGGCTACCAAGATCACGACGACGGTTGACCCAACCACACAGAGTCACCTGCTGCCCCACGTGGGACAGACGTAGCTGTCCGCAATATTCTGTACGCATGAGATATCCCTTAACTTAGCCGCTGGCGGATTGTTGCCTGCTTTACAGGCGACGTTGTCGCAGCTTTAGCTGAATGTCACAACTGAATGAAAAAAGGCGGCTATTATACTGGAAATTCTGCCGCACGATAAGTCCGATACTGACTGTACGCGTGTTTGCTACGCGGTTATTGCGTATTCTCACAAAAATTAACAATATTTGTCGTCACTTTCCTTCGGGAACGCGCTTAAGGTGTAGCGGAATCATCTATTTTACAGGAGTCATCATGCTGGAACTGAACGCCGCAACCACTGCCCTGGTCGTTATTGATTTACAGGAAGGGATCTTACCTTTCGCTGGCGGCCCCCATGCGGCAAGCGATGTTGTCGTCCGCGCAGCGAAACTGGCCGCAAAATGTCGGGCAAACGGCTCGCCGGTGGTGATGGTTCGCGTCGGCTGGTCCGACGATTATGCCGACGCGTTAAAGCAACCCGTCGATGCCCGGGCGCCAGCCAACGCGCTGCCGGAAAACTGGTGGCGTTACCCGGCGGCGCTCGGTAAAAGCGACAGTGACCTGGAAGTCACCAAGCGTCAATGGGGCGCGTTCTATGGCACCGATCTTGAGTTACAATTACGCCGCCGGGGAGTCGACACCATCGTGCTGTGCGGCATCTCCACCAATATCGGCGTAGAATCCACCGCGCGTAACGCCTGGGAGCTGGGTTTTGGTCTGGTGATCGCCGAAGATGCCTGTAGCGCCGCCAGCACGGAACAGCATCAAAGCAGCATGACACATATTTTTCCGCGTATCGCCAGAGTGCGCAGCGTGGAGGAGATCCTTAACGCGTTATGATCTACATCGGATTACCGCAATGGTCGCATCCTAAATGGGTGCGTCTGGGTATCACCAGTCTTGAAGAATATGCCCGCCACTTTAACTGTGTGGAGGGCAACACCACCCTGTATGCGCTGCCGAAAGCAGAAATTGTCGAACGCTGGCATGCGCAAACAACGGACGATTTTCGCTTCTGCTTTAAGTTCCCCGCAACGATTTCGCATCAGGCCGCGCTGCGTAACTGCGACGATCTTGTGCAGGAATTTTTTACCCGCATGTCGCCGCTGGAGGCAAGAATTGGTCAGTACTGGCTGCAACTCCCCGCGACGTTTTCACCGCGCGACCTCCCTACACTCTGGCGCTTTCTTGACGCGTTGCCAAAGGCATTCACCTATGGCGTCGAAGTGCGCCATCCCGTGTTTTTCGCCAAAGGCGAGGAAGAACAACAGCTCAATCGCGGCCTGGTTGAACGCGAGGTGAATCGGGTGATCCTCGACAGCCGCCCGGTACATGCCGCGCATCCTCATAACCAGGCCATTCGCGAAGCGCAACGCAAAAAACCTAAAGTGCCGGTCCATGCCATCGTGACCGCGAAGCATCCGTTGATCAGGTTCATCGGCAGCGACAATATGGTGCAAAATCAGACATTTTTTGCCGACTGGCTGGCGAAACTCCCGCTGTGGGAAACGACCTCTACGCCGTATCTTTTTCTACACACGCCAGATATCGCGCAGGCTCCCGAGTTAGTGAATACATTATGGGAAGATTTACGCGCGGCCTTGCCCGGCATTGGAACCGCACCGTCTATTCCACAGCAATCTTCTCTTTTCTGAAATTGCCACCTATCATAGACAGTGCCATCAGGCATTTTAAAGGGAGTTTGTATGGTAAGCGCGCTATATACCGTATTAGGTGCGTTGTTGTTGATGAAGTTCTCTTTTGATGTTGTCCGACTAAGGATGCTGTATCGCGTTGCCTACGGTGACGGCGGTTTTAGCGAACTGCAAAGCGCCATCCGCATTCACGGTAATGCGGTGGAATATATTCCTATCGCTGTCGCGCTGCTGCTGTTCATGGAAATGAACGGCGCCGAAACATGGATGGTGCATATCTGCGGGATTATTTTAATCGCTGGTCGGCTGATGCATTATTACGGTTTCCACCACCGTCTGTTTCGCTGGCGGCGTTCCGGGATGAGTGCGACCTGGTGCGCCTTGTTGCTGATGGTGCTGGCGAATCTTTGGTATATGCCCTGGGAGTTGGTTTTCTCCTTGCATTAGCGCACAATACGCCACTTTATTTTTCCCGGATTTTTACGTTATGTCTCACCGCGACACGCTTTTTTCTGCGCCTATCGCCAGTCTGGGCGACTGGACCTTTGATGAACGGGTAGCTGAAGTCTTCCCGGATATGATCCAGCGCTCTGTTCCCGGCTATTCCAATATCATCTCCATGATTGGCATGCTGGCCGAACGCTTCGTACAACCCAATACGCAGGTCTACGATTTAGGCTGTTCACTGGGCGCTGCGACGCTCTCGGTGCGTCGTAATATTCATCATGCCAACTGTAAAATCATCGCCGTCGACAACTCCCCGGCGATGATTGAACGCTGCCGCCGTCATATCGACGCTTACAAAGCCCCGACCCCGGTTGAGATTGTGGAAGGCGATATTCGCGACATCAGCATCGAGAACGCCTCAATGGTGGTGCTGAATTTTACCCTGCAATTCCTTGAGCCGCTTGAGCGCCAGGCCTTGCTGGATAAGATTTATCAGGGTCTGAATCCGGGCGGCGCGCTGGTGCTGTCGGAAAAATTCAGCTTTGAAGACACAACGGTTGGCGAATTGCTGTTCAATATGCACCATGACTTTAAACGCGCCAACGGCTACAGCGAACTGGAGATCAGCCAGAAGCGCAGTATGCTGGAAAACGTCATGCTGACCGACTCGGTTGAAACCCACAAAGCGCGTCTGCATCAGGTCGGTTTCGAGCATAGCGAACTGTGGTTCCAGTGCTTCAACTTTGGTTCGCTGGTGGCGCTGAAGTCCGGGGTGCCCGCATGATCGAGTTCGGTAGCTTTTATCAGCTGATTGCCAAAAGCCCGCTTTCTCACTGGCTGGAAACCCTGCCTGCGCAAATCGCGACCTGGCAGCGCGATCAGCATGGTCTGTTTAAGCAGTGGTCGAACGCGGTGGAGTTCCTGCCGGAATTAACGCCGTACCGTCTGGATTTATTGCACAGCGTCACTGCCGAAAGCGAAACGCCGTTGAGCGAAGGCCAGCTTAAGCGTATCGACACCCTGCTGCGAAACCTGATGCCGTGGCGTAAAGGCCCGTTCTCTCTGTATGGCATCAATATTGATACCGAATGGCGTTCCGACTGGAAATGGGATCGCGTTTTGCCGCACCTGTCCGATCTGACCGGCCGCACCATTCTGGATGTCGGCTGCGGCAGCGGATATCACATGTGGCGCATGATTGGCGCGGGCGCGCATCTTGCCGTGGGAATCGACCCGACGCAGTTGTTCCTGTGTCAGTTTGAAGCGGTACGAAAATTGTTGGGCAACGACCAGCGCGCGCATCTGTTGCCGCTGGGCATCGAGCAGCTTCCGGCGCTGAATGCGTTTGATACCGTCTTTTCAATGGGCGTGCTTTACCACCGTCGTTCTCCGCTGGAACATCTCTGGCAACTGAAAGATCAACTGGTGAAAGACGGCGAACTGGTGCTGGAAACCCTGGTGGTGGAAGGCGATGAAAACATCGTGCTGGTGCCAGGCGACCGCTATGCGCAGATGCGCAACGTCTACTTTATCCCTTCCGCGCTGGCGCTGAAAAACTGGCTGGAGAAATGTGGTTTTGTCGATGTGCGGATTGCCGATGTCTGCGTGACCTCCACCGAGGAGCAGCGTCGCACCGGGTGGATGGTCACCGAGTCGCTGGCTGATTTCCTCGATCCGAATGACCACAGTAAAACCGTCGAAGGTTATCCTGCCCCGCTGCGCGCGGTGCTAATTGCGCGCAAGCCGTAGTCTTTTTGCCAGAAAGCATATTTTCTCCAAAATAGTTCAAGTTGCAGCAAGGCGGCAACGCAGTAAGTCCCCGGGAGCGTAGATAACTACGTGACCGGGGCGAGCGAGGCAGCCAACGCCGCT
This sequence comes from Citrobacter sp. CK191, assembly GCF_030333435.1. NCBI lineage: Bacteria > Pseudomonadati > Pseudomonadota > Gammaproteobacteria > Enterobacterales > Enterobacteriaceae > Citrobacter > Citrobacter sp. CK191. The sequence goes on along the minus strand of NZ_JAOWFX010000031.1, from coordinate 611,225 downwards.
GCGGCTTGAAATATGAAGGAGAAAAAAAGGCCCCTGTTGAAATGGCAGGGGCCTGGTACGAGCAAGCATCATATTGGGCGACATGATGCAACGGTAAAAATCAATTGGCCTGATGGCGCACAATGACTCCTTTCATTTCAGCAACCGCCGCCCCGTCTACCGCATAGCGCGAATACTCGTCCGCTTGTGCGTCAGTTGACATGGACAATCCATGATTGCGATAACGCATTGGTGAGGCTTGCCACGCTCCTGCGGAGCTGTGCACTTCCTGCACCCCGGCATCAAGGAAACGTTGCAGATTCTCTGAACGAACCCCTGCTCCGGCCATAATGATTGGAGCATCGCCCTGCGCAATAAGTTCCATAATTATTGGCAAACCGTGCACCGCATCTGATTTTTGCCCTGAAGTGAGCACTCTGGTGACACCCAAATCCGCGAGATTCTTCAGTGCATTGAATGGATTAGCGCACATATCAAACGCGCGATGAAAAGTGACAGCCAGCGGCCCGGCGGCGGCCATTATTTTCTCCATTCGCGCGAGATCCACATTGCCATCGACATCCAGCACGCCAGTAACCAGGCCGGGAAATCCCAGTTCTCTGACAGTACGCACATCCTCAAGCATTGCGGCAAATTCACCATCGGTATAACAGAAGTCGCCGCCGCGAGGACGAATAATGGGATGCACCGCAATCGCGACATGCTGGCGAACCGTGCGCAGCACGCCCAACGACGGCGTCAGTCCCCCCTCTTTCGGCGCCGCGCACAATTCAATGCGATCCGCGCCATTTTGCTGCGCGGTGAGCGCACATTCCATGCTGTAACAACAGATCTCCAGTAACGCCATGTTCACTCCTTTTTAGCGTTTTCGCGCGTCACGTCAGTCGGCTGACTGTTCGCTTGCCACAATAGCCTCAATTGACCAGGGATGAAATTTAATGGTCACCTTGCCGTCGGTCACGGCCAGCGTCGGGTTCGGCAGACGCTCGCGCGCCCCTTTCGGCGAACTGGTTTTCACGACAATGCCCGGCTGGCTCAGCCCCTCGTCGGACAACCGCGCCAGCGCCCGCGCGTTCAGGCTCTCCGGCTCGCCAGGGAGGACAATTTCGATATGCTCCCAGCCTTCATGCGGGTAGCGTTTTTCACCCGGCCACGGCAATTCAACAATCGAAAACCGCCAGTGTTCGACGCAAACAGGCTCATGTAATTTGAACAGGCAGATCGGCCTGCCGTTGATGATATTTTCCGACAGCAGCGCGCCACACTGTTCAAATCCGCGACGCCAGCGCTCAGCGGTCGCATTCTGGTGGCAACGCAAAGAAATGTGATCGGCTTCAAGCGGTGCGAAATCCAGACCGAGGCGAGTGGAAAGTTCTCTGAACGCCAGAGTGAATCGCGGTAAATCTGCGGAAATATCATGCAGTTCGTCAATAGTCTGCCAGTTCGCCATAATCAAAACTCTTATCGGTGTACAAAGTCGCTAATTTACTCTGTTGTGCATCGCCAACCAACCGCTGATTTCTTTGAATATAAAATGAATGCTTATGCATAATTTTATTGCGCATATTTCCAGCGATACGGCGCGCGCGCAATGCTGACGCCAACGGGCATTTGCAGTATACTCCCGCCCTAAATTCTTAAACTGGCGCGGACTCAGTTAATCCGCGTCTTACACGTAAGGTATTCCGGTGAATATTCAGGCTCTTCTCTCAGAAAAAGTTAGTCAGGCCATGATTGTTGCAGGCGCGCCTGCAAATTGCGAACCGCAGGTTCGTCAGTCAGCAAAAGTACAGTTCGGCGACTATCAGGCCAACGGCATGATGGCAGTTGCTAAAAAACTGGGTATGGCGCCGCGACAACTTGCAGAGCAGGTGCTGACTCATCTGGATCTCAACGGCATCGCCAGCAAGGTTGAAATCGCAGGTCCTGGCTTTATCAATATTTTCCTCGACCCGGCATTTCTTGCAGAACATGTTCAACAGGCGCTGGCTTCTGAGCGTCTGGGCGTGGCTAAGCCTGCGAAACAGACCGTGGTTATCGACTACTCCGCGCCTAACGTCGCGAAAGAGATGCATGTCGGCCACCTGCGCTCCACCATCATCGGCGATGCCGCCGTGCGCACGCTGGAGTTCCTCGGCCATCACGTTATCCGCGCTAACCACGTCGGCGACTGGGGAACACAGTTCGGTATGCTTATCGCCTGGCTGGAAAAACAGCAGCAGGAAAACGCAGGTGAAATGGCGCTGGCCGACCTCGAAGGTTTCTACCGTGATGCGAAAAAACATTACGATGAAGACGAAGCGTTCGCCGAGCGCGCGCGTAACTACGTGGTGAAACTACAGGGCGGCGACCCGTACTTCCTCGACATGTGGCGCAAGCTGGTCGACATCACCATGACGCAGAACCAGATCACCTACAATCGCCTGAACGTTACGTTAACCCGTGACGATGTGATGGGTGAAAGCCTGTATAACCCGATGCTGCCTGGCATCGTCGCCGACCTGAAAGCTCAGGGTCTGGCGGTTGAAAGCGAAGGCGCAACCGTTGTTTTCCTTGATGAATATAAAAACAAGGAAGGCGAACCGATGGGCGTGATCATTCAGAAGAAAGATGGCGGCTATCTCTACACCACCACCGACATCGCCTGCGCGAAATACCGCTATGAAACGCTGCATGCGGATCGTGTGCTGTACTACATCGACTCCCGTCAGCATCAGCACCTGATGCAGGCATGGACCATCGTACGCAAAGCCGGTTACGTGCCGGATTCCGTACCGCTGGAACACCATATGTTCGGCATGATGCTCGGTAAAGACGGCAAGCCGTTCAAAACCCGCGCGGGCGGTACGGTGAAGCTGGCCGATCTGCTGGATGAAGCGCTGGAACGCGCACGCCGTCTGGTGGCCGAGAAGAACCCGGATATGCCTGCCGACGAGCTGGAAAAACTGGCCAACGCGGTTGGTATCGGCGCGGTGAAATATGCGGATCTCTCCAAAAACCGCACTACTGACTACATCTTCGACTGGGACAACATGCTGGCGTTCGAAGGCAACACCGCGCCATATATGCAGTATGCCTATACCCGCGTGCTGTCCGTGTTCCGTAAAGCGGAGATTGACGAGAGCGCCCTGTCCAGCGCGCCGGTCGTTATCCGTGAAGATCGCGAAGCCCAGCTGGCTGCGCGCCTGTTGCAGTTCGAAGAAACGCTGACCGTGGTCGCGCGTGAAGGTACGCCGCATGTGATGTGCGCCTACCTGTATGACGTTGCCGGTTTGTTCTCTGGCTTCTACGAGCACTGCCCGATCCTCAGCGCGGAAAACGAAGAGGTTCGTAACAGCCGTCTGAAACTGGCGCAACTGACCGCGAAAACGCTGAAACTGGGTCTGGATACGCTGGGTATTGAGACCGTAGAACGGATGTAATCACATCGAGTGATGTGAAAACCCGCGCTATGTCGCGGGTTTTTTATTTTCCCGAATGACCGCCCTCGTAGGCCTGATAAGCGAAGCGCCATCAGGCGGTAAGGCGCACCTTGCCGGATGGCGGCGTAAACGCCTTATCCAGCCTACGAGAAACGGCTACGTTAACTGTAATTTGTAACGACTCACAAGGAATGACACATTTCCGTAGAGAGATGGAACATCTTTTGTCTGTCATGCCGGTGACGCCTCCGTATTATTAGGCGGCGAATTTATCGGGTGTGGACAATGACGTTTAAAGATTTTGCTGCGGAAGAAAAACTCTTTCTGAGACGCGTGATAGTGGCCTTTGGCCTGGTGGTTGTCTGCTTTGGCGTCCTGATTGTCAATCTCTACGATTTACAAATCCGTCAGCATCAGTATTACACGACCCGTTCAAACGAAAATGACATCAAAATGCTGCCCGTCGCCCCGACGCGCGGCATCATCTACGATCGCAACGGTATTCCGCTGGTGCGTAATATCACCTGGTATGATATTTCCGTCACCCCATACAAAATTGCCGACATGGACGCGCTGTTACGTCAGCTTACCCCTCTCGTGGATCTCACGCCTGATGATATTGCGGCCTTTCACCATGCGTTGAAATCAGGCAGCCGCTATCGCCCGGTGGTATTGAAAAACGCGCTGTCGGACGTCGAAATTGCCCGCTTTTCCGTTAACCAGTTCCATTTCAACGGCGTGACGATCAACAGTTATGAAGACCGTCAGTACCCCTACGGCGCGGAGCTGGCGCATGTGCTCGGTTACGTGTCGAAGATTAACGACAGCGACCTGAAAGCGCTGGATGAGAAAGGTCTGGCTGAGAACTATGCCGCCGATCACAACATCGGTAAGCAGGGCATTGAACGCTATTACGAAAATGATCTGCACGGCAAAACGGGCTACCGGGAGGTCGAAGTGGATAACCACGGACGCATCGTGCGCCTGTTAAAAAATGTCCCGCCCGTTGCCGGCAAAGACATCCACCTGACGCTGGATTTACATCTACAGGAATATATAGAAAGCCTGCTTGCCGGTCAGCGCGCGGCAGTGCTGGTCGAAGATCCCCACGACGGTTCAGTGCTGGCGATGGTCTCCACGCCCAGCTATGATCCAAACCCGTTTGTGAAGGGCATCAGCCATCAGGATTACGGCAGGTTACTGCATGATAAAGATCTGCCGTTGATTAACCGCGTCACCCAGGGGCTGTACCCGCCCGCCTCCACGGTGAAACCTTATATCGCGATGTCTGCGCTGTTAAACGGCGTTATCACGCCGCAAACCACCTTCTTCGGCGCGCCGACCTGGACGCTCCCCGGCACGCAACGTCATTACCGCGACTGGAAAAAAACCGGCCACGGTATGCTGGATGTCACCAAAGCGATTGAAGAATCCGCCGACACCTTTTTCTATCAGGTTGCCTGGATGATGGGGATCGATCGCATTAACACCATGCTCGGTCAATTTGGTTACGGCAAGCCCACCGGTATCGATCTGGATGAAGAGTATAACGGCCTGCTGCCCAGCCGCGAGTGGAAAGAGAGAGTACATAAAAAAGCCTGGTATCAGGGGGATACGATTTCAGTCGGTATCGGCCAGGGGTACTGGATTGCCACGCCGATCCAGATGGTGAAAGCGATGGTAGCGCTGATCAACAACGGGAAAGTGATCGCCCCTCACCTGCTTCAGAGTGAAGTGTCCGGCAAGGCCGTCATGCCCTGGCAGGCGCCTCAGACGGAAACGCAGATTGCCGATGCCGCCTCGCCTTATTGGGGGCTGGTGCGACAGGCGATGTTTGGTATGGCGAATGCGCCGAACGGCACCGGTTATAAATTCTTCCACACCGCGCCCTACGGTATTGCGGCCAAAAGCGGCACTTCGCAAGTGTTCAGTCTGAAAGAAAACCAGACCTATAATGCGAAAATGATCCCCATCCGTCTGCGCGACCATGTGTTTTACACCGCTTTCGCGCCGTATAAAAACCCGAAAGTCGCGGTGGCGTTGATTCTGGAAAACGGCGGCAGCGACGGCGTGACCGCCGCGCCGGTGATGCGGCAAATCATGGATCACCTTTTTGCGCCGCAATAACAGCACATGCCGGATGGCGGCGTAAACGCCTTATCCGGCCTACAAACTGCGTCGAACCGTAGGCCCGATAAGCGCAGCGCCATCGGGCGTCCCCCTCAAAAATACTTACGCAAATACTCCGTCAGACACAGTATCGCCATCGCCTGCCCGTACGGCATCGATGTCAGCGGAATGTCGCGATAGAAATCCAGATCGTGCCCCATTCCCGTGCCAAAGGACGTTTGCAGCAACTCGCCTTCCGGCGAAATGTGTTTCACGATACCGCGAATCGCGCTTTCAGCCGTCTGCGCATATTCCGCCCCAACATAGCGTTTACGCACCGCTTTCAGAATGCCGTAGGCGAAACCCGCCGTTGCCGAGGCCTCCAGATAGGAATCAGGATCGTCCAGCAGGGTATGCCATAGCCCACTCTCATCCTGACAATTTGCCAGCGCGGCGATCTGCGCGTTCAGAACCTGAATCAGATAGCGGCGTACCGCGTTCTTCTCCGGCAAATCGACCAGTTCCAGGAAATCTGGAATCACGATGGTAAGCCAACTGTTACCCCGCGCCCAGCGAGCCCTGGCAAAGTTATGATGTCCATCATAGCTCCAGCCGTGGAACCACAGACCGGTCTCTTTATCCATCAGATTCTGTACGTGCAGCAGGAACTGATAAATTGCCTCTTCCACATACTCCGGGCGGTTGAGCAGTTTGCCAATCTTCGCCAGCGGCATCACCGTCATCATCAGCGTGTCATCCCACATCTGCTGATGGTTTTCTTCCGCCAGCGTCATGTGCTGCATACCGCCATGATCGGTGCGCGGCATCTCATTCATCGCCCACTCCGCCCAGGACTCAAGCCAGGGCAGATACGCCGGGTTACGCGTCTCTTCATAGCGATACGCCAGCGTCAAAAACGGCGCCATAGTGTTAACGTTTTTGGTGGTCGCGCCTTCGGCGAAACGCTCGGCAAACCAGTTATCGATAATGTCGCGCATTTTCTCATCACCGGTCTGTTGATAATACTGATGCATACCGTACAGACCGACGCCATGCGTCCACTCCCATCCTGCCCAGCCTTTGGTATCAATCACCCGGCCATCGTCCAGGCGCAGCAGAAATTGTCCGCTCTCATCCCTGATATTGACCAGATTGTTCGTCACCGTCTGAATCAAGGCTTGCAGCGCTTCCCGGGAGATAAATCGCTCCGGCTGACGTAATAATGGGCTGTGTTTGACGGGCCAAACTTTCATATCCTTAACCTCTGTTCAATGTCGAATTCAGCGCAGCGCCCTGTTGAAGCGAAGGCGCCGCAGGTTTATTACGGTTCAGATAACCAATATTGTTGTTACCCCACAGTGATTCATACGGCATACCGGAGAGCATCTCGACGGTCGCACGCGCCTGCGGCGTGATGGCTTCCGGCATCACCCGGCCCGACTCACGCATTTTGGCGGTCTCTTCACGCAGGGTGCCGTGCGTTTGCAAATTCAGTTTGAAACGCAAAGAAACCAGGAAACCAAAGGCCAGCACGGACAGCGTGCCGCAGCTCAGAATCAGCAGAATGGTATGACTGACCGCTTCAGGCTGTATGCTCTGCCCTGAGACAAAACCAGACATCTGCATCACAATCCCGACCAGCATGACGGCCCCGGCCTGAGAGGCTTTACGGGTCAGCGTCATGATGCCCGCGAAGATCCCTTCCCGCCGTTGACCGGTAATCACCTCATCAACATCGGCAATATAGGTGTAGGTATTCCACGGCACATAGTTGATCCCGCCGCGACCAAGCCCCGCCAGCGCTGAGATCAGCAGCAGCAGCGAATAAACATCGCTTAAGCCCGCATAATAAAGAACGGCATAAGAGAGAGAACTCAGACCAAAGAGCACCACGACCATCCGGTATGACGGCGCAGGCCCGAAGCGAATGCACAGCGGGATCATGGCAATCACCGCAATGAACTGGAAGATAGCCATCGTACCGAGCAGATTCGACGCCAGTGAGGCTTCCTGCATCAGGACAAAAACAACATACCAGGTAAAGACGGCGTTAAAGACGTCCTGTGCGATATATCCCCCAAGATACATCCCCAGATGCTGGCGGAAAATCTTGATGCGCAGCGTCGAGCTCAGCTCAACAAACAAACGGCTCATACTCTGGCTGAACGTCAGGCTTTTCTTCTCTTCTTCTGCGCGCAGCGCCGCCTCCGTCCACTCTTCGCGCGGGCGCTCCCAGGTAAAGAACCACACAAAAGTCAGCATCAGCGCGCACAGCACCGAGAACACCAGGCTGGCATAGAAAAAAGAAACGGGGTTGTCTTTACCAAAGGCAGTCAGCAGGATGCCCGGCAGGAACGAGGCCAGAATCGCAGACATCTGCGCCATTGAGATACGTGCCCCGGAGAACCGGGTCTTCTGTTTGAAGTCATCGGTCATTTCCGGCACCAGCGTCTCGTAAGGGACAAGAATCATGGTGTAGACAATGTCGAACAGCAGATAAGTCAGCAGGTAGTACCAGAATCCCATGTCGCCAACCCACATGAGCGAGTAGCTAAAGACGCATGGAATACCCAGCAGAATAAAGAACTTACGACGGCCAAAACGTCTGCCGAACCAGGTCGAACCGAAGTTATCGGTCAGAAAGCCCATCAGCGGGCTGACGACCGCATCCAGAACCCTCGCGGCAGCGAATATGAATGTCGCCTCAATCGGCGTAAGGCCACAGAAGGTCGTGTAGAAATAGAGTAACCATGCGGCGGTTAATGCAGTGGTTCCTGCGCCCAGAAAATCGCCCGAACCATAGGCTAAATAATTCGCCAATCCAATTTTACGTGTTTTCATGCCGTTAACCCTGCAAATTGTTGGGAGACCCCCGGCATATTGGCTTCGCCAAAGGGAGTTTTTACACGGCCACAGTAAAAGCTAACAGAAAGTGAAACCTTTTCATTTTTGCCACACCATCAGACGAGATGGCAAAAATACAAAGAGTCTGGCAACGCGCGTCACCGATTTATAAAACAGCGTTTCTATTGAATCAAAAGATGGGGTCAAAATTGTGAGACAGCCAGCACGTTGTCTGCTGGCTGCTGTTGGCGCGGGGAGTTAACGATAGTTCACAATCACCTGATTACGCTGCACTTTTAATGCGGGAATCAGTCGCCCGCCGCCCGGCACCTCCCACACGAAGCGCAACGGTTCAGCGGCAGGCACATTCGCGAACCCGTGGGTGGTTCCGCTCTGTCCGTCCAGCTCCACGCAACGGGACTGTGAACACAAACGCGCCCGAAGTCCCGCCGGCGTCGGGCCATTCAGTTCATAGCGCCAGGCGACCAGCGTCATTAAACCGGACACCGGCTGGCCTGACGACAATGGAGCAGACGACGCCGACACCCCACGATGGTTCAGGGTAATGCCGATACTGCTGGCCTGCCACGCCCCTTCTCCGGCGGCCTGTACCGCCAGCGGAAATAACAATAAACCGAGTAATTTACGCATTATTTCCCTCCAATTGTCGCCGTCATACGGATGTTGCGATTGTCAGAAAGCTCCATGTTCGACAACACCACCAGCTGCGGCAAACTCCGGCGTAAAAAGCGCGACAGCAGCGGGCGTAGCGCGTGGTTCACCAGCAGAACCGGCGGCGCGCCCAGCATTTCCTGACGGGACAGCGCCTCCTGGGTTTGCGCCAACAAGCGATCGGCCAGCCCCGGCTCAAGGCCGCCACCGCCCTGTAACGCCTGCAACAGCAGGCGCTCCAGCGGAGTATCCAGACCAATCACCTGCACTTCGTCATTGCCCGGGAACCACTGCTGCGTAATCGCCCTGCCCAGCGCCACACGCACCACGGCGGTTAATTCATGCGGATCGCTCTGCAACGGCGCATGTTCGGCCAGCGTTTCCAGAATTGTGCGCATATCACGGATCGGCACTTTTTCATCCAGCAGGTTCTGCAACACTTTATGCAGGGTCGTGAGCGTTACAACGCCAGGCACCAAATCTTCCGTCAGCTTTGGCATCTCTTGTGATACGCGATCCAGCAGTTGCTGCGCTTCCTGGCGACCAAACAACTCTGCGGCAAACTGACCAATCAAGTGGTTAAGATGCGTCGCCACGACGGTGCTGGCTTCCACCACGGTGAAGCCCTGAATCTGCGCCTGCTCTTTCAGCGCGCTTTCGATCCAGATGGCGTCCAGGCCAAAAGCGGGATCGACAGTCTGTTCGCCCGGCAGCGTTCCCGCCGCCGTGCCAGGGTTAATCGCCAGCCAGCGCCCCGGATAGGCGTCGCCGCTGCCAATTTCTACCCCTTTCATCAGAATGCGATAGCGCGCTGGCTGTAAGTCCATATTGTCGCGAATGTGTACCACCGGCGGCAGGAAGCCCATATCCTGGGCAAACTTTTTACGAATACTGCGGATTCGCCCGAGCAGTTCGCCGTCCTGCTGGAAATCCACCATCGGGATCAGGCGGTAGCCCACCTCCATGCCCAGCGAATCTTCAAGCTGTACATCGTTCCAGGTGGCTTCAACCACCGAATTATTTTCCGGCATCTTGACGGCCTGCGGCTCTGCCGGTGGTTTTTGTTCACGCCCGCGCAGCCACCAGGCAAGGCCCAATAGCGCCGCCGTAAACATCAGGAACACCAGGTTTGGCATCCCCGGCACCAGGCCAAGCAGGCCGAGAACCGATGCGCTGAGTAGCATCACGCTCGGGTTGCTGAACAGTTGCCCCACCATCTGTTCGCCCACATCCTGGTCGGTGCTTACGCGGGTGACGATAACGCCCGCCGCCGTAGAGATCACCAGCGCCGGAATTTGCGCCACCAGGCCGTCGCCGATCGTCAGCAGGGTGTAACTTTCCGCCGCGTGCCCCATGTCCATCCCGTGTTGCAGAACCCCCACCAGCAGGCCGCCCACGATGTTAATGACCATGATTAAGATACCGGCGATGGCATCCCCGCGCACAAACTTACTCGCACCGTCCATTGACCCGTAGAAATCCGCTTCCTGCGTCACTTCAGCACGCCGTTTTTTCGCTTCATCTTCGCCAATCAGACCAGCGTTCAGGTCGGCGTCGATCGCCATCTGTTTACCGGGCATCCCGTCCAGCACGAAACGCGCGCCCACTTCCGCGATACGCCCGGCACCCTTGGTGATAACCATAAAGTTGATGATGACGAGAATGACGAACACCACGATACCGATCGCAAAGTTGCCGCCGACCAGGAAGTGACCAAACGCCTCGACCACTTTCCCTGCCGCCGCTGCGCCGGTATGCCCTTCCATCAGGATGATACGGGTCGACGCCACGTTCAGCGCCAGGCGCAACAGCGTGGTGAAAAGCAATATTGTCGGGAACGCGGCAAATTCCAGCGTGCGCTGGGTGAACATCGCCACCAACAGCACCATGATCGACAGCGCGATATTAAAGGTGAACAGCAGGTCGAGGATGAAGGCGGGCAACGGCAGCACCATCATCGACAAAATCAGCAGGATGAGGATCGGCCCGGCAAGAATTTGCCATTGCGTGGATTTCAGGTTGCTGGGCAGGCGCAGCATCGCGACCAGATTAGCCATCAGTATTCTTCTCGTTCATAAAATCCAGTGCTTCAGGCACAGGAAGATTTTCAGGTTGTGGAGGACGTTGTCCACCGGCAAGACGCCAGCGTTTGAGCTGCCATACCCATGCCAGCACTTCTGCCACTGCGGCATAGAGCTGGCCGGGGATTTGCTGACCAATTTCAGCATGCCGATACAAGGCGCGCGCCAGCGGGGGCGCTTCTAAGGTCGGTACCCGATGTTCCGCGCCGATTTCGCGAATGCGCAGCGCCACCAGTCCCGCGCCTTTGGCGACCACTTTTGGCGCACTCATTTTGTTTTCGTCGTACTGCAACGCAACCGAGTAATGCGTCGGGTTAGTCACGATGACATCCGCTTTGGGCACATCTTCCATCATGCGACGCTGCGCAGCCGCACGCTGCATCTGGCGAATTTTCCCTTTGATGTGCGGATCGCCTTCACTCTCTTTAAATTCATCGCGAATATCTTTACGCGACATCCGCAGTTTCTTCAGGTGGCTGAAGATCTGAAAGACGACGTCAAACGCCACCATCGGAATCACGCCCAGTACAACCAGAAGCGCGCACAGCCCGACTAAATCAAGCGCGTTGCCCATCGCCGTAACCGGAGATTCCGCCATCAGGCGCATCATCTCCGGCCAGTGATGCCAGAGATAAAATCCCGCCACGCTTCCCACCAGCGTCGATTTCAGGATTGCTTTCAGCAGTTCCGCGCCGGTCTGGGCGGAGAACATGCGTTTAATCCCCGATAGCGGATTCAGTTTTGAAAATTTGGGTTGCAGTGATTTACCGCTGAAAATCAGGCCGCCGAGCATGACCGGCGAGATCAGCGCGACCAGCACAACGCCGGTGATGAGCGGCAGCAACGCAATCATCGCCTCTTTAATCAGCAAAATAATCTGCCCGAGGATCAAATTGGGGTCGTTCACCATGCTGTGATCGAAACGCAGCCCAGCCGACAACATCCCCGCCAGGCGACGCGCCAGCGACTCACCGCCGATCCAGATAATGCAAACGCCCACCAGCAAAATCAGCAGTGAGGTCAACTCCTTCGATCGGGGGACTTGCCCTTCCTCCCGCGCTTTTTCAAGTCGGTGGGGTGTGGGGGCTTCTGTTTTGTCGTCGTCGCTCTCTTCTGCCACTGCATACGCCTGCTGCCATTACGTTGCATCGATCATGCCAGAACACGCCGCAGTCAATAGGCGGAATAGCCCCCATAACGCCCTCTTTTTGTCTTGTTTGTCAGCAAGCGGATTTTCTCTGCCGGTCAGGCGTCTTATTTTCGGAATAAGGGAAGTGGGATCACATTTCATTGACATAAAATACAATGAGCATTTATATAAACCTGTATTACGGAGGTTAATTTCGCTTTCTGTCATCAAGATTAAAGAAGTCTTTAAAATATATTACCTGGTTTTCATTTCTTCAATTTATCTTTTCACCAGAGAAAAAATACTTTATTACAATATTTATGCACAGAAAGCAGGCGACACTGACGGTATAATAGCCTTCATTGATTCACAGAATATATTTTAAATTCACACATATAGATATAATTTAATATTGACCCCGTTTTCTATTTGCAATAAATTCATCCCATCTGAAACTGAACAATTTCATATCATGGATATCACCGTTAAGGAACTACAGTTATGAACGCAAGAGGACATATTATATCAGGCGCACTGCTGGCACTGGCGTCAACGGGAACCTTCGCCGCCGAACTGAATGCCGGTACGATTCACTTCACAGGACAAATTATCGAACCCAGTTGTGAGATTCAGGGCGATGATGGAACGAACAGCACCGTGCCATTAGGTACTTACCCCACCTCGCTTTTTTCCACTCCAGGAACTGAATCAACGCTTGCCCCCTTTTCCATTGTATTAGTGGATTGCCCACTTAAAAGCGATGGTCTGCCCGCCGTTCAGTTAACGTTTAACGGGACAACCGCCCTGACAGGTTCTTCGACATTACTGGATGTCAGTAAAATCACTACCGCCGGAGATACGGCGGCAACAGGGGTCGGTATTGCCGTTAGCCCGGAAAATAAAGACACGCAACTCATTACAATGGATGGTGGAGAAGGACAGGTGTTTATCGAATTACCCACTCTGACGGGCGACTCTGTTCAGGCGAATTTCAATGCCCGTTATAAATCATTCTCGCAAACCGTCACTGCGGGCCCGGCCGATGCGGACATGACCGTAAATATACTTTATCGTTAATAACCTGACTTTACTCATTGATAAAATCCATAGCATCTTCTGGCATTAACAGATTTATTTCAGGAAGGCGAATCTGATAATAGTCCGAAAATGGACCCGGACTATTATCTTCCCCGCTTTTATATGTCCACTTAATATAAGTTAAGGTTATGCGTACTGTATCTCAGGTTTTATTATGCCTCCCTGTAATATTAACATCATTTAGCCATGCCGCTGGAATCCAGGTTGGCCGCACGCGCATTATTTATGACGCAGGGAAAAAAGAGGTCGCCCTTCCGCTGGTCAATAAAGAGAAGGAACTGCCGTGGCTGATCCAGTCATGGTCTGATACCGGCGACGGTAAAACGCGTGGGCCTTTTATTGTCACGCCGCCACTGTTCCGTCTTGACCCGCAGAAAGAACAAAGCCTGCGTATTGCCTGGAATGGAACCGCGCTTCCCACAGACCGGGAATCCCTGTTCTACATGAATGTGCGCACAATTCCCGGTACGGCCAAAGAAGACGATGATAAAAACGTGTTGCGTCTGATTTACAAAACGCGTCTGAAATTGTTCTGGCGTCCGAAGGGCTTGCAAGGTACGCCCACCGAGACCTGCAAGAACCTGCATTTTGTTCGTCGCGGCGAAATGTTAACGGTGGTCAATGAAGGCGCGTTTCACAGCATCTTTGACAGTCTGCTGCTCGGCAACACCAGACTTGAGAAAGCCGATATGGTCACTCCCAGGTCCAGCGTGCAAATCCCGGTGCCGAAAAGCGCCTCGGGAAACACCGTTAGCTGGCGTTGCATTACGGATTACGGCAACGCCTCTGACAAATATACCGTCACTCTGGCTCAGGATTAAACCACCTTATGGCTTTTGGCCCACCTCTTTTACGTCAGCGACTCACCCCGCTGGTGCGTTGCCTTGGCGGTATGTTGCTGGTCTCTTCCTGTGTCGCGAACGCGCGCGAGTATCGCTTTTCGCCTTCTGCGCTGGAGGGGAATATGCTGACGCAGCAGGATATCGATCTTTCCTTATTTTCTAAATCCAGTGCGCAATTGCCCGGCATTTACGCTTCCCGGGTCATGATTAACGATGTGCGCCTGGATGATGCGGATATCACCTACCTCGGCACGCCTGGCGGCGAACTGACGCCGCAGCTCACGCCGGATATGCTAAGAAAATGGGGCGTGGCGGTCGATAAATATCCTGAATTAGCCGCACTCAATGCGGCGAAGCCACTGCCTGAACCGTTGAGCGCGTATATCCCACAGGCGCTGGCAACGCTCGATTTCTCCGTTATGACGCTGCGCCTTAGCATCCCGCAGGCCGCCATTGCCGGTACGGGTAAAGGCTATATTGATCCGTCACGCTGGGATGACGGCGTCCCCGTCGCCTTTGTCGACTACGCCTTTTCCGGTTCACAAAACCAGGACGACACGCAAAACAACACCACTAACCAGTACCTGAATATGCGCAGCGGCACCAATATCGGCGGCTGGCGGCTGCGCAATTACGCCACCTGGAGCGACACTGACGGCAGCCATCACTGGGAAACCATCAACACCTACTTGCAGCACGATATTGACGCCCTGAAAGCGCAGTTTACCGGGGGAGAAAGCAACACCCGGGGCGACGTTTTTGACAGTCTGCAATACCGTGGCGTCAATATCGCCTCTGATGAAGAGATGCTGCCTTACAGCCAGCGCGGTTACGCGCCGGTGATTCGCGGCATCGCCAGCTCCAACGCCGAAGTGTCGGTACGTCAGAACGGTTATCTCATCTATCAGCAAAATGTCGCGCCCGGCGCATTTGAAATTAACGACCTTTATTCCACGACCAACAGCGGCGATCTGGAAGTCACGGTAAAAGAGGCCGATGGCACAGAGCGCCACTTTACCCAGCCTTATTCCAGCGTCGCCGTGATGCAGCGTCCTGGGCATATGAAATATGAAGTTACTGCGGGTCGCTATCGCGCAGACAGCGGGAGCGAACAAAATGAACCGGACTTCGTGCAGGGTAGCCTCATTTATGGCCT
Source organism: Citrobacter sp. CK191 (assembly GCF_030333435.1). Classification (NCBI taxonomy): domain Bacteria; kingdom Pseudomonadati; phylum Pseudomonadota; class Gammaproteobacteria; order Enterobacterales; family Enterobacteriaceae; genus Citrobacter; species Citrobacter sp. CK191. The sequence goes on along the minus strand of NZ_JAOWFX010000031.1, from coordinate 595,872 downwards.
GAACAATAGCGTCACGCTGTTCGGCGGCGTGACCGCCGCGCAGGATTATCAGGCGATGAACAGCGGAGCTGGCCTCTCCCTTGGCATCGTCGGGTCGCTTTCCGCCGATGTGACGCTGGCGAAAACCCGGCTTGATGATGACACTCAGCACACCGGCCAGTCTTATCGCCTGCTCTACTCCGGGAAAATTGACACCACGGAGACGAACTTTACGCTGGCCAGCTACCGCTACTCTACCCGTGGTTATTACAGTTTCGCCGACGCGAATCAAAAGTACGACGATCATGAAGATGATCTGCTGTTTCGCTTTAACAAACGCAACCGGATTCAGGCCAGCATAAGCCAGAACGTGTCCGGCGCCAGCCTTTACCTGAACGGTTATCAGCAGGATTACTGGGGCACCGCCTACAAAGAGCGCAGTATTTCGGCGGGCCTGAATACCACGATTAAAAATATCAGCGTCCACCTCGCTTATACCTACAGCAAAAGCAACGGCGAAGAGAGCGACCAGATGATCGCCTTCGGCTTCAGCGTGCCGTTAAGTCAGTGGCTACCGGGGGCCTGGAGCAGCTATAACATCAGCAATAACAAGCATGGCTACACCCAGCAAAATATCGGGTTAAACGGTACTCTGCTGGACGATGAACGCCTGAATTACGCCTTCCAGCAGAGCCATTCCAACCATGACGGCGCAGACACCAGCAGCGTATACGGTAGCTATCGCTCACAATACGCCAACCTCAATGCGGGTTACTACACCTCCTCTGACGATACGCAGCGCTTGAGTTACGGCGTCAGCGGTGCGATTGTCGCCCATCCACACGGCGTCACGCTGGCTCAGCCTTTAGGCAGTCAGTTTGCTATCGTCAACGCCAACGGCGCATCGGGCGTACACTTCCAAAACCAGCGCGGCATTCAGACTGACTGGCAAGGCAACGCTATCATCCCGTCATTAAGCCCCTATCAGGAAAACCGGATTCGCGTCGACACCAGCAGCCTGCCGGAGGACGTTGATACCAGTGAAACCGCCGTGACGGTGATTCCTTCGCGCAATGCCGCCGTTTCCGCCGCTTTTGATGCGCATGTCGGCTATCGCACGCTCATAAAATTAACCCGCCCGAATGGCATGACGGTGCCTTTTGGCGCGATGGCGACGGTCGACGCCCTCGCCATCAGCGGCATCGTGGATGATACGGGCACGCTCTACCTGGCTGGGGTCGCCGACGACGTTCAGTTAAGCGTCAAATGGGGAAATTCACAGGATCAACAATGCACAGCCCACATCACGCTGAATAGCGAACACCACGCGGTCAGCCCGACCGGCATCCATTACCTCAGCGCGATTTGTCAGCAGGAACCGCAAAATGTTAAGTAAAATGGGAAAATACGCACGTCTTTCATTGTCCGCAGCAGGTCTTTGCCTGATGGCGTCCGCAACAGCCCAGGCCGCAACTATTCTGCAAGACTGCTTTACCGCGCCACAGTATTACAGCGTCACGTTCAGCAACGAAATCAACGCAAACGACAACACGACCAACAATATTGTTAAATTTGATGAGCATATTGTCGGGAACGGCGTTGAAATGGCGGCAAACTGCACATGCCCTGGCAATCTGTTTGAATCAACGGCAATAATGGAATTGACGCTGGCCGGAAGCCCGCTTAATGCCGGTATCGCCGGGTACGGTTATCTGACTGAAAACATAGATATTGATGTTGCAGGTTATAGCGATGCCGTTAATTCTCTGGACGGTACCGGCCTGATTCAGATCAACATTAACCAGTATCCGACGCCGGTGTCGTCGATGGGGAAAGTGATCGAGTCAATGAAACCCACCGAAGGTTCCGCCAGCGTCTGTAGCGACAGCACCCATCCTGGCGCGCCCGCCCCCGCGAAGCGAACGTTCAGATGGAATGTTATCGCCGCCACGTTTTATATCAAAAAGCCCATTCTCGGTATCGAAGTCATTCCCCCAACGATACTCGTGCAAAACTACGCCTGTCTCTATTTTGGCTCAGGAAGCTGCGACGCTGGCAGCGCACAGCACGTATCAAATATCTGGCTGAGTGGCTCACTCTCTGCCCCGCTGAGCTGTACGATTAATGCCGGAAGCACCATTGAGGTTGATCTGGGGAAAATTGTGAGTAAACAGTTTGTCACCAGGGGTCAGCCTCCCGAAGGCTACGCCCTGAAAAACGTTGATATCTCTTACCACTGCGACGGCAACGCCGTGGGAAATACCGACAGAATCAAGCTAACGCTCAGCGCCGACCAGGGGGTTGTAGACAGCAGCGATCCCCTGATAGCCAAAATGCTCGGCAGAGACGACCTGGGAGTGAGAATCTTTAGTGAGGACAACCAAAATGTTGCGCTGGACGGCACCTTTGAATTTCCGGTGACGATGGATGAGCAAGGTAACGGCGCGGTACGCATCAAAGCCGCACCGGTGAGCACGACCAGCGCAACGCCAGCGCCCGGCGAATTTGAGGGCAATGTGACGGTAAAAATGGATCTGCGCTAAACGTTCCTCAGGTTGTCGGCACAACCTGAGGATACCTTACCGCATCAGAACCCGAGACTATCCAGCAGGTCATCCACCTGATCCTGGCTAGCGACAACGCCGGCTTTGGTGGTGTCGACCTGTGGGCCATTGAGCAGGCTTTCATTCTCGCGTTTCGGACGTGAATTTTGCTCAGGGATGTTTTCCAGCAATACCATCAGCAGCTGACGCTCAATCTCCTGGATCACATCCATCATGCGCTTGATAACCTGACCGGTGAGATCCTGGAAATCCTGCGCCATCATGATGTCCAGCAGTTGCGCATTGGTGAAGCTGGTATGCCCCGGCACATCACCGAGGAATTTACGCGTATCCGTAACCAGTTCGCGGGCGTCGGCGAGTTCAATCGGGTTTTCGAACCACTCATCCCAGCGTTTGGTCAGCGCTTTGGCGCCCTTCTCCATTTCATCCTGGTGTGGCTGAGAGGCTTCAACGCTGTTCAGCGCACGTTCCGCCGCCTGCGCCGTCATCTGTACAACATAGTCCAGACGATCGCGCGCGTCAGGAATCGCTTCCGCCGCTTCTGCTATCGCCTGATCCAGCCCCAGTTCACGCAGGCTGTCACGCAGCATTCGGGTCAGACTGCCGATGCGCGCAATGATGTCCCCTGCTGAATGCTCATCAACAGGTTTAATTTGTGGTTGCATCATACTCAGACCCTCACATGCCCAGTTTCTCAAAGATTTTGTTGAGTTTCTCTTCCAGCGTCGCCGCAGTGAACGGTTTCACCACATAGCCGCTGGCACCCGCCTGCGCAGCCGCGATAATGTTCTCTTTCTTCGCTTCTGCGGTCACCATCAGCACCGGCAATGACGCCATTGCGCCATCAGCGCGAATCGTTTTCAGCAGTTCCAGACCGTCCATGTTGGGCATGTTCCAGTCAGAAATTACGAAGTCAAAGCCGCTTGCCTGCAATTTGTTCAGTGCGTCAACGCCATCTTCGGCCTCTTCGACGTTATTGAAACCCAGCTCTTTTAGCAGGTTGCGCACGATGCGACGCATGGTGGAAAAGTCATCCACAACCAGAAATCTGAGCTCTTTGTCCGCCATAAAAAAATACTCCTCGTTAAATACGTATTGCCTGTCCGGCACTGATTTTCGCCAGCATCTGCTGGCTTACCTGGCTAAGATCGACCACTTCGCTCACGCCACCCATATTGATGGCCTCGCGCGGCATGCCGAACACCACACAACTTGCTTCGTTTTGCGCGATAGTCCAGGCGCCAGCCTGGTGCATCGCTAACATTCCGGCCGCGCCATCGTTGCCCATGCCGGTAAGGATGACCCCTACCGCATTGCGCCCCGCATGTTTCGCGACCGAATGAAACAGCACATCCACTGACGGGCGATGGCGGTTAACCGGCGGCCCGTCATGAATTTTGATTTGATAGTTCGCCCCGCTGCGCGTCAGTTCCATATGCTTGTCGCCGGGGGCGATGTAGGCATGGCCTGGCAACACGCGTTCGCCGTCTTCCGCCTCTTTCACGCTAATCTGGCAGAGCTTATTTAACCGCTCGGCAAACGAACGGGTAAAACCGGGCGGCATATGCTGGGTGATGATCACCGCCGGACTGGAAAGCGGCAGCGGTTGCAGCACATGACGTATGGCCTCGGTTCCCCCCGTCGAGGCGCCAATCGCGATCAGTTTTTCAGAACTGAGCAGCGGCCCCGCTTTTAGCGTCACAGGCGCAGCCATCGGCTTATGCGCCGCCAGGCGAGCGCGTGACGCGGTGCGGACTTTCTCTGCGATCATCTCGCTGTACGCCAGCATCCCCTCGCGAATGCCCAACTGAGGCTTGGTGACAAAATCAATCGCCCCCAGTTCCAGCGCGCGCAGTGTCACCTCTGAACCTTTCCCGGTCAGAGAGGAGACCATAACCACCGGCATCGGACGCAGGCGCATCAGTTTCTCAAGAAAATCGAGACCGTCCATGCGCGGCATTTCCACATCCAGCGTCAGCACATCGGGGTTATATTTTTTGATTAAATCCCTGGCAACCAGCGGATCGGGCGCCGTCGCCACCATTTCCATATCGCTATGGCTGTTAATAATTTCGGTCATGATTTGGCGCATCAGCGCTGAATCGTCAACCGACAACACCCTGATTTTACTCATGCTTTGTCCTTACTTAGCGCATACACCGTCTGTCCGCGCAGGCTAAAGTCGCGCACGAGGTTGCTAAAGTTTTCTGAGTGACCCGCAAACAGCAGTCCGTCAGGCTTAAGGAGTGGAACAAAACGACGCAGAATGTCCTGCTGCGTTGTTTTATCAAAATAGATCATGACGTTACGGCAAAATATCGCGTCGAATGGCCCGGGAACGTTGTACTGTTTATCCAGCAGGTTGAGGGTGGAAAACTCAACGTAATTAGCCAGTTCCTGTCGCACGCGCACCAGCCCTTCATGCGGGCCTGTACCGCGCATGAAATAACGCTGCAACTGTTGTGGCGACAGCGTTTTCAACTCGTCCTGACGGTAAATCCCGCTTCTCGCCTTTTCCAGTACTTCGGTGTCGATATCGCTGGCGAAAACTTTCCAGCGCCCCGGCGCCATCCCTAAGGCATCCGCCAGCGTAATGGCGATGCTGTAGGGTTCCTCTCCGGTAGAGGCCGCCGCGCTCCACACACGGTATTCCCCGTTGCGGCGACGCGCGTGATCCGCCAGTACCGGGAAGTGATGCGCTTCACGGAAGAAGGCCGTCAGGTTAGTGGTCAATGAGTTAATAAAAGCCTGCCACTCAGCGCTGTTCTGGTTGGCTTCCAGCATGCTGAGGTAACGGCCGAAATCATCCAGCCCCAGCGTTCTCAGGCGACGGACCAGGCGGTTGTAAACCATATCCCGCTTGTGGTCCGCCAGCACGATTCCCGCGCGCTGGTAGATTAATTGACATATCCGACGAAAATGCGCGTCAGACAGCGCGAGGCGCTGTGTCATCTGTAACAATAATGACGTTTGCCCGGTGGGCAGCGATGATGTCATAGCGCCTTCTCAATCACATTCAGGATACAACGGGTACCGCTTGCGGCGGCGCCGACTCTTGTTGTGTTACGACTTGCTCTTCAAGCTTAAATACCGCGACACGGGCAGAGAGATGGTCTGCCTGGTTCGCTAACTGATCGGTGGCGGCGGCGGCTTCTTCGACAAGCGCGGCGTTTTGTTGCGTCACCTGATCCATCTGGCTGACGGCTTGCGCCACCTGCTCAATTCCTCGGCGCTGTTCATCGGAGGCCGAAGCGATTTCGCCCATGATGTCGTTCACCTGGGTTACCGAGCTGACGATCTCCGTCATGGTATTCGCGGCGGTGTCCACCAGTTGCGATCCCTGATGCACACGGTTTACGGACTCCTCAATCAACCCTTTAATCTCTTTGGCCGCCTGCGCGCTGCGGCTCGCCAGGTTACGCACTTCGCCTGCGACAACGGCAAAACCGCGCCCCTGCTCACCGGCCCGCGCCGCTTCGACCGCCGCATTCAGCGCCAGAATATTGGTCTGAAACGCAATGCTGTCGATAACGCCGATGATGTCGCCAATTTTCTGCGAACTGGCGGCAATATCCTGCATTGTGCTGGCCATACGCGAAGCCTGGTCACCGCCTTTTTTCGCGGTATCCGCCGCGCTTTTCGCCAGACCGGAGGCCTGACGGGCGTTATCGGCGTTCTGCCCGACCGTTGCCGTTAGCTGCTCCATACTGGCTGCGGTTTGCGCCAGCGACGCCGCCTGCTGTTCGGTACGTGACGACAGATCGTTATTGCCCATCGCGATTTCCGAAATGCCGGTATGCATCGCTAAACTGCCCTGCCGCACGTCGCTGACCGTTTCGCGCAGCGCCTGCTGCATGGCCTTCAGGCTGGCGAAAATAGCGGAAATCTCGTTGCGCCCATACACGGCGATCGGCCGCGCCAGGTTTCCGTCCGCAATGCTGTCAAAATGGCTGCCGATAATCGCCAACGGCTGAACAATCATTTTGCGTGACCAGAACAGCGCCCCGGTGGTTAACAACGCGGCGACGACCACCATCGTGATAAAAATGATCGCCGAGCGGTGATAATTGTCTTTTCCCTGTTCGCTGGCCGTCTCCAGAACACGGTTGATATCCTGCTGCCAGGTATTGACGTTGGCGTCAAAGGCGTCCTGCGATGCCTGTACCGGCGCGGTCAGAAAATCCGACAGCTGGTTGCTTTCAAGCCAGGTGGCCTGATGCTCCAGATCGCTATACCACTGCGTATAACTCTTTTCCGTGGCGGCCTGTAACGCTTTCCCCTCTTCCGTACTCGCCTCTGTCGCCATAAAACCTTTAAACACAACGCCGGACTGCGCCAGGCTTTCCCGGGCGGTGGTCATCAGCTGTTTGATATCCTCGGGCGGATAGCTCAGCGCGGTTAACGTTCCGGCTTTATTCAGCGCGGTACTGGCCTGTAATAAAACGGCGCGTGTTTGCGCCAATGCTGCGCGTTGCTGATTACTTTGCTCGACCTGGTTCAGACTCTGAAAACCATCGCGAAATGCCCAAAAGGACAAGCCATTACTGCCAATCTGCAAAACACCGCAGAGGATCAAGATTAAAAACAGCGTGGTCGAGATTCGAATACGATTAAACATCAACGCTCCCATTAGGCGGCAAAGGCCACGATTAAAAGACGATCAAAATGTTTCCCAGTGAGTATCTTGTTCAGTTGCAAGCTGGCGCGGTTGCGCTGTACGCGGCGCCGCTGCGGTTGTATTCAGGTCTGTTTTTACGGTTAATGGACGAGATGCCAGACGAAACGCGGATACCGCCATCGTTAAACGGCTGGCCTGCTCTTCCAGCGCGGCCGCTGCGGCCGCCGACTCCTGCACCAGCGAGGCGTTCTGCTGCGTGACGCGATCCATCTCAGAGACGGCCAGCGCCACCTGATCGATCCCGCGGCTTTGCTCATCGGAAGCCGACGCGATTTCACCCATGATGTCCGTCACGCGGGTCACGGCGTTGACAATGTCTCTCATCGTTTCACCGGCGCTTTCCACCAGCACGGAGCCGGTATCCACCCGCGAAACGGAATCTTCAATGAGCGCTTTGATCTCTTTCGCCGCCTGCGCGCTGCGGCTTGCCAGGTTACGCACTTCCCCTGCCACCACCGCAAACCCGCGCCCTTGCTCCCCGGCGCGCGCGGCTTCAACCGCAGCGTTCAGCGCCAGAATATTGGTCTGGAATGCAATGCCGTCGATAACGCTGATGATGTCGGCGATCTTCTTCGAGCTGTCGGCAATTTCATGCATGGTGTTGACCACGCCATCCACCACTTTCCCGCCGTGTTGTGCGGTGTCGGAGGCGCTTTGTGCCAGGTGCGACGCCTGACGGGCATTGTCGGCGTTCTGTTTCACCGTCGCGGTGAGCTGTTCCATGCTGGCAGCCGTCTCTTCCAGCGCCGACGCCTGCTGCTCGGTGCGGGAGGAAAGATCGGTGTTGCCCGTAGCGATTTCGCTGGTGCCGGAATAGATGGCGTCAGACCCTTCACGTACCTGAGTCACCGTCTCAATCAGCGAACGCTGCATATGATCAACGGTTCCCGCCAGTTCACCGATCTCATTGCGCCCGGAGACGGTCAGCGTATTGGTCAGGTTGCCGCTGGCGATGTCACGAATATGGGCAATCACTCGCGCCAGCGGATTCAGCAAGGTATGACGAATGCCGTACCACACCACAACCAGAATCAGCACCAGGACAACGGCCAGAATACCCAATTGCCACTGGGCAAAATGGTAGTCACGCGCGCTCTCATCAAACGCCTTGCTGTACAGTTTTTCGCTCACGCCAGCGTATTTGCCCAGCGCTTCGCCAAGTGCGTTCTGCATCCCCTGGGTTGGCTGCGCGAAGTAGGCATCCATGTTGCCGTTTTCGAGGAACTGAACCAGTTCCGCCAGCGCCGCATGGTATTGCTGGTATTTTTCATCCACATTGCCGCTGGCTTCCGCCATCTCCGGCAGCGGATTGATATTTTTGAAGTTGGCATAATGCGTTGCCGCCTGCTCCAGCGTGCTTTTGGCGTTTTTTAGCAGGTCGTTTTTCGCGCTGCTCTGCTGATTAGAGGCATCCATCATCATGCGGGCCGAAGAACGGCTCAGGTTAATACGCGTTTGCAGCATGAGATCCCATGTCGAGGTCAGTTCGCTCTGCTGCTGGCGTAAATCATTTGAAATAACAAAACTCTGCTGGTTCTGCTGTAATGACGAAAACAACAGACCACCGGAAACAAGCTGTAGCAGTGCGAAAACCCCCAGCACCATCATCAGCATTGTGACAACGCGGATACGGTTAAACATAAGGCACCTTCCTGAAAACGAGTTATCAACGTTATCGGCACCAGAGAAGAGAACTTTACATTTGCGAAAAGGAAATAGAAGCAGGAAGCGCCGATCGGCGGATCGCGGCTGGCGGTTTTGGGGCGGCAACCAGACATTGACAGAAAAACATCATTATTATCATTATATTAACATTCATCACCCTCCTGGACAGTTTGCATTTTGCCGACAAAAACGATGCTTATGTGACTCCGATCACATAAGCACAGCCGTCAGAACACAACAAAATGAATAAATAATAAAAAATAGTTGTATCCCCCTGCGCTTTAATTCAATTTATATGATGAATATTTCAGTGCGACTCAATAAATAAAACAAAAGCGTTACTGACAACAACATGTTAAATCCAGCCAGAGGGCTTTTCAGTGGCAAGTGCAAACAAACTCACGTTATTTATCGTGATCTTCATGCTGGCAGGCATCCTGTCAGGCGCGGTGATTCACTCTTACGCGTCACAGGAGGCGATCGCCGCCTGGTCCGATAACATCACGCTCCTCACCGATATTTTCTTACGGCTCATTAAAATGGTGATTGCCCCGCTGGTCTTCAGCACGCTGACCGTGGGCATCATGCGTCTGGGCGAAACCGCCACTATCGGCCGCGTTGGCGGTAAAGCGATGGTCTGGTTTATCAGTTCTTCCGTGTTGTCCATTCTGGTGGGGCTGTTTATCGTGACGATTGAGCATCCGGGCAGCGGTCTGAATCTGGCAATTCCGGCAGAATCGGTCGACACCGGGCTTGCGGTGGGCGGTATGAGCTTAAAAGGATTCCTGTCGCACACCATTCCGACCAGCATTGCCGGGGCGATGGCCAATAATGAAATTTTGCAGATCGTCGTGTTTTCCATGTTCTTCGGTATTGGCGGCGCGTCGCTTGGCGAGAAATTCAACGCGCCGCTGGTCGCCGCCCTGGATGTGGTTTCACATATTATGCTGAAGGTAACCGGCTACGTGATGTACGTTGCGCCACTGGCCATTTTTGCCGCGATCTCCTCGGTGATCGCCACCCAGGGGCTGGGGATTCTGCTTAACTACGCGTCGTTTATCGGCGGCTACTATGTGGCGATTCTGCTGACCTGCCTGGTGCTGTTGGCCGTGGGCTATATGGTGCTGAAAAAAGAGGTGTTCCGTTTAGTCAGCATGTTGAAAGATCCGGTGCTGGTCGCCTTTACTACCAGCAGCTCTGAAGCCGCTTACCCGAAAACGCTGGAACAACTGACGAAGTTTGGCTGCTCACGCAACATCGTGTCGTTTGTGCTGCCTATTGGTTACTCTTTTAACCTCGTCGGCTCAATGGTGTACTGCTCTTTCGCGTCGATGTTTATCGCGCAGGCTTATAATATTCATCTCTCTTTTGCGGAAATTACGGTGCTGATGCTGACGCTGATGCTGGCGTCAAAAGGAATTGCAGGCGTGCCGCGTTCTGCGCTGGTGGTGCTGGCCGCCACGATTCCGAGCTTCAATATTCCGGTGGCGGGCATTTTGTTGCTGATGGGGATTGACCATTTTCTTGATATGGGACGTTCCGCCATTAACGTGTTAGGAAACGGGATTGCCACCGCGATGCTGGCGCAGAATGAAGGTTTGCTGGAAGAGGACGCGGAAGAACGCGTTCCGCAGCAGTTAGTGGGGTAATGTATTTGCCGGATGGCGCTTCGCTTATCCGGCCTACACATGACTCATCGCCGTATGTAGGCCGGATAAGGTGTTTACACCGCCATCCGGCACAGGCAGTCAACGGTTATGCAACGTGGGAAGCGGCGATATCAAGCAGCGCCATCTCATCGCTGTTCAGCAGTTTCTCAATGTTCACCAGGATCAACATACGTTCGCCAAGCGCGCCCAGACCGGTCAGATATTCCGTAGACAGGGTAACGGCAAACTCCGGCGCCGGGCGAATTTGCTCCGCCGTCAGCGACAGCACGTCAGACACGCCGTCCACCACAATCCCTACCACGCGTTGTCCCAGATTCAACACGATGACCACCGTGTTATCGTTATACTCAACGTCGCCCTGGCAGAACTTCACGCGCAGATCGACAATCGGCACAATCACGCCGCGCAGGTTCGTCACCCCTTTAATAAAAGAAGGCGTGTTAGCGATGCGCGTGACCTGATCGTAGCCACGGATCTCCTGCACTTTCAGGATGTCGATACCGTACTCTTCATCTCCCAGTGTAAATACCAGGAATTCCTGACCTGACGGCTCGCCGGCCAGTTTGGTTACATTACTCATACCGGTCATATAATTACCTTTCTCACTCAATCAGGCGGCTGTGATCGCCATACGTTGTTCACGGTTTAAACCCTGCAATGCGGAGACATCAACGATCAGCGCCACGCTGCCGTCGCCCAGAATCGTCGCCGCAGAAATGCCAGGCACCTTGCGATAGTTGCTTTCCAGGTTTTTCACTACCACCTGGTGCTGTCCAATAAGCTGATCAACCAGCAGTGCGTAACGGCGACCGCCGCTTTGCAGGATCACCACAATGCCCTGCGTGGCTTCAGTTTTGGCGCCAACGACATCAAAGACTTTCCACAGTTCCACCAGCGGCAGATACTCGCCGCGCACTTCCAGTACGCGCTCGCCTCCGGCCAGCGGGTGCAGATCGTCTTCACGCGGTTGCAGCGATTCCATTACCGCATTCAGCGGCAGAATGAACACTTCGCCCGCCACGCGGACGGACATCCCGTCCAGAATAGCCAGCGTCAGCGGCAGCAGAATGCGAATGGTGGTGCCCGTCCCCTGCTTCGACTGGATTTCAACGTGGCCGCCCATCTCCTGGATGTTACGTTTCACCACGTCCATGCCCACGCCGCGACCGGAAACATCCGTCACCTGCTCGGCGGTGGAGAAGCCCGGCGCAAAAATCAACATGCCCACTTCTTCATCGGTCATGTTTTCGTTGACCGCCATCCCCTGAGAGACAGCTTTCGCCAGAATGCGCTCGCGATTCAGCCCCGCGCCGTCATCGGTCACTTCAATGCAGATATTGCCGCCCTGGTGTTCAGCGGAGAGGATCAGATTACCGATAGCATTCTTCCCGGCTTCAAGGCGTGTTTCCGGCATCTCGATACCGTGATCGAGGCTATTGCGCACCAGGTGGGTTAATGGGTCGATAATGCGTTCAATCAGACTTTTATCCAGTTCCGTCGAGCTGCCGACGAGGGTCAGTTCAACCTGTTTGCCCAGTTTCCCCGCCAGGTCGCGCACCAGACGCGGGAAGCGGCTGAAGACGTACTCCATCGGCATCATACGAATCGACATCACCGACTCTTGCAGATCGCGGGCGTTACGTTGTAACTGACCCATGCTGGTGATGAGATCGCCATGATTAACCGGGTCCAGTTCATTAGAACGCTGGGCCAGCATTGACTGAGTAATCACCAGTTCGCCGACCAGGTTGATCAACTGGTCTACTTTCTCAACCGCCACGCGAATACTGGTTGACTCTCGCTCACGGGCCGGCTTTTCACGCTCGGCGCGCCCGGACTGCGGTTCGCTGGCGGCGGCTTTGGCAACAGGAACCACTGCGGTCGGTTGCGGCGTAGTTGCCACAGCAACAGGCTCCTCGACCTGCGCGACCGGGGCTGAGGAGACCGTCTCAAAGGCTATCTGATCGGCTTCAATCACAAAGCAGAGCACCGCAATGATGTCATCTTCCGCAATCGTGCCGTCGAGGGTCGCGGACAGCGAATCCTCGCCTTTCACCACATCCGTTAAGGTGGCCAGGTTGCCCAACTCTTCTTCAAGCAGATCGACTTCATTGGCTTTCAGGCGCGAAAGAACCACGCGCAGTTTGCTCTCTTCCGCGCTGTTTTCCTGTGCGACTGCCTCTTCCTGTATCGCCGTACCGTCGACGACGCTCAGTTTGGCAGCGTTAACCACCGCCGGAGCGGTTTCCCCTTTCGCCTCAAGCGCTAACTGACGTAACGCGTTGCAGATATATTCGAAGCTTGCGGCATCCGGCTCTTCCGAGCTTTTATAGGCGTCGAGCTGTTCCTGCATAATATCTTTCGTTTCCAAAAACAGGTTGATAATGTCGGTATTGAGCTGCATCTCACCGCGCCGGGCTTCATCCAGCAGGTTTTCCATCAAGTGGGTTGTTTCCTGCAAAACGGTAAAGCCGAAAGTACCTGCGCCGCCTTTAATGGAGTGCGCCGCACGAAAAATGGCATTCAGTTGCTCAGAGTCCGGGGCTTCAGGCGCCAAATCAAGCAGGTGCTGCTCCATGTCAGCCAACAGCTCGTCAGCTTCATCAAAAAATGTCTGATAAAAATCGCTAATATCCATGCTCACGCTATCACCTCGGATTGGCTGGTGGCGATGTGGGAACGCTTACCGGCGGGAGTGCCGCTGGCTGTTGTAAGACACTTACCGGCTCATTCTGGCTTTCAGCGTTTTCATGCAAAATGGCCTCTTCTGCCTGCTTGTTCAACACCAGCAGACTTATACGGCGGTTGATGGCGTCATCAGGACCGCGATCGCTCAGACGCATCGTGGCGGCCATGCCTACCACCCGTAATACTTTTCCATCATCCAGACCGCCAACCACCAGTTCGCGACGCGAAGCATTGGCGCGGTCGGCCGACAATTCCCAGTTGCTGTATCCCCGTTCGCCGCTGGCGTACGGGAAATCATCCGTATGACCGGAAAGGCTGATGCGGTTAGGAATACCGTTCAACACCGGCGCAATACCACGCAGAATGTCACGCATGTAAGGTTCAACCTCCGCGCTGCCCGTCTTAAACATCGGGCGATTCTGGCTGTCGATAATCTGAATGCGCAGCCCTTCCTGAACCAGGTCAATCTTCAGGTGCGGCCGCAATGCGCGCAGTTTGGGATCGGACTCAATCAGCTGATCCAGGTCGCCGCGCAATTTGCTCAGACGGCTCTGCTCCATACGCCTTTTCAGTTCATCAATATTGGGTTGCTTGTTCACTTCACCCTGCTGCTGGGTGTAGTCCTCGCCGCCGCCGGGGATCGGACTTTCACTGTTCGCGATGCGATGTCCGCCCGTTATCGCTGTTGCCAGCGGCGTACGGAAATATTCGGCAATTTGAATCAATTCTTTAGGACTGGAGATAGAAATCAGCCACATGACGAGGAAAAAAGCCATCATCGCCGTCATAAAGTCGGCGTAAGCAATTTTCCAGGAGCCATGCGCCCCGCCGTGACCCTTATGTTTCCGCCGTTTTACGACGATAATTGGATGGGGCTGATTCTTCATGCTTCCTCGGTCGTCGTCTGCTGCTGGTTCGGGTTTCTCACTGCACGTACGTGCTCTTCCAGCTCAATGAACGAAGGACGTTCGCTGGAATACAATGTTTTACGACCAAATTCGACGGCGATCGGCGGCGCATAACCGTTCAGGTTAGAAAGCAGTGTGATTTTTACGCACTGCATCATTTTGGTGGTTTCAGCGCTCTTTTGACGCAGCACGCTGGCGAGTGGCGAGATAAACCCATAGGCCAATAAAATCCCGAGGAATGTCCCCACCATCGCATGGGCGATCAGCGCCCCCAGTTCAGCCGCCGGACGATCGGCGGAAGCCAGCGCATGGACAACCCCCATGACCGCCGCAACGATACCAAATGCCGGTAATGAATCGCCCATCAGCGCCAGGCTGTTGGCAGGAACTTCCGCCTCGCTTTCGTGGGTTTCAATTTCCTCATCCATCAGCGCCTCAATTTCAAAGGTATTCATGTTGCCGCTGATGATCAGGCGCAGATAATCGACGATAAAATCAAGCATGACCGCGTCGGCCAGAATACGCGGATAGCTGGCAAAAATTTCACTCTCTTTCGGGTTTTCAATGTCACGTTCCAGCGAGAACATCCCCTGCTGGCGCGATTTGGCCATCAGGCGATAGAGCAACGCCAGCAAATCCATGTACATCGCTTTTGTGTATTTCGAACGACGAAACAGTAACGGGATCGCCTTTAACGTCCCTTTGATCGCTTTGCCGTTGTTACCGACAATGAATGCCCCGATCCCCGCACCACCGATGATGACGAATTCAGCCGGTTGATAGAGTGCTCCAAGGTGTCCGCCGGTCATCATGTAACCACCGAAAACTGTACCGAGAACTACCAGGTAACCTAATAAGATAAGCACGACATCATCCTTCCGCTGTTGACTAAAACAGGATGTACAGTCGGGCGAATAACACGTCGGCAAGGCAAAAAAAAGCAGCGGTAATTACTTACCGCTGCTGGAGTGTTTGTCCACACCGTATCGGTTAAACAGCCTGTTCGATCTGTTCATCCAGCAGTTGTGGAATAATATCGGCAGCATTTTGGGAAAGTTTACGTCTTTTTACTGCGCGGGACGGCGGCTGGCACAAACTACAGGCAAAACTTCCCGCAGGCTGATGCGCATGGGTAATAAAATTCCCGCCACAGCAATTACAGGTCGATAATTCAAGCAGCCCGCTTTCCACGAAACGCACCAGCGTCCATGCGCGTGTTAACGCCAACAATGGCCCGTCTTCCGCCTGCGGGCACTGTTCCAGATACAGACGGTACGCTTTAATGACCGCATCCACGCCGCTGCACAGACCGGTTTTGAGTAAGAACTGCCAGGCGTTGCAAAACATGGAGGCATGAATGTTTTGCTCCCATGTCATAAACCAGTCCGTTGAAAAAGGAAGCATACCTTTTGGCGGAGGACTGCCGCGTAACTCTTTGTATAATTTGATGAGGCGACCACGACTTAACTGCGTTTCGCTTTCCAGCATTTGCAAACGGGCGCCCAAAGAGATCAATTCCATCGCTAACTGGATATCGCGAGCTTCCTGAACAATGCTTTTTTCACTCATCATCAAGCCCTTTTCTTACGCGCCGCATCATCGGCCTGATTCACATCGTGTAACAGGCGTGTTGAAAGCATGATACCGGTATGAATTTGCTGAAGATCGTCAACGCGAGAATCCTGGGTCAGCTGGGTAACTGTCTGGTGGTTGTCAAAACGGAAATGACATACCAGCTGGTTTGTTTCGGCCAGTTTAACCATTTGTGGAAGAGTCAGAGTACCCAACGTGTTCGCCATCTCTTCACTGATACCAAGGCGGAACATCGCGGATGCTTTGTCCTGAACGATCAGACGCTGTGCAAGGAGTAAATATGACAGATTGATGTCATAAATGTGTTTCAGCAACTCGGATGTATGCATTGTTCCCATCCAGAATAACCAACTTTATTTTTATGCGGTGAAACCGCACCCCGTGATGTCGCCGGGAATCCCCGGTAAAAAAAGCAAAAAGGTCAAATGCATAGCCACGCCCAGGCACCGATGCATACAGTAAAACCCCCCTTAATGGGGTGTCAGGTTTTTACACGTTTACATGATTTATTACAAAATGCCTAAGATTTTTCCTAATTCGACGCAACTCTACTCGTCAGCACGAACACATACAACGGAGCCGGGCTGCGAATTTGAGAAATATGTGATCCAGATCACATAAATCATCCAAATACTTAACATAAATCCATCAGTTGAACTTTTATTTTGATTATTTTTTAGCCTTTCGTTCAGTTTTTCTATTCCAGATACACGAATATGTGCGTAAATAATCACTCATGCGGTATGTTTAGCACCGTTAAAATAACATCTGAAAATATCCCCCTTTCTGAATATTCCTGTCGGGGACATAAAATAATTTAATCGTTTCTAAACAACCACTTAAATATTAAGCAGGGTTAACCAATAGACGGTATCTATGATGCATAACAAGTTAATTTTTGTTACATCGTAATTAACATTTTGTTTTCATAATTGGTCGATTTAAGTTAAAGCGCGTAATAACGTTTACAATGTGCGTTATGCCACTATTCCATTTATAAGAATAATTAATGAATTATTATGATAACCTTCACACTATCGTCACAGGAAAACATTGCAGAATTCGACTAAACAGAGTAAAGCTGAAGAAGAAACCTCATATTCTTGCAATAAGGAGCGAGTTATGAGCTATACGCATATTCTTGTCGCCGTCGCCGTTACCTCCGAAAGTCAGCAGCTGTTAGCGAAAGCTGTCTCCATTGCTCGTCCCGTCAATGCCCGCATTAGCCTGATTACCCTCGCCTCTGATCCCGAGCTGTACAATCAATTCGCCGCCCCCATGCTGGAAGATTTGCGGGAGGTGATGCATGAAGAGACGCAGGATTTTCTCGACAAACTGAGTGCGAAGGCCGACTACCCGATTGAACAAACGTTCATTACTTACGGGGAGTTAAGCGCGCATATTCTGGATGTGTGTCGTAAGCAGCAGGTGGATTTGGTCATTTGCGGCAATCATAATCACAGCTTCTTTTCGCGAGCGTCCTGCTCAGCGAAAAGTGTCGTTAGCGCCAGTGAAGTTGATGTATTGCTGGTCCCGCTTGCCGGTGATTAGCGGGCGTCAGGCAAGCTTTGGGAAGGTGGCGACCTTATTGCGATGCAGCATTTCAGCGCTACGTGGCGCGACATCCTTTAGGTCGCGAATAAACCGTTGCTGCCAGTGATTAATATCATTTTTAATAATCGTCTCAAGCATTTCCGCGTGACGTGAAATGCGTTCGGCAAGCGGCATGGTCAACGCGCGGTGGAGCGCTACGGCCACATCGTCCCGATCATAAGGGTTAACAATGAGCGCGGACGTCAACTCATTCGCCGCACCGGCAAACTGCGACAAAACGAGAACGCCGGGATTTGCCGGGTCCTGCGCGGCGACAAACTCTTTCGCGACCAGATTCATACCATCCCGCAGCGGGGTCACTAACCCGACATCCGAGTAGCGGAACACCTTCATCAGCAGCTTGCGATCAAAGTGCTGGTTAAGATAGTAGAGCGGCGTCCAGCCAAGCTGTCCATATTTACCGTTGATACGCCCTGCTTCCGTCTCCAGTTGGTGACGGATATCCTGATAAGCCTGCACTTCACCGCGCGAGGTCGGCGCTATTTGCGTATAGCGAATTTTCCCGTGGTGCTGGGGGTATTTCTCCAGCAGCGCTTCATACGCCTGGAAACGCTCCGGTAATCCTTTGGAGTAATCCAGACGCTCGACGGAAAAAATGTTTTGCACATTTTTCAGCTCCGCTTTTAGCTGCGCCAGTTTCGGCGGTAACGGCCCGGAAGCCTGTTGTGCGATCTCGTCAGGTTCAATGCCAATAGGATAGACCTCAGTACGGAAGGATTTTCCCCATGCCGAGTGACTCTTACTGCCGCGCGTGGTTACTCTGGTCTGGCTTGACAGACTGTCCAGAAACGCCAGGCGGTCGTTTTCCGTCTGGAATCCCAGTAAGTCAAAATCACACAGTTGTTCCAGTAGCGTATCGTGCGGCGGCAAGGCATTGAAAATTTCCGGCGTCGGGAAAGGGATATGCAAGAAAAAGCCGATGCGATTATTCACGCCCCGCTTGCGCAATTCACTGGCAAACGGCAATAAATGATAGTCATGAACCCAGATAATATCGTCATCTTTCAGTAAGGGCAGCAGCTTATCCGCCAGCAGCGCATTCACCCGTGAATACCCTTCCCACGCGGGGCGCTGGAACTGCACCAGATCGAGTCGATAATGGAAGGCAGGCCATAAGACCGCATTCGAAAACTGGCAATAATATTCCTCGTAGTCCTGCTCGCTCAGATTAAAAGACGCCCAGGTCATATTGCCTCGTGTGACCTTTTTTAACGGCTTATCCTCGTTGCCCGTCTCGCCACTCCAGCCGAACCACAATCCGCCCGCCGCTTTCAACGCGCCCAGTACGCCAACTGCCAGGCCACCCGCGCCGCCTTTATTATCCGGGGGAGCAATTCGATTAGATACTACGACTAAACGACCCATAGCCATCTCTCCTGTCATTCATTAATTTTTTTTCTTGTTGTGGATTGTTAATTTCTTCCAGCCAGCGCCAGACCTCAGGAACGCCTGCCAGACGTCCTGTTGCCCGGGTCGCCCCGGCACCCACTTTGACTGAAATCCCTCCCAAATTATTGACGACGTCAAAGCCCGCCTCATCCGTCAAGTCATCGCCCACAAAGACAGGGATACGCCCTGCAAATGGCGCTTCTTGCATAAACGCGGCAATGGCCTCCCCTTTGTTCGCGCCTTTCGGTTTAATTTCCACCACGCATTTACCCGGCTGAAGCGCAAGCTGCGGCCATTTCTGCGTAATGTGCTGCGCCAGCGCCAGCAACGTCGCCTCATGCTGCGGCGCCTGCCGGTAATGCAGCGCAAAGGCCATGCCCTTCGCTTCCAGTTCCGCCCCTGGAAGATTTCCCAGCGCGGCGTGCAGCCGCGCGCTGACATCGCGTGCTATCGCCTGCGGAAGGCGCACGATATGGGTATTACCATTGATGTCACGGCGTTCCGCCCCATGCACCCCGGCGAGGGGAAAGCAAAAGGGGGCTGAGAGCGCATCAAGCTCAGCCATTGAGCGCCCTGAAATCAATGCCAGCGCCCCTGCGTTATGCGTCGAGAGGCGGTGTAACAGCTGGAGAATATTGTGCGGCACCACCACCTGATCCGGGTGTGGTTTAATCTCCGCCAGCGTCCCATCAAGATCGAAAAAATAAGCATAGTTTGCGGACAGTTCGGGGGATACGGTTAACGGTTCTGCCACCCTGTTCTCCTCCTTAATCATCGTTTTTGAGGCGCGCGGATCGGCCCCATTAGCCATGTAAGTATAGACAGTGTGACGCTGCTCGCCATTTAGAAAGACAATAGCCAGCCGGGGTAGCGGCTGGCTATCGGGAGGAGCTAAACTGAATAGTTACGGTTTATTTCATTAAACGGTGCGCTTCGCCTTTTGTTTGTAACGGTCGAAGATTACCGCTGCCAGCAGGATTAAGCCGCGCACGACGTACTGTGCAAAGGGGGAAATGTTCAGCAGGTTCATGGCGTTTTCCACCGTCCCCAGGATCAACACCCCCGCGACCACATATGAGATTTTTCCGATGCCGCCCTTGAGGGAGACACCGCCTAATACGCAGGCTGAAATCACAATCAGTTCATAACCAATGGAGGTCATTGGCTGGCCGCTGGTCATGCGCGACGCCAGGATAATCCCCGCCGCCGCCGACACCAGCCCGGAGAGAACGAAGATAATGATCTTCGTGCGTACTACCGGCACCCCGGCCAGACGCGCCGCTTCTTCATTCCCGCCAATCGCCAGCGTATTGCGGCCAAACGTGGTTTTATTCAGCAATAAACCAAAGATAACCAGGCACCCTACCGTTAACCAGATCGGCGCAGGCAGCCCAAACCAGTTGGCATACCCGAGGGTGAAGAAGCGCTCATCTTCAATCCCTACCGCTTTACCGTCAGAGATGATATAGGCCAGACCACGGACAATCTGCATCGTGGCGAGCGTGGTAATCAGGGCGTTGATCTTTAAACGCGCGATAACAAAACCGTTCACCAGCCCGCAGAGTATGCCCAGCAGCAGCCCGGCCGCCACGCCAATCCACAGGCTTTCGGTCATATTGATGACCACGGCGGTGGTGACGCCGGCACAGGCAATCACCGAGGCGACGGAGAGGTCAAAATCGCCGGACGCCAGACAAAACAGCATCCCGCACGCCACCATACCCGACATCGAAATCGCCAGCCCCAGCCCCTTCATGTTGATGAACGTGGCAAAGTTAGGCACAAAGATCGCACACGCCAGGAACAGGACGGCGAACACCACCAGCATGCCGTATTGATCCCAGATACGCCCGAAGCTAAACGGCGACTTAGGTGCGCCAGAACCGGATGTAGTTACAGAAGACATCTTACTCTCCTTTACTCAGGCGACAGCCTGGCTGACTTTAGGCATAGCAAGGCTCAGGGCCTGCCGTTCATCCGCCTGTTCGTGAAGTAATTCACCGGCGATCTCACCTTCACGCATCACCACAATACGGTCGGCAACACCAAGAACTTCCGGCAGATCGCTGGAGGCAAACAGCACGGCCACACCGCGCGCCGCCAGCGCGTAAATAACGTTGTAGATCTCGTGTTTTGCGCCGACATCGATACCGCGCGTCGGCTCATCAAGCAAAATGACCTTCATCTCTTCCGATAACCAGCGTCCCAGAATCGCCTTCTGTTGATTCCCCCCGGAGAGATTCATAATGAGTTGCTCAGCACCTGGCGTTTTTATATTGAGGGAGCGAATATGGTGTTCGGCATTGCTCTCTTCCCAACCGTTATTGATCAGGCACCCGCCCAGCACATGCTTACGTCGGGCGCTGATGTTGATATTGTCGCGAACCGAATGCACAGGAATGATCCCCTCCGCTTTGCGATCTTCCGGGCACAGCATCATGCCCGCCGCAATCGCGTGCGCCGGTTTGCGGATATCAATGGGCTGCTCATCAATGAACACCTGCCCTCCGGTGATGCGCGTTCCGCCGAACAGCCCTTTCATTAATTCACTGCGCCCGGCGCCAACCAGACCAAACAGGCCGACAATTTCGCCGCTGCGTACGGATAAGCTGACAGGCGCGCGAACGCCCGGCGCTTTCAACTCTTGCAGCCGCAGCCGCTCTGCGCCACAGGCGCGAGGCTGCCAGCCGTAGATATCGCCGAGATCGCGCCCAACCATCGCCTGAACCAGCGCGTCATGGTTAACCTGCTGCATATCGGTAAATGTTTTAACGTAGCGGCCATCTTTAAACACGGTAATGGCATCGCTCAGTGCAAAGATCTCTTCCATACGGTGCGACACATACAGAATGACGCGCCCTTCTTTGCGCAGTTCGCGAATTACCCGGAACAGGTTCTCGATCTCCCTGGCGGAGAGCGAGCTGGTCGGTTCATCGAAAGCGATAATTTTGGCGTTACGCGCTAACGCTTTCGCAATCTCCACCATTTGCCACTGGCCAATCGAGAGGTATTTCAGCGGGGTATCCGGGGAGATATCCATCCCCAGATGTTGTAACTGAAGACCGGCTGCGTAGTTGAGCAGCGTCCGGTTAACAATCCCCCCCTTATGCGGGAGCTGGCCGAGATAGATATTCTCCGCAACGGTCATTTCCGGCACGAGGTGCAGTTCCTGGTAAATAATGGCGACACCGGCATTCAGTGCAGCCGTGGTGTCGGCAAAGGTCATCTCTTGCCCACGGATCGCCAGCGATCCCGTGGTTGGCGCATAGTTGCCGCTGAGAATTTTTAAGAGTGTGGACTTCCCGGCGCCATTTTCGCCCATCAGCGCATGCACCTGACCGGCATAACAGTCAAAACTGATATCCGTCAGCGCCTTAACGCCAGGGAACGTTTTCCCGATGCCGCGAAATGAGAGATATGGGGTGGGCTGTTGCATAACGTCTCCGTGAGTCAGGATTTTGCCGGATGACGGCGTTGCCTTATCCGGCCTACTGAATACGCAATTCGCAGGCCGGATAAGCCGTTTTCGCGTCGCCATCCGGCATTTGTGTTACTTGCCGCCTAAACCTTTTTTCGCCAGTTCTTCTTTGAAGTTGTCACGGGTGATCAGCACCACGTCGGTCACTTCAGTGAATTTTGGCGGTTCCGCATCCTTGGTTACCCAGTTGTAGAGCATTTCACTGGATTTATAGCCGTGTACGTCCGGGCTGGGCAGCAACGAGCCGTAGAATCCTGTCGCCTGCGCTTTTGACAGTTCGCTGATCGCATCCACACCGTTAATGCCGATGCCGATAACGTCCGCCGCCTTAAAGCCCTGACCTTCGGTGGCGCGCACGCCGCCCAGCACGGTGTTGTCATTCATGCCGACAATCAGCCAGTGTTTCACTTCAGGGTGTTGAACCAGCATAGAGTTAGCGGCATCGAATGCGCCGGGAATATCATTGGATTTCGTTGGAACCTGATAGATCTGTTTTTCCGGGAAGCCCGCAGCTTTCAGCGCTTCCATCGAGCCGGATGTGCGGCGACGCGCGGTATCCAGTTCATTAGCGGTAATCGCCATCACCGCCGTTTCCTTCACATCCCAGCCGCGGTTTTGCATCTCCTTATACAGCTCCTGCCCCTGGCGCTCGCCAATTTTCGTGGCCGCCATCATCACCAGCGGTACGGTGTCCATTGGCTTACCTTTCGCGTTGACGAACTGATCGTCCACGGCGATTACCTTCATGTCATACCCACGCGCTTTTGCAACGATTGCTGAACCCAGTTTCGGGTCCGGGGTACAAATAACGAAGCCTTTTGCCCCACTCGCCGCCAGGCTGTCGATGGCGTTCAGGGTTTTCTCACCGTCCGGCACCGCAATTTTAATGACCTCAAAACCCAGATCTTTCCCGGCTTTATCGGCAAATTTCCATTCTG
The DNA here is from genome assembly GCF_030333435.1 of Citrobacter sp. CK191. NCBI lineage: Bacteria > Pseudomonadati > Pseudomonadota > Gammaproteobacteria > Enterobacterales > Enterobacteriaceae > Citrobacter > Citrobacter sp. CK191. The sequence goes on along the minus strand of NZ_JAOWFX010000031.1, from coordinate 572,708 downwards.
TCTGGAACCAGGGTTCCTCCGGTTGTTTCACCAGAAAACCGAGCTTCATGGTTTCCGCGATAGCGGATTGTGACATAACGGCAGCCAGACCGATGGCTGCCAGCGCTTTAGTAAATTTGTGCATGGTTAACTCCAGCTTTAGCGTTCTTTTATGTAGGGTAAAATCGAACGATTTTTTGTAATTTAGCCGTAAAACAAGGTATTACCTTAAAAGCCAAGGATTGATACCCGTGCTGGTGTTAGTTGTAGCGGGAAATTGATTCTCCATAGGAGAGCGGCATCACACCGCAGAATTACAGTAATTGCGTACATAAATTCAGCGGAAAATGACATAAAAAAAGAAGGTTTTGTCAGACAAATAAAAAAGGGGTAGCAGATTAGTCCATAACATCAGCCAGCAAATCCTTGTCCCCGAATGCAGGCGCATCCGGGGAAATATGCTTTACCAGGCATAGTAAATATGATCGGCATGATCGCGAACAGAAGCGTCATCCCCTGACAGACGAGCAGCCAGCGTCAGCGCAAAATCAAAAATATGCCCTAACCCTTTGCCGCTCAAGAGATTGCCATCTTCCACCACCGGCGCATCAACATATTCACCGTCAGTCACATTTTCCCATAGGTCGCCAGAGCAGACGTAACGGCGCCCTTTCAGCAGACCATTGCCCCCCAGCACCCGCGCTGCGGCGGAGCAGACCGGACAGATCAGTTTACCCGCAGCGTCATGGCGGGAAACGAAGTCGATCACCTGCGCGCTGGCGGCCAGATTAGCGCTCCCCTGCGGGCCGCCGGGCAAGACGATGGCGTCATACAACGTGTCCAGACGCCCGGCGAGGGTGTTGTCCGCAACCATTGGAATATCGTGATAACTCACTACCGCGCGAGATTCCGCGCAGGCCAGCGTTTCAACATCAATATTCAGGCGACGCAGAATATCAATAGTGACCACGGCTTCTGCTTCTTCGAATCCTGGCGCCAGCAGGACAGCGACCTTTTTCATTTACGACTCCTCGCTTTACTCGTGTTAATCACACCGAAATGACAAATTGTTCATTCGGTTATATTTAAAAAATGGGCAAAAATGATCTGACGCAAAAAACGTTGTCGATAATTTCGGCCAGAACTGTTTCGCCCGCTAATTATTCGATCCTAACACGCCGGTGTATTTTCTTTTGTGATATGAAACATCATTTCAAAAATAAATATCAAATTAAAATCACGTAAAATCAATCATATATATCAACACTCGTTATATTCTTACATTCGCCGTCAGCGATATACCTTCAGCAAACTGTAAAAAAATATAAACATTGGGATTTAAGGATTTTCTTATAGCCGTACTGGCGCTATGCTTATTTTCGATCGGCAACGGAATCAGCTTTTTGATCACATAAAGGACCGGCAGAACGGATTTATTCTGCTAACAGTATTCATTGCGCATACATGAGTAACGCGCATCACCCTTTCTGGAAATAAGGATATTGATATGGCGACAGCTGGAATGGTTCATAAGCTCAACACCCAAATGAACCTTGAGTTTTACGCATCTAACCTCTACCTCCACCTGAGCGACTGGTGTTTTGACCACAGTCTGACCGGTACGGCGACTTTTCTTCGTACCCAGGCGCAGGGAAACGTGACCCAGATGATGCGCATGTTCAATTTTATGAAGAACGCAGGCGCCAACCCCATCGTGAGAGCCATTGATGTTCCCGGCGAAGAGTTAACCTGTCTTGAAGAGTTATTTCAAAAAACGCTGGATGAGTATCAGCAACGCGCCAGCACGCTCTCACGCTTAACCGACGAAGCCAAAGCAATGAATGACGCGCCAACGCTCAACTTTCTCCACGACCTGGAAAAAGATCAGCAGCAGGATGGCGTTCTGTTACAGACGATTCTCGATGAAGTTCGCAGCGCAAAACGCGCGGGATTGTGTATGGTGCAAACGGACAAACACTTACTCAACGTCGTCAACTATCAACACCACTAACCGCTATATTGCCACGGCGTTACGCCTCCCGTGCCGGGAGGCTGTTACGCAGTCGCTTTACTTTAGTGCGCTTCGTCCTGCGGCGTGAATTTCAGCTCAATCAACGCAATCGCCTTTTGAATGGCCCGCATAGTAACCGGGTCCGCAGCGGCAGGGTGGCTGGTAAAATCGATGTTTTTCAACTGGCTGGACATCTTCTCCCGAACTTCAACCGGGGCAATAACGTCAATAACATCCAGTATCTGTTTGATAACTAACTGGCAGGCAACAACGTCAGAGACCAGTTCCTGATCGGCGTTCAGTGGTTGGGACATAGTAAGCTCCTTATAGAAAGGCCGCCATAGTACCCATTCGGAAGAAGAAACGGTAGCAAAGCAAACGCGGTAAGCCGGATAAACGCCGCGTTATCCGGCTGGCATGACACATTAACCGAGAATGTCGCGAACGAACGCTTCGATCTCTTTATCCTGGCAATTGTCAAAGAAACACTGCTGGAAACGTGGGCCGGAGACCGCCGTTTTCACCAGTTCAGGATCGATGGCGCGCAGCGTATCCAGATAGTTTTCTTTCACCACCGCCGCTTTCACCTGGTTCAGAATGCCCGCGTTACGTACCTGCGGTTCTTTACGTTCTGGTGGATACCCTTCCCCGTTACGGCCGGTGAATGCTTTTTCAAAGATGAAACGCACATTCAACTCCGCACCCCAGCCAAAGCCTTTTGCGAATGGCAGAGAAAGCGCATTACCGTTGTTAATCTGCGCAAACAGGAACGCATCCGCCGGGTCGATGCAGTAGCCGCACACCACGCCCGGATGAATATTCAGCGACATCAGCGCGCCCTGCCCGGTGCCACAACCCGTCACAACAAAATCCACCGCTTTGGCGTTAAGCAGAATGCTGGCCATAATACCAAGGTGGATATAAGTCAGATGATGGTCGTTTTCATCGCTCATCCCGACGTTGAAAACAGGGAATCCCTTTTCATCCGCTACCGCTTTAAGCTCGCGATGAATGGTGGCATTTTTAGCTGCCTGGCTGTTTTCCATCATCAGTGCAATTTTCATTCTGTCTTCTCCTGAATGCGTCGCGGGAAATCCCGCCGTGAGTCGTTGACGTATACGTCACATTACTATCTCGCAAACATACTTTCAAATTTAGTGAAAAATGGTTTTAAAAAATTAAGATGTGCTCACACTTTTCCCGTATCGCACAAAGAGCCGGTGTCGTTGGGATTAATCATGGACAATTCTTAAGCTATTCAGGCCATTGAATGTCTACTGTTCAAGATAGGATGTGCTGTCACCGGATTCTCAGAGCGATATTATGAAAACCTTTATCCTTGGCCTCTCACTCATAGCCCTGACGGGATGTACCCTCACCAAACAAGCGCAAGTCAGTGAAACCAACCCGACAAGCGGGATTGTCCGCCTCAGTTATAACCAGGCGATGATGCAAACGGCGCGCGCGGATGATTATGTTGCGCACGGTACGGCGACACGCGAATGTCAGCAGATGGGATACGCCAACGCCATCGCATTCGGTCAGCCAGTGTCAACCTGTAGCGTTTATGCCGGTTCGCTGTGCATGAACACCAGAATCACGCTGTCTTATCAGTGTCAGGGCGTAGCCATCCAGCCAATATCCGCTGGCGGGTATTAATATCTTTAGCCAGCATGACGCTGCTGGCTTTAATTATTCTCATTGTATATTTTTATATTTAATAGCGTTAATGCGTTTTATTCCCATTCGCATTTTTAATAATTAAATTTATTATTTTACCTTTTGCAAATAATTAAATAACAAATTATAGTGACGCCACATCAACGTATAATGATTCTTTGTGGAGCGGAACCATGCTGAAAACAGAAATGATCGACAAACTGAATGAGCAAATGAACCTTGAATTATATTCTTCTCTGCTCTACCAACAGATGAGCGCATGGTGCAGCTACCATAGCTTTGAAGGGGCGGCAGCGTTCCTGCGTCGTCACGCGCAGGAAGAGATGACGCATATGCAGCGCCTGTTCGATTATCTGACCGATACCGGTAGCTTACCGTGCATCAATACGATCTCTTCGCCTGCTGCCGAATATGCTTCACTGGATGAACTGTTCCGCGCCACCTACGAACACGAACAATTAATTACGCAGAAAATTAATGAACTGGCGCATGCCGCGATGACCAACCAGGATTATCCGACATTCAACTTCCTGCAATGGTATGTCGCTGAACAGCATGAAGAAGAGAAGTTATTTAAATCTATTATTGATAAATTAATGCTGGCAGGGAAAAGCGGTGAAGGTCTGTACTTCATCGATAAAGAACTGTCTACGCTTGATACCCAAAACTAAAATTAAACGGTGAGGCTCCCTCACCGTTTACTCTCAATGACGGCAGATCTTGCTTTCGTGCGTAGAGAAGCCGTCATCCTTCGCAATAAACTTCCCCTTCGCCGCCAGAAATGCCACCAGCTCCGCCGCCGTCATATCAGCAGCCGAACAGGTATGAAAACGCGCCTGTTCACCAAAACGCGCCGTAATCGCCGCTTCCAGGCTGGCATTCGAATACTGCTCGCCTGACTCAATCATCATATTCAGCACTTCGTGGCCGTGAATAGAATCCATACATCCTCCTCAATAAAGCCTGTAGCCTACCGGGAGCCGATGAATAGCGCTTTGCGCTAACGCAGGTTTACATGCACAGCCGATGCAATCGTGGTGGCGCACGCCTTCACACTAATTTTCGTAAACAATGGTATACACATGTTGTAACGGTCATTTGACGAAAATAATGTTATGCCTTACCCTGCGCCGCAGATATAACCGTTGATTATCTCTGGGACAGAGGAAAGCGTGAAAAATAGAACTCTGGGTAGTGTTTTTATCGTGGCGGGCACCACTATCGGCGCCGGTATGCTGGCGATGCCGTTGGCCGCCGCTGGCGTTGGTTTCAGCGTCACACTGGCGTTATTGATTGGGTTATGGGCATTGATGTGCTACACCGCGCTGTTGCTCCTGGAAGTATATCAACACGTTCCGGCAGATACCGGGTTAGGAACGTTGGCAAAACGCTACCTCGGACGTTATGGGCAATGGATCACCGGCTTTAGCATGATGTTTCTGATGTATGCGCTCACAGCGGCCTATATCAGCGGGGCTGGCGAGCTGCTGGCCTCAAGCATCAGCGACTGGACGGGCGCCGATATGTCTCCGGCGATGGGCGTTTTGCTGTTCACCGTGGTTGCCGGTGGCGTCGTGTGCGTCGGAACCTCGCTGGTCGATCTGTTCAACCGCTTTCTCTTCAGCGCCAAAATTATCTTCCTGATCGCTATGCTGGCGCTGCTGATGCCGCATATTCATAAAGTGAATCTGCTTACGCTGCCGCTGCAACAGGGTCTGGCGTTATCAGCAATTCCCGTCATTTTTACGTCGTTCGGTTTTCACGGCAGCGTACCCAGCATCGTCAGCTATATGAACGGTAATATTCGCAAACTGCGATGGGTATTTATCACCGGTAGCGCAATCCCGCTGGTGGCATACATTTTCTGGCAGCTTGCCACGCTCGGCAGTATCAACTCCTCTACCTTTATGGGCTTGCTGGCCGACCATGCCGGGTTAAATGGCCTGTTGCAGGCCTTGCGTGAGGTGGTTGCCTCGCCGCACGTTGAACTGGCGGTGCATCTGTTTGCCGACCTGGCGCTGGCGACATCGTTTTTGGGTGTGGCACTGGGATTGTTTGATTATCTGGCAGATCTGTTCCAGCGACGCAACACCGTCGCCGGGCGTCTGCAAACCGGCGCGATTACCTTCCTGCCGCCACTGGCGTTCGCACTCTTTTACCCGCGCGGCTTTGTGATGGCGCTGGGATACGCTGGCGTCGCGCTGGCGGTGCTGGCGTTGCTGATCCCTTCCCTGCTCGCGTGGCAAAGCAGGAAGCATAATCCGCAGGCAACGTATCGCGTAGCGGGCGGCGTTCCGGCATTAGCCCTCGTCTTTACCTGTGGGATAGTGGTGATCGGCGTACAATTCTGTATCGCTGCCGGGCTGCTGCCTGAAGTGGGATAAAACAAAAGGGGCGCTAAGCCCCTTTTTTGTGTTTAGTGCAGACAGCACTGTTTATATTTTTTACCGCTGCCGCAGGGGCAAGGATCGTTGCGCCCTACCTTTACTTCCGCTCTTACCGGCACCTGCACCGGCGCTTCCTGCGGGTGCGCCATCCAGTACGCGTGTAAATCCAGGGCCGCCAGACGAATCGCGTTAACGCTCTCCTCAAACGCTTCTGGTGACATTTTTTCAACCACGGCGAAGTTCTCTTCCGTACCGTGCAGCGCAATGGCTTTCAGCGCGGGTTGTAGCGTATCCGGTAAGGTGGACCAGTCAGAGAGCGCGACCCCGCGCATATAGCCAAAGCACCACTCTTCCACGATGGTCAGCTCATGACCTTCGACTTCACGCAGACCGAACAGCGGCTCAAACTGTTCCGGGAACTCATTAAGCCTGTCTGCCGTATCCGCCATATGCTGAAACGCCAGTTCCATAAAACGCGTCATCTCCTTTTCAGAGGACCAGCGCGGAACATACTGCGCCCCACCCCATACCGCGACCAGCCATTGCTCTGGCTCAATCTCATACGGCGAACTGAGTACAGCCGTCAGTAAACCATCCAACTCTGACACATCCAGAATCGCGTGATCGGTATTGTACTTTGTCAGTACATCATCCAGCCATTCCAGCTCGCTTTCGTTTAACGGTCCTGTTTTCATAACGCTTTTCCTCAGTGAAATACTCTCGCCCGCAATTATCTTACATGGCTGACGAAGTAAGGGATACTTATTGGGGAAGGAATGGCAGACAAGATCATCAGCGAACAGATGACAGACACAAAAAAACCACCCGGAGGTGGTTTTACGACACTGCTTATTGCTTTGATTATTCTTGTCTTTCCCATGGTACCCGGAGTGGGACTTGAACCCACACAGCGCGAACGCCGAGGGATTTTAAATCCCTTGTGTCTACCGATTCCACCATCCGGGCTCGGGAAGAAAGTGGAGGCGCGTTCCGGAGTCGAACCGGACTAGACGGATTTGCAATCCGCTACATAACCGCTTTGCTAACGCGCCATATTCTTCAGGCTTTTCAGCCAGACACCCGCTATTGCCGATGTCTTTAAACTGGAGCGGGAAACGAGACTCGAACTCGCGACCCCGACCTTGGCAAGGTCGTGCTCTACCAACTGAGCTATTCCCGCATCATCAAGTAACTTTGTTAATCACTTGATTTTGTTATCGTCTGGCAACCTGCGCCGCCGTTCGATGCGTTGCATTCTACTTACCTGACGCAACGAGTCAACGATATTTTTCGCCACCCACGATCGTTTGCTGAAATTTGCGGCGAAACGATCACTGATCAAGCAAATCCCCGCGTGCAGCGCTCAAATACTGGAACATAGACCACAGCGTCAGCACGGCAGCAACGAAGAAAAGCGCGATCCCGGCATATTCCACCCAAATGTTTGGACGCCACAGCAGCCACGCCAGCGCCGCCATTTGCGAGGTGGTTTTCACTTTGCCGATCCAGGAGACCGCCACGCTGCTGCGTTTGCCCAGCTCGGCCATCCATTCACGCAGCGCGGAAATAATAATTTCACGCGCAATCATGGTCGCGGCAGGCAGCGTCACCCACCAGCTGTGATAATGCTCCGTCACCAGCACCATGGCGATCGCCACCAGCACCTTATCCGCCACCGGATCAAGGAACGCGCCAAAACGCGTACTCTGGTTCCAGCGACGCGCCAGAAAACCGTCGAACCAGTCGGTCACGGCGGCGATACAGAAGATTAGCGCGGTAACGAAGGGAGCCCATGTAAATGGCAGATAAAACACCAATACAAAGAATGGGATCAGAATGACGCGAAACAGCGTGAGCAACGTAGGGATATTAAATTGCATAGTGACGGGTAACTATCTGTTGTCAGAGAAATTACCCCTATGTTGCTACAGAGACCTCAATGTTTCAACGAGTAGAAGATCTTTTCTGCCAGACCTTGCGAAATACCCGGCACTTTTGCAATTTCCTCAACACTCGCGTTACGTAGTCCTTGCAAACCGCCCATATATTTCAACAGCATTTGTCGACGTTTTGGCCCGACGCCTTCGATAGTTTCCAGCGTGCTGGTGTTTTTCACCTTCGCCCGTTTTTTGCGGTGCCCGCTGATGGCGTGATCGTGCGATTCATCGCGGATATGCTGAATAACGTGCAGCGCAGGCGAATCCGGCGGCAGGCTAAAGCCCTCCCCCTCGGGTTCAAAGAACAACGTCTCCAGACCGGCTTTACGATCGGCGCCTTTAGCAACGCCCAACAATAAAGGATGATTTTTATCCCACGGCACATCCAGTTCAGCAAAAACGGCCTTCGCCTGACCAAGCTGGCCTTTACCGCCATCAATCAGAATAACGTCAGGAATCTTACTTTCTTCAATCGCCTTGCCATAGCGTCGGCGCAGAACCTGATTCATCGCCGCATAATCATCGCCCGGCGTAATTCCGGTAATGTTGTAGCGACGATACTCCGCACGCAGCGGCCCGTTAGCGTCAAAAACCACGCAGGAGGCCACCGTCTGTTCTCCCATCGTGTGGCTGATGTCAAAACACTCCATCCGCTTCACCGCAGGCAGCTTCAGTACGCTTGCCAGTGCGGTCAGACGCTGTGTGATCGTCGATTGCTGCGACAGTTTGCTGATCAGCGCCGTCGCGGCATTGGTTCGCGCCAGCTTCAGGTAACGAGCGCGATCGCCACGCGGTTTGGTCTGCACATTAATGCGCCGCCCGGCCAGTTCGGACAAAGAGTCCGCCAGCAGCGTTTTATCGCTCAGGTTGAAATCCAGCAGGATCTCTCCTGGCAGCGTGCGCATCTGGCTGCCTTGCAGATAGAACTGGCCGACGAACGTTTCCACCACTTCGCCCAGTTCCGTCCCGTTCGGCACTTTCGGGAAATAGCTACGGCTGCCCAACACCTTGCCCTGGCGGATAAAAAGCACATGCACGCAGGCCATACCCGCATCGAACGCCACGCCGATAACGTCCAGATCGTCGCCGGTATTGGAGACAAACTGTTTCTCAGTAACGCGGCGCACAGCCTGAATTTGGTCGCGTATGCGCGCGGCCTCTTCAAATTCCAGATTCTGGCTGGCTTTTTCCATTCGGGCGATCAATTGGGTCAGAACCTGATCGTCTTTCCCGGATAAAAACAGCCGAACGTACTCCACCTGCTGCGCATACTCATCTTCACTCACCAGCCCTTCTACGCACGGCCCGAGACAGCGGCCAATCTGATATTGCAGACAAGGACGCGAGCGGTTGCGGTAGACGCTGTTTTCGCACTGACGAATGGGAAAGACTTTTTGCAGCAGGGCCAGGGTTTCACGCACGGCATACCCGTTCGGGAACGGGCCAAAGTATTCACCTTTGGCATGTTTCGCCCCGCGATGCATTGCCAGGCGTGGATGAGTGTCACCGCTGAGAAAGATGAAAGGATAGGATTTATCATCGCGCAATAACACGTTATAGCGCGGTTGATACAATTTGATGTAGTTGTGTTCGAGCAATAGCGCTTCGGTCTCGGTGTGCGTCACCGTGACATCAATTTGCTGGATTTGCGCAACCAATGCTTCGGTTTTTCGCGAAGCAAGGTTGCTGCGGAAATAGCTGGAAAGCCGTTTTTTCAGGTCTTTCGCTTTACCGACATAAATAACCGTACCACCGGCATCATACATACGATAAACGCCGGGTTGGCTGGTCACGGTTTTTAAAAATGCTTTCGCATCAAACAGAACACTCACTAGCTTGTTAACGTCTCCGCATTACACAGGCCGTGGCGAATTGCCAGGTGAGTCAACTCAACATCACCATGAATGTTTAGTTTACTGAACATTCTGTAGCGATAGCTGTTCACCGTTTTAGGACTGAGATTCAGTTGTTCCGAGATCTCATTAACCTTCTGGCCCCTGGTGATCATCAGCATAATCTGCAACTCGCGTTCAGACAAACTGGCAAAAGGCGTTTCTGTTTTCTCAGGCTCAATCTGGCTCAGCGCCATCTGTTGAGCGATATCTGAAGCAATATAACGCTGCCCGGAAAAAACCGAACGAATCGCGCTGACCACTTCCTGAGGCGCAGCGCCTTTACTCAGATACCCTGCGGCTCCGGCCTGCATGACTTTCGCCGGTAGCGGGTTTTCCGTATGGATCGTCAGCATGATCACTTTAATATCAGCGCTTGAGCGGGCAATTTTGCGCGTCGCCTCAAGACCGCCGATTCCGGGCATGTTCATGTCCATCAGCACAACGTCGACGGCGTTCGCGCGGCACCACTTTACGGCGTCCTCGCCACAACAGGCTTCACCGACAACCTTTATGCCCTTTATATCTTCCAGAATGCGTCGTATCCCTGCGCGCACCAGTTCGTGGTCATCAACAAGAAGAACGTTGATCAAAGGAATATCTCCAGAATAGGGATAACGCTACTGATAGTTAATCGACCCTATATTAGCGGGTTTTATCTCAACTTTGAAACGTAAAAAACGTGGGGCATTCGATTTTGCTCTCGTTTTTGGAAATTAGATTGTACGCTTCGTGGAAACTCCCACAGCTAACGGCCTTTTTTTACCCTCTATTTCTGCATAATAGTTTCAGAATAGTGACAAAAAATTCACTCACTTCCGTCGAAATGCTAAATAGGCAAGCAACTTTGTAACAATAATTAACGCGCGAAATACGCGAGGTAAACAAAAAAATGAGGAAAATATATGCCTCGCAAGGCGTTGTTTATTTTAATGGCGCTGGTTTGATTTGCGATCAAAAAACAACCACTGCTATTTTTGGCGCAGCTTATGGTATACTCCGCCGCCTTAACATTTGCCATCGCACTTTTTCACTGAAACATAACGAGGAAAATAAATGAGTACGCCTGATTTTTCCACTGCCGAGAATAATCAAGAACTGGCCAATGAAGTCACCTGCCTGAAAGCCATGTTGACCCTGATGCTACAGGCAATGGGGCAAGCCGACGCAGGGCGCGTGATTCTTAAGATGGAAAAACAGATCGCGCAGATTGAAGATGAAACGCAGGCCGCGGTATTTTCCAGCACTGTTAAGCAAATTAAACAAGCTTACCGCCAGTAACAGGAAACCGGCTGAGAGGGAAACTTTCAGCCGGTTTTGCGTCTGGCACGCAGAACATTCGTTTTTTCAGATCAGGCCCGTCGCGGCCGCATAGCAGGCAATCTGCGTTTTATTCGGCGCGTTAAACTTTTTCTGCATGTTTTTCTGATGAAAGTTAACGGTGTTCTCTGAGATTGACAGAATCATCGCGATCTCTGATGACGTCTTTCCTTCCGCCGTCCACTTCAGGATCTCTTTCTCTCGCTTACTGAAGCGCATTTCTGGCGTCATCACCATTTCATCCTCCAGCCGCGTCAGCGCCGACAGGCTCTCACGCACCAGCAGTTGCAACCGGAGTTCAATTTCATCATGTGCAAACGGCGCATGGCGGGCGCTCGCCCGGGAGACAGAGAGGAAGCCCAGCGCCCGATTCGGCAGCATCAGGCATTGCGTCGCCCCCCGGCGTAGACCGTGCGCGCGCGCCGCGTCCCATAGCGACTGCGCTTCGCTAAATAAGGCATCATTCCATGCCAGATGCCCCTGGCGGAAATTTTCCGGCTTTAATACCGGATCAATAGAGAAATAGTTTTCAGACTGATAATGCGCCACCCACGCTTGCGGGTACGTGGTGTGAACGGAGATTTTTGGCCGCGTAAACGGGACGGGATGGCGAACGCACAGCGCATAATAATCATATTCAAGCTGCTGTGTCTGATGTTGTAATTCAGTGTAGACATCTTCTGCCGTCGCCATTTCCTGAAAGCGTACCAGCATACTCCGTCGCCAGGTGAAGAAATCATTTTCCTGCATACTAAACGGTAACACCCCTGAGATTGATAATCATTATAATGTTTAAAACAAGCTAACACATAAATGAAGTTTATATGTAGAAAATATCGGTCAGATGGCGAATTACTTGAGGTGTGTTTCACCCGGCGGGAGAACACAAAGGGATTACGGCTATAATCAGGCGGGTATTATTGATATTTATTTAAATACACTCGCCCAAAACGGGATTATTTCAGGCGAGTGCGCAAAAACACTTATTGCATCAGGAACTTCTCAAGAAACTGACGCGTGCGTGGTTGCTGAGGATTGGCAAATAACGGTTTGGCCGCGCCCTGCTCCACAATGCGCCCCTGATCCATAAATATCACCCGGTCAGCCACGTCGCGCGCAAAGCTCATTTCATGCGTCACGATGACCATCGTGCGCTTTTCCTGCGCCAGCTGGCGTATCGTACTGAGCACCTCCCCCACCAGCTCAGGGTCGAGCGCAGAAGTCGGTTCATCAAACAAAATCACCTCCGGGCGCATCGCCAGCGCGCGGGCAATCGCCACACGCTGCTGCTGCCCACCGGACAGACGACGCGGATAGCTGGTCTCTTTCCCGGCCAGTCCTACCTTCGCCAGCAGTTCCCGCGCTAATGCCGTTGCTTCGGCTTTGGGCTCGCCTTTCACAATCACCGGCCCTTCAATGATGTTCTCCAGTACGGTACGGTGCGGAAACAGATTAAAGTTCTGGAATACGAACCCCACATGCTGACGCAACTGGCGAATTAGCCCTTTTTGCTTGCTTAACGAGCTTGCGGTATCAATGGTAATGTCGCCCACTTTGATGGTGCCCGCCTCAGGCTGCTCCAGCAAATTAATGCTGCGCAGCAGCGTTGTTTTACCGGAACCGCTGGGGCCGATAATCGCCACCACCTCACCAGGTTTCACCTCCAGGTCGATGCCGTGCAACACCGTCTGACCGTGGAACTTTTTCACCAGGTTTTTAACTTCAATCGCACTCATTTTGGATCTCTCTCCTGGCGGTTAAGCTGCTCTTCAAAATAGTTTTGCAGCGCGGAAAGTACCGTCGCCATCACCCAGTAGATCAGCGATGCCGCCAGATACATGGTAAAGACTTCCAGCGTACGCGAGGTAATCAGCTGCGCCTGACGGAACAGTTCCGGCACCTGAATCGTCGCGGCCAGGGAGGTATCTTTCACCAGGCTGATGAAACTGTTGCTCAGCGGCGGCAACGCCACGCGGGCGGCCTGCGGCAAAATCGCGCGACGCAGCGTTTGCCACGGCGTCATACCGATACTTGCCGCGGCTTCCCACTGACCTTTGTCGATAGAAGAGATCGCCGCACGCAGCGTTTCCGAAGTGTAGGCTGCGGTATTCAGCGACAGGCCAATCATCGCCGCCGGGATCGGGTCCAACTCAATGCCAAACTGCGGCAGGCCGTAGTAGATCATAAAAAGCTGGGCAATAAGCGGCGTACCGCGAAAAATGGAGATATAAAAACGCGCCAGCCAGCGGACAGGCAGCAGGGGCGACATGCGCATCAGCGCGAGAATGAAGCCCAGCAGCAGGCCGAAAAACATCCCGCCAATACTCAGCTGTAGCGTAAACACCGCACCTTTAAGCAGATACGGCAGCGAGTCAATCACCAGTTGGATACTTTCTTGCATGAGTGTTTTTCTACCCGGAAGTTACACGTGAGGATGGTAGGCAAACAGCGCTGGCGCCCCACCGGTATGAATAAAGAGAATCGGGCCTTCATCTTTGAAGCGCTTCTGGCTGATGCCATCGATCAGGCCCGCCATCGCTTTCCCCGTATAGACCGGGTCAAGCAGAATGCCTTCCAGGCGCGCCAGCAGCTTCACGGCCTCCATCCCCTCTTCATTCGGCGTTCCGTATCCCGGCGCGAAATAGTCGTCCCACAGCAGGATGTCCGCCGCGGCGGTCAGTTCCAGCTCTTTAGCAATCGCTTGTTGCAGCGTGACCACTTTGGGCTTCTGATCGATAACCTTGCGCGACACGGTCACGCCGATCAACTCAACATCTGGCATCAGTTGTTCCAGACCTACCGCCAGCCCGGCGTGCGTACCGGCGCTTCCCGACGCCACCACCACGGAGGACAGCTGTACCGCGCCCTCGCACTGCTGGGCGATTTCCAGCGCGCTTTCCACGTATCCCATCGCGCCTAATGGGCTGGAGCCGCCGACCGGAATCACATACGGCCTGAACCCCTGCGCCTCAATACGGGTCGCCAGTTCCTGTAACTGGGCGTCAGGATCGGTCAGCGCGTCGCACATCTCAATTTGCGTGTTAAAAAGATCCAGCAGCAGACGATTGCCGTTGGTCAGGTAGTTTTCCGCCGTCGTACCGATGGGATTTTCCAGTAACGCAACGCAGTGTAATCCCAGTTTTGCCGCTACCGCCGCCGTCTGGCGAACGTGGTTCGACTGGATGGCGCCCGCCGTAATCAGCGTATCCGCGCCTTCACGCAGCGCATCGGCAGCCAGAAATTCAAGCTTACGCAGTTTATTCCCGCCCATCGCCATCGGCGTTACGTCATCGCGTTTAATGAAAATGTCGCGACCCAGATAATCAGATAAACGCGGCAGGTATTCGAGTGGCGTTGGTGCGCCAATAAATTCCAGGCGTGGGAACCGCGTTAAATTATGCAGTGGCATAAAGCCTCCGGTATTCATTGTTGTGATGTTCTTTTTATTATGCACGTTCAAACGGATGAAATAAAAAAGGCGCCGTATTAAAGCGCCTTTTTTTGCAATTATGACGATTATTTAGTCACATCTGCGCCAAACCATTTCTCAGACAGCGCTTTCAGCGTGCCGTCTTTCTGCATATCGGCAATGGCGCCATCTACCGCTTTCAGCAGATCTTCATTGCCTTTACGCAGCGCCACACCGGCTTCCTGACGGGAGAACGCTTCGCCGGTAACGGCCAGCGTGTCTTTGGTTTTCTTCACCAGATCCAATGCGGCCAGGCGATCCACCAGAATAGCGTCAATACGGCCTACGCGCAGATCCTGGTATTTCGTCGGATCGTCATCATAGGTGCGAATGTCTACACCCTGTACGTTCTGGCGCAACCACTCTTCGTAGTTTGTTCCCAGACCAACGCCGACCTTCTTACCTTTCAGGTCAGCCGCCGTGTTGATGCTGCCTTCATTGCCTTTTTTCACCAGCGCCTGAATACCAGAAATGGTATAAGGTGTTGAGAAGTCGTATTTTTTCTTACGTTCGTCGGAGATGGTGACCTGGTTGATAACCACATCAATACGTTTGGAATCCAGCGACGCCAGCATACCGTCCCATTTGGTCGGTTTCAGCGAGGCTTTTACGCCGAGGTGTTTCGCCAGTTCTTCTGCGAACTCCACTTCAAACCCGGTCAGTTTGCCGTCATCACCCTGGAAACTGAACGGCGGGTAAGTCCCTTCCAGGCCTACCAGCAGCGTGCCGCGCTCTTTTACTTTGTTTAACAGACCTTCATCTGCATAACTCTTCACGCTCATCCCGGCGACAAGTGCAACTGCCATCACACCCATCAGAGCCTGACGTCCCAGAAGTGCTAATTTCATAGTTACCCCGAATGTTGTCATTAATGACCGTAGTGTAGAGGGTTTGCTGCTAATCACAAACACGACTCCGCTACATGTTATTCATTTTTAATATATATCAGAAGTAGCCATCCGGGATGATTTCTGCATCTGTCCGGCATGCGTATGCGTTTTATACTGTTCGTACTTACGCAGCGCGATCCGATAGTTATTGGTGCTGGTTTCGGGTAACCACGGGGCCAGGTTTTCATCAAGAAAACCTTCCTGTAGCAGGTCGTGAGAGATGTTCTGTTCGGTGAGATGGTTGCCCAGGCGACGCAGGCGCACGACATATTCACGCACGGTGCCGTGGCTCATTTCGGTTTGCTCAAACAAGAATTGTTTAAAACCGATGATGTCAAAGAAGTCACTCTGCTCTTTGCAGTGCAGATCGCCGCAGAAACGGCACAGCGCCGACCACTCCTTCTGCTCCTCCTGCCATTGTGCGTCGTCCATCAGCGTATCCAGGCGGGAAATCGCGATTTTATTGACAATCTGCCCCCGGCGAACCAACGTGATCCTGTCGAGCAATTTATGGCAATGAGCGCAATGCGTCTGGCTGTGTTTAAAGTCTTTGAGGTAGCGGCTTAGTGGCCGTCTTTTAGATTGCTGCACCGTCATGAGAACTCCTGGTAGTCAATACGTTGTGCGGCACTATTAAGGGGCGACGACGATCGCCCTTTATAACTTACCCAGCTTGGTGCGTAGACGTTTGATGGCCTGGCTGTGCAACTGGCTTACCCGTGACTCGCCGACTTCCAGCACCGCGCCAATCTCCTTCAGATTGAGCTCTTCCTGGTAATACAGCGTCAACACCAGCTGCTCGCGTTCTGGCAACGATTCAATCGCATCCATCACACGCTGGCGTAAATTGCTCTCAAGGAGCTGTTGTAACGGGTTTTCCTGCTGGTGTTCTTCCGTCACCAGCTCAATGCTATCGCCATGCTCTTCCCGCCACTCGTCATAAGAGAAGAGTTGGCTGTTATTGGTATCAAGCAACATCTGACGATACTCTTCCACAGGAATCGCCAGCCGCTCCGCCACCTCAGTTTCCGTCGCGTTGCGCCCTAATTCCTGCTCCAGCTGCCCCATCGCCTGCGCCACTTCGCGAGCATTGCGCCGGACGCTACGCGGCACCCAGTCACGGCTGCGTAGTTCATCCAGCATCGCTCCACGAATACGCTGCACTGCGTAAGTGGTAAATGCCGTTCCTTGCAGAGCGTCATATCGGTCAACTGCATTCAATAACCCGATACCGCCCGCTTGTAGCAGATCGTCCAGTTCCACGCTCGCCGGCAAACGCACCTGCAGGCGCAATGCTTCGTGACGCACCAGCGGTACATAACGCTGCCACAGCGAGTGTTTATCCATTACACCTTCAGCGGTATACAGTGAATTCACGATAAACAGCCCTGCGTTAGTTGAGTTATCGGCATGATTATCCGATTCTGGAGGGGTTTTAATCGGGTGAATAGTGGGTGAAATGAGGGGTTATTTGGGGGTTACCGTTATTTATAACCCCCAATTCCCCTCAGGGGATCTAAAAATCAGGCAACGCGCTCGGCAAAAATCTCATCAGTTTTCAACGCTGATGAGTCACTACTCACATTTTCGCTCACTCCTTTTAACAATGAAGCAATTTCTACCTGTACCTCTTTCTCAAGGCCAGGATAGAGAGGCAAACAAAGGACTTCATCTGCACGTAATTGCGCAATTTTAAGTTTATCTTGTCTGGCGCTCTCCAGCGCACGATACATTGGGAAGCTACTAATTAATGGGTAGAAATAACGACGGGGCATAATATTGTGGGACTTTAATAAATCATAAACCCCATCTCGCGAAACAGGAAACGCATCCGAAACCATAATTGGGCAATAAGCATGATTCCATGCAATATTATCCGGCGGGATCAGCAGTGAGATACCAGGAATATCAGCCAGGAGTGTTTTATAGTTATCAAACAGCGCCGCGCGCTCAGCTAATGCTTTATCGATATGGCGAAGTTGCAATAAACCAAACGCTGACTGAACTTCATTCATTTTGCCATTTATGCCAGGCGCCACAACGGTGGTTTCCCCGGCAAAACCAAAGTTTTTCAAATAATCAATGCGTTGTTTCGTTTTTTTATCATGGCAGATAATCGCTCCGCCTTCTATCGTATTGAATACTTTTGTGGCATGGAAACTCAAGACAGATAAGTCGCCTTCGCGCAAAATGGTTGTCCCTTCCCGCTTAACACCAAAAGCGTGTGCTGCATCGTAAATCACTTTCAGACCATAAATATCAGCAATCTGCTGAATATGCGCTGTGTCACAGGGGATGCCATAACAATGGACAGGCAAAATAGCGGTAGTTTGCGGCGTGATTGCCTCTTCAATTTTCCGTGGGTCCATATTACAGGTGACAGGGTCAATATCGACAAAAACCGGTTTTAAGCCATTCCACAGTAGCGAATGCGACGTTGCCACAAAGGAATACGGCGTGGTAATCACTTCACCTGTGATGCGTAACGCCTGAAACGCAGTTAGCAACGCCAGCGTACCGTTTGCAAACAGGCACAAATGTTCAACGCCGAGATATTCCGCCAGCGCCTCTTCAAGTTGCTGGTGAAATGGACCTGCATTGGTTAATTGTTTGTTTTGCCATATTTCTTCCAGATAAGGAATAAACTCATCAAGAGGTGGCAATAAAGGACTGGTAACAAAAATGTTCTTATCCATAATTTCTCCGCCCGCACCGATAAACGAAAGCGCATCGCACCGCATTAAATTAACTGATACTGCCCCAATAACACTTTCACCTCAGAGGGGGAGCAGTTCATTAGCACATCAATAATTGACAATCCGGCATGGAATTTACCCCCACCCTGAGGGTAATGAACATCATCCATTTTAATAAATGACAGTTTCATCCCCTGAGCGACAAATTCATCAGAATGATAAAGATGCTGCCCACCAGGACTATTGATATAATGGTCTCCACCGAGAGTTCGGCAAATGTTCATCACCTTCCCGCTTGCAGTTTCATCACGTGAATAATTCAAATCACTAGCCATGTGAAGTGACACTTCAATGCCAAGCCAGGAAAATATCTCTTTAAACGCATACTGGCAAAGCATGGGAATCTGGCGCTGCTCGGCGGTCAACACCTTCTCAACAATACTAAAAACTGGTTCAAAATATGGCCTTTTATGATACGCCTGATGAACTGTTTTCAGCACCTTAGCAACATTAACGTCAAAGCTTAACGTATTTATTTTTTTGAAAGATGAAGCGCCCGGCACAGCAACGGTAAAGCGCTGAGGAGAGTTCCCCATCAAAATAGTATTACGATTAATGTAGCCCTGACGGATATAATTTACGTCATCATAAATTACAAACTGATCGACCGCATTAATCAGTTGAAAATATCCCAGGTAAGGGAATAGATAGGGCTGCATAATGCCGATTTTCATTGTGCACCTTTTCTGGGGACAAAATAGTAAACGGTTTCCAGTAGCCCTTCCGTATAGTGACGCAGGTAGATGTCGTAGTCCTCACGATAACCCAGCACCTGCTCAGGCAATGTTCTGAAATCATCAGGTTTGTGATAGCAACAGACGGCAAGCAGTGGATGCTGTTGACGAATAATCCGTTTTGCTCCCTCCAGAGCCTGTGACTCAAAACCTTCGATATCCATTTTGATGAACGTCACTCGCCCTTTTAACACATCGTCAAGGGCTACCATTTCAACATCGATCCCCCCGTCTTCGCTCGCATGCGAAGTCGACCCCGAGGAAGAAAAACTCAGCTTCTGCTGGCTGTGCGAGACGCCACAGGGATAAACATAAACATTTTCCCTGCCCTGCATCGCCTGTTGAATACTCTGCGCCTGGCGCGGTTCTGGTTCAAAGATACATACTGTGTTATAGCTGGGAAATCGACGCATAAACTCAACGGAAGTGGCGCCGTCAAAACTACCGCAATCAATAAAATGTTCGGCATATTCGCCAATAAAGGGCAGATCGAAGTACTGATCGTTCAGGCAAATATTATACTGCGCAAGAAACTGTAGCTTGTTGGTAAGCCTGAAGTTGATGATATCGTCAAAAGTGCGCTTTGAAATATCATCCGCAAGGAGCGCACGGATACGCTCATAGGCTTCACGGTTCTCGGCGTAGTCGCGCACAAATTCGGGTTGATGATACCAGGTCGGCTTGCTTAACAGGTGGCTGAAATAGCGATAAAAGCTGAAGTAATCGATCTGTTTATGTCCCGCTGCCGACAGCGTTCGCCATGCCGATACCGGGCGGCCATCCATAATCGAAGAAACAATCAACGCGTCCGAAGGAACCTGACTTAGAGAGATAATCGGAAACCCGTCAATCTGAGTTTGCGTTGTTTTATTATCAATGATGCCCTCAACGTTAAATACCTTTGCCATTTCAATACCATAACTCGTCAGTCCAAAGATATAACGAGGTGAGGCTTTCTCGATAAACGCATGGCAAAAATCGGCAATTTGCTCGTCAGTCAACATAACAGGCTCTCTTAGCGCAAATAAAACTCAACGGCATCAACATCCAGAACGAGCACATCTTTCAGCGTTCGGACATCCATCCGCTCAGGAAAATAGTTATCAATAAACAAACTGTTTGGCTGTATATATTCTGACTTTCGCTCTCCAGAAGTCAGATGGATGACCTCATCGAAAAGGTTCAACGCAACCCCTGCGCACATAAGGGTTTCTTCAGGTTTTTGCGCATGGCGAGTAATCAGCGTAATGGCTTTTCCCTGCGCCCGACTCTGGTATAAAAACGCCATGACGGCAGGTACCGCAAAACCATCGATAATGAGGGTGTCGTCAAGATCGACATAGATTCGCTGATAGTTGAGTTCACTTCGCGTTCGGGACACAATGGCCCGATCAACGATACCGACACTCATTTCCGGGAGAGCGACAACATCGCGTCCCATAAAGTCATGGATAGCCATAAGCGGTAAATTCACCCCTCTGGCACGCTGAAAAACCATTGCGCCAGCAATCCTGCAGGCCACCTCCAGCAGTTTCCATTTCCCTGTTCTGTCGCGTTTTAGCTGTACAAACCAAGGGCCACGAAGCGCCAGTCGCGCATTTATCGTTTCGACAATGTCGGTTATTTCATCGTCAAGAACGACCTCTCGTGAACGCATGCTGATACCCGCCCGAACACGTTCACGGGTACGAGGCCCAGCCCAAATCAAACGGCGGTTTCGGTCAGTGAAACAGTCGACGGTGATCTCCTCTCCCGGCAGATATTCCACCACGATCGCCTGCGCGACGGATTCAATCGCCTGTTCCAGAGACAGGCGGTTATTTACTCGCTGTACACCATTTCCCCCCTGTCCACAGTCTGGTTTTACGATCGCCGGCCAGTCGTCAATTGTTGCAAGATCGCAGTATCGATGAGGGACCCAGTGGCAATCGTCAAATAGGGCATAGGTAGCGCTTTTATAACGTAGCGTCTCCGTTACCTGACGATCGCCATTAACCAAAAAGTAGTGCTGCCGGGGTTCATTAAGTTGTGCAAGTTTTAACGCGACAGAATCATGCGTAGCGAAAACGACATCAATCTGCTTCTCTTTCACCAGTCGCAGAAATTGCGCGTCGAAGTCGTCAGCATGAATATTGGGCATATCACCGGCATAATCGGGAAAACGAAACTCCCCGTGATCGCTTACGCTCGATGCCCCTAGCAGCAGACCAATATGGACGGAATAGCGCAGCGCGCTATAAATCTCACCCGCATTCTCTGCACCGCAAGGGAAAATAAGGACATTAATTTTTTTCATCAGAACCTTCCCCGGTATATGAGAGATACGCAATCACAAAATCTGCAAGAGATTGCATTTCATCCAGTCCATAACGATGATCCACAGGTAACGGTAGGATGTGTCTGATGTAACGGTGCTCAATCGAATCGACACTCACTCTTTGCAAGGCATCAAGCCAGTAAACAGGAATAAAAATTCGGCGCTGACGAAGCGCTTCGCGCAGATTTTCATTTTCAGTCAGTAGTGGGTAGCAAAGCGGGCCGCATTCTGGCCTGGCAGGTAAATTTAGCGCATTGATACAGGCAAGACGCTGATACAGGTACTGGTAGTTTTCAAGGCGTCGCTGCTCACAGGCTTGATAATCGATCCCGGCTAATAAACGATGAGTCAGCATAGACATGCCTTCCCCCGGTAGTTCCTCCAGCGTTTGCTCTGCCTGTCGGTAGGCGGTGTAGCCAGCCTCTGCGCCCTGCGCCAGGCGAATAAGAAGATGCTCAGTGCGCTGAAGAGAACCTGATTCCCCTGTCGGAGGGATATCCACCTGTATTTCACCAGCCAGCATCCCGCCATCGGGAACGCCGAAAAATTTCCTGGGTGAGTAGATCGTTGCCAGACCGGGTTGCGGCGCGGAGAAAAAGGCCTGAGAGTGATCCCAGACGATCTGCTGTGGATTAAACCGTTCCATGAGCGACTGAGCCAGGTTATCGACGAGGCCAAAATAGTTAACCGCAAGCACCCAGTCACCGTTTTCTGGCTGAAGATCGTCCGCAGGAGCAAACGCGGCGTCCAGAGAATAAAAACGTACGGGAATACCTAACGTTTCGGCAGGCGATAACATTGCATTGCAGATCCAGCGAGGCATCCAGAGCGCTGAAGGTTGCCCTTTTTTCAATAGAGCATAAAAGGCCGCACGCGCAGAACTGAAACACTGCGCATCAGAATACAACGTCTGGCTTATTAACGCCGTTTCGAGGGGGAAATATCCACCTATAGCATCAGTCAATGTGTTATTCACTCTCTTCCCCCACCAGCCCTACATAACCTCTTCGCCGTAAATGCCTCACTCACACCAGTTCGCCCATTATGTATCGCTATTAATCACCACTGGCGCAGGCGGCAACCCCTGACAATAACGCTGCCAGATAATCTCCAGAGCCCGCTCGAAATAAATGGCTTCTCGCACCTGAGATACACTCTTCTCTTTCAGGCGAGAACGCAGCGACTGGCGCAACTCAGCCAACGCATGGGTTTGTTCAGACAACAAAACCGCCTTAGCGATGTACTGTTCTTTGTCAACGGCCACAAAATCCTGCAGCCCACAAAAATTCAGCCCGGCGCTGCACTGTCTGGAAGCGATGGTGTCCCCGGCAATAGTTAATGTAGGAACACCCATCCAGATCGCATGCCAGGTCGTCGTTCCCCCGGTATAAGGAAAGGTATCCAGCAAAACATCAATGTCGTTATGTAATGCCAGATACTCATGCAGCGACATCTTTTGCCTGAATAGCAACCGTTCCTCATTAATGCCCTGCTCTTTAAACAACATTCTGAAATGGTTAACCATATTGCTGTCAGACATATAGCCAATAAGCAAACGAGCCTCAGGTATGCTGTGCAAGATCTTGCTCCAGACGCGAACAACCTCATCATTGATTTTTTTCGGGCGGTTAAAGCTGGCAAAAGTGATAAAGCCATTTTTCAGCGCAGGCAATGGACCAACATCAGGGCTCTCTTTATTCGGATGGAACTGCTGAACCGCTGGAAGATAAATTAATTTTTCAACAAAGGCAGGATCCAGAACGCCCGGTTCCGCAAAACGACTATCAATAAGGTAATAATCTACCGTCGCCATTCCCGTGGTTCCGGGATAACCGATCCAGGAAAGTTGGACAGGTGCTGGTTTTAACGCAAAAGCCGGCAAACGGTTATAACCAGTGTGCCCGGAGAGATCGACAAGGATATCAATTCCATCCCTTTTAACCTGCTCAGCAAATTCGAGGTGGCTTAGATGTGTGACTTTTGACCATACGCAGGCACTCTCCATCAGTCGCTCGGTTACCTCATCCTGTAGTGGGGAGTTCTGGTAACCGTATATTTCAAAGCGATCGCGATCCAGCGAATACCAGACCGGCGCGAGAAAATTCGTCACCGGGTGGCGGCCAAAATCTCCAGAAACAAATCCGATACGTAAGCGAGATTTCTCTTCGCGCGTATGAGTGATAGTAAACGGCTGTTTACTCGCCCAACGTTCAGCGGCCAGGCCAAACTGCTTATGTTCTTCCAGCAGATCCTGCGCTGTAAGCTCTGTGCTGTGCGTCAGTCCAAACAGTAAGTTGGTGAAGGCATTAAAATTACCCGGCTCCAGCTCGACCACACGGCGTAAATAAGGGATCGCCTCGCTCATTTTTGACTGATCACCAAGGATCGTTCCCAGATTCTCAATAATGCCTGCAGAACGCGGTTCTATCTCTATTGCTTTACGCGAACACATTTCCGCCAGCGTATATTCCATCATTTCACGGTAAAGAGAACTGAGAAGATCCCATGCCGCAGCATACCCAGGTTCGGCGCGCAAGATCGCCCGTGCCAGACGCCCTGCTTGCCAACGCCAGTTTTTACGATAAAAAATAGCGGAGAGCTCATAAAAAATACGCCAGCTACTCGACTGCAACGAGAGCAACGACATACTGGCTTTCAGCCCGGCGTCATAATCGGAAGTACGCAAATAAAAATTTGCCAGAAGATAGTGCACATGGACATTATCTGGTCTCTGTGCAACCAACCGCTCAATGCTCGCACGCGCCTGCTGGAATCTGCCTTCCTGCATTAACTTTTCTAGCTGTCGATGAAAATCCTCTTCCACCGGGGCCAAAGCCGGCATGGATGTCTTTTTCTTGCCCGGCGTTGCTATGGCGGAAGGTAAAAAGCCGCCGTTGGCCTCCGTACCGGAATAAAGAATCAGCGAGAAAACAAGGGGCCAGGTTTCTTCAGCCGGAAAATGGCCGATAAGCTGCTGCAAAAAAGCCCGCCAGGCTTTGGGAGCAGCCGCCACCATCCCCTTCTTAACCAGACTAAACAAGATTTGCGCATTCTGCGCCGTTACCACCAGCGTCGGAGCAGACATCGCCGACAGCTCTTCGTCATTCAGTTCTACAGTTTCATGCCAGCGGTTAATGGCATATTTACCTCTTGTCGCCGCCACCCACTGTGCCGGCGCCGCCTGGCAGGTATCGTAAACGCTCTTATCCAGAGAGAAATGTAAGTCAGGTAACCCTTTCAAAAAAAGAGCCGACAGTGACTGGCTGATATCCTCCCGCCATGCTTTATCCTCTAAGTCGGGCTGACGAACGTTATAAACGAGCTGTTCGAAAGTGAGGCTTGAGGGCCAGCCGTCGCCGAGAGCATCAAGGAGAGCCAGCGTAGCGATATCATCCGTAGAGACAGGCGTTTCGCTATTTGCGGTTAACGTGTTGAGAATCCTTCCTTGCAGAGACTGACGGCGAAAACTTCCTGCCCAACGCAGATCTTTCAGTTTCGTCAGGTCCGGCAACACAGACACCGTTTGCGCATTGTCGCTATGGGTCAACAGGCTAAAACGCGTGCCGCGATTCACTGCGAAATCAAGATACTGTTGGATCAGAATTTTGTTATTGAGTGGACTGAGCACATTGTGTAGATGTTGGATCTTTTCATCATAATGCGCCGCAAGCTCTGTCCATGGTAGTAAGTCGCCGACATAAGCCAGGCCAAAAGTCTCGATCACACCCGCAAATTCAAGCAAGTAACGGTACTCGTTTGGTGTTTGCAGAAGGCTATGGCTAATCAGCAAATCTGATAATGTATCGCTACTTTTTAAAAATGCAGCCTCCCCGGTGACGCCGTTTAGCTTTAACCAGCTTAACATTGCCCGGGAACTGGCGATTTGCGTTTCGATATCATTCGCCAGACTGCTATGAATTTGTACCGCGTCGCGAATAATCTCGTTTATTTTTGCACCAGGATGGCATTCCCATTCAATGGCAATACACCCCTGAGGGCTTAAATGCTGTTGGCAAAACGCAAGGAGTTGGTCGCGAATATCATTACTCAACCAACTAAAGCTGCCATGAATAATAATATAATCATATTCACCGATATCCTGGCAGAGTAAGTCATCAAGAGAAAGTGAAAAAAGTGCCAGGTTATCCGGCGCACTGCCCAGTAGAGCCTGTTGCGAAGAAAGAGAGTTTTCGCTCTCAAGCTCCACGCCGACAAAGCGCGAGTTGGGATACATCAGCGCCTGCGAATACAGTGTATAACCTTCCCCTGCGCCCAGTTCAAGCACTCTGGCGGTATCAAGGACAGGCGTTGTCACGCCATACAAATGGTTAACAGCCCTGATATGGCCCGGGGTGGAATAGCAAATGCTGTAGCTCTTATCTGACTCTGTAGGCAATCCCAAAATTAATGCTCCCGCCGGTAATCTCTTTACAGTAATGACCAGATTTACAGTACAGGAGTGGGATATTTTTAATGGCGTAAGAAGAGACTTAATTTTTGCTTTATTCGTGGTATCTGCGCGGGAATAAAAAAACCAGTCCGAAGACTGGTTTTATAAAGAGGCTGGTCCGTGCGATTAACGCAGCAGGGACAGAACAGTCTGCGGAACCTGGTTTGCCTGAGACAGTACAGAAGTACCAGCCTGCTGCAGGATCTGCGCGCGGCTCATATTGGAAACTTCAGTTGCGTAGTCAGCATCCTGAATACGAGACTGTGCAGCAGACAGGTTGGTTACGGTGTTGTTCAGGTTAGAGATGGTGGATTCGAAACGGTTCTGAATCGCACCCAGGTCAGAACGCTGAGTATCAACAGCTTTCAGTGCAGTATCGATAGAGGACAGCACGTCAGTAGCCAGAACGTCGAAACCTTTGGTGGTAACGCTACGCGTTTCACCAGAAGCCAGACCCGTAGTAACACCAGCAGTACCGGTTGAATCAAATTTGTTCCAACCGCTGTTGCCATTAATGGTGATGTCGATTTTCTGAGTGTCGTTAGCGCCAACCTGGATAGAGATAGTTGTAGCAGAGTCAGTACCTGCCAGGATTTTAATGCCGTTGAACTGGCTCTGGCTGGCAACACGGTTGATTTCGTCCAGACGCTGGTTAACTTCAGACTGAATGGAGTCGATGTCAGAACCAGAGTTGGTGCCGTTCTGAGCCTGAACAGCCAGCTCACGGATACGCTGCAGGTTGTTGTTGATTTCGTTCAGAGAACCTTCAGCAGTCTGAGCAATGGAGATACCGTCGTTAGCGTTACGCGCAGCCTGAGTCAGGCCTTTGATGTTAGAAGTGAAACGGTTAGAAATCGCCTGACCAGCAGCATCGTCTTTAGCGCTGTTGATGCGCAGACCAGAGGACAGACGCTCGATAGCCGTGCCCAGAGCAGACTGAGATTTGTTCAGGTTGTTCTGAGTGGTCAGTGACATCAGGTTAGTATTGATAACTGCCATAATTTAATTCCTTCAAAAATGGGTTCTAAGTTCGGTGCCGAACACTCACGGCGTCTCTCACCGTCAACAAGGGTATCGGCGCAACTTCACAGTACTTTAGAAATAAACGACAAAAACTTTTAACTAATTATTTTTAAAGGTAATTAAATGCAGTTTTCACATTTTTTAGAATCAAGAACACGATTGTTTTGTATAAAAATAAAACAAAAACAATCCCTCTATATGCCCTTCTCACCCCGCCCTTTTCTGCCGATTATTTTTTTACGGTCAATGTAAACTTTCACCAAAAGTTGCCGATACAGAGAGCTGTACACCCAAGACTTTAAGGAAAAAAGACATGCCTACTATTAGTAACCTGGGGGTTGGCTCTAATCTGGATCTGACGACGCTCTACAACCAATTGGAAGCTGCTGAAAAAACAAAATTAACATCAATTACAACTCAGCAGACAAACTATAACGCCCAGTTGAGCGCGTACGGTAAGTTACAAAGCGCATTAACCAATCTGCAGACTGCCACTGCGGCATTGGGTAAAACAACAACCTGGAACTCGACAACCGTTAGCAGCACTAACACGGCATTCACTGCCACAACAACCAGTGAAGCTACTGCCGGAAGCTACACAGTCAACGTGAGTCAGGTTGCCAAAGCACAGGTATTGATGTCCGGCAAGATTGACAGCAACACAACAAAACTGGGCGAAACAACGACGAACGGTACGCGCACAATTACGATTACGCAGCCGGGAACCAAAGATCCTTTAGAAATTACATTGTCGGATTCCGACACCAGCCTGAACGGTATTGCGAAAGCCATTAATAATGCCAATGGTAACGTCTCCGCCACGGTAATGAAGGCTTCTGACGGCGACTATCGTCTGATGCTGACATCAAAAACGACGGGTACGGACTCAGACATGACCGTAACGGTAACCGGTGACGACACGCTCCAGCAGGTTATCGGTCACGATGCTTCAACAAATGCGCTAACCGAGCAGACCGCATCGCAGAACGCAAAACTGACAGTGAACGGCGTCGAACTTGAACGTTCAAGTAATATCATTTCTGATGCGCTGCCAGGCGTCACGTTGACATTGAAGAATAAAAGCACCGCCGACGAAACGCTGGAATTAACCCGTGCAACAGAAGAGAACAGCAAAGCAATAAATGACTGGGTAACAGCCTATAATGCGCTACAGTCAACCATCGCCAGCGTGACGAAGTACGTCAAAGTTGAGCAGGGCAAAGATCAGTCAGCAACTAACGGTGCGTTAATGGGCGACACCAACGTGCGTTCCATTCAATCGCAATTACGCAGTCTGCTGACGGATGTACAAGGCGGCGCTTACGCCATTATATCTCAACTGGGTATTACTCAGGATCCGGTGACCGGCGCCGACGGTTCGACAGGTAACCTGAAAATAGACAGCACTAAGCTAACGAAAGCATTAACTGATAACCCACAGGCGGTTCAGGAATACTTTATCGGCGATGGCAAAACGACAGGTTTTGCTACAGAAATGAACAATATGTTGACCAAAATGCTGGATACCTCCGTCGATCAATCCGGGGTTATTAAAAACGCGCAGGATGGCATCAACAAAACGCTCAAGACATTAGAACAGCGCTATGACGCGATGGAAGCCTCCATAGAAGCAACTATGGCGCGCTACAAAGCACAGTTCACCTCACTGGATAAGTTGATCAGTCAGATGAACAATACTGCAAACTACCTGACACAGCAGTTTAGCTCATCCAGCAGTTAAGGAACTGATATGTATAGTAAAAGTGGTGTTCTTTCCTACCAAAAAGTCGGGGTGGAAAGTGCGGTAATGAGTGCCGACCCACACCAACTGATTGTTATGCTTTTTGACGGAGCACTAAGCGCTCTCGTCAGGGCACGACTATTCCTGGAGCAGGGAGAACTGTTATCGAAAGGTGAAGCGCTGTCAAAAGCGATCAATATTATTGATAACGGCCTCAAGGCGGGACTCAACATGGACGTTGAAGGAGACCTTTCCCGCAATCTGGCATCACTTTACGATTACATGATACGTCGTTTGTTACTGGCCAACTTACATAACGACGTCGAAGCTATCATTGAAGTAGAGGGATTGCTAACCAATATCGCTGATGCCTGGAAACAGATTGGCTCACCGGTTTCACCCGTTCAGGATACCCTTTGATGACTAACTTCATCCCGTCACTTACCGACTGGCATGCCCTGCATGCCCTTAGTATCACAATGTTGGATCTCGCTCATTCAGGGAAATGGGATGAACTGATTGAGCAGGAGATGAATTATGTGCAACTGGTAGAAGGTATTGCACGTAACCCCATCTCTCCCGGCAATACATTTCTGATAAACCAGGCAAAAGAGATCCTGAATGCCGTACTCCGTAACGAGGCTGAGTTAAAAACGCTGTTGCAGCACCGTATGGAAGAGCTACGTCAGCTTATAGACCAGACCGGAAAACAGCAGTCCGTCTCCACGACATACGGGAACCTGGCGGGAAATATTCTGTTCCCCAGTAACCTGAATCAATAATTTTTATCCACCTGTGAAAAATCATCCATACTCCAGAAGTTGGCCTGACGGCTTCTGGAGCACGGAAGATGAAAAACCCCACGCTATTGCAGTACTTCCACTGGTATTACCCTGACGGCGGCAAGCTCTGGCCAGAACTGGCTGAGCGCGCTGGCGGCCTCAATGATATCGGCATTAATATGGTCTGGTTACCGCCCGCCTATAAAGGCGCGTCCGGCGGGTATTCCGTAGGTTATGACTCGTATGACCTGTTTGATCTGGGTGAGTTTGATCAGAAAGGATCTGTCGCCACGAAATATGGCGACAAAGCGCAGCTGCTGGCCGCCATTGAGGCGCTAAAGCAAAATGACATTGCGGTTTTACTCGACGTGGTCGTCAACCACAAAATGGGCGCGGATGAAAAAGAGTCCATTCGCGTACAGCGGGTCAATGAAGATGATCGCACGCAAATCGATGACGAGATCATCGAATGTGAAGGCTGGACGCGTTACACCTTCCCTGCCCGCGCCGGTCAATATTCGCAGTTTATCTGGGATTTCAAATGTTTCAGCGGTATTGATCACATCGAAAACCCGGACGAAGACGGCATCTTTAAGATCGTCAACGACTACACTGGCGACGGCTGGAACGACCAGGTCGATGATGAGATGGGTAATTTCGACTATCTGATGGGCGAAAACATCGACTTTCGCAACCATGCGGTCACCGAGGAGATCAAATACTGGGCGCGTTGGGTAATGGCGCAAACCCATTGCGACGGCTTCCGCCTGGATGCGGTCAAACACATTCCGGCCTGGTTTTATAAAGAGTGGATAGAACACGTCCAGGAAGTGGCGCCAAAGCCGCTGTTCATTGTGGCGGAGTACTGGTCTCATGAAGTGGACAAGCTACAAGCCTATATCGATCAGGTGGATGGAAAAACCATGCTGTTCGACGCGCCGCTACAGATGAACTTCCACGAAGCCTCTCGTCAGGGGCGTGATTACGATATGAGCCAGATTTTCACCGACACGCTGGTGGAAGCCGATCCTTTCCATGCCGTAACGCTCGTGGCAAATCACGATACCCAACCGTTACAGGCGCTTGAAGCGCCCGTTGAAGCCTGGTTTAAGCCGCTGGCCTATGCGTTGATCCTGTTGCGGGAGAACGGCGTACCGTCAGTGTTCTACCCTGATCTCTACGGCGCACATTACGAAGATACGGGTGGCGACGGCGAAACCTACACCATTGATATGCCCGTTATCGAACAGCTCGATCAACTGATTCTCGCGCGCCAGCGTTTTGCCCACGGCATCCAGACGCTCTTTTTCGACCACCCCAACTGCGTTGCCTTTAGCCGTAGCGGTACAGACGACGATCCTGGCTGCGTGGTCGTACTTTCCAACGGCGATGACGGCGAAAAGACCATTACGCTAGGTGAAAATTACGCCAACAAGACCTGGCGTGATTTTTTAGGTAATCGGGAAGAGCGCGTAACCACCGATGAACAGGGGGAGGCCACGTTTACCTGCAACGGTGGCTGCGTCAGCGTATGGGTCATTGAAGATGTGCTGTAAGTACAGGAGAGAACACCGGCCGGGTAAGCGTTAGCGCCCCCGGCATCAACATGATTACCGCCAGCGTTTACCGAAAATGTTTACGGTAACTGACTCGCGAGCGGATGTTTCGATAAATAGTCGGCGCATTCGGTCGTGGGTCGGTCCACGCGTTGCAGCGTCATACCATCATATTCCAACGTGTTCCCTTCACGCTCAATCTCATAGAGTTCGCGCTTCACCGTAACGTTGGTTAAATCACCGGAAAGCAGCGTCAGTTTACCCGGCAGGGCAATCACCCGCTGCCACTGACGGCAATCCAGGGTATCTCCTTCTTTGGTCACCACCAGACTGGCTATCGCCTCAGGGCTTACCAGTTTGCGCTGAGGGCCTTTTGACTGCCAGTATCCTTCCAGTCCGGCTGGCGCTGGCGTCTTCACCACATCGTTATAATTCTGTACCTCTGCACACCCGGTAAGGACCAGAAATGCGCCAACGATCGCTATTTTTTTCATCATTCATCCTGCATGCGAAGAAAACAGGATTGTGGCATTAAAGCCCTGATGTCGCCAGCCTTTCAGGGCCAACAAGTAATATTGATCCAGTCGATATTACTTCTTATTAGTAGTAGGCAAAAAATCTGATCGGTGTACTATCCGCTCTTCTTTTATTTTCCTTCTGAGTTCAAAGGCTCACCAAATCCACATTTTCTTTTTCTAATTCATGCGGATACCTTCATTTTTTGACGGTTTTCCATCTGCATTTTACATCACGTAATTGCGTTTATTTTCATGCAATTAACACTTAGTTTTGGAGAACGCTTTTTTGTTCATCGGCACCCTGCTGGAAATTTTTTATAGAGCGTGCATACAGCCACATCATAAATTATCGCGGCCTGTTTTCTGTCTACGACACTCACAAATGATAACCCCTATAACCCCTAAAAGTATTGACATTAAATTGGTTTAGGGTTACTATAACCCCATCAAGACAATACAGAGAGCCGGAGGATGGATAGCAGGAATGCAATAGCAATGATAGAAGCCGATGGGTGGTATCTGGTGAGAGTAAAAGGCAGTCATCACCAGTTCAAACACCCAACGAAGAAAGGGCTGGTAACGGTGAAACATCCACAAAAGGACATACCGCTACCAACACTGAAAAGCATCAAAAAACAGGCGGGGCTTTAAGCCCCACCTACTGGAGGTTTTAATGTTATATCCCATTGCTATTGATAAAGGCGATTCATCTTTCGGCGTTCGCGTACCGGATATTCCCGGCTGTTTTTCTGGTGGTGATAACTACCAGGACGCAATCGAGAGTGTACGTGAAGCGATCGACGCACATATAGAATTACTGGTGGAAGATGGCGAAGCAGTACCTGAAGCCACTAGTGTGGAAAACTGGCTGGACGATCCTGACTATGCTGGTGTGGTATGGGCGCTGGTGGATGTGGATGTTACGCGATTGATGGGGAAAGCTGAAAAAATCAATGTTACTCTTCCCTCTTTACTGATCCGACGTATCGACCAGTTTGTCGCTGCACACCCTGAGTACGGTAGCCGCTCCGGCTTTCTGTCCCGTGTGGCGGCTGATAAGGTGATAGGACGAGAAAAACGATAAGCCTCGCAAGAGGCTTTATGCGTAGTAAATCCAGTATAAAATAAGGACATCTTCTCAATGACTGCCCCTTTCTTGTTAAGCGTTATAATCCCTTGCTACAACTGCCAGGATTATATTTATGAATGCTTGCAATCTGTATACAGCCAAATCGATGATAGTGTTGAAATCATTGTAATCAATGATGGTTCAACAGATAATTCTCTTAAAGAGATAGAACTATTTATAAACAAAAGCAAAAAGAACACTATTAAATTAATCACTCAAATAAACCAAGGGGTATCCGCTGCCAGAAACACAGGTATCGACGCATCCTCCGGGAAATATTTGGCATTTCTGGACGGAGATGACCTTTGGGACTCATCCTTCTGGGAAAAAATCAGACCGACACTAGAACTCAATGATGTTGATTTAGTTGAGTTTAACGCGAACAGATTTTACGATGGATGTAAGGAGAAAATAACACCTGTATCAATCGTATCAGCAAACGAACTTTTAACAATAAATTCAGTAAGTGACCTGCGAGAAACATTTTTAAAAAGCGAATGGTTCCCTTGGGCCAGAGTTTACAAAAGGTTTCTATTCGATACATTGCGATTTCCAGTTGGCAGACATTACGAAGATATAGCCCTAATACCAAAGACATATCTTTCATCAAAAAGGGTCAAACGTATGACCGATGTGCTTGTTTTATATCGAGTCAGACAGGAAAGTATAACTAACACCCCAAAGAAAGGTGATATCGATGACATAGTATACGCTTTGGGGGTTTTTAACGAATTACTTAACACAAAATGTAAGGGCGAGATTGAAACTATAGCCCCCTCTGTCCACTTGACATTTAGTCTGGCAAGAAGAATAAGTTCAAGTGTTCATGGCTATTGCTCCTTTAACAAAGATCAAATTCACGATATAAAAAAAGCGATAAATCCATTTCTAAGCACACAAAAAACGAGCAAGAAAATTAAATTCTTTTTTATTCGAGAATATTGCCTTATAAAAAAAATCAAATATAAGTTTAGAGCTTATCGGGCAAAAGTATAAAAACGCGCTGCCTATGATTGGCAGCTTTTCTAACAGCATCCGACATATCCCCAGGCCCAAAACGCATAATGACCCCGTGCACCAATATCTCATCAGGCTGGTTGTTCATACCACTTAATATCCGGTGCGTCATCTGGAGTAATGCGATTAATTAATACGCGATACTTTTTCCACTCAACCAAAAGAGCAGATTCTTCTTCTGTTGCAATACCAAGATCAACAGCATCCTGTAAAGGTGCAATTTTTGATGATGCCAGAGCCAGAAGGCTCTCTTTCTGCTGTGTAGCCTGAGCTACCAGTGCCAGTTTTTCTGCCTCTGCATCATGCACCCATGCTTTACCATCCCACTTAACATACGAGCCATCCGGGGCAACTGAAACAACACCATCAGGCAGATTGCCCAGCTTGTTAATTGCGATGGCCTGCCCTGTGTGGATGTCGTAAACGGTTTTTCCTCGGTGATCTTCGACAAGCCCCCATTTACCTGTTTGATCGTCGAACACGGCAACGAAGCCATCCGGCACATCAGGCGGGGCAATATTAGTGCAATATGCAGGTAAACCCGTATGCGCCGGGATGAAGCCATCACCTTTACCGATAAATTCGTTTGTATCTGCGGAAAGGTTATAGATGGTAATAATCCGGTCTGAACCAGCCATTTTAAACGCCATTATGCAAGCCTCACGATGTGGTTAAATGCGATGTTTTTTACCGTGTTTTCTGCGTTACCTGCTGCGGAAACTGTAATTGCGTGGCTATGCGCGCCCAGAGTAACGTTATGAGAGTGAGCACCGATGCCTACTGTATGAGAGTGGGCACCGATACCTACTGTATGGGAATGAGCTCCAGAAGAAGATGTCGTTGTAGTGTCAGTATTAATGCCCATTTCCCAGGCACCATTAGCAGGCGCGGTTTTCCATTCAAATTTTGGACCTTTGAATGTATGGGTGTGCGCCCCTGTACTGTTGGTAGTTTTCGTACCATAGTCAAAAGGCGATGATGTTTTAGTACCGTAATCGAATGACGTTGTTGCTTTTGTCCCGAGATCAGTATTTGCAGCAGATGCGGGGTGGTTATGCGACTTAATACCATCTTGCTCCAGGGACAGCACTGCACGACCACTGGCAGGTTTACCCTTGATGGTTTGCCCGCGCATATCGGGAATAACGCCTGATGGATACGCAGCCCCAAGCAACGGATACGCATTCTTATCAAACGTTTGCCCCTGCATTAACGCATAACCTGCAGGAGTCACGTCTGACGGCCAAGGGATGGGGGCACCAACTGGATACGATTCAACTGGTTTGTTAGCAGTGTTATAATCAATGTCCCACCCAACGGTGACTGTTGGCCCCGCGTTCCAATCCTGGCGATAAGCTACCTCACCATGATGGGCATAATAATGCTGAAGCCATGTATTTTCAGAAACGACAACAAATACATAACCATAGCCGTATAAGTAGTTTCCATTCGGGTATTTAGGAAAGTCAGAAACAGTAGCCGTATTTACAACTGCAACACGATACCACCCTGTTTCATTAGCTGAAGCCATTGTCTGACCATCGCGAATAACCCCGCGAACTTCGACTGGAACGCGACCATTAGCATTATCATTCGCCGCTTTTACTGCGGCCGGAGTTGCTGCCTGAGTCTCGCTGGTGCTGTTCGTCGCGCTGTTAAGCTGGACAAGCCCTTTTTGTTTTGTCGTCGCATCAACAACGCCGATCGATTCCCGTGACGCCTTCTGTGCTGCTGCCCCCCGCGCTTTAATTTCTTTCAGGTTCTGGTCAATGCGCAGAAACAGCCCGTCTCCCGTCGCAACCTCTAAAGTGATATTTGATGTGTCGGATACAGCCAGGCGAAACTGCATGTTCACACTGACGCCACCTACCGGCTTATCGATCGTCGGGCAGTTCGCCACAGCATAAAGCTCACCGGCATCAGTCAGCAGCCCCACTTCCCGGACAGTAAAGCCTCCTGCGTCCGTTGGCAGCACGATTTTAGCCATTAACTGGTTTGACTGGTCGGGAGAAACAACCAGTTCGGCAATACTGCCCCGGTATGTTTCATTCACCAGCCGGGTTTGCGCCGGGTTGGGCTTAACCAGTTTGCCGTTGCCGTCACCCACCACAAACCAGGACAGAACGATAACAGTGCCGCTGGCCAGCGCTTCCGCTTCCAGCTCTTTACCACGGTTTGTGATAATAGAATAGTAATCAGCCATGTGTTTCCTCGGCAAAAATATCTACATCGATATGTGCTGTCGTCGCACCCGAAATATAAAATGAACCATCCATACCTATATTTGCGATCACATCAATCCGGCTCAGGTAGCTGCGCAGGTTTTTTGCCCGGTCCGTCAGTTGCCGGATCTGGTAATAAAGGGCATCGCTCACCCCCTGATTGCTGTGAACTTCAACCCTGAACGTGTACGGTGCCGCGCGCGGTGTATCCTCCCACCACTCCACAACCGTGGTCGGGAGATTTATGGCGCCCAGCGAGCGGCGAACCGCTCCCGCTGTCCCCCTGTGCTGGTGAACGTAGGGAGCGTCTTTTATCACCTGGCGTTTCTGCGCCTCCGTCCAGCTGTCATCCCAGAAATCAACGGCACTTTCCCACGCAAGCCACGGAAGAAGATGCGCAGGACAGTCGTCAGCATTCTTCACCTTGCGCACCATGTCGGTATCCAGCGCAGTAATCTGTTCTGTTGTGGCCTGTTCCTGTGCTCTTTCTCCCCCGGAAGCGCCAGGCGGCAGCAGGGAACGAAATTTATCAGCCATTGCCGTTTCCCTCTTCTCGCGTAACGTTAATCGCGGTACACCACGGTGCCTTACCGGTTTCAGCCTCCAGATCTGCGACCGGGGAAATCAGTTTCACCCTGACAACACCGGACTGTTGCAGCGCGGCATAGATTGCTGAAAGCGGGACGACGGCTTTTATTCGGTGAGAAAGGATGGTGTAGGCCCGCAAAACATCAGTCGCATTCTTCAGAACAGTCTGCGCGTCAGGGCCGTCCGGTATTTCAAGTTCGGCAGTCACTGCATACCTGACAATCTCCGCACTTTTAACGGTCACAAAGTCAGTCAGCGGCCGGACTTCATCAGCGCTCAGATTGCTCCTGACAGCATCCAGCAATATTTCCCCCGCCGTGCCGTCTCCTGTTCGCGACAGAACGTACACATCCACTTCACCGGGACGGTTGTGGGTATCCGGCCCGTAGGCATCCGCGTCCAGCACATCGTTATTGGCCGATTTGACATGAAAGCGGTACGCGTTGCGCGCGCCGGCAGTGTTCAGCTGCGCCCAGGAAAGCTGGATACGCTCACGAAAGGCATTGTCATCCTCCAGAACCGGGTCCACGGGAGGAACGGCATTCGGATCGCCAGGATCAATAACAAGCCGTTTAACATTGAATGCCGCGCCGAGTTGATCAAGATCGTCTTTTTTTGCGCTGGCCAGGAATACTGCCCGGACTGCGTCATTGACACGCTGAAAAGCCAGCGTTAACTGGTAGGCTGTCACCTCTCCCTGTTTGTATGCCGGATCAGACTCCACCAGCGCATCAAACTCACTGTCCAGCTCCCGCAGTCGCGCCAGCCAGCGGGAAAAAATCTCCGAGGCATCCGGCACCACAATGGCATCCGGTACGGCCAGTTCGGACAGGTTGATCACGTCATAGCTGCTTGCCATAAATGGGTATGCCTCCGGTGCTCATCGGTAAATTGGTTTCCTTGTTGATCCCCTCGATATCCAGCACAAAGCCGGACTCACCTTCAGGAAAAGAGACAAGTACGCGCGTCACCTTCAGTCTGGTTTCCCAGCGGGCCAGCGCTGTCGCTGATGCAGCAATTATCCGCAGACGCGTCAGGTCATCCCGGGGGTTATCCACCAGCGAAAAGAGATCGCTGCCGTAGTCTCGTACCAGAACGCGGCTTCCGACGGGAGTGGTCAGTATGTCGCTGACGGACTGGCGCAGATGATCAGCGCCGGACAGGCGTTTTCCTGTCCGGTTGTTTACACCGTTCATGATTAAATTCCGTTATGGAACCGCCTGGCGGCGGGAGGGTTAACCGAAATAATCCGGGCCGTTCTTATCTTTGCCGGATTTTTTCGCAGATTTTGCGGGCCTGCGGATATCAACGACTAGGTTATACGTGTAACTGAACCCTGCGGGCGTCAGTGAAAAAACGAGTGATTCAACAACCCAGCTGCGATCTTCGCGGGAACCAAAGCCGGATGTCGTCACTCCGGCTTCGGCAGTTAGCGGAACATGCTTCGGTCGGCAGGGGCCTGTCACCGTCATTTTCTGTTCATTCCGCCCAGCCTGTGTCTTTCTGGCTTTTGCCTGCTGTTCGGCGGTGTTCTTCTCTGCCTGGGTATACGGGTTAGTCATTGCCGGGCCGTCATGTTCAACGGAGACTGTTTTTGTTTTTCCATCCGCTTCGTCGTAGTAACGAACACCGATTTTCTTTTCAGCCTTTCCCCCGCTGCCCGTGGCTTTTCCCGTGGAGCTGCCGCGCTGTCCTTCACTGTAGGACCAGTTCGACACTTCATCCGGTGTGACAGTGATCCCTCCGGTTTGTTTCCCGGAAACCGTAGCTGTTGCCCCCTGCTGTAAAAAAAGCCAGTAACCGCCAGACGGTTTACTCACCGCATTGTAAGTACGGGCGAGACGGGACAGCAGATTCGCGTCGGATTCAGCAACCTGATCAATATGATCGATATGTATATCAGCAAGCCCGGCGGCAACTTTCGGGATAAGGCCATTATCCCTCGCAACCGTTTTGACAAGATCGGCCAGGCGCAGATTATCCCAGCTCCGCGTTTTCTGGCCTGTCACATCACCCGGTTGCTTCTGCGCATTCATCGGCGCAGCGGTTGCATAAATCTCGATACGTCTTGGCGGCCCACTGCTGGCGACACCGCTGACAACAAACCAGCCCTTGTCCACCTGATGATTGTTAAAGCCCAGCGCCGCCTGCAGCCTGGCCCCCTTCGTCGGGAGGGCCAGCGTTTCAGACAGTAATGTAATTTTCAGCTCATCCGCTTTCGCGGTGGTGCCACCATAATCCGTCAGCGTCAGCTCCGCCAGGCTCTGCTGCAGCGCGCGGGTAATATCCTTTCCTTCTGCCTTAATACTGAATGCCGGAGCATATTCAGGCGATGTAATCTGATTAGCCATATTAATCCCACAAACTAAAAGGCGAATCCTCAACGGGCAGCACCAGATCAGGCAGGGTGATAAGCAGGCCGGAAGAGTAAACCGCCCCGTAATCCGCCAGCCCCTGATTTGCTTCCAGAACCTGTGTTACTGAATAAGAGAGGTTTTCAGTGCCATAATGCAAAGCGCAAATGGCATCCAGGACGTCACCGTCACGGGTTTGATATATCGTCGGCATAATGTTTTAACGTCATGGTCCAGTTTTTATTACGATGGCCCCCACCGGGCAGAAAGCGGTTCGTTGTATCCGAAAAGTCAGTCACTACCCACCACCCGAGCACATCCCCTTCACCGCTGACCAGTTGCAGGGGTCTGGCCATGTCAGCAAGATCAAAAAGGTCATTTACCGCATCCACGCCTTTTCGAAAAAAAGCGTGTGCCTGTCCTTCAAGTTTTACAGTCCGTCCGGGCTTGCCGGTGTACTGGAGCAGATCCTGGTTCCCTATCCGTTCCTGCTCACTCCACCGCCAGCTGGCTTCGCGTGTAAGCTGGTTATATGCGGTGGTATCAATCGAAAAGGCAAAATCCCCCAGCATCATCATGACACTGGCCTGCCGGGCGCCGCGCTGCGCGCCCGCCTGCCGCTGACCGGATTCTTCAATCAATGGAATAATTTCACTCACCAGATAAGCCCTCCATCAGTCAGGCTGTTATCACCGTTAAATGCAGAATTTTTTTTGGTTACGGCTGACACCTCATCCGCAATGGCTTTCTCATCCTGGCCCGGCGCTGCATTGATTTCGAACCGGTACTCAAATTTCCGGTTGTCGGTGATTTGCCGGGATGGCTGTTTATCCAGGCTGTCTATCCTCTGCAGCAGCGCGTCCCAGTATCCGGCATCACTGGTCGCCCGCGCCGGATCACCGGATACATCAAGTCTCCTTGCGGATGGTAGCGAGTACCTGCCCGGATCGCTGGCGCTGCCATGCCCCCCGTTGTCCGACGGTTCAGACACACCAGCCACGGGTAACTGAAACTTATCCCAGGCGCTGGTATTCTCCCGGGTATCACCAGTCTGGGATGCCCGCTCACGATTCTGCTGCAGGGCGGCATCCCAGTTCAGAAGCGTCCCGCTGCTGTCAGGAGTAAGGTACTTATCCAGTGATTTATTGAAGGTTTCGTCGTCGTTTTTGATAAATCCCCTGGTGCCGATGTACGCATTTTTCACTTCATCGGGCAGATTCGGGTTGTCAGCCAGCGTCTGCTCAAACCACTCTCCCTGTCCCTTTCTCTGAGCGGTCATTCGTGCGATATCAACCGATCCGGTCATTGCCAGAGATTTAAGCACCTCTTTCTGGTCAGCAGAACTGTCGGGCAGCAGCCAAGAAAGCTTTTTAGCCAGCGCATAAATAATCCTGCCGACAAAAACGACGCCCTGACCGAAAGACAGGACGCCCGGATACAGATCATTACGCAGAAAAGTAACAATGCGTTTTATCCCACCGCCTTTAAACCAGTCGGCAAGATCATCCGTCAGGCGCCGTACATCCGGGGCCAACTCATTACCCAGTTGCCCGGATATTTCAGCAACGGCGGAGGAGAACACAGTACGCAGGTTACTGATGGCCTGATGCCCTGCAATCGCACCCTCGGCCCCTTCTTTTGTGACGAGGTTATAGCGGCGCTGCTCATCCATCAGTTCGCGGTAACTTCTGCCGGACTGTTTGATGAGCATCAGCAGTTTGCTGGCTTCTCCTCCGAAAAGGGAATCCAGCGCAAAAGAGGCTTTTGACTCATCCTCCAGGCTGAGCGCGCGCTCAACAATTTTATTGAACTGCGCCATATCACTGAGTCCGGCAAAATCACCGGCTTTGAAGCCCAGCGTTTCAAAAGCATCCTGCAGCGAACCCTGCTTACCGTTCTGCTTATACTCACCGGCTTTATGCAGATACTCTTCGAACAGATCGCCAATGTTTTCCCCGTTCATATCGTACTGTTTTGCCAGCGTGTCCCAGGCGTTAAACGTAGTGACATCCACACCGTAGCTTTTTGCCACATTCGCGCGCTGGGCGGTTTCTGCGTTGGTGGCTGCCGGGGCGATAAGCGTACCAAGCGCGGAGGCCACCACACCGCCGCCGCCAATCGCCAGCCCCGGCCCGACCATCCCACCCAGTTGCCCGGCGATCCCCAGCCCGCGCCGGAACAGCCCCTTGCCAGCGCTCTTGAATGACTGTATGCGCTGCGCTTTCTGCAACTGTGCATTCAGTTTCTGCTGTTCAGTCTCTGTTTTCCTGATCTCCCTGGACACTTCCGAATAACGCCGTTTAAGATCGCCCAGGCTTTCCCCCGCCAGCTTTGCGCGTTTAATCTCCGCAGCCAGCTTTGTCTGGTCCTTTGTCAGCCGTTCAGACTGCCTGCCGATATCCTTCAGACTTTTCTGCAGGCCGTTTGCCGAACGGCTCCAGGAACTGTCGATGTTACCGCCGAAAGTAATAACGGCCTTAAGGTTCTGGCTTATTCCGGCCACGGTTCATTACCTCCAGTTCATCAGTCAGAAAATCGGTAAAAGTGCTGAACGGCATATCAAGATAATCCGCCATCGGAAAATGCAGACGCCGCCCGAGAAACCTTACTGCCCGGAGAAGTCCTCTTTCGGTCGCTTCGCGGGCGGGAGCATAAAAACGTTAAATGTGTCCAGCAGTTGTGCATAATCCGCCGCTGTCAGTTGCCAGATATCCCGTTCGCTGAGGTTGCAGAGCAGAGCGATCATGCGGGCTTCTTTTTCTTCTTCATTGCCACGATCCTTTGCATGAGCGATACGGTCACGAACAAGTGGCTCACGCATTGTCACTTCATCAAGTACCGCGCCCCCCTCAAGCGTGACGGGGGAGAACAGTTTGATTACACGGGTTTCACCGGGAATACTCATAAATAACTCCATAAAAAAACGGCCCGCAGGCCGTTATTGTAAAAAGGGGAATCAGAGGCGAACTTTTGCGGCCAGGCCGGACAGGACATCCA
This sequence comes from Citrobacter sp. CK191, assembly GCF_030333435.1. Classification (NCBI taxonomy): domain Bacteria; kingdom Pseudomonadati; phylum Pseudomonadota; class Gammaproteobacteria; order Enterobacterales; family Enterobacteriaceae; genus Citrobacter; species Citrobacter sp. CK191. The sequence continues at coordinate 530,959 of NZ_JAOWFX010000031.1, read as the reverse complement.
CACCATTGACACGGCGCGCAAAACGCTCGGTATCAATGGCAAAAAGCTCCCGGCCTTCCAGCGACTGCCGGTAATAATTCACGGCAATATCCACCGTAACGGCATTTTCAGACAGGTTCTCTTTTCCACGGGCATCCGGTGTGACGGTCTGGACAAAACCTTCAATTTCCTCAACCGTCCCCCGCGCTGTACCATTGCCCAGATACCCCTGATAGGCCGTAAACCGGGAACGGCTGCCGCTGACAAAACCGAAGCTGGCAAGCATGTCAGCATCGATGCCATAAAATTTGACCTGGCAGGTCAGCGCCTCCATACCGTCATCCACCGGAGTGGGAGCGTCCTGGGCGCCGGTACGCAGATCTGTTTTAACAACAGCCAGAGACGGCGGCGTAAATTCATGCGCCCCCTGGATACGAATCCCCTGCCGGAAGAAGGTCCAGACGCGTAATGTATTTTTATCGCTCATGCTGCAAGCATCTCCTCAAGCGCATAGTTGTTGTTCACCCGGACACGCAGGCTGATGAGTTCAGTCGGCGATTTCGGCCCGAAATCGTAGTTGATGTACAGGACACCCGCAGCCATGCTTTCTGCGGTGTTCAGCTCTTCATCCAGCCAGGCCCGCCCGCCGAAAATGGCCCTCAGTCCCACAAGCTGGCGCATATAAGCATTGATGGTGCCGATAATGTCGTCCGCGTTCTCACGATCAAGAGGGCGGTCCACATACTCCAGCATGGCTTCCTGGATGCTGTCCTCAATCACATCCGCTGTACGTCGGACGGATTCAAAACGCCATTGTGGATCGGTCGCGCACAGCCGGTTCCCCCAGTGTTTAAACCCGGCACGGCGAATAATGGTGGAAACGTTCTGCATATTGAGCAGGTTGGCATCACAGTTCTCTTCGCCAAGAATAAATTCATCCACCTGTTCAACGCCCAGGATGTTGTAGATCTCCTGGTTGGATTTACTCCACCACCAGCCTTTTTCGTAATCGATTCTGGCGCGCAACCCGGCGGCAAAGGCAGAATAAGGACGGTACACCAGCTGGCCGTCAGCGTTACTGACCTGGACGCGCGGTCGCAGCAATTCTGTCCGTGCGCCATAGGACTGGCGGCGCTGCACCACTTCCTGCAGGGTTGCGCCGGAAGCACAGTCCACATAAGCGATCGCCCGGAGTTTTCCGGCGACGGTCTCCAGCGCTTTCCCCGCCGCATCGTCTTCACTGAAACCTGGCGCAATCACAATACGCGGATGATACGTGGTGACAGATTTCGCTGATGACAGCAGCCCGATCCCCTTCAGGACTGCCGCGCGCTGTTTAGTTTCCTCACTCTCCTGCGCAACACGCACAACCACCGTCAGCGCATTACGCTGATCGTTGATATCGGTCAGGGCCTGTTTCAGCGTCCCGTTATCACCGAGGCGGGATAACAGCGTGGTCCCGACGACCGCCACAGGCGTATTGAGCGGAAAAGGTTCATCCTCGCCGCCGGATAGCTGGAGGATGAATGGCGAAACAAGCCCGCCTCCGGCGCCTGCTGCCTTTACCTTTCCTCCTTCAGCCTCATTGACGACCCCGGCCACCTCTGCGGGTGTGGCGGTAATGACACCATTTTCATCGCAGCCCAGCGTGATCTTCAGGGTAAGCGACTCCGGGTCCCAGACCGCAGATGTCCCGACGGCAACCGGATTTTCTGCATCCGTCTGTCCGGCCACCGCTTCAACATTGATAATATTCCCGCCCCGCCCCTTCAGGGTTGCGGTGAAGTCGAGAACGTTATCCAGAATCGGCGTGCCGGATGACCCCGAAGCCGCTGTCCCGTCAGACGCGTCCGGGGCGGTTCCCACAAGGCCAATGATGGCCGTCTGAATCGTCGTGACAGCAACGGTTCCCGATGTCAGTTCAATTGTTTCAACACCATGTAACTGAGCCATGTTTTATCTCCAGGCATAAAAAAAACCTGCCGAAGCAGGTCACATTTTCTGATTAGTTTTTCCCGTGGTCCCGCCGCTGTCGCCGGGGTGATCATGGTCGTTAAAGGTCTCGCGGATTTTGCTCATACTGCCGGCTTTATCAGTGATCTCCTTCGTGGCACCGATATTTCCGCTCACATTCGTGTCGGCGTTGATCTGCGTTTTCCCCTGGACGGTGAGGGTGTCAGTGATTTCAACCGGGCCATCCAGCGTCCCTTTCCCGACGATTGTGTATGTGCCGCCCGCTGCCAGGGTGATCGTCAGGGCATGCGCCGCACGGTCGTACCGGATCTCAGTACCGTCTCCGTAGCGGGTGATATGCTCACTTTCGCTGCCTCCCGGTACTGGCATCGCGCCGGTATTCCAGCCCGGATACACCCGCCCGTTGTTCAGCTCACCGGCCTCAGACAGCACCGTGACCGCATCCCCCACCGCATACGGATTGGAGTCCGCACGGTTAGCGCCCGCAAAGCCCTGACAGAGCGGCAGCCAGGCGGTAACGATATCGCCCAAATCGACCCGGCATTTCGGGATACCGTCATGCTTCACTGAATGGATGACACCGCGCCGCACGATGTTCGCCAGCCTGCGCTGTAAGTCACCCTCAATATCACTCATCAGGTTTTGCCTCGTAAATCAGCCGGTAATCGTCCACATGCGCGCGCCCAATATCCGGTGCCTTACCGAGCCAGACAGCTTTAAGCGGAGCATTCAGCTGCGCAAACGGATCTGCACCGAAGGCCGCTGACTGTGTGTAAGAAATACGCCAGACAAGATAGTCATCCATGCGCGGATCAAATTCATCGCGCCCGGCATCAATGAAAACGGCGGGTTCAGGATAATTCAGACCGAACTGCTGTCCGTCGATCCACTGGGTAATATCAGCCGCCGCCGTGCGCAGGAAAATTTCTGGCTTGCTGACGCCTGAAGCGGCGGGGTCCACCACCACAAAGAGATCGCAGGAAAGCACCACGTTCAGTTGCCCTTCGTTTCCCCCGCCCTGCTCCCAGCCGTTAATGGTGAGCCAGACAGCGGGCGTGACCAGGCCGGAAAAGCGCGGTACATTTTTTTCCGGGTAGGCATCAGCATCCCGGACCCATTCAATTTTTTTCAGCGCGCCGATCACGGCGTCGTGATACTGCGCCAGCAGGAGTGGCTCCGCCATCGTTCATTACCTCAGACAGAAATACGGGCTTTCACACGCCCGCGCAGATCGGTTTCAAAGTGATGCATAAAAATCTCCATCACTTCTGCAAAGGCGTTATCCTCGATGTAGTTCAGCATCGGTTCGTAGATATCAATTTCAGCCTCATGGGTGCGGCGGGTCTGCGGGTCACGAATCACCACCGTCCGGCGGTTTTCCCGTCGGGAGCGTGCAACCTCGCCATTCTCAAACGTGCGTGCCGACAGCAGACGGCCTTTCGGCGTGAATCCCGCGTTATCGGCCTGCCGCCTGGCTTTAATGAATCGCCCGGTATTTTTGTCCCTGCGCGTGTGATGAGGTCTGATCCTGCCGGAAATACGCCCTTTGAGATCCTTCACTTTTATGGCGTTGAGACCAAACCAGAGACGAAAATTATCGAGGCGGGAACCGCGATCCAGACGGAATGAAAGCAACCGGCGACGCACCAGATTAATGCTTCTGGGAGCCAGACCATCTTTCAGATCGGCCATTGCCTTTTTCCGTAATGTGGCCGCTGTCCGCTTTAATGCCCTGGAATATGCCGCGCGAAATTGTTTCTGGGTTGCCCCAATGCTTTCCGCTATTCCCCAGATAGCATCCACATCAATATCGACAGGTAAATCCCGCCGCAACCGTGATCCCCGCGCCATATCAGCTCCACTTCGTTATTTCGGGCTGGGGCTTACCCGGCTCCCCGTATGCCAGGGTAACCCGTGTTCGCCCTTCTTCATCAGCACCGACATGAGTGACACGCCAGGGTAAATTGTTAATCAGGACCCGGTCGTGCTTTGACAGTCCGGCAATATCTGCGGTCATGGCGCTGAAGGCCGGGACATGGTTCTGGATTTCTCCGCCTCCCGGCACGCTGACAGGCGCGTCCGGCGATTCGAAAATCACCGTGACGGGCCGCTGCTCATCACCGACAGAAATAATGGCCGGAACCTCTTCGGCAAATGCCCGGTCTATCCGGGCATCCGCTCTCGCCAGACGTTCACGGAAGCGGTTCATCAGTAGCCAAGCCGTACAGGAATAAACTCGTCATCAGCAGCAGCCTCAGCCCAGGCCGTACCCGCCAGAGGGTTCGGCGCAGCCTCCTCACCCGCTTCCGCAGTCAGTTTACCGTCTGCCAGATACAGTTTCTGACCAACAGTGACCACTTCAGCCGCCTTTGGCAGTACGAATACGCCTGTGGTATGCAGTACGCCCCACAATCCTGCCGGGATATCATCGTGAGCTACGCCCACCAGCGCCCCTGAAAGTACGGCTTCACCTGAATGAATATCTGCCGCACCGGTATTATGAAAATCGAGAGTGTTGCCGTCCTGCTGATAGTTCTTCGCCATTTTTCTCTCCAGATGAAAAGGAGCAGCACGCGCCGCTCCGTAATAAAAAAACCGTCAGAAGACGGTCGTTTATTTTTTGGTGACTTTAACCATGCCGCGCCAGTCAAGCGGCGCCACCCCCGCATCGATGCGCACCTTGAATGCGGCACCGTCCACGGTGAAGCCCTGCTGCTGCTCCAGATATGGCGTATCAACACCGTCCAGATAAGCAACTTCGATAGTGTCGCGGCCCTTCGCCGCCGACAGGTAGTAATCTGTCGGACTGCTGTCATCCAGACGAGCTTCGGAAAGGACAGTTGCGAAGTTCTGGATCGGGTTATTAATGCCGCTGTTGGCATCTGCCCCCGGCACGCTGGCGGATTTGATCAACTGGTTAGCACGGGATTCAATAGCAACCGGCGTCAACGCAAAAGCCGGACGGATATTGAGATGACGATCGCCAGACTTCTGCAACAGCATCGCCTTACGTCCATCATCCAGTCCATCGATGCTCAGGTCAGCCGCTATCAGGTTGCCATGATCGGCGTGGAACAACGGCTTGCCGTCCGACATTTTCGGGTTGCTGGTCAGTACTGCCCAGACCAGATCGCCGACGGTTGCGCGCGCAGCGCCCCCCATAGCCATCGGAATACGAGTAAGCATATCCATATCGTCGTTAATGATGGCCTGCCGATCGATGCTGAAAAGCTCGCCATAGGTCGCCAGCGCAATGGGTTCTCCGCGATCCTTCAGGGTGACGTACTTATATTCCGCCCCGGCACGCACCTTGCGCAAGGTCGGGAAAGAGTCCAGACCTGCGCGATGCGCGGTTTTGAAATCGGTCAGCGTGCCCTTGCGGGTCCACTGGTCGAAGGTTTCGTTTGCCTCATCCCAGCCCAGCAGTGCAGCCTTGTGCGCCACATCCATCAGGATATTTCCGAAATCGCTGCTGCTGTGGGTGAACGCCAGCCCGACCATCGCCAGCGGTGCACCATGACCGGAAATACCGATACCGCGATCCACCAGCGACGCGCGTGCCAGTTCACGCAGGGTATAGCCGTTATAGGCGTTATCCTTCTCAGCCTGCGCATAGCCCGCCCGGGCCATGATGGCCGCGCGAATGGAATCACCGACAAGATTGCCGTTACCGGCATAAAGATGAATGGCGCCCGGGCCCGCACTCGGGGTTGTCCCTGCGGCCAGCGCCTGCAGCAGTTTGTCACGGGCTTTTTCAGCCGTGCAGGAAAAGTCGGCAAGGCATTCAGCCTTCAGCGTCGCGAAGGTCGGGAACGCCTCAAACACAGCGGAAACCGTATTTACGCGTTCCGCGTTCGCCGTCTGCATCTGCTGCTGTAGTTGCTGAGCCAGCGCGGTGATATCGATGTTTGTCATCTGCGGCGCGGGCTGTTGTGGTGCCTGCTGGGTCTGGGTTGCCTGCACTGGTGCGGGCTGCTGAACCGGAGCAGGCGGCTGATTCACAGGGGCTTCGGCACGCGGCGTAAAAAGGGTCTTAATCTGTTCAGGCATATTCTGGTAATCCTTCAGTTTATTTTCATTCACACAGGCCGCAGCCTGCAGTTCAGGTTCAAGCGTGTCGGCGAAGCCTTTTTCCACCGCTTCAGCGCCGTTGAGCCAGGTTTCAGCTTTCAGCATTGCTTCCAGTTCTTCCTGTCCAAGCCCGGTCTTGTTCATGTAGGCACTGAGCATCAGCGCTTCATTACGATCCAGCCAGTCGGCATAATCCCGCATATCGTCAGAATCCCCGGCGATACCACCCCACGGTTTATGCACCATAAGCCAGGCGTTTTCCGGCATATGCACCGTGGCGCCAGGCAAACAGACAATCATCGAAGCCATACTGGCCGCCACACCGTCCACCCAGATATCCACTTTCGCTTTCAGCCGCGCCAGGGTGTTATAGATCGCAAACCCCTGCATCACATCGCCACCGGGACTGTGAATATGCAAATCCACTGCGCTGGCGTCGAAAACACCGGCCTCCTTACAGTCCGTGACAAACTGCTGGGCGGTGATCCCCCAGCCGCCGATCACGTCATAAAGGAAAATCTCCACGCGCCCGGCGGCCAGCGCGCGGATCTCATACCAGCACTGGCCATTTGCGGCATCAACGCCCGCCAGGCTGGCGCGGGGGTTAATCATCATCTTCCGGCGGCTGCCCGGTTTGTTTTGCGGTTGCATCAGGCATAGCTCCTTTGTCGTTGGCGGCATCTGAATCAAACACCAGCCCGTGTTTACGGTTAAATTCGGTTTCGCGCATTCGCTGGCGTTTGACCTCCTGGGGAGACTGACCACGGGCGCGTATCCATTCTGCTTCGGTTCCCGCGCCGCCACGGACAATCCCCTTCCAGGCGTTGGCCTCTTTCACTGGGTCGATCCACGGCATCACCGGACCGAGATAGGTCGCGTTGAACAGCGTCTGGCGGTCTACATCTGACGGGATATCCATCGTGAGCAGCGCCATCGCCAGCCAGGCGCGATATACCGGGCGACTGTGCTGACCGACAAACCACTGCTGCAGGACGTTGTAGCCTTCCTGCCCCTCCACCAGTTCCTGCCGCTGGGCACTGTAAGTGCCGTTATAGTCACGGGCTATGCTGGAATAGGTGCCCCGGCTGCCAGCGGCGACGGCACGCAGCTGACCGTTGCGGAATTCATGGAGATGAACGTTCGGGCGGTTTGACTCAACCATCCCGAGATCTTCACCCGGCGCCAGATCGTCAAAAATCATGCCCGGCGCGATATCGAAATGACGGTATTTTTTCTCTGGCCCTTTCCAGTCGTCATCCCCTGGAAAACTGGCCGCATCCCCGCGTTTGATATAAAAGCCCAGCGCGGCAGCGATGCGGGCGGCTACACGTTCGCTCTCTTCGTAGTCCTTGATATCGCTCAGACGTTTAATCACGCCGTGCAACAGGCTGACGCCGCGCAACTGGTGCAGGCGTCGCCGCTGCGCAAGATGCAGCATGTTTTCTGCCGAAACGGTTTTAAGCTCTGCGCTGAAACGGGCCATGTTCGCCGGGTGATACTTATAGACGCGGTATCCCGTCGGCCTGCCCCATGCGTTGACGATAATGCCCTGCCGCACCTGCTGCCCGGCGACGCTGTTGAGATTCATCGGCACAAAATCGGCTTCAAGAAGTTCAAGCGAAAACGGCACGCTGGTTGAATGGGTCAACCCCGCTACCGGCCCGCGCACCAGCTGGGTAAAAATTTCACCGTCACGCAGCGCGGAGCGCAGGGCCAGCCGCTCAGCTTCCGGTCGCGTGAACATGCCAGTCACCTCCGGGCGCACCGACCATTCGGACCAGAGCGCGGATATCCTGGCCGCAAAATCTTCATGCAGCTTGCCATCCAGCCCCAGCGGCTGCGGCTCCACCTGAATCCCCTGCGCACCGATTACCCGCTCTTCCAGTTTGTCCAGCAGGCCAATGACGATGTCGTGATCTTCATCCAGCGCCCTTGCCTGCTCGCGCAGTGACACGCCAGCGGCAAAGACCGCCGTATCCGCAGAACGGCTTTCCCGCTTTCCTTTATGAAGGCGCGACGGCTGCGCGGCTTCATACGCCTGCAGCAGCATTCTGTTTCGCGCACGCGCAACCGCCCACCCTGGCGCAATGGCGCCAAGTGCTCTGTCAAAAATGCCCATGTGAAGCCTTAAAGAAAGTTAGCGAGTTTGAAAGAACCGCTGCGACGACTCACGGTTTCCCAGCGTTTTTCCCAGTATTCCAGCTCTTTACGCAGCGCTACCGGATCATGGTTAGTAATGGCGCGCCCGTTCACACCAGTGAAAGACACGCTTTTACCATCAAGGGAGTCACGGTAAGCCTGGCGAACCGTAACCAGCATCTGCTGAATTTCTGTTTTCGTCACAGCCAGCCTCCGTTTTCGCTGACACCCAGCCAGCCGCCAGACAGCGTGCTGGCCTGTTCAGTTTCTGAAACCGGAGACGAACGTGCAGGCACCGCTTTTTTCACAGCAATCTCCCTGGGGCGTTCCCCGTCAATAATGTTTGAATTGATATCCTGAGCAGCCGCCCAGGCTGGCGGTTGTTCCCAGTCACGGATTTTTTCGTAGCCGCGCAGGATCGCGACAGCGTGGGCATAACAGAAAAGGTCAAAGGCTTCGTTATTGCCTTTTCCCGGCTTACGCCATTTTCCGTCTGTCCCACGTTCTTCGTAGGTCAGTTCCTCGTAGAACCATTCCCCGAGCCAGTCAGGAAAATGGATATACCCTGCCCCGGGCGTTTCACGCTCAAGGTTATTACTGAGCTGGTCTTTAAGCAGGTCGGTCTGCAACAGATAAACCGGAACCTCGCCGCGCGCATCCGCCCGGCGATCACTTCGGTCAGTGTTATCGGGATGGGTTCTGGTAATGATTTTCTGACGTTTCGTGCTGTCCCCTTTAATCAGGTAAACCCGTTTACCCAGACCATCACGGCGACACTGACGCCAGAATTTATAGGCGTTATCCGTGACACCATCTTCCCCGCCACTGTCGACCGCCATTGCCAGTACAGGCATCCGCTGCGAAGGACTGGACTGGAGCGGATACGTTTTTTCCAGCACATCCGTGATCAGCAGCTTCCAGTCTTCAGGATAGGAGCCTGGATGCAGTGGCTGAGTTTCGCCATTTTCATCACAGCGCAGGGACTGGCGGATGTTATAGCGATCCACCAGCCAGCGTTCCCCGTTTTCACCGTAACCAATGATCTGGACCACAAAGCGGCGTTTCTTCCCGCCCTGCACGTCAACTGACGCCAGCAGGAAACGGACTTTGGGCGGCACCAGCCGTTTACCGTAATCTTCAGCCCGCTGCATCAGCACATCGGCGCGACGCTGCTCGCTGGCCGCGCGGGGCAGATACGGCCGTCCCCAGTCAGTGTTAATCACCGCGCGCAGGGTCTCTTCACTGCCGGTTGCTTCATAGTCCTGCTCCGCCGTCAGCAGCTTGTAGACCAGTTGGGACCAGGTCTGATAAGCCGCTGCCGGTCCTTCCATCCAGAACGACGCGATACGCGAACGGCGGCCTTCCCCCGTAATATTGCCTTCCCTGTCGATCACCAGGCCCTCACGTAACCAGACGCCCTTTCCGTTAAGTTCCCGCTTTTTATCGGCGGTAATAATGCCGTTACAATGCGGGCACTCAATATGCGCGGCTTCACTGGCTTTCACCGGATCAGGTGTTTCCCGGTAGCCTGTCATTGCCTCCATTGCAGGTTGAAAGTATTCCCCGCAGTGTGGGCATGGCCAGTACCAGCGGCGGCGATCGCCGCGATTGTATAAAGCCAGGATTCCGGTGGTTGGCGGAGCTTCGTGCGGCGATTTACGCCGCCACTTGGTATTGGTGATTTCCCTGCCCGGAGAGCTTTCGACCAGTGTCATCCCCGCAGACATAAAGGTGGTGGTACGTTTGGAGGCAAGGGTAAAGCCATCGCCCTCGCCATCAATATCTTCAGGGAAGCGATCGTAATCTGTCAGCGCCACGCATTTAAAATCTGACGAGGACATGATGTTGATGGAAGGCCAGCCAATCTTCAGGTAGTTCCCGGCAAGGAAGGTCCTGTCATGCACGTTGTTGTCGTTGCGTAACGGACTCAGCCGCTTTGCCACTTCCGGGCTGACACGAAATGTTCTGGCAAGACGTTTTTTGGAGTGTTCACGCGCTTTCTCTTCCGTCATCTGAACAATGAGCATATCCGACGGATCACAGACAATGTTGTACACCACCCATCCATCAATCAGACCGATTGTCTTACCTGTTCGGGCCGGGCCAACAAAAATGACAGCATCATATTCACGCGATGCCAGGCAGTTCATGGGTTCCACAACATAGGGGGCAAGGTCCGGATCCCATTTAACATAGTTACCCACACCAACCGGGACATGCATGTATTTATGTACGGCCTCGGCAACAGGCATTCGACGTGGCGCCCTGATGATCCCGGCAGTGTTTTTTCTGACCTCCGCCGCCGTGGCCTGTCGCATGGCTTACTCCTCTTCTGACGAACTGTCCTCCTGTTCCGGCGTATCTGCCTGTTCAACCTTCAGGGCAATCTGATCCCGCAGGTCATCAATTACTTTTTGCACCCTGACCACAGCAGCAGGTGTCATCGCGCAATCGCGCTCCAGAATATCCGGCAGCGTTTCCAGTACCTGAACGACGGCTTTCGCCATCGAGGAAAATTCGCGGGTAACTGCCGATGCCGGAATAAGTTCACCTGTTTCCTGCTGGAACTTAAGGCGTTCACGTTCAGACTGAAACCACGCTTTGCGATCGGGTGGCAGCATCTTATCGACGTCCACCAGTTCCGGTGTCGTTGTTCGGCCCAGCAGTTCCCGGAGAATATCCAGAACGGAATAAAGTTTGAGACGGGAATTACTGCCGGGAGCAGGTTCGACATTATTCAGCCTGCTGGCGACCGTCTGACGATGCAGATCGGTAAGCACCGCCAGCTGGTTAATATTAAGGCGGAGATTTTTCAGCTCGTTATCCATGATGATGAACAAAAATTAATCATTTCGACATCGTGAATAATTTCACGACTGAAATATCAACAGGTTAAGGGAATGATGATGATGCCGATAAAATGCAAAAAACCAGCCGTTTTCCGCGTGTCCTCGCCCCCTCGGTGTTCAGAATCTCCAGGAGGACCCGCGAAAATGATAGTGATTATCAATTGGGTACGGTATTAAAAAGGCCGCTAAATGCGGCCTCCGTGTCATTAATTCTGCTTGTATTGTTTCACCAGTTGCTCTTTCTTTTTCCGATAGCTATCGGCTTCTGAAATAATCTGTTCAGCAGTCTTCCCATTCAGTATGACTAAACGCATTTTTTCTGGAGAATAACTGCTATCGTTATTTATGACTGCCTGAGTAGCGTAATAGCTTAAAGCGTCTCGAATTGCTGACTTAAGTTCTTCTTTCTTAGCATCAGAAAGTGACTCAATAACTTTCTCACCTGAGTAACGCAAAGACTCCTGGCTTGAACCATCAAATTTTGGCGCATTATCACAGCCAGCAACGAATAGTGATAACGCTAACGCAATTACATATCTAATTTTCATAATGTCGACCTCATCCCTAACGGTAGGGAGAGTCTAACGAATAATCACAATGTATCAACACAGCATTATCACAGGCACTCAGCGAATGCCTGTTGTAATGCCTTACTCTTCGACTGTCGCACCTTCCGGCAGTTCAACGCAGCCAAACACCGGCATCCCCGGAGAGCGATCGTCTTCTACCGACACCAACTGCGATTCTGAGTACCAGCGCTCAGTAGCGCATTTATCAGCTGCCTGATAGTGAACAAGGTACTGATTCTCACCGTTGAGGTACTGCGCGCGGGCCTGAACTTCACCCCATTCATCACTGATACGCAGATTAACCAGCTGGCCCAGACAGAATTTAAAATCTTTTGCTACAGGCAGGATTTGGCCGCCGTTTTGCTCTTTTTCCATCATTCTCTCTCTTTTGGTCGTAAAAAAGCCCCGCTATTGCGAGGCTATTGGTCGCCCTGTTCGCTGGGCCAGCGCCGGTTGCCACCCGGTCTATGGCAGTGAATTTGGTTGCTGTAATGCCTGTCACATTAAGAGAAGGAGACGCCTAAATTAACTAGTACGGCTCTCTTTTCCTCAATACGACGGTCAAGCTCAGCCACAGCATGTGGGCGTATAGCATCCAAAAAGGCATTGTCCTGATAGGTAGATTGGATTGTTACCCCAAGCCCTGCACCACTCTCCAGAATACTTTTCTGTCGCTGTAGTTCTTTTATCTCGTTATTGATGTAATACGCTTCACTTAGGTTCTCTGCGTTCACGGGCAGACTCCTTCTTGCAGTTAGCCTGCACTGATTTGTTATGGGCCAGGATGTCGCGCTTGGTCTGCTTATCCAGCACGGCAATATCGTGTTCAGTAAGGTAGATGATATTCACCCAGTCACAGGCCGTGTCCGTTACTTCAGGTTTTGCGGGTAAAGTTTTCGCGCAACTCACGGTCAACATCGTCATCAGGAAGATGATTAACAGTCTGCTGTACATCCCTGGCTCCTTTTGTTTTCTCTACCCGGCGTTCTGCAACGGCTTCAGTAGCTGCCGCGCGTTCTTCTGTGCGCTGGATTTCGGCTTTGGCTTCCGCTTTACTGGTGCCGCGCAACTGGCCGAAACCAAAAGCACCAGCGATAGCGGCAATCACCGCTGCGGCCAGGCCGATAATCATTTCAAGTCCCATAGCAGCCTCACACCAGCACGGCTTTTGCCAGATTAAAACGGCGACGGCGGTCATCAAGACCGTTTTTACCGCCGTTGATGATGATCGTGATACGTTCCACATCGCCGGAATACACAAGGCATCCGCTGGTGGCAAAGAACCACGCTGCGGAACGCGCTGCATTTTCGTCCTGTTCCAGCAATTCCGGCTGTGTGACCAGATCCAGTTTTAGCGCCATGCCGCATTTGCGATAGTTGCTTAGCCCGGTGATTTGCTTCAGCCCGCGCCCGCGATATTTCCAGCCGTCACCAGCAATCTGGTTGCCCAGGTTCTTTTTGCCCCACTCGCCGCCGTAAACCAGATTGGCTATCGCTTTCTGATTAGCTGGTTGCGTTGCCGTTCTGCCGAGTGCGGCAGCCTGCTGTGCCGTGATACGGTGCTTGCCGAATACGGGAACAAGACGATCGGCTGCGTAGTTCAGACTTTCCACCAGCTTTTCATACCCGCCGGACTCATGCCCCATCTGCGCGATGAACATCGCCTGATCGAGCGGCGCAGTGATGCCGAATTCTTTCATTGCCGCGTCGATGTGCGGAAACCAGCGCGCAGATAATCCGGCGCTTATACCAGCCGCCTTCTGAAATTGTGATTGATTCATAAAATTACCCGCCAGGAAACTACCAGATTTAATAGGGATAAAAAAGGGAAACAGAGATGCTTTCAAATGTAATTTGATTCAAAATTCCAACCAAGAAAAATCCTAATACCTTTATGTAACCTTTGTGGGTTGTAGTGATGTCGTTACAACCCACTTTTTTATTTCTGAAGAATGTTGATTAAACGTGCCACGTTTCCCCGCGCCCATAGCACGGCGGCGCAAATTAGTACGTTACCCAACACCACAAACCAGTGAGATTCCTGATAGAGGCCGAACAGATACCGGAATGGGACGCTGGCATATACCAGCACTGTGAAGTAGGCCACCAGCGATATCAGAGGGCGATGTCTCGCGCTGCCGCGCTGGTAGAACATCAGCGCAACCACGATCACCCCACAAATTAACGCATTAAAGAATGCAGAAGGATCATTTAACATTACCCCCTCCTCCGCGCAGACGCGAAAGCATACCGAACAGGCTATTTAGATCCTGACTGTTGATGAATGTCAGCACCTTGATAGTGATGGCCGACACAATCACGGCGCCGAGCGCATCAAGCGGGCGATCACTGTAGCCTGTCCATGCTGAGAGTTTTGAGCCTAATAATCCAGCCCCAAGTACGCCAACAATGAACGATGTCATGAAGTATGCAGCCAGACGACCACGGGTAAGATTTGCAGCCGTTGCGACGTAGAAAACCGCGCCACCAAACGCACCAAACACAACGCCAAAATCGGTATGAGTAAAGATTCCGTAAATTACGGAACCCACCAGCCCACCTCCGAGCATCGCGCCGGAGCCAGTTACAGGATCGGACATTTAGCCCCCTCTATTGCTGTGAATCCTCTCAGAAAACTTGAGGGGAAATAAAAAAGGCCACCGGATGGCAGCCTTCATAAAAGATGTCTGGAATGAATCAGGAAAAATCGGCGATATGACAGGGGTACTGATGCAATGCACCTCGCGAATACCCCTGTCGTATCGCCGGAAAGCAAAAGCCCCGGCTGGCGGGGCTCTCGTCATAATCAAATTGTCGCTTCTCATCGCTGCCATCGTGGCGCAGCTCTGCCAAGCATGAATGGATTATCTAACTTTCTGGCCCGTTTTCAACGTTAACACTAAAAAACAGCACAAATAGCTAAATTAAAGTCTTTTCGTGACTATTCGGATAACAATTTCCGCGACGACAGAAAGACTTTTGCTCTGAAAATTTCCAGGCACCAGCGCACGCGCTTTCTTGCCTCCCAGTCGGTTAGCCACGGCGCTATTGCCCGCAACTCTCTTGTAATATCAGAGATTTTTTTTCGCGTGGTGTAATACTGAAGACCAACGACATATACCGGATCATTGACATCAAACGCCAGCAGCACGGATTGCTCAACAAAATCAACATCATCATTATGCAAAGCTTCATCAATTACGCTTGTGGCTGGCTGGGGCCATAGAATGGTGTGAGCGCGATTTAGTGCCTGCTGCCCCTTAAATCCCTCACTACGAGCCTGGTTCAGCGCAGCCGTAAAACGCTCCAGTGCCTTATCTGACCAACGTCCTCCCCTCAGTACATTCCAGCATTCATGTCCCCTTGGCATTCGAGGTGCAGTTCCTCCGCTCACACCTTCTCCCCATATCGTTAACAGTGATTTTATCCATGCCGACTGAATCCCGGTAAGGAGAGTACATTTCCCCAGCCAGCTTTTGCGGGGTGCCGATGCTGCTTTTTCCAGCGCTGCGCGGTGTGAACGTTTTTGACGTGGCGTCATGGTTTTTTCTCCTTTTATGCCAGCACGCCAAGCGCAAACGCCCGGTCCAGCACATTTTTCAACATTTCAAGCTGAGAACCGTATTTACGTTCAAACTTGACCGGATCGTTATGCAGTTCTGTGTGATGTTCACGGCACAGCGGAAGGGTAAAGCTGTCATGGGCTTTTGTTCCCATTCCTCCCTGCCCGTGCCCGATAAGATGATGGGGATCGTCTGATGGCATTCCGCAGCATTCGCACGGCTGGGTCTTCACCCACTGAACATATTCAGGATTTACCCAGCGAATACGTTTTGGCCGCTTCATAAGGGTTTGCGGGGATTCTGGATCAACGGTCAGCGTCACAGCAGGCTTTGTCGCCGGTATTACCGGAATAACGTCACCCGACAGCAATTCCAGGCGTTTTTCCAGAATGCTGGTGGCCGGAACCGAAGGGACGATCTCGCTTTCCTTATAAACTGACCGCAACGGTTCGTTCGGCAGTGCCAGAGCGCGGCTCGCCATCCCTTCCGGTATCGCTGCGGCGACGCCGGAATACACGGCCCACCAGCACAATTCCGCAAGTGAAAGCTCTCTGTCTTTACCACACCTTAGCGCCGCTAATACGTTATCAATCACCCACTCGATCAGGTTCTTGCGGGCCAGCGCCGAAAGTTGCTCCGTTGCCTGCTCCCGCAGCTGGTTATCACAATGCCAGCAGACACGTATTGCCCCCGGCTCGTGTCGCATATTGACCAGCTCGCTGTGGTGATACTCTGAATGCGGCCACTGGCAATGGCTTACCCGACGTCGTAACCATTCCTCCAGCGCCGTAATTCCTCCAGCAGCGCGGATCACCCGTTCATCAGTAAAAAACGGCACCAGCCCGCTGTCTTCTGCCAGCGGCTGGCGGGCATCAGGGATTTTCCCGGATGGCCAGCGCGTCATATACTCTGGCGGCTTTTCTATCAGCACCCGACCATGATGAAACAGACCGAGCAACTCACTGCCTGGCTTCAGCATTATCAGCCCCATTTCACGAACGATTACGGGTTTGAGCAGCGCGCGCATTCAATAATCTCCCGAATGATTATTTGCCCCTTTT
Source organism: Citrobacter sp. CK191 (assembly GCF_030333435.1). Lineage (NCBI taxonomy): Bacteria > Pseudomonadati > Pseudomonadota > Gammaproteobacteria > Enterobacterales > Enterobacteriaceae > Citrobacter > Citrobacter sp. CK191. Next base: position 514,754 of record NZ_JAOWFX010000031.1, on the reverse strand, counting down.
CTCCCCATATTTTTGTGACGCGCCCGTCCCACACGCGGCTGTCGTCGTCAAATATCGCGTCAAGTAACGCCTTTTCGAGATTGTCCTTATCTGGTTTCTGCTGGTGCGGTTTCCCGCTCATTTCGGCGCGGCGCTTCCTGCTCCAGCTGGCGGGCATGGGAAGTATGAATGTGACGTGATAACCCGACTCAGGCAGTGAGACCTTGTTCAGCCTGACTTCATCGCAGAACGCACGATAGCGAAGCACCGGCGGGCGTTTCTGCCATTTATCCCGCTGAGTCATTCTGGGTTTACCGAGCGGCGTAATGTCGTAGACGTGCATAATCACCCCCACATCCGCGAGCGATACGATTTTTTAGTGCGCGCCGGGCTGGCGTTTTCAGTCAGTAATGCACTGACAATCCAAAAACATGGATCAGAGTCCAGACTTCTCTCTGTTTTAATGCCCTTTGCCCGGTATCGTTCCACCAGCTCATCGGCCTGCTCAGTGGTCAGCCCGTGATGAGTAAACCAGCTCCGTTTCATGCCACCTCCCGAATGAGTGGCAACAGAAATGCGCTGGCGTTGGGTAACGTCAGTGAGGATTGTATTTTGAAGTGGTTTTGCGCCATCGTTTTCTCCGTGGCGCAGCAGGTATAGGTTGTTCAGGCCTATGACGGGAGTGTAACAGAATTCAGAGAAACGCGATAACCAGCGCGTTCCAGCATCTGGGTAAAGAGGCTCGGCGTTCCGATAATCTCATCGTCCTTTAGTGGCATGAAAGACACCATGTTGCCGCGCCGGTACATCAGCGCACGCTCACATTCAGGAAATGAGTGCAGCCTGGCAACGATAACCCCATCGTGGCATCTGATGACTGCATAGCCTTTTTTTGGTAATTCTTCTAATACTTCCACCGAAAATCCCTCCCGAAAACCAGGGCAATAACCAAACGCTTATATATCAATAAAACCAGTCGTCGGCGCTTTCCCAGGTCTCCTGAAGAATCTCCTCAATGCGCTGCTTATCCCCTTTTTCACCCCCCAGAATACTCAGGCCATCAGCCCCTGCGCGGCGAATTGTAAGTTTTACCCCTTCATAGTTCTGGCTGAGCCTACGTAACAGTTCGGCTTCTAATGCTGGCACTGCACCATCAGGAAGTTTCTTTGTTCGATCAATAGTTAACTCAACTTTCATAGTGGCCTCCACTGCGTATACTGTGTTTTTATACAGTATACCTATAAAGCGAAATGATCAACGTTTTAAGAGCACGAATTGTTAACCCATAGACACAAATTTCAGGCGTAAAAAAACCCGCCGAAGCGGGTTTAATCATTAAGAGCATTTGCATCTGTGGCAGGTGAGGAGTTGAGATGGTGGTCGCATTTAAGGGGACTTAAATGCGCAGAAGTCACCGGAGTTGTTCAGGCTCCGATGACATGATTATGGCGGGTTGATTCCAGAAAATAAATTGTGTGGAAACGTTCCTCCTGCCCTACTCAGACATGGAAAGTTTTAGTTTGTCCTTAACGTGGAGAGTATTAATTAACCAAAAAGCCCCCAGTAAGCACATGCAGTGTGCGCTAGTGACTAATTTGCATATACGAAGACGATTTTCTTCCAAATCAGGAGGTAGATCGTTCATCAGAGCCACTGCGTAGATCCCATCCTTAAGGATTGGCTCAATAACTTGATGTATGTAGCCACCGTGGTTAATTTCTTCGATTTTTATTTTTTTAATCGTTTCCGCAAGCTTGTCAACTTCTTCATTTGTAATGACATAGTCAATTTTATGAGCGTACTTGTTTCGAATGCTGTTGAGTTCAGACATAGCATCAGCAAGTGATACAGGAAGCCCTAAGAGAACGGCAGCTGACAACTTCGGTGCAAAATACTTATAGCTTTTGATGGCATTGTACTTCTCTGAACCCTCAGGCCTTAAGTTCTCAATAACAACTCGAAGAAAGTCCTCATGAATTAGCATTAATTTTAATAGTGCTGCTGACTCATCTTCATAGTTAGCTATCGAAGCCATCTTATTCGGATCTAAAAAATAGCCAAAATCATGATCAATTTTAACGTAGTTTCCCTTGTCCATTATTGGGCTTTGTTCGATTCGAGAAAATTTCACTTACCTTCCTCCTGTTTGAGATATCGAGGGTCAGATGCTTTTGGCAGAGAAATACTCTGCTCCCGGTAATATCGTAACTGCTCAAGGAAATAGTCCCGCAGATGCTCTGGCTGCTCGCGCATCACCACTTCAGCGATAACCGGCATGTTCAGGCGCTCTTTGTACGCAACGCCGCTGGCCGCTAAATCCACGTTGATTTTGTCCTGATCGTCTTTCGGTTTTGCTGCGATGTTCCAGTCTGACATGATGAATCCCCCTCGATGCTTTGAGAGGGATTATACATTACGCAGCCATTTCTTTCGGCTGGCAAAGTTCGGGCAGATCCACCCGGACGAGCGCCGCGGCGAACGACGGCGGCACAGCATTACCGCAGCAGGAAACCCTGCATGGTAGATTTCGTGCAGTTGAAACATTAGTAATGAAGTCTGTCACTTCATTACTGAAGAAGTAATGTAACAATCATATTTTAAATCTCTGAAAATAACTATACAATTCAATAAATTGAATTTCAGCATGATGGGAACATATATGATAAAATTTTTAATGTTGATTGTGGTGACATTAACCATTGCAGGTTGCTCCCCTCTTGCACCTACAGGCTGTCAGAAAGAAAATGCAATGGAATCATGCGAATATAAGAGTTCGGGTAAAGTGTCGGATAAGGATATATATGGATGGTATTCATCCAGAATAAAAAAAGCTTTGGACGCAGCACTTACAGAGCCCCATGCCTGGAATGGTAAAAAATGTAACGCTCATCTGGATTTCAAAGTCGATGGCACCCTGCAAAATTTTATCGTGAAAGGTGGTGACAAAGATTATTGCGCTGCATTGCAAAAAGCTTCTGAAAGAGCGACATTCCCGGCGTTTACCGATCGGAGAGTTTACTTTAATATGGGTTCCGCAAGATGGAACTTCGAAGGTCAGCCATGAAAACTATGGTGCGCCGGGAGATCCCCGGCGTTCTCAACCTGAGAAAAAACCATTTTCACTTCCGCTGGCCAGACCGTTTCCTCAACATCCACCAGCAGCAGATTTTCCAGTTCAATAATCCTGTTAGTGGTGTATTGCGAAAGTTGATCCATCACTTCACCTCCGACCATGCCCGCTTATTACATCTCGGGAAGCGTTCTAGCCTCCATATCCAAATCATCCACAGCATCTTATGAAATTCAGGTAGCGCCTGATAATCATCAGCACTCATCTCGAGGGCCTTGAGTCGCCACTCTGCCACCTTGGCAACCCGCCATAACATCACCATGCAAAACAGAGTGCAAACAATAAGGAAACCGAAAAAAAGATAAGTAATCACCTCACCCCCATATAAATATCGCGGCCACAGCAAACGCTACACTAACAGTCGTGAACGCAGTAGGCCAGTCCATCACTTCACCTCCTGCGGCGATGAAAGGCTGACGATTGGATGCTCTTGCCCGTCAGCACCCTGATAACTGCCTATCACATTACTTTTTCTGGCTTCCTGCTGCGGTGCTGCTGCGAGCCCGCGAATGATGCGCTTGATACCCTCAATGCGGTCATCATCAACCGAGTCCACTGTTTCTATGCGATCGAGCATTATCAGTGCTGCGTTTGCTTCGTCGCTTCCCGTCCAACCATCCGTAGTCACCGGAGAGTTGCCAGCCAGCGGAATGTATTTCACTCCCCATGTTTCTGTCGGATCATTGCTACCCAGCATAAACAGAGGTGCGTTCGGGTCGCGTTTGTCGTCACTGTTGTAATCACTACGCAACCAGCCGATAACTGGCAACTTGTAACGCTGGCTTACATGTTCATCGTTCTGAGCATCACGCAGAGCGTAAAAGACTTTATTACGCAATTCGTTGAACTCGTCAGAGCGAATATCTTCAGCGCGGTACGGCGGCGCCATTAAGCTATAAACTATCGACAACTCACGTTCAGATAACTGGATAGTTTTCACGATTTACCTCCGTTGAGCATTGCTTGACGATTGCTTGACTGCATCACCTGACATCGCACCATTGTTGGGTTGCATGGTTGACTGTTGCTTGATGGCTTCCCTCATTTCGATGACATCACCGGAATGGTTGAGCATAGCGGCGCGGCAGGCGTTCCATATCTCCTGTGCATCGCCATCATGGAAGAGAGCGTCAGAATGGGACGCCATCAGGTCGCGAATTTCTACCGGGCATTCGTCCGGCACTACAGGCGCTGTCGGGCTACCCAACCTGGCCCGGGCCTGCCATGCTAACCATGCAGCGTTTTTCGCACCAACCCCAGCGATGGGGAGATTGTCTTCGTTATTCCATGCGTTGAATGCCGCGCGCTCGTCTATCGCCAACGGCGCTGGCGGTGCGGTGTAGAGCTTATCGCCAATCTTCAGACCAGATTCTTTCGGCGGGCGATAATAAACCAGCGTCCACGCTCCATTGATGAAAGCAACCGGCTCCGCCTTTCGCACATCAAGCAGTTCATCAATCGCTTTCACAGCATCAGACATTGCGTAACCGATGTTACCGCCATCGCGTTGTGCTGCGGCTTTTCTGAGAATATCGCTGATGCGGTGCAGGCGGTAATTTGAGAGAGGGCCTTGCGCCGGGTGGCTGTTGCTGTCACTGCCAGCCTAAAGCGATGCCAGCGCGATACGCGCCAGCTCTTTCTGTTCGCTGTTAGTGAGCGTTTTAACTTCACCGTTAAGATATGCGGCGATAAGCTCTCTGGTAATAGTGGTCATGTTTATAAACTCCAGCTTTCTTGTCTCGCCCGAGAAATCACATAATCCAGGCGCCGTTCCTCTTCACGTTGCAGCCATTGGCGAAACTGGCTTTGTGCGTTTTCACTTCGCTTGCGCATTTGTTCTTGCCACAGAAAATCAAAAAATTGTTGATTATCCATCACTACTCCTTAATGCCGATGCCAGCGGCGGCAACTTCTTTCGCCAGCCGCTCAGCTTCACGAAAATCCCAATCCACGCGGTGCGCTATCTCAATTGCAGAGCGCACAGTGCGCTCAATCAGAGAGTCCAGTTGATCGATTGTCATTGCTATGTCAGGGTTGTGAGCCAGTAACTCAGCGCGCCGAATCTGCCAGTTGTTGCAGGTTTCCAGTAATGAATTAGCCATCACTCAGCCTCCATGTTGATGCTCGCTGCGGCCAGCGCTTTATCAACTTCATCTGCGTAGTAATACGTTAACCCGCTCGATGATTTAGCTAGTTTGAAAGGTTCTGGCATCTTAACTGTGGGCGTCCGCGCCTCCAGTTCTGCTATGCGCTGCTGTTGTAAGCATGACTCTTGCGCAAGTCCTGCATTCCACTCTCGCAGTTCTGCTATGCGCTTCTCTGCGGCTTCCAGCTTTGCCTCTGTCTCTCTAAATTTGGTATGCCAGCGATTACATGCAACAAACGCCCCCTCCCGATATCCTGTTTCCATGTCAATTTCGTCTATCAATGACGCGATGATGTTGAGCTCGTCGTTATTAACTAACGCCATAAACTCACTGGTAGCCTTATCCCATGCATCCAGCGCATCATAATTTCTTGGGTTTTTGAGATGAGCGGCATATGTTGTGCGGTATTTTTCCGCCGCTTCACGCAGCGCCTGTTTGTCGATTGTCATGCTGCACCGCCTTCAACTCGTTTAAACTCAATCACCCAAACCCACGGATTAGCCCACCAGCCACCTTCTCCATAAATAAAATTCCAGAGAGTAGCGAAAGATCCGCGCGCACTGAGCTGGAACTGCGTCCACTCGTTTGGTTGGTAGTGCTTCCAGTAACCACCACGCAGTTTCTTCACCCCTTCTGCCTGCGCATCTTCTTCACTAATGTCGTTAAGCCGCTCCACCCGCACGTCGATAATCTCCAGCAGAATGCGGGATGCCCAGCGCGGCATGTGTATGGATGGGCGCCAACCGTGACGGAGGTTATCGTCAAGATCACAGTATTCAGGCTTGGTGCCACCATCGGCGGCATATTCGCAGTATTGCGGCGTTTCGAACTTTTCAGAATGGGCCAGGTATTCTTCGAATAACTCCTCAGAAACAAGCGGCCCCTGGAACGTCTCTCGCACCCAGATGCGATCGCCAACGGCACCAAATGGGCAATTGAAAATGCTGCTTTCACCATAACTTCCGTACCACTGAAAACCAGGACCAACATTTCTAACCAGTGCTGGCGTGTCTGGGTAATCGCCCGCTGGCTGGTTTTTCATAATTCTCCGCGTCTGCGTCTTCCGGCCATCCAGCAGCGCCCGTACCATTTCATCATTAAAAATCATTCCGCGTTCTTTGCTCATTGTGCGGACTCCTTGTTAATCGGATCGATACTGTCCAGCAGCAGGCGACGGCGAGTATTCTCGGCAAAGTGACGGCGCCCCGTTTCCTTGTGGTAAAACTCATTCTTGCTGACCACCCACATTCTTTCCGTTTCGTGCAATTTTTTACGCTTCGGACCGTCTTTGGTGATCACAATGCCTGTGTGAGTTTTCGTTATGCTCATGCCCGTGCGCTCCCGAAAATTTTGTGGATCTGATAGCCCTGCCAGTTCTGGCGACAAACATCGGTTATAAGCAACGGCTGTGGCGCGGGCTGATTTTGCTCAGGCAACCTGACTTTTGTCTGCCAGCGCTGAACAAGCCGGTACAGCGGCTTTCCTGGTTTACCGACATTCTTCAAAACACCAATACGGATCAGGCGCCCGGTAATTGCGTGAGTATGTTTGTTACTCCATCCCATCTGGCGCCCAAGCTTCAGGACTGAGGCGATTTTGTTTGTTTCAAGGAACGCGATCACCGCCAGTTGGTCTTTACTTCTCAGGGTTACTTTTTCCATGTGGTCACCTCCGAGCCATACGCAGGCATTCTTCGCGCCGCTGCGCGATACGGGCCACTTCGACAGAATTGCTGGCAATAGCCAACATGTCGGTATAAACCGTTGCCGCGCGGCGCCACAGCCCACGGGACTCCAGATTTCTGGCGATGCTTTCAACTGCCTGCGTTTTTACGGGATCGCTCTTTTCTTCCATGAACGGCAGCGTTACGTCAGGTATTACCGCGCCGGGCGCCACGTCATAGACGTACTGTGTACCGTTGTGGCTGCGGGTTATCGTCCCGCTGACAGTCAGCGCCCGCAGGAAACGCCCTGCCGTTCCAGCGGCAATATCCAGCGCTTCACAGACATCACGCAATACACACCCGGGAATGTGACGAACAACTACCGCCACCTGGTCTTTTTGTGAAAGTTCTTTGGTCATTGGTCAAAACTCGTTTAGTTGATTAAGCCTGCCGCTTTGCGGCGTCTGTATTCCTCCATCAGCAATTGTGCCGGTGTTGGCCCTGCCGGGTGGTGCGGCGCCGCCAGCTGGCGACGAATCGGCGGGACGGACAGGCCATTGCTGACATGTTTTGTCCACTTCGTGAGTAATTTTTCTGCCAGTTTTTTCAGCTCCCCCTCTGTCATCTGGCGTTCAACGCCAGTCCTGCGCATTTCGACGCAAATGTGGTACAGCACTGGCTGCGGCCACGGATATTTGTCGCTGCCGGAATAACGGTATGATTCGTTACGCCAGCGCTTGTATTCAGCCATCACCCGGTCTGACGTGAGGCTGAACGGGTTAGCCCCGCTCTCAGAAACCAGCGAAACGAACTCGGCAAGATCCGGCGGCCAGGTGTTCCCGACTGCGCAACGCTCCATGCACTGCTGGCAGACCAGTTTGATCTGGCTTTCAGTCATCGAGCCGATCTGGGCAATCCAGATAGCCGAAGGCTCCGTTCCGTTCTTCTGCGTCCAGCGGTTCGAAAATATCTCCCCCATGACTTCCCATAGCCGCCACGCCGTCTCTGTCGCCAGCAAGTCGGTTTTTACGTTCCCATTCTGCTCTGGCTTCTCGTATCTGCTGTACAGCTCGTGATGGTGCAGGTCCTGTTCGTAATCCCGCATTGTTTTCCCCTCCGGTTGCTGGTTTGATTTGTGTGCTGGCCCGGCCTAAATGCCGTGCAAATTTCTGCTCCCACTGCACCTGGTGGAACACCTTCCCTTCGGCTTGCCAGTAAGTAATAAAACTGTTCAGTTCCGCTGGAAGGTTAATTCCCGGCTTTAACGGCATGCCCCATAGTTCAGCCATCCGCTTAAAATCCTGTGAAGGTGTCCAGGACGGATGCATGGCAAATTTTCCGAATGACTGAACATTGCCAAATACAATCCCTGGCTGGTTCGGATAGTCCGGCGAAACTGGTTCGACCACTTTACTATGTGTGGGGTTTAGATCTTTATGGTTCCTTGGTAGATTCCCGATCCCGTTTTTGGGTGTCTTTGAAGGAAAAAACGGGTGTCTTTGGTCATTTTTAAGGCAACCGTTTTTGGGTAACTTACCGTTAAGAACCCCGTTTTCGGGTGGCTTTAAAGGCTCCCGATTTTGGGTGTGTTCAGAATCAACAACGCTTTCTTCGACACCTAATAATTTGTATACGGGTATCTGTTTAGTTCGCCCCTTTCGTTCCCCGGTGTCGGCAATAAGTCCGATTTCGATCAAATGCCGTAAACCAGCCTGCACGGTTTTTTTGTCCAGTTCCGTTGCCTCTGCAAGTGCAGCAACAGATGGATATGCACATAAGTCAGCCCCGCACATATCTGCCAGCCAGGTAAGGATCGCCTTACTGGAAGATTTTCCGGTTTTAACTTTTTTGGCCCATCGCATTGCATCAATGCTCATGTAGCCTCCCCGTGTATAGCCTGCTCATTGGTAAAAACTCGTTAAAAAATTTGCGGCGCTACGGCGCTGATACTCGCCAGTAGTGGTCCCGCCGCATCTGCTGGCAGCATGTTGAATAACGCGATCGCCGCTTCGCGGATCTCTTTTTCAAGCTTGTGCAACGGCGCGCCGAGCAGTTTGGCCTGGTGAGCCTCGCTGCATTCTTTTACCGCACAGGCCACCAGCTCAGTTTCCGTTTTCCCCTGCCGTAATCCGTGCGTTCTGGCGATTTCAATCGGCATGGCAGAAGCAATCGCGGACGCCAGCTGCATAACGTAAGCCGTGTATTTGCCGGAGTTATTTTCATTCTTGAGATAACGGAACAGGTTCTGCTTGTTCACAGTGATCCCGCGACCGCCCTGCTTGCTCCAGTGTTCAGCCACCAGCTGCGCAATCTTTTCCTGTGCCTGCCCGGGTAATGTCGATTCCCATTCCCTGACAGCTTCACGGATCGCGCGGTGCCGGATAGTGTCACGCCGCTGCGGTTTATATTGATTTTCAGATTTCAGCGGAATGGCTACCCGCTGGTTATGATGTGGGTAAGTTACGGAATGCATATTCACGCATCCTCCCGTGGCAAACCATCAGTCGGGTTTGGATAAAGATCAGGTCTCAGTTCATGTGGAGTCACCTGCCAGTTAACAGCTTTTGAAACGCGAACAACAAGTTCGCCTGGCACCTTGTTCTTGAACCATCCATTAACTGTTTGGGCTCGACGGTTAAGACGACGCCCCAACTCAGCCTGACTGCATATCGCTAACATTTTCTTTTGGGTAGAGATCTTCATTGACATGTCTCGTGGAGTGAACATGCAGGAAGTAAATCAAATTATTTCGATATCGTCAAATTATATCGATAGGTTGAGCTACAGATAAAATCTGTATAATCGGAGATATGTTTTTGAGCGGGCTAGGAATATGAACTTCGGAAAGCGATTACAAAAAGCCATCCAAGATCTTGGAATCTCTCAATCGGAACTTGCACGGAGATTGGGAGTAAAAGCCCAGTCAGTCAATGGCTGGTGTAACTCCAATATACTTCCAAGAGCTGACATCCTAGATCGGCTACAGTCCGCTACAGGCTTTCCGCTTTATTGGTTCTTTCTTGAAGAAGCTGAAGCCGACAATATCCCGATAGTTGCATCAGAAAAAAAACGACAGCCTCAGTCTGTTCAGGAACAAAAACTTCTTGAACAATTTGAGCTTTTGCCTACTGATGATGAAAGAGAAAAGATAATTGAGTTGATCGAGCAGCGTCTGCAAGAACTTGACGATGTAGCTACAGCCTACCTCAAAAAACGAAAAATAATCCCAAGTAACGAGTAACACCGTACCTCCCCCCATCATAAACCGCGAAAAATCAATCCGATAAACCAATCGGTGGGTATATCGCGCTTTGTACTATCGATTTAATTTGACATATATCGATCTAATCGATAATACTATTCCCAACGCAAAGACATTCATCAAGGCAGGACGCCCACGCAGTAGCTGCCGGTGGCATACGAAGCACCGGATGAGATGACGAATATTATGCGCAGCAGGTTCCACCGTTCCGTCGGCCAGACGCAAAAGGCAAAGAAGAGGAATGACCATGATTGATTTCGCACGTAAGCCAGCACGGCAGCAGGCCGTTCTGCTTAACCGTATTGAAGTAATAATCCGCCTTATCTGTTACACCCTGGCTCAGAAAGGCGACCCGTCTGTAGACCAGCAGACCGCATCACGCCCGTAAACGAGTTTTGACCAATGGCTGTTTCCAGCCTGATGCTCAGTGCACGGGGCATCGTGATGGTAATACCGCCATCGTAACCAACAGGAGACGAAGACCTGTTCGGTTAATTTGAGAAAATCTTCTTTGCCCGTCCCGTGGCGGGCTCTTTTTCGGAGGTTTTTATGTCAGCGAACGAACTGGCATTGAGATTCAGCACAGCACCTGCAGAGCAACTGATTGGTGTTTTGCCTGTCCGCGAAGTCAAAGAAGCCCTGCGTGATGAAGTGGAAGATGACGTTCTGGGCGAAGTCTGGACAGAACATAACTTTGAAATGGAAGCGGTTGAGGTTCTCACCGATGCTATTAACACTCACCAGGGCTATGGCCAAGAACCGGAGAAGAGCTAAATCATGGAATTTGGAATGAAGCGTGTTGTGGCATCTGTTCAGGCCGTGGCGATCCTTAAAAGGATTTACAACGGCAAACCAGTAACCATCGCATCTATCAGTAAAGAATCCAGGCTGTCTGTCTCATACCTGGAGCAGATTTTTTCAAGGCTGCGCGGCAGCGACATTGTTACCAGCCAGCGTGGCCCCGGCGGTGGATACCATCTGAAAAAGATGAATCCCAGCGTTGCTGATGTCGTTCGCGCCGTGACGCGCACGCCGGATTCGTTCGAACCCGTGCTGAATGCCCTGGAGTGGGTTCCCGTCGCGCAGCTGTCGCAGGGAAAATCCCCGGCCCCATAAAGCACAAAACCCGCGCAAGGCGGGTTAAGTACCCGGTTAGCCGACCAAAGCTTCCCGGAACGAGTTTTGACCAATGACCACTACCACAGGCGGCAATCATCAGCTGCCGGGTATCTTACAACCTTAAGGAGCCCGAACGCAATGAACACATATGCGTATCTCATTAAAGCAAAAGCCAAAGCGGCAGACGCTAAAAACCTCTTTTGCTGGTTCTCTGCAAAATCCGACTCGCGCGCTGAACGCGAAATCCTCAATATTCTGGAAGATTCCGGGATCGAAGTCGGTCGTGGTGCTGACCACCAGTTGCCAATTCGTACTAACTGGTTTGTTGTTGACGATCTGCCGGAAGAAGGAAAGCTGGATGACACCTGGTGCGACCGTTACGAACTCGGCGAGGATGGGGCTAGCTGGAAAAAAATTGTATCCGACAATACGGGCGACGCAGGCGAAACCACAGCACCGGACGAACCGCAAGATGATAAGCCCAATGCAGAACCATCGCAGGGCGAAGAATCCAGCGAACAGGTAAACGATGCAGCATCCGAAGGAGAAGCCAGGGGCATCCAGCAAGACCAGGATGCAAGCGAAGAAAGCGACAATCGCACTGAAACCCCGGAATTAACCGTTGTTGCGACAATGCCATTCCGTCACCGCGTTCTCGCTCAATTTATTGGCGATGGTGAGTATCTCTATCACGTCGATGCCGGGCAGAAAAAAGACATTTTGCGCCTTGAAATGGACACTGATAATTCGTATGTCCAGAACCTTCTGCTGGCGGCTGAAAACGTTGAACAATTTAAAAAAGCGCTTGAATCCGACATTCATAAAGTAGTGAATGCCGTTAAAAAGGTATTTCCTCTTGATGGCAAAACGCCAGAACTGGCAACCGTTATCCAGTTTTTTAATGCCTGGTTTAATACGGAACATATTGATCGCGGACTTCTCACGAAGGAATGGGTTAACGGTAATCGCGTCTCCTGCATCCAGAGAACATCCAGCGGAGCTAACGCTGGTGGCGGAAACAAAACTGATCGTAGCCCTGAGTACATCCATACCTTCGAAACGATGGATTACGAAATTGCGGCGGCCACGCTGCCGATGGATTTTGATATTTACAATATTCCGCTATCCATTCATCGCCGTTCTAAAGAGATCATCACTAAAAAAGAGAGCCCGTGGAAAGAGTGGTCTGCCGCACTTCGCGCGACTCCCGGCATTCTGGATTTTTCCCGCGCCGCAATTTTTGCGTTAATTCGTGACGCGGGTGCGCACATCCATAATTTTCCAGATCGCATGCGTGGTTATATCAATGCCAATCTGACGGAAAAAAACCACGAAAAACCAACAGAGGAAACTCTGGCCGCCGCGCGACAGATTAACTCAGTCGCAGTAACCCTGGATGCAGTTAAGGATGCGATTAACGGCCAGAAAGAAACGCCAGTCCCTGATGGCGTGGGCGAAGAATATGCCTTTGTTGGTAAAAAACTCATCACTGAAGCCCTGTCTCGTACTGAGCAACCGAGCATCGAAAACCTCGGCAATGGTGTCTATTCCATCGACAGCCTGGTTAACACCCCACCAGCACAGCCATTATCTGTTGTTGACTATGTCCGCCAGCTCTCTGCTGAAGAAAAACTGAATGCGGATAACAAAGAGGAGACCACCAGCGATGTGCAGATGGAAGAAACTGGTAACGATGAAGCCAAAGCTGGTACTGAAATGTCGCAGAGCAAAGCAGCAACTCAGCCAGATGAAGGCAGTGATACAGATGGTTCGCAGACAGCTCCCCTGAATAATGAACCCGTTCACCAAATTATTGAGCAAAAATCAGACAAACTTTATTCCCACTTAATGGTGGATCTGAAAACGATGGGCAATAAACCCAATTCGCCAGTCGTTTCCGTTAGCGCCGTATTTTTTGACCCGGCAACCGGCGATACCGGCGCAGAATTCTACAAAGTTGTCAGTCTGGAATCCGCTATGGCATGGGGTGGAGTACCGGATGCATCAGCGATCATCTGGTGGCTGAAGCAGTCAGCTGAAGCGCGTTCTGCAATCGTTATGGATGATGCAATTAAGCTCGATGACGCCCTCCTCCAGCTTAATGACTTCATCGCAGAAAATGCTGCAAACGGTCCATCTTTAGTGCAGGTCTGGGGCAATGGTTGCTCTTTCGCCAATGTCATTCTCCGCCAGTCTTATGACCGAACCGGCATCGACTGCCCCTGGATGCTCTGGAATAACCGGGACGTTCAGACAATGGCCGAACTAGGTAAAGCCGTGGGTATTAATCCACGCTATGACATCAAATTTGAGGGTGACATGCACAACGCACTGTCCGATGCCCGACACCATGTCAAATACGTATCCGCCATCTGGCAGCGACTGACTGCAAACTGATTTTTCAATATCAATCTTCGCCAGCTGCGCTGCGTATTATGCAGCTGGCTATCGAGAGCGATGGCTATGAGTGAACAAAGTCTGATACCACTGCGGGACTGGAAAGCTCGCAGGTTACACTTTCCCATAACAATGCCATGCCTGGTGAAGCACGGGAAGCTGGGATATATACAACCACGGCCAATAAAAATTGGAAATCGTTGGTGTATTGATGAACGGGCTATTTATATCGGCCCCGGTGCAACAGGAATAGAACCTGAAATTCACAGTGACGACGACGAAATTTTGCGGGAGATACTAAGCGATGTCGCCAAGGCCACGAAAAAATAATGTATCAATCTCCGGGTTATATGCCCGGTTCGATCGCCGCACCGCAAAAACTTATTATCAGTACAAAAATCCTTTAACAGGGAAGTTTCACGGTCTGGGAACAGACAGGGAAAAAGCAGAAAAAATAGCCACAACAGCAAACCAAAGAATTGCAGTGGCTGAGGCCGAGCATTATTTACGCCAGATTGATGAAACCCCTAAAGCAGTAGTACAGCGAGGAATTAGTCTTAAAGCATGGATTGAACGATATCTGAAAATACAGAGACAAATCCTGGATGCAGGTTCCCTTTCCGAAAAACGATACAAAGAAAAAAAACGCATGGCCGAATTACTTTCCAGGCGACTGGGTTCTCGTCCGATGAAGAGTCTGGAGGTGAAAGATTTTGCCGTTCTGTTGGATGAGTTTTTGGATGCTGGCCATGCCAGTAGCGCGCTTTGTAATCGCGTTGTATGGGTGGATATTTTTCTTGAGGCTCAGCATGCTGGTGAAGTACCTCCGGGCTGGAATCCTCCTAACGCAACTAAAAAACCATCTGTTAAGGTGAGGCGTGCACGCCTGTCACTTGATGAGTGGAAAAAAATTCTGGATAAGATCCCGGCAGATCATTATGCGCATAACGCGATGCTTCTTGCACTCGTTACGGGTCAGCGCCGGGAAGATATCGCTAATATGAAATTCTCCGACATCAGGAACGGATACTTACACATTGAGCAAATCAAGACAGGTTCCCGTATAGCGTTACCTCTGAATTTACGTTGTGATGCCATCGGCATGACACTTGAGGATGTGATCCGAAAATGCCGGGATCGTTTTGTCAGTCCCTACCTGCTGCACGGGAAAAGAAAAACCGCTGCAAAACACGTTTCGCTTACATTGCTTACGAAAGAATTTGCAACGGCGCGTGATGCTGCTGGCGTCATTCCGCCTGAAGGCAAAACCCCGACGACATTTCATGAGCAACGATCATTATCAGAGCGCCTTTATCGTGCCCAGGGCATCGATACAAAAATTCTGTTGGGCCATAAAACGCAATCAACAACTGACAGATATAACGACGATCGCGGGAAGGAGTGGACCAAACTGGCTATTTGATTTCAGGTTGTGCCGCGCTGTATGGACTGCACGATTATTTTGATGAGGGTCATAAAAAAGGAGGGTATTTTGGAGAAAAGTTTTGGAGAGGTTTTGGAGAAGAAAAAAAAGTTATATATTCCAGGCCGTTAAATCTACATACACCTTCTGAGTTCAGAGGCTAAGAAAGCATGTCATGGCAACAATTCAAACAAGCCTGGTTAGTTAAATTCTGGGCGCCTGTCCCTGCGGTCATCGCAGCAGGTATTCTCTCCACTTATTATTTCGGTATCACCGGTACGTTCTGGGCTGTTACGGGCGAATTCACCCGCTGGGGTGGACAAATCCTCCAGCTGTTTGGCGTTCATGCTGAAGAGTGGGGTTACTACAAGCTGATCCATCTGGAAGGCTCCCCCCTTACCCGCATCGACGGGATGATGATCCTCGGCATGTTCGGCGGCTGCTTTGCCGCGGCACTGTGGGCCAACAACGTTAAATTACGTATGCCGCGCAGCCGTATCCGCATTATGCAGGCGATTATCGGCGGGATGATTGCCGGTTTTGGCGCACGCATGGCGATGGGCTGCAATCTGGCAGCCTTCTTCACCGGTATTCCGCAGTTTTCTCTTCATGCCTGGTTCTTTGCGCTGGCAACCGCCATCGGTTCCTGGTTCGGCGCGCGCTTCACGCTACTGCCCATATTCCGTATCCCGGTCAAAATGCAGAAAGTCTCCGCTGCCTCGCCGCTGACGCAGAAGCCGGATCAGGCGCGCCGCCGTTTCCGTCTGGGGATGCTGGTCTTTATCGGCATGATCGGCTGGGCGCTGCTGACGGCGATGAACCAGCCAAAACTGGGGCTGGCCATGCTGTTCGGCGTGGGTTTTGGTCTGCTGATTGAACGTGCGCAAATTTGTTTCACCTCGGCCTTCCGTGACCTGTGGATCACCGGTCGCACCCATATGGCGAAAGCCATCATCTTCGGGATGGCGGTGAGCGCTATCGGAATTTTCAGCTACGTGCAGTTAGGCGTGGAAGCGAAGATTATGTGGGCTGGCCCGAACGCCGTTATCGGCGGTCTGCTGTTTGGTTTTGGCATCGTGCTGGCGGGCGGGTGTGAAACCGGCTGGATGTACCGCGCCGTGGAAGGTCAGGTGCACTACTGGTGGGTGGGCCTCGGCAACGTTATCGGCTCCACTATTCTGGCATATTACTGGGATGATTTTGCCCCGGCGCTGGCAACCCGTTGGGACAAAGTGAATCTGCTCGACACCTTCGGCCCGCTGGGCGGCCTGCTGGTCACTTATCTGCTGTTGTTTGCCGCGCTGATGCTGATAATCGGCTGGGAAAAACGTTTCTTCCGTCGCACCGGGTTAACCCCTGCTAAGGAATCCGCATGAAAAATATCGTTCCTGATTACCGTCTTGATATGGTTGGCGAGCCCTGCCCTTACCCGGCCGTCGCCACGCTGGAAGCGATGCCGCAGTTAAAAAAGGGAGAAATTCTGGAAGTGGTGAGCGACTGCCCGCAATCCATCAATAATATTCCGCTGGATGCGCGCAATCACGGCTATACGGTGCTGGATATTCAGCAGGATGGCCCAACGATTCGCTATCTGATTCAGAAGTAATCATTTGCCGGATGACGGCGCAAGCGCCTTATCCGGCCTGTATGATGCATTCAGCAGGTCTGGCTACACCTGCATCGACATCACTTCCTGGTACGCCGACATCAGTTTGTTGCGCACCTGAATGCCCATCTGCATTGAGACAGACGCTTTTTGCATATCGGTCATCACATCATTAAGCGCAATGCCTGGCTCACCCAGAGTAAATTTTTCTGCCTGTACGCGCGCGGTGGTTTGCGTGTCACTGATGCGATTCAGTGCCGCATGCAGTTGACCGGCAAAACTTACGGTTGGTTGCGGCAGCGCGTCTTGCGCCCGTGCGGACATCGCCGTTGCCTGTAGCTGGCTGATGACCCCTTCAATCCCCTGTATTGCTGACATGCTAATCCCCTGGATGATTTTTTACACAGCAGAGATTACCAGTTTGTCAATAAGATAAAGGCGCTAAATAGCGATAAAAAACCTCGGTTTTTGGCGCATAGAAAAATTCGAAACCGCAAATAATGAGACCGTCAATTTTTCGAGTTTGCTGACCCGGGAGTGAGTCTTGTTCCACTTTGCAAAAAACGCCGTCCACGATCAGTCACGAGGTGCGAGATGAGTGCGACTGCATCGACTGCAACCCAACCTAAACCTCTCGAGTGGCTTAATCGCCTGCGCGCGAATCCCAGAATTCCTCTGATTGTGGCGGGATCAGCCGCCGTTGCCATCATCGTTGCTATGGTTTTGTGGGCGAAAGCGCCAGATTATCGCACGCTGTTCAGCAACCTTTCCGATCAGGATGGCGGGGCCATTGTCACGCAGCTGACCCAGATGAACATCCCTTACCGCTTCACCGAAGGAAGCGGTGCGATTGAAGTGCCTGCCGATAAAGTGCATGAGCTTCGCCTGCGCCTGGCGCAACAGGGATTGCCAAAAGGCGGCGCTGTCGGCTTCGAGTTGTTAGACCAGGAAAAATTCGGCATCAGCCAGTTCAGCGAGCAGGTCAATTACCAGCGCGCGCTGGAAGGCGAGCTGGCCCGCACTATCGAAACCCTGGGGCCGGTAAAACGCGCCCGTGTCCACCTGGCGATGCCGAAACCTTCTCTGTTCGTGCGCGAGCAGAAATCCCCTTCCGCTTCCGTGACGGTCAATCTTGAACCAGGCCGCGCGCTGGATGAAGGGCAAATCAGCGCGGTGGTGCATCTGGTATCCAGCGCCGTTGCAGGTCTGCCGCCAGGTAACGTCACGCTGGTCGATCAGGGCGGTCATCTGTTGACTCAGTCCAATACCAGCAGCCGCGATCTGAACGACGCGCAGTTGAAATACGCCAGCGATGTGGAAGGACGCATTCAGCGCCGTATCGAATCGATTCTTTCGCCAATCGTCGGCAACGGCAACGTCCATGCTCAGGTTACTGCGCAGCTGGATTTTGCCAACAAAGAGCAAACGGAAGAGCAATACCGTCCGAACGGCGACGCATCGCAGGCCGTGCTGCGCTCACGCCAGCTTAATGAAAGCGAGCAAATCGGCTCCGGCTATCCGGGCGGCGTACCGGGTGCGCTGTCGAATCAGCCTGCGCCGGCGAATGCTGCGCCGATCAGCACACCGCCTGCTAATCAGCAAAACGCGCAGAACACGCAGACGACCAACAATGCGAACAGCAATGTGCCGCGCAATACGCAGCGCAACGAAACCAGTAACTATGAAGTGGATCGCACCATTCGCCACACCAAACTGAACGTGGGCGATGTGCAGCGACTCTCCGTGGCGGTCGTGGTGAACTACCGCGCCCTGCCGGACGGCAAACCGCTGCCGTTAACCACGGAACAGATGAAGCAGATCGAAGATCTGACCCGCGAAGCGATGGGCTTCTCCGACAAACGCGGCGATACCCTTAACGTGGTGAACTCACCATTTACCGCAACGGACGACCTGGGCGGCGAGCTGCCATTCTGGAAACAGCAAGCCTTTATTGAGCAGTTGATCTCCGCAGGTCGCTGGCTCCTGGTTCTGCTGGTTGCCTGGATTCTGTGGCGCAAAGCGGTTCGACCGCAGCTTGCTCGCCGCGCTGAAGAGACGAAAGTCGCGCAGGAACAGGCGCAGGTTCGTCAGGAAACCGAAGAAGCGGTAGAAGTTCGCCTCAGCAAAGACGAACAGACCCAGCAGCGCCGGGCGAACCAGCGTCTGGGCGCAGAAGTGATGAGCCAGCGTATTCGCGAAATGTCAGATAACGATCCGCGCGTCGTGGCGCTGGTCATTCGCCAGTGGATGAATAACGATCATGAGCAATAAACTTACCGGCACCGATAAAAGCGTCATCCTGCTGATGACCATTGGCGAAGACCGTGCGGCAGAGGTGTTTAAGCACCTCTCCACGCGCGAAGTGCAAACCCTGAGTTCGGCAATGGCGAACGTGCGCCAGATTTCCAACAAACAGCTGACCGATGTGCTGGCAGAATTTGAGCAAGAAGCCGAACAGTTTGCCGCACTCAACATCAACGCCAACGAATACCTGCGTTCCGTGCTGGTTAAAGCGCTGGGTGAAGAGCGTGCCGCCAGCCTGCTGGAAGATATCCTCGAAACGCGGGATACCGCCAGCGGTATTGAAACGCTCAACTTTATGGAGCCGCAAAGCGCCGCCGACCTTATCCGCGACGAACACCCGCAGATTATCGCCACCATCCTGGTGCATCTCAAACGCGGCCAGGCCGCCGATATTCTGGCGCTGTTCGACGAACGTCTGCGCCACGATGTCATGCTGCGTATCGCGACCTTCGGCGGCGTACAGCCAGCCGCACTGGCGGAACTGACCGAAGTGTTGAATGGCCTGCTCGACGGTCAGAACCTCAAGCGCAGCAAAATGGGCGGCGTGAGAACCGCGGCAGAAATCATCAACCTGATGAAAACCCAGCAGGAAGAGGCGGTTATCAGCGCCGTACGCGAATTCGACGGCGAGCTGGCGCAGAAAATTATCGACGAAATGTTCCTGTTCGAAAATCTGGTGGAAGTCGACGATCGCAGCATCCAGCGTCTGTTGCAGGAAGTGGATTCCGAGTCGTTGCTGATCGCCCTGAAAGGCGCCGAGCCGCCGCTGCGCGAGAAATTCCTGCGCAACATGTCGCAGCGTGCTGCCGATATTCTACGCGACGACCTCGCCAACCGTGGCCCGGTACGTCTGTCTCAGGTGGAGAACGAACAGAAAGCCATTCTGCTTATTGTGCGTCGTCTGGCGGAAACCGGCGAAATGGTAATCGGCAGCGGCGAGGATACCTATGTCTAACGAATTGCCTTGGCAGGTCTGGACACCGGACGATCTCGTCCCTCCCCTGGCCGAGTTTGTGCCAATGGAGCACCGCGACGAACCGATAGCCATCGATGACGAACCGGAGCTGAGTGCCGAACAGCAGCTTGAACAGCAACTGGCGCAGCTGAAAATGCAGGCGCACGAGCAAGGGTATAATGCGGGCCTCGCCGAAGGTCGCCAGAAAGGCCACGAACAGGGCTATCAGGAAGGATTAGCGCAAGGGCTGGAGCAAGGCCAGACGCAGGCGCGCGCTCAACAGGCGCCGCTGAATGCCCGAATGCAGCAACTGGTCAGCGAGTTTCAGAATACGCTGGACGCGCTGGACAGCGTGATTGCCTCGCGCCTGATGCAAATGGCGCTGGAAGCCGCTCGCCAGGTGATCGGCCAGACGCCAGCGGTGGACAACTCCGCGCTCATTAAACAGATCCAGCAATTGTTGCAACAGGAGCCGTTGTTCAGCGGGAAACCGCAATTACGCGTTCACCCGGATGATTTACAGCGCGTCGAAGAGATGCTCGGGGCCACGCTCAGCCTGCACGGCTGGCGTTTGCGCGGCGATCCCACGCTGCATCATGGCGGCTGTAAAGTGTCCGCCGATGAAGGCGATCTGGACGCCAGCGTCGCCACGCGTTGGCAAGAACTCTGCCGCCTGGCGGCTCCCGGAGTCGTCTGATGACTACGCGCCTGACCCGCTGGCTGAATACGCTGGATAACTTCGAAGCCAAAATGGCGCAGCTCCCGGCGGTGCGTCGCTACGGGCGGCTGACCCGCGCCACCGGTCTGGTGCTGGAAGCCACCGGTTTGCAGCTGCCGCTCGGCGCGACCTGCGTCATTGAACGGCAGGACGGGACGGAAACACGCGAAGTGGAAAGCGAAGTCGTCGGCTTTAATGGCCAGCGTCTGTTTTTAATGCCGCTGGAAGAGGTCGAAGGCATTCTTCCCGGCGCACGCGTTTACGCAAAAAATATTGCCGGGGAAGGTCTGCAAAGCGGAAAACAGCTGCCGCTCGGCCCTGCCCTGCTGGGGCGCGTGCTGGACGGCGGCGGCAAGCCGCTGGATGGTCTTCCCGCGCCAGACACCACGGAAACCGGCGCATTAATCACTCAGCCATTCAACCCTTTACAGCGAACGCCCATTGAGCATGTGCTGGATACCGGCGTCCGCCCCATCAACGCGCTGCTTACCGTCGGACGCGGACAGCGTATGGGGCTGTTTGCCGGTTCCGGCGTAGGTAAAAGCGTTCTGCTCGGCATGATGGCGCGCTATACCCGCGCGGACGTTATCGTCGTCGGACTGATTGGCGAACGTGGCCGCGAAGTTAAAGATTTTATCGAAAACATTCTGGGCGCTGACGGTCGTGCGCGTTCGGTGGTGATTGCCGCGCCTGCGGACGTCTCGCCACTGCTGCGAATGCAGGGAGCGGCCTATGCCACGCGTATTGCCGAGGATTTCCGCGATCGCGGGCAGCACGTACTGCTGATCATGGACTCCCTGACCCGCTACGCGATGGCGCAGCGTGAGATTGCGCTGGCGATCGGCGAACCGCCTGCGACCAAGGGGTATCCGCCTTCGGTCTTCGCAAAATTACCTGCGCTGGTGGAACGTGCGGGGAACGGCATTCACGGCGGCGGCTCCATCACCGCGTTTTATACGGTATTGACCGAAGGCGACGATCAGCAGGACCCGATCGCCGACTCGGCGCGTGCGATCCTGGATGGACACATTGTGTTATCCCGTCGTCTGGCCGAAGCCGGTCACTACCCGGCCATTGATATTGAAGCGTCGATCAGCCGTGCGATGACGTCGCTGATCACCGAGCAACACTATGCACGCGTACGGAATTTCAAACAGTTGCTGTCCAGTTTCCAGCGTAACCGCGATTTGGTGAGCGTCGGCGCGTATGCCAAAGGCAGCGATCCCATGCTGGATAAAGCCATCGCGCTGTGGCCGCAGCTGGAGGCGTTTTTGCAACAAGGTATTTTCGAGCGAGCCGACTGGGAAGATTCTCTCCAGGCGCTGGAACTGATTTTCCCGACGGTGTGATGAAGCAGGAGGGCATAGGTCATGGCACAACATGGTGCGCTGGCGACATTAAAAGATCTGGCCGAGAAAGAAGTGGATGATGCCGCTCTCTTATTAGGGGAAATGCGACGCGGATTCCAGCAGGCGGAAGAACAACTGAAAATGCTGATCGATTATCAGCATGAGTATCGCAACAATCTCAATGCCGATATGGGCCAGGGGATTGCCAGCAACCGCTGGATTAACTATCAGCAATTTATTCAGACGCTGGAGAAGGCCATTGAGCAGCATCGCCAGCAGCTGACGCAGTGGACACAAAAAGTGGACGTGGCGCTGAACAGCTGGCGTGAAAAGAAACAACGGCTTCAGGCCTGGCAGACCTTACAGGACAGACAAAGTGCGGCAGCGTTATTGGCTGAAAACCGCCTGGATCAGAAAAAAATGGATGAATTTGCTCAGCGTGCTGCAATGAGGAAAACCGAATGATCACCTTGCCCCAACTGATCACGACCGACACAGACGTAACGACAGGCCTTCAGGCCGGTAAAACAGCCGATTCAGCCCAGGATTTTCTGGCGCTGTTAGCCGGTGCTTTGGGCGCAGGCGACGCGCAGGGTAAAGATGCCCCGCTTTCGCTTGCCGATCTCCAGGCGGCAGGCGGCAAACTGCAAAAAGGATTGCTGCAAAAAAATGCCGATACGCCACAGACGACAGCGCTGGCCGATCTTCTGGCGCGCCAGGATCTGCTGACGGATGACGCCACAGCAGACCTGACCGAGGCACAGCAGTTGCTGTCCACGCTGACGCCTTCGCTGAAAAGCAACGCCCTGAACGCGTTAAGTAAGACTGCCCGGCAGGACGACAACGCACCGGCGCTGAGCGATGAAGACCTCGCGAATCTGAGCGCGCTCTTCGCCATGTTACCGGGCCAGCCGGCGCTGACGCCAACCACGCGAACCGCGTCGGCTGAAGGCGCACTCTCCGCCCCGGCATCGCTGCGTGGCGATACGCGCGCCGCTACGCAGGATGCGGTCGCCGGGCTGACGACGGGCGAGCTGAAAAAAGGGAAAGTGGATGCCGCGCCTGACGTCACCGCAAACTCAGCAAGCAACCAGCCGGTAACGCCGCTGGTCGCCGCCGCTGCCGCTAAAGCCGACATGGAAAGCACGCCTTCTCCGGTCACGACCATTGGCGCCATGACCACGCCTGGCGGTATGACGACGCAGACGCAACCCGCGCCTGTCGCAGCCGCCCCGGTGCTCAGCGCGCCGCTGGGCAGCCATGAGTGGCAGCAGTCATTAAGCCAGCATGTGACGCTGTTTACCCGCCAGGGGCAGCAGAGCGCGGAACTGCGTCTGCACCCGGAGGAACTGGGGCAGATTCAAATCACCCTCAAAATGGATGATAACCAGGCGCAACTGCAAATGGTGTCAGCGCATAGCCACGTTCGCGCCGCGCTGGAAGCCGCGTTACCCGTACTGCGTACCCAACTGGCGGAAAACGGCATCCAGCTGGGACAAAGCAGTATCAGCAGTGAAAGTTTCGCCGGACAGCAGCAGTCGTCATCCCAGCAGCAGCACGCTTCCCGTGCGCAGGGACAAGAGGCTTTTGCCGCCGAAGATGACATCGCACTGACGACGCCGGGCTCGCTCCAGGCTGCCGCTCGCGGCGATGGCGCGGTGGATATCTTCGCCTAACGCCAGAGGTAGCATGATTATCCGCGTCTTTTCCACGCTTTGCCGTGGACAGGACACGGGATAATCAGCCAATAAGCTGTACCGAAACAGGAAGCCCGTATCTGATGACTGACTCCGCGATTAACAGAAAGAGCAAACGCTCAATTTGGATCCCTTTGCTGGTGTTGATTACTCTTGCCGCCTGCGCAACCGCTGGCTATAGCTACTGGCGGATGCAGGAGCACCCGACCGCCAGCGCTAGCGCGGCCCCGCCACCGCCGCCAGCGCCCGTATTTTTCGCGCTGGATACGTTTACCGTCAATCTGGGCGATGCCGATCGCGTGCTGTATATCGGGATTACGCTGCGCCTGAAGGACGAAGTGACGCGCGCGCGTCTGAGCGAATATCTGCCAGAAGTGCGCAGCCGTCTGTTGCTGCTGTTTTCGCGTCAGGATGCTACTGCGCTTTCGACGGAAGCCGGGAAGCAGACGCTGATCGCGGCAATCAAAGAAACGCTCTCTACTCCGCTCGTTGCTGGACAACCGAAACAGGAAGTCACCGACGTTCTTTATACAGCTTTCATTCTGCGGTAAAGACATGGGCGATAGTATTCTTTCTCAGGCTGAAATCGATGCGCTGCTCAACGGCGACAGCGAGGCCAAAGACGAACCCACCCCTGGCGGCGTGGGCGACAATGATATTCGTCCTTATGATCCCAATACACAGCGTCGCGTGGTGCGTGAGCGCTTACAGGCGCTGGAGATCATTAACGAACGTTTCGCGCGTCAATTCCGTATGGGACTGTTTAACCTGCTGCGTCGCAGCCCGGATATTACCGTGGGCGCGATCCGCATTCAGCCATATCACGAATTTGCGCGTAATTTACCCGTACCGACCAACCTGAACCTGATCCATCTGAAGCCGCTGCGCGGTACGGGTCTGGTGGTGTTCTCGCCGAGTCTGGTGTTTATCGCCGTGGATAACCTGTTTGGCGGCGACGGGCGTTTTCCGACCAAAGTGGAAGGTCGTGAGTTTACGCATACCGAACAGCGCGTTATCAACCGCATGCTGAAGCTGGCGCTTGAAAGCTACAGCGACGCGTGGAAAGCGATCAACCCGCTGGAAGTGGAGTACGTTCGCTCTGAGATGCAGGTGAAATTCACCAATATCACCACCTCTCCGAACGACATTGTGGTGAACACGCCGTTCCACGTCGAAATTGGCAACCTGACAGGCGAGTTCAACATCTGCCTGCCTTTCAGCATGATTGAGCCGCTGCGGGAGCTGTTGGTGAACCCGCCGCTGGAAAACTCGCGTCATGAAGATCAGAACTGGCGCGACAATCTGGTGCGTCAGGTTCAGCATTCAGAGCTGGAGCTGGTGGCGAACTTTGCGGACATCCCGCTGCGCCTTTCCCAGATATTAAAGCTGAAACCCGGCGACGTGCTGCCGATTGAAAAACCCGACCGCATTATTGCTCATGTGGACGGCGTACCTGTACTGACCAGCCAGTATGGCACCGTGAACGGTCAGTATGCGTTGCGCGTAGAGCATTTGATCAACCCGATTTTGAATTCGCTGAATGAGGAACAGCCCAAATGAGTGACATGAATAATCCGTCCGATGAGAATACCGGCGCATTGGACGATCTGTGGGCTGACGCGTTAAACGAGCAAAAAACAACGACCAGTAAAAGCGCGGCCGATGCAGTCTTCCAGCAGTTGGGCGGCGGCGACGTCAGTGGAAACCTACAGGATATCGATTTAATCATGGATATTCCGGTCAAGCTGACCGTGGAGCTGGGTCGCACGCGCATGACCATCAAAGAGCTGCTGCGCCTGACGCAGGGTTCGGTGGTCGCGCTGGACGGACTGGCAGGCGAGCCGTTGGACATTCTGATTAACGGCTACCTGATTGCCCAGGGTGAAGTCGTGGTGGTCGCCGATAAATACGGCGTGCGCATCA
This sequence comes from Citrobacter sp. CK191, assembly GCF_030333435.1. Taxonomy (NCBI): domain Bacteria; kingdom Pseudomonadati; phylum Pseudomonadota; class Gammaproteobacteria; order Enterobacterales; family Enterobacteriaceae; genus Citrobacter; species Citrobacter sp. CK191. Next base: position 489,082 of record NZ_JAOWFX010000031.1, on the reverse strand, counting down.
CGGATATCATCACGCCGTCTGAACGTATGCGTCGTCTGAGCCGTTAAGCATGAAAACCCAGGCTACCGTTTCACAGCCCTCTGCCGTATCAGGCTCGCCGTTAGTTCAGGTGAGCGGCGCGCTGTTTGGGATCATCGTGTTGATTCTGGTCGCAGCCTGGGTCATTAAACGCCTGGGGTTTGCGCCCAAAGGCGCCGGTACGCGAGGGTTGAAAGTGTCAGCCAGCACCTCGCTGGGCCCGCGTGAGCGCGTGGTCATTGTCGATGTTGAAGACGCTCGGCTGGTACTGGGCGTAACGGCCACGCAAGTCAATGTGCTGCATACCCTCCCCCCTGCGCCTGTCGTTGCAGAAGAAAAACCGGCCGCCCCTGCGGATTTCCAGGCCATGATGAAGAGTTTGTTGAAGCGTTCCGGGAGATCCTGATGCGCCGTTTGTTATCCCTCACGCTGATGGCTTTGTGGTTTATCAGCCCTGCCGCGTTCGCACAATTACCCGGACTGGTCAGCCAACCGCTACCCGGCGGCGGGCAAAGCTGGTCCCTGCCGGTACAGACGCTGGTCTTTATTACGTCACTGACGTTCCTGCCCGCCATTTTGCTGATGATGACCAGCTTTACCCGCATCATTATCGTCTTCGGCTTGCTGCGAAACGCGCTGGGAACGCCCTCTGCGCCGCCAAACCAGGTGCTTCTCGGACTGGCGCTGTTCTTGACGTTTTTTATTATGTCGCCGGTTATCGACAAAATTTACGTGGATGCCTGGCAGCCTTTCAGCGAAGAGAAGATTTCCATGCAGGAAGCGCTGGAAAAAGGCGCTCAGCCGCTGCGGGAGTTTATGCTGCGGCAAACCCGTGAGGCTGACCTGGGCCTGTTCGCGCGTCTGGCAAACAGCGGTCCGCTACAGGGGCCGGAAGCCGTGCCGATGCGAATTTTGCTCCCGGCCTACGTCACCAGCGAGTTAAAAACCGCTTTTCAGATCGGTTTTACGATTTTCATCCCCTTCCTGATTATCGATCTGGTTATCGCCAGCGTGTTGATGGCGCTCGGGATGATGATGGTGCCGCCGGCCACCATTGCGCTGCCGTTTAAGCTTATGCTTTTTGTCCTGGTCGACGGCTGGCAGTTGCTCGTTGGCTCTCTTGCCCAAAGTTTTTACAGTTAGAGGCGCGAAATGACACCCGAATCGGTCATGATGATAGGCACGGAGGCAATGAAGGTCGCGCTTGCGCTTGCCGCGCCTCTGCTGCTGGTTGCGCTGTTTACCGGCCTTATCATCAGTATTTTACAGGCCGCCACCCAGATCAACGAAATGACGCTGTCATTTATCCCGAAAATTGTGGCGGTATTTACGGCGATTATTGTGGCGGGCCCCTGGATGCTTAACCTGCTGCTGGATTACGTGCGTACGCTGTTCAGTAACTTGCCGTATATCATCGGATAAGACGCGATGTTGCAGGTCACAAGCGATCAATGGTTATACTGGCTTAACCTCTACTTCTGGCCGCTGTTACGTGTACTGGCGCTGATCTCTACCGCGCCGATCCTCAGTGAACGCACGGTTCCCAAACGGGTAAAGCTGGGGCTGGGGTTTATGATCACTCTCATTATCGCCCCTTCACTCCCGGCGAATAATGTGCCTGTTTTTTCCACCGAAGCCTTATGGCTCGCCATGCAGCAAATCATGATCGGCATTGCGCTAGGGTTTACCATGCAGTTTGCCTTTGCTGCGGTGCGTACGGCGGGGGAATTCATCGGTCTGCAAATGGGTCTCTCTTTCGCCACGTTTGTTGACCCGGGCAGCCGCCTCAATATGCCGGTACTCGCCAGAATCCTCGACATGCTCGCCATGCTGCTGTTTCTTACGTTTAACGGCCATCTGTGGCTGATCTCGCTGCTGGTAGACACCTTCCATACGCTGCCTATCGGCGGCGACCCGGTCAACAGCAATGCGTTTCTGGCGCTTGCCCGGGCAGGCGGACTGATCTTCCTCAACGGACTCATGTTAGCCTTGCCGGTCATTACGTTACTGCTCACACTCAACCTGTCGCTCGGGCTATTAAACCGTATGGCTCCGCAGTTATCCGTATTTGTTATTGGCTTCCCGCTAACCTTATCCGTCGGCATTTTGTTAATAACCGCGCTCATGCCATTAATTGCCCCTTTCTGTGAACACTTATTCGGTGAAATTTTCAATTTGCTTGCTGATATCGTTAGCGAAATGCCGACAACCAATAACCCATAATTTTTATCCTGTCTTACTAAGGATTTTCCTAAATTTAAAATCTAAAAACATCTACCAGGATATATCTGCTGCGCTTTATTTGTTTTTACCTTACTCACATAACATAACATTTACTTTACTTTGAGAAGATTCCTGGCAAATTATACGTAACTTTACGGGATAGTAAGTTCGCCTGAAAACAGCGAAAGCGTCATCTTAGGTCACTATTATTGTTCCGTTGGGTTGTGATGAGATATTCAGGTAAGGGGAATTATCGTTACGCATTGAGTGAGGGTATGCCATGTCAACGATTATTATGGATTTATGCAGTTACACCCGGCTAGGTTTGACCGGGTATCTGGTAAGCAGAGGGGTGAAAAAAAGGGAAATCAACGACATTGAGACCGTTGACGAACTCGCCATCGCTTGTGACTCACAGCAGCCTTCTGTGGTGTTTATTAATGAGGACTGTTTCATCCATGATCCATCTAACAGTCAGCAAATAAAGCAGATCATTAATCAGCATCCCAACACGTTATTTATTGTTTTTATGGCAATTGCTAATGTGCATTTTGATGAATACTTATTAGTAAGAAAAAACTTATTGATTAGTTCAAAATCAATTAAGCCAGATTCTCTGGATGATATTCTTGGCGATATTCTGAAAAAAGAGACGGATATTGTAGGAGTAGTAAATTTACCTACGTTATCTTTAAGCCGTACTGAATCCAGTATGCTGCGAATGTGGATGGATGGACAGGGAACAATACAGATTTCAGATCAAATGAATATCAAGGCAAAGACGGTGTCATCCCACAAAGGGAATATTAAACGGAAGATAAAAACGCATAATAAACAGGTTATCTATCATGTCGTGCGGCTGACGGATAACGTGACAAACGGAATTTTTGTTAACATGCGATGAGGCCCCCTGACTGGTGGATATTCCACCAGTCAGGGTAAAAGCGACAAAATCACATTACTCTGTTTTTTCCACAAAGATCCCATCCTGATGGCCTGACTCATTGAAGAACCAGATACCGAGCGGGTAGTCTTCCAGCGAAACCAGGTACATCGTACCTTCACTAAACTCTTCAACCGCCAATACCACGCCTGGCCGACGAGGGCCGCCGTCTGTTTTGACTGTTACCCGATCATTCACCTTCATCAATTATCCTCCTGTGGCTTTGTGCCAGTGTAGAACAAATTCCTTTTTCTGGCAGCGTCTGCCGCGCGTGATTGCTGGTTTTCTCAACGGTCTATACTTACAGATGCCACGGTTAAATGAGGTACTGAAGATGAAAACCGCGAAAGAGTACAGCGAAACGGCCAAGCGCGAAGTCAGCGTTGATGTTGACGCCCTGCTCGCGGCGATCAATGAAATCAGCGAGAGCGAAATTCATCGCAGCGCTGATGATCCTGAGAAAGTCAGTGTGGATGGCCGCGATTATCATACATGGCATGAATTAGCGGATGCGTTTGAACTCGATATTCATGATTTTAGCGTCACGGAAATCAATCGCTGATCTGGGGTGAAAAAAATCCCGGCTCGCAGAGCCGGGATCAAACTTGCTTATGCAAGAAGCACTTGAAAATTCGTTACACCAGAAAATCTGATGTGCGTTTTACCTTATCTGCAATTTTTTTGTATGACAAGCAAATATTTCTCGCAGAAATGATTAATACAGCTAATGGTTCAGCGTGTATCAGGCGACGGCGCGGGATGGTCGTCACGGACACAAACCTGATTGCGCCCGGCCTGTTTTGCCAGATACAACCGGCGATCCGCCAGCGACTGCAACTGTTCAAAATCGTAGTCTCCGTTTTCCTGCGCCCCGCTTACGCCCAGCGATGCGCTAATGCGCAGGGTCGTGCCTTTTGCGATCAGGATTTCTTTGTCGTTCACGCGCTGGCGTATCCGCTCTGCGATCTGTGCTGCCTGCACCAGCGTCGTCCCCGGTAAGACAATACAGAACTCTTCGCCGCCTACGCGCCCGGCAAGGTCATGCGAACGTATTGTGCCGCTAATAAGCCCGGCGGCATGGGAGAGCACCCGGTCTCCCGCCTGATGGCCGAAACGGTCATTGACGCTCTTAAAGTGATCCAAATCGATCTGAATAACGGAAAACGGCTGTCGCTGCTCATGGCAGCGCTGTATCAGTACGCGCGCCCTCTCAAACAATGCGCCACGGTTATACAGCCGCGTCAAAGGATCGTGCCAGGCCTGCCATTGCAGGGAACTTTGCAGCACAAACATATTGCTGACCATCTTGCGGATAACAACCCATGAGATGAGCAACATCATCGTGAAAAGCGCCCACAGGAGACCAAGCGCAATACTGATACTGCCAAAAGCCCCCTGCACGCCTTCTCTCAGGGTATGAACACGCAAAAGCACGCCATCGAAATGATCCAGCCTTTCCCAACTGATATAGCGGCTGCCCATACGGATACCGCCATGCGTATCATGTTCGATGTCATTCGCGAGCAACGCCAGTTCAAGGTCATCAAAGGTATTAACCTGACGCTTTTCCGGCGTTGAGGTCGCCAGTAGCCTGAGCTGATAGTCGTAGAGCTGGTACTCCCCTTCGGAATCTTTTTCGACCGCATCCTCCAGGAAACGCTTCATGGATGACACGGGAATATCCATTGCCAGCACGCCATACCAGTGTCTTTCGTTATCCAGCGACAGGCTCACGGTGACCTTTTGTTGCACTTCGCCGCCCGGCACCGGCGAGCTAAACCAGCGCACGCCGCGCGCTGAATTTTGTCGTTGGGATTGCCCGCTGAACCAGGGTTGGATCACATACTGGTAATAGCGGGACATAATATCGCCGCCATTGGTTGTGGGTTCAGTTGAGACATAAAAGCCTGAACGCGAAACATACATTGTCCGCTGCGCCAGCATAGTAGAAGAATGCGCCAGCCGTAACAAATACCCCAGTTCCAGCGCGGCGCTTAACTCGTTTGCCAGCGCATCGTTATCCCGCGTGAGAAGCGTTGTACGGTTAACAAACGCGTCAGAGACGCCGTTAAGCGGTAACGTTCGCCGTCTGTCGAGCTCCAGTTGCCAGAAACTTTTGCCGCGCAGTTGCGCAAATTGCGCCACCGCATCGTGCAGGTCGGAAAAATCGAGCGGCGTGACCAGCGCTTCGTACATACCGTTGCGCAGAAACAAGAGTTTATCCACGCTGAATTGCAGCTGTCTGTCCAGCACATTAGCGACGTTTTCCAGATGGTTACGTTGACTGGCCCGGTATGCCGACTCCAGCACGACCACTTCACGCCAGGTCAGCAATGTTGAACAAATCATCACAACCAGAAAACAGATATTTACGACATGGCCTGGCCCAAAGCGTCGTGCTAACGTTCTCAGCCAGCTCCAGTTTCCTGGCGTTGTTTCATGCGGCACCTGACGGCTCCCTACTTTTATTCCTGAACTATGTGTCGCGACTCAACGGCTATTTTCTGGGGTAACAAAACGCCCGGCATTAACCGGGCGTTCCTTTATCAGACATCTTCCCGCAACCGCCTGCCATCACCGGGCATAAGTTCATTCTCGTGGAATGCTTCCCGTTTGACGCCAAAACCGTCATACCAACGGCACTCCACCATGCCGCTGGAATAACCGGTTACGATCATGCGTGGACCACCTTCTTTTGCGATAACTTCCTCACTGACAAAAAAGACCATACCTGCCTCCTGTATCCAGTGAAACTTTTTCACCTTAGACGACGATGGGCTTTTTTGCATAATCCGGCGAGGCATAAATTAGTGCGAACCACCGCGAACGTTGGCAACAGTTTTTACCAGCCCTACCACCACGCTGCCGATGATGAAACCGAGCACCAGATTAATCAACATGGGAAGCGTGAGCGCAATAAGACCATTCTGCTGCTGAGCAAAATGGTCGATCGCGTGGTGTAATGGCGCGATGCCGTGCACCACGATCCCGCCCCCCACCAGGAACATCGCGAGTGTGCCGACAATGGACAGCGCCTTCATAAGCCAGGGCGCCGTAACCAGTAGCCCTTTGCCCACCGACTGAGCCAGTACGCTGCGTTTTTCCGCCAGCCAGTACCCCATGTCGTCCAGTTTTACGATGAATCCCACCAGACCATAAACGCCAATCGTCACCACCAGCGCGATACCGGACAACACCAGAACCTGATTGAGCAACGGCGCATCCGCGACAATTCCCAGCGTAATCGCGACGATCTCCGCAGAAAGGATAAAGTCGGTGCGCACGGCCCCTTTCACTTTCTCCTTCTCAAACGTGAGAGGATCTTGTGCGGCGATCGCAGCCAGACGCTGCTGACGCGCCTCCGGGCTCTCTTTGTGCTTTCGGGCCTCAAGCGTGTGTAAAACTTTCTCTACGCCTTCAAAACAGAGAAAAGCGCCCCCAATCATCAACAACGGTGTAATCGCCCACGGGATAAAAGCGCTGATCAGCAGCGCCAGAGGCACCAGGATGACCTTGTTGATCAACGACCCTTTCGCCACGCTCCAGACGACCGGCAGTTCGCGGTTCGCCCGCACGCCCGTCACCTGCTGCGCGTTTAGCGACAGGTCATCACCCAATACGCCTGCCGTTTTTTTCGCGGCCAGTTTTCCCATCATCGAGATATCATCCAACAGCGTGGCGATATCATCGAGCAACGTCAGCAAACTACTTCCTGCCAAAATAAATCCCTCAATATTTTTCTTTTGAAGAGGTAAGTATGAAGTAAAAAACGTAATGCCGAAACGGGTAGCAATCGTCAACAAAAATTTAACAAAAGAGTGCAATTATAACGCTCGCCAGCGCGATAGTTTTGACGTTTACTATGTTGCACCTTTTTATTTCCGCCGTGAGGGATTATGCGTTTCAGGCAGTTACTACCACTTTTTAGCGCACTCTTCGCGCTGTATATCATTTGGGGTTCCACGTACTTCGTTATTCGTATTGGCGTTGAGAGTTGGCCGCCGCTGATGATGGCGGGCGTCCGTTTTCTGTCTGCGGGGATTTTGTTAACAACATTCTTACTTCTTCGCGGGCACAAACTGCCCCCTTTGCGTCAATTGCTCAATGCCGCGCTGATTGGCATTCTGCTGCTGGCGGTGGGGAACGGTCTGGTTACCGTAGCGGAACATCAGGATGTACCGTCCGGCATCGCCGCCGTGGTGGTCGCGACGGTCCCACTCTTCACGCTATGCTTCAGCCATTTCTTTGGCATTAAAACGCGAAAACTGGAGTGGACAGGCATCGCCATCGGCCTGGCGGGGATCATCATGCTCAATAGCGGCGGAAATTTGAGCGGCAACCCCTGGGGCGCGCTGTTGATCCTGATTGGCTCGATGAGCTGGGCATTCGGCTCCGTGTTCGGCGCCCGCATCGCGTTGCCGACAGGCATGATGGCCGGAGCGATTGAAATGCTGGCTGCCGGTGTTGTGCTGATGTTCGCTTCCTTTATCGCCGGGGAAAAGCTGACGACGATGCCGACGCTCTCCGGCTTCATGGCGGTAGGTTATCTGGCGCTATTCGGTTCCATTATCGCCATTAACGCCTATATGTATTTGATCCGTAATGTCAGCCCGGCGCTGGCGACCAGTTACGCCTACGTCAACCCGGTAGTGGCGGTGTTGCTGGGAACAGGTCTGGGGGGAGAAAGCCTTTCTTCCGTCGAGTGGCTGGCATTAGGGGTAATTGTTTTCGCTGTCGTCCTGGTGACGCTGGGGAAATATTTGTTTCCCGCCAGACCCGCGACCGCAGTGAGCGAATCGGAGAAATCACTCCAGTAAATGAATACCCTGCGTGTCGATCTGCGCGGTGGGGCCACCGCCGCAGATCCACTCCTCAAGCCGTTCCGCCAGTGCGGCGTCGCTGAGTTTCAACCGGCCACGCAAAGCACACTCCCAGACAATCAGCACACGCCAGCCAAGCTCGCGAAGCCTCAGCATGTCTCGCCGATCGCGCTCCACATTTTTACCGATTTTGTTCAGCCAGAACTCGGTACGCGTGGCGGGAACTTTGAACAGGTGGCAGTCGTGATGATGCCAGAAACAGCCGTGCGTGAAGATAACGCAGCGATACTCATCCACGACAAAATCCGGGCGTCCGGGCAACGTGGCGTCCTGCACATGAAACGCCATCCCCTGCTCCTGCAACAGACCGGCAAGGCGTTTTTCTATCGCCGTATCGCGCGTGGCTATCGCCCGCATATTCTTGCTGCGCGTCGCCTTATCGTGTACGTCCGCCATGCTGGCTCTCTTTCTGGCGCAATGTAACGGCCTGTTTAATTCTCGACTCCAGCAGTTTTGCTACTGCGGCAAATGCCGGAACCACGACGGAGTTACCAAACTGACGGTAGGCCTGGGTGTCTGAAACGGGAATGCGGAACTGATATCCCTGCGGCGATTCGAATCCCATTAACCGCGCGCACTCTCTGGGCGTTAACCGGCGTGGACGGTGCTGCTGATTCACCGGATCGTCGAAATTCGCCTCTCCTGCGGCCATATCCCAGCCACGGTCAATCAGTATCTCCGCGCCATCTTTATAGTAACGCGCCGACAATGTGCGCGTTACGCTGCCGGGATTCGCAGGATAGACCATCCCATAGCCGAAACCGTTACCCCGGGCCTGATGCTTTTTCGCGTAGCGGTACAAATACTTCCACAATACCGGCGTCAGCACATATTTCGCTTCAACCGCCGGTTCAAGCAGTTCCGCCAGCGTGATGCGCTGCTGCGGATAGCGGGTGGCAATATCCCGCAGCGTAAAATCGGTTTTCAGATTAAGATCGCGGCGGAATCCCACCAGCACAATCCTCTCCCGATGCTGGGGTAAAAAATGGCGGCCATCAATAATTTTCGGATCGTCCGGCCCGTTATCCGCAGCATCGGCGACGTCATACCCCAGTTCGTCAAGCGTTTGCATAATGATGCGAAACGTTTTTCCCTGGTCGTGGCTTTTCAGGTTTTTGACGTTTTCGAGCACAAAAATCGCCGGGCGTCGGGCGTCAATAACCCGCACGACATCGAAAAAGAGCGTCCCCTGCGTATCACAGGCGAAACCATGCGCCCGTCCCATCGCGTTTTTCTTTGATACGCCTGCCAGAGAGAATGGCTGGCAGGGAAAACCGGCCAGTAGAACATCGTGCTCCGGTATGTGCTGGCGAATATGCTCCGCCGCTTCGCTATCGCTCACGCCGTCGCGGTGGCTCAGCGTAATATCGCGAATATCTTCATTGAAATGATGCCGTTGCGGATCGCAGTAATAATTGGCTTTATAGGTGCGTACCGCGTGTTTATTCCATTCGCTGGTAAACACGCACTGCCCGCCTATCGCTTCAAAGCCACGGCGAATTCCGCCGATCCCGGCGAAGAGATCGACAAAACGAAAGGCATAATGCGGATGGTGTGCCGGAGGCGTTGGCAACAATGTCCTGAGGTGCGTATATTCGCTCTCGCTCAGACGATGCCACGCCGTTGCGTTCGCCACGACGCGTTTAAAAATAGCCGGGCTCCAGTGGTTCTCCTCAACGCCATTCAGATGCGCCACCAGCGTTTTCACATCATAGATTTCCAGCAGTTTGCCCAGCAGCGCCTGTACGGCAGCCCCGGCATTGTCTGTCATCAGATCCTGGAAACCTGTTACTGAAAGATTTTCCTGCATACATTTAACCGGCGAAATTGATATTCGACAGGTTAACACAAAATGAACGCGTTTACGTTTTGGGTATGGTCGCTACTTATCGCGGCTAAAAGCCTGAATTACCGTCTGATCCAACGAGTCGTACTCCCCTCTTAGCTCCGCGCTTAGCTTCGCCATCCAGGTCACCAGGAAGTCGGCGTTATGCTCTGCCAGCAGCTTTCCCCGCGCGGTTTGCATGGTTTGCGGCAAGGTCAGAAGTTTTGTCTGAAAATGGTCGAGGGCGAATTGCTTATCGTTAAGCGGGCGACGTTGCGCGAAGGGATCTTCAGCATCAAATAGCGAAACGCCCAGCCCGCCGGAAACGGCAAACACGCGCGCCAGACCGATTGCGCCCAGTGCTTCAAGCCGGTCGGCATCCTGCACAATCTTCGCCTCGCTGGTCATTGGCGCAATGTGGGCGCTAAAACTGTGCGCCTCAATCGCATGACTGACTGCCGCTAATTTCTCTTCAGGATACGCAGGGAAATCGTTCATTAATATGCGACGTGCCGCGTCAGCGGCCAGCACGGATGAACGATGGCGATCGGGATGATTTTTCGGCAGGCTGACGATATCGTGGAAATAACACGCGGTCAGCACAACAAGCCAGTCAACATCCTCGTCCGTCGACAGCTTTTGTGCCGTTCCCCAGACGCGACGAAAATGAAAAATGTCATGGGCGCTATCCTGCTCGTGGTGATTTTTGCCCAACCACGCTTCGAACTGCGATTGCCAGTAGTGTAAATCCACGCTGCCTCCCCTGAATCAGAAAGCAACATTAGCAATATTCCGCCTTGTCTTCACGCTCAATGATTACGGGAGGAGGTATCAGACAGGTTGACGAAGGCAATAAATGGAATAAAAAGAAAATCCGAACGACGTTAAAATAGCGTTAATTACGATAAAGCATTCACAAAATAAATTCCAAAAACGTAAATCATAATTTATTAAAAGAAAAACATAACACAGTTAAATACAAAGCAATAAATACATATTAAATTATTTATAATCGCACCCAAAGAAACAATTAGAAATATTTTAAATACATTTGTTACATGTAATATTTAAAAAAGAATGAACTTCCTGGAATAGTATTCAACAGTGATCTTCAGGATTCGATCACTTATTCATATCAATTATTATTATAGGGAATACATAATGAAAAGAAAAGTTCTGGCGATGCTTGTCCCTGCTCTATTAATTGCAGGCGCTGCAAATGCGGCTGAAGTGTATAATAAAGACGGCAATAAACTGGACCTGTACGGTAAAGTTGATGGCCTGCGTTATTTCTCTGACGATGCAGGCAGCGACGGCGACATGTCCTATGCCCGTCTGGGTTTTAAAGGCGAAACGCAAATTGCCGAGCAGTTAACCGGTTACGGTCAGTGGGAATACAACATTCAGGCCAACGGTACTGAAGGTGATAAAGGTGACTCCTGGACTCGTCTCGGCTTCGCTGGTTTAGGTTTTGGTCAAAACGGTACTTTCGATTACGGTCGTAACTACGGCGTGGTTTACGACGTAGAAGCCTGGACCGATATGCTGCCAGAATTCGGCGGCGATACTTACACTCAGACTGACGTTTATATGTTAGGCCGTACTAACGGCGTAGCAACCTACCGTAATAACGGCTTCTTTGGTCTGGTTGATGGTCTGAACTTTGCGCTCCAGTATCAGGGTAATAATGAAGGCACCGGTTTTGGTCAGGAAGGTTCCGGCAATAGCGCAGGTCGCAAGCTGGCCAAAGAAAACGGCGACGGCTTCGGTATGTCCACCTCCTACGACTTCGACTTCGGTTTAAGCCTGGGTGCGGCATACGCCAATTCCGATCGTACCGATGCTCAGGTTGCTCGTGGTTACGGTGACGGCATGAACCAGCGTAATAATTATGCTGGTGGCGATAAAGCTGAAGCCTGGACCGTTGGTGCTAAATACGACGCCTACAATGTTTATCTCGCCGCCATGTACGCTGAAACCCGTAATATGACTTACTATGGCAATGGCGACAGCGAACTTAATGGCGGTATCGCCAACAAAACGCAGAACTTTGAAGTTGTTGCACAGTATCAGTTTGATTTCGGTCTGCGCCCGTCTATTGCCTACCTGCAATCTAAAGGCAAAGACTTAGGTGGTCAGGAAGTAAGACACGGCAACTGGCGTTACACCGATAAAGATCTGGTGAAATATGTTGATGTGGGTATGACCTATTACTTCAACAAAAATATGTCCACCTATGTTGATTATAAAATCAACCTGCTGGATGAAGACGATAGCTTCTACGCAGACAACGGTATCGCAACCGATGATATCGTAGCCGTCGGTCTGGTTTACCAGTTCTAATATTCATTAGACACTGCACTAAGCCCGCATAATGGAATAATTTCATGATGCGGGCTTTTTATTATCACGCGCGCCCTTTAGACCAATATGCCATAAAGTTAATCGCTTTGTGCTCGACGCCACGCTCGCCAATTAAATGGCGGCGCAGCAGTTTGACGACGGTGGACTCTGCGGCCACCCACCCATAAAACGCCGTGCTGCTGGTCGTGGCCTTATCCCAGAGAAGCTCCCCTTCGGCTTCTTCTTTCACCGTATCCACCGTATCGGGATGGCGACTTTCGGGTACTCTGGCATGCGTTTTCACGGCCTGAATCAGGCATTCACCGTGCTTCGCCGCTGCGGGGTTACGCGGCAACCAAAAAATGTCGGCGAACTTAAACTCGCTTAAATTCGCGCAGTCGCCCTGTTCAGGAACTTCAAAGAACGCCTGAACCTGTGGCGGGTTGGTCTGTCTCGCCAGCATCTCAAGGATACCGCGCGCGGCGGGGAGCGCCGTCTCATCAGCAATGATTAACGCATTCCGCAGTCCCTGGGGAGGCGTCCATTCATAGCCGCCGCTGTCTTCAGCATACGCCTCGTCAGGCGCCACCATCTGAATGGCGTCGCCAGGTCTGGCGTTAATCGCCCATGCCGAAGCCGGTCCCTCTGTACCATGATTGATAAATTCCACGGTGACCTCCTGGCGAGCAGGATCGACATGTCGCAGCGTATAGGTACGGATAACCGGGCGCTTCTCTTTTGGCATCCCCAGTACAAGCTGATACCAGTGCCCTTCGGCAGGCAACGACGGCGGCGTCCCGTCTTCAGACGGAAACAACATCTTAATGCGCTGATCCGGCGAGTCGCATTTCATCTGCGCCACCTCCTGCCCGCTGAAAACCAGGCTCAGCAGCGAAGGGGAAACCTCCGTCTTACGCGCCAGTTGAACGTTGAACAGGCGGTAGCCCTGAACTCCAGCCATAACTTTTCCTTACGCTTAAATCGCGGAATGACGTGAACGGTAGCGGCTGCGCCAGATAAAGCCAGACACCACGGTAAATAACACAGCGACGAAAAAAGCCGCCACAATCAGCGCCGCTGCGGTGCCGGTTTTCGACACCAGCGGCACCAGCAATGCGCAAAGCCCATAGCCAAGCGTGTGGCTGGTCGCGATCCAGCCCGCGCCCGCGCCGTCTGTCAGCTTATCATTCAGTAAAAGCTGATAAGCGGGTGTTGCCAGAGCAGCCCCAAACGACAGCACCGCACAGCCGAGGTAAAACAACCATAGCTGTTCGGCGAGCATTATCGCCAGGCCACAAATCATCAGCGCTCCGGCACTCAAAAGCAGCGCCATCGGCGTCAGGCGCTGCGGGCGGAGCACCCCGAACTGTGCGATAAGCGCAACAACTGCGGCCAGCCCTAACAGCCACGCCACCTGGTGGCTAATGGCGGCGGTATCCGTGGCGAACTGGCGAGTAAGGGCGGGCGAAAGACCAAGCTGCATCATGCTCACCGCCGCAGCTAATAACAGCGCGCAAAGCAGATAAGGCAGGCAATCCAGCCTCAGGCTGGCGCTCTTGCGCTCCGTTGCGGGCTGCGGTGGCGTGCCAGGCAACCGCAGCAGCATCACCAGCGCCAGCAGTGGCGCTGCCATCAGCAGCCCCATCGGCGCCAGAGGATGAATTGCCAGCATCGCCGCCGCGCACAACGGCCCGAATAGTCTGCCGCAGCTCAAGCCGGAGCTAATGGTTGCCAGAGCGACCATGCGATTCCCTTCCCCCGCTCTCTGCAATGCCCAGACCTGACAGGCTGGCACCATCGCCGACACGGTAAGTCCGTAGGCAATCCGCGCGATGATTAATATTCCCAGCCCCACCGCTGTTGTTACGGCGCCGGTCGCCATCAGCATGCTTCCCAGCCCAAGCAGAGTAAAGCTTGCGCCGTATCCCCCCAGTGCCCACAGCACCACAGGCTTACTGCCCACACGAGCAATTTGCTTTCCCCACCACGGGGAAGACGGCAGGAACAGCATTGAGCCAAGCATCAGCAAAGCCGCCCAAATCGACAGGCTCAGGTTTGTCTGAATCACCAGTACAGGGATCGCGACCAGCAGGCCGTTTTGCCCGACACCGAGTAACCCCGCACTAAACGCAAGCGGCCAGCAGGACAATGGTTTTTGCGGCGTTTCCGCGCTCTCAAGAGACGTCACGATGTTGCAATTCCATGTATTAATTGTGTTTATTTGTAAAATTAATTTTACCGATTCTAACAATTGTTATTGATAATGAGAAACCTTATCGGCAAAATTCGCATTATCATAACGAGTGGGATCTGTTTGATTATGACTTTGCCAACTAAAACGTCAGCCCTGGATGTGGCTGCGCAGTGCTTCCTGAATTCCCTGGTTCGTGAAACCAAAGACTGGCGGCTGACGGAATACCAGCCAACCGAATTGATCATCCCGCTGGGCGAACAGCAGGCGCTCCATTTCAGAGTGGCTTATTTTTCCCCAACCCAGCATCACCGCTTTGAATTTCCGGCGCGTCTGGTCACGGCCTCCGGCAGTCACCCCGTCGATTTCGCCACCCTCTCCCGGCTTATTGTTGATAAGCTCCAGCACCAACTCTTGCTGCCCGCGACCAGTTGCGAAACCTTCCACCAGCGCGTGATGGAAAGCCACGCCCATACGCAGCAGGCGATTGATGCCCGCCATGACTGGGCAGCCCTGCGTGAAAAAGCGTTGAACTTTGGCGAGGCGGAACAGGCTCTGCTGGTCGGGCACGCCTTCCACCCGGCGCCTAAGTCTCATGAACCGTTTAACCAGCAGGAGGCCGAACGCTACCTGCCGGACTTCGCGCCCCACTTCCCGCTGCGGTGGTTTGCGGTGGACAAAACGCAGATCGCCGGTGAAAGCCTGCATCTCAACCTGCAACAGCGGTTGACGCGATTTGCCGCAGAGAATGCGCCGCAGTTACTCAATGAATTAAGCGACAATCAATGGCTATTCCCGCTGCACCCGTGGCAGGGGGAGTATCTGTTGCAGCAGGAGTGGTGCCAGGAGCTTGTCGCTAAAGGGCTGATTAAAGATTTAGGCGAAGCCGGCGCGCCGTGGCTACCGACCACCTCTTCCCGCTCGCTCTACTGCGCCACCAGCCGCGACATGATCAAATTCTCCCTGAGCGTGCGCCTGACCAACTCCGTCCGTACCCTGTCAGTGAAAGAAGTGAAGCGTGGAATGCGCCTGGCGCGCCTGGCGCAAACCGACGACTGGCAGACGCTACAGGCCCGCTTCCCGACTTTCCGGGTGATGCAGGAAGACGGTTGGGCCGGGCTGCGCGATCTCCACGGCAACATCATGCAGGAAAGCCTGTTTGCCCTGCGTGAAAACCTGCTGGTGGATCAGCCGCAAAGCCAGACTAACGTACTGGTCTCCCTGACCCAGGCCGCACCGGATGGCGGTGATTCGCTGCTGGTTGCGGCGGTAAAACGCCTGAGCGATCGCCTCGGCATCACTGCGCAACAGGCCGCCCATGCATGGGTCGATGCTTACTGTCAGCAGGTGCTGAAGCCGCTGTTTACGGCTGAAGCGGATTACGGCCTGGTGCTGCTGGCGCATCAGCAAAATATTCTGGTTCAGATGCTTGGGGATCTGCCGGTCGGGCTTATCTACCGTGACTGCCAGGGCAGCGCGTTTATGCCTCACGCGGCAGGCTGGCTCGACACCATTGGCGAGGCGCAGGCGGAAAACGTCTTCACCCGTGAGCAGTTGCTGCGCTACTTCCCTTACTACCTGCTGGTTAACTCCACTTTTGCCGTGACCGCCGCGCTGGGCGCCGCCGGGCTGGACAGTGAAGCGAATCTGATGGCTCGCGTACGAACGTTGCTGGCTGAAGTGCGTGATCAGGTGACTCATAAAACCTGTCTCAACTACGTGCTGGAAAATCCGTACTGGAACGTAAAAGGTAACTTTTTCTGTTATCTGAACGACCACAACGAGAACACCATCGTCGATCCCTCGGTGATCTACTTCGATTTCGCCAACCCGCTGCTGGCTCAGGAGGGCTAAATGTCTAAGGCAAACATCGTTCACAGCGGATATGGACTGCGCTGTGAAAAACTCGACAAGCCTCTGAATCTTAGCTGGGGGCTGGACAATAGCGCGGTGCTGCGCTGGCCGGGGCCGCTGCCGACAGGGTGGCTGCGCGACGCGCTGGATCAGATATTTATCGCCGCACCGCAACTTTCAGCGGTGGTTCTCCCCTGGGCCGAATGGCGTGAGGAGCCACAGGCGCTGACGCTTTTCGAGCAGGTAAAAAGCGACATCATCCATCGCGCCGCCTTCTGGCAGTTACCGCTATGGCTGAGTTCTCCGGCAAACCGGGCCTCCGGCGAAATGGTTTTTGATGCAGAGCGTGAGATTTATTCCCCGCTACGCCCACCCCGTCCGCAGGGCGAGGTTTATCGCCGTTACGATCCACGCGTTCGCAAGACGCTGAGTTTCCGCGTTGCCGATCCCGTTCTTGATGCAGAACGTTTCACCCGCTGGATGAACGATCCGCGCGTTGAGTATTTCTGGGAGCAAAGCGGCTCGCTGGAGGTACAGACCGCCTATCTGGAACGCCAGCTCACCGGTAAACATGCGTTCCCGCTGATCGGCTGCTTCGACGATCGGCCGTTTAGCTATTTCGAAATCTACTGGGCGGCGGAAGACCGCATTGGCCGCCACTATTCGTGGCAACCCTTTGACCGTGGCCTGCATCTGCTGGTTGGTGAACAGCAATGGCGCGGAGCCCACTACGTGCAAAGCTGGCTGCGCGGGCTGACGCATTACCTGCTGCTGGATGAGCCCCGCACGCAGCGCACCGTACTTGAGCCACGCGCCGATAACCAGCGCCTGTTCCGCCACCTTGAGCCTGCGGGATACCGGACAATTAAAGAGTTCGACTTCCCACACAAGCGCTCGCGCATGGTGATGGCGGATCGCCATCACTTCTTCACGGAGGTCGGTCTGTAATGAATCACAAGGATTGGGATTTTGTTAACCGCCAGCTGGTGGCAAAAATGCTGGCCGAGCTGGAGTATGAGCAGGTTTTCCACGCGGAATCTCAGGGCGATGGCCGCTACTGCATTAACCTGCCGGGCGCGCAATGGCGCTTCAGCGCTGAACGCGGCATCTGGGGCTGGCTGTGGATTGATGCTCAAACGCTGCGCTGCGCGGACGAGCCCGTTCTGGCGCAAACGCTACTGATGCAGCTAAAGCCGGTGCTGTCGATGAGCGATGCCACCGTTGCTGAGCATATGCAGGATTTGTATGCCACGCTGCTGGGCGACCTGCAACTGCTGAAGGCACGTCGCGGGCTGAGCGCCAGTGACCTGATTGATCTTGATGCCGACCGCCTGCAATGCCTGCTAAGCGGCCATCCTAAATTCGCTTTTAATAAAGGCCGTCGGGGCTGGGGCAAAGAGGCGCTGGAGCGATATGCGCCAGAGTACGCCAACACCTTCAGACTGCACTGGCTGGCGGTAAAACGTGAGCATATGGTCTGGCGCTGCGACAGCGAGCTGGATATTCAGCAGTTGTTGATGGCCGCGATGGACCCGCAGGAGTTTGCCCGCTTCAATCAGGTCTGGCAGGAAAATGGGCTGGATAACGACTGGCTGCCACTGCCGGTACATCCGTGGCAGTGGCAGCAAAAAATCGCCCTCGACTTCATCGCCGATCTTGCCGAAGGCAGGATGGTTTCTCTCGGCGAGTTTGGCGACTTGTGGCTCGCGCAGCAGTCGCTGCGCACCCTGACCAACGCCAGTCGCCAGGGCGGGCTGGATATCAAGCTGCCGCTGACTATCTACAACACCTCCTGCTATCGGGGGATTCCGGGCAAATACATCGCCGCCGGGCCGCTGGCCTCACGCTGGCTGCAACAGGTTTTTGCGACCGACGCCACGCTTAAGCAAAGCGGCGCGGTGATCCTCGGTGAACCGGCGGCGGGCTATGTGTCCCATGAAGGCTACGCCGCGCTTGCCCAGGCACCCTACCGCTACCAGGAGATGCTCGGCGTTATCTGGCGTGAGAATCCGTGTCGCTGGCTGAAGCCGGACGAAAGTCCGATTCTGATGGCGACACTGATGGAGTGCGATGAAAACAATCAGCCGCTGATAGGCGCATATATCGACCGCTCCGGGCTGGACGCTGAAACCTGGCTCACGCAGTTGTTCCGGGTGGTAGTGGTTCCGCTGTATCACCTGCTCTGCCGCTACGGCGTCGCGCTTATCGCCCACGGACAAAATATAACGCTCGCCATGAAAGAGGGCGTACCGCAGCGCGTGCTGTTGAAAGACTTCCAGGGCGATATGCGGCTGGTGAAAGATGCGTTCCCGGAGATGGACTCCCTGCCTCAGGAGGTACGTGACGTCACCGCTCGCCTGAGCGCCGACTACTTAATTCATGATTTGCAGACCGGCCACTTCGTGACGGTTCTGCGCTTTGTTTCGCCGCTGATGGCTCGCCTTGGCGTACCGGAGAGGCGTTTTTATCAACTGCTGGCAGCAGTGTTGAGTGATTACATGCAGGAACATCCACAAATGTCAGCGCGCTTTGCGCTTTTCTCACTCTTCAAGCCACAAATTATTCGCGTAGTGCTGAACCCGGTAAAACTGACCTGGCCCGACCAGGACGGCGGCAGCCGCATGTTGCCGAATTACCTTGAGGATCTGCAAAACCCGCTGTGGCTGGCAACCAGGGACTGAATCATGACAAACACTGTAGATTTTATTGGCGTAGGCATCGGCCCGTTCAACCTGAGCATCGCGGCGCTGTCTCATCAGGCCGAAGGATTAAGCTGCCGCTTCTTTGACGGCCGCCCGCATTTTGCCTGGCATCCCGGCATGCTGGTGCCGGACTGCCATATGCAGACCATGTTCCTGAAAGATCTGGTTAGCGCTGTGGCTCCCACAAGCCCGTACAGCTTTGTTAACTATCTGGTGAAGCGCAAAAAATTCTACCGCTTCCTGACCACCGAACTGCGTACCGTGTCCCGCGATGAGTTTTCCGACTACCTGCGCTGGGCCGCCGAAGGGATGAACAATCTGCATTTCAATCATACCGTTGAGAGTATTGATTTCGACGAGAGACGCCAGCGGTTTGTGGTGCAGACCAGCCAGGGCGAAAGCGTTGCCCGCAATATCTGCCTTGGCATTGGCAAGCAACCGCACCTGCCGCCTTGCGTAAAAACGGCGACGCAAACCTGCTTCCACGCCAGTGAAATGAGCCTGCGCCAGCCAGACCTCGGCGGCAAGCGAGTCACCGTGGTTGGCGGCGGGCAAAGCGGCGCCGACCTGTTTCTCAATGCGCTGCGCGGAGAATGGGGCGACGTTGCAGAGATCAGTTGGGTCTCGCGCCGCAATAACTTTAACGCGCTGGATGAGGCGGCGTTCGCCAACGAATACTTCACGCCTGAGTACGTTTCAGGCTTCGTCGGTCTGAATGAAAGCGCGCGCCAGAAGATGCTCGACGAGCAGAAAATGACCTCCGACGGCATCACGGCCGACTCGCTACTGACCATTTATCGCGAGTTGTATCACCGCTTCGAGGTACTGAGGCAACCGCGTAACGCCCGTCTGCTGCCAAGCCGCTCGGTCACAGGGCTGGAAAGTCGCGGCCAGAGCTGGCAACTGCTGCTGGAGCATCATCTGGATAACGGCTATGACACTCTGGAAAGCGACGTGGTGATTTTCGCCACCGGCTACCGTCCCGCGCTGCCGCAGATACTTTCACCGCTGATGTCGCGAATCGCCATGCGCGATGAGTGCAATTTCAAAGTACGCGACGACTTCACCCTGGAGTGGAACGGCCCGAAAGAGAACAACATCTTCGCGGTCAACGCCAGTATGCAAACCCACGGCATCGCCGAACCACAGCTCAGCCTGATGGCCTGGCGCTCCGCCCGTATTCTTAATCGCGCGCTGGGGCGTGATTTATTCGATCTCAGTATGCCGCCCGCCCTGATTCAATGGCGCAGCGGCAGCCGGGAAAAACCGCAGCCGGAGGCTGCTTCTTTAACTCGCTACACAGCATCTTTGGGCTGATTTTTTCCGCCCGTGTGAAGGAATAATGATGATAAGCAAAAAGTATACGCTTTGGGCTCTCAACCCGCTGCTTCTCGCCATGATGGCGCCAGCAGTCGCTCAACAAACCGATGATGAAACGCTCGTGGTGTCTGCCAACCGCAGCAATCGCACCGTAGCGGAGATGGCGCAAACCACCTGGGTTATCGAAAACGCCGAACTGGAACAGCAGATTCAGGGCGGCAAAGAGCTGAAAGACGCGCTGGCTCAGCTGATCCCTGGCCTTGACGTCAGCAGCCAGAGCCGCACCAACTACGGTATGAACGTGCGTGGCCGCCCGCTGGTCGTGCTGGTTGACGGCGTGCGTCTCAACTCTTCACGCACCGACAGCCGACAGCTGGACTCTATCGATCCTTTCAATATCGACCATATTGAAGTGATCTCCGGCGCAACGGCCCTGTACGGCGGCGGCAGTACCGGTGGTCTGATCAACATCGTGACCAAAAAAGGCCAGCCGGAAACCCAGATGGAGTTTGAGGCTGGCACCAAAA
Source organism: Citrobacter sp. CK191 (assembly GCF_030333435.1). NCBI lineage: Bacteria > Pseudomonadati > Pseudomonadota > Gammaproteobacteria > Enterobacterales > Enterobacteriaceae > Citrobacter > Citrobacter sp. CK191. The sequence goes on along the minus strand of NZ_JAOWFX010000031.1, from coordinate 468,256 downwards.
GCGGCTTTAACAGCAGTAAAGATCACGATGAGCGCATTGCCAGCGCCATCTCCGGCGGCAATGACCATATCTCCGGGCGTGTTTCAGTGGCGTACCAGAAGTTTGGCGGCTGGTTTGACGGTAACGGCGATGCCACCCTGCTCGATAACACCCAGACCGGCCTACAGTATTCCGATCGCCTGGACATCATGGGCACCGGTACGCTGAACATCGATGAAACCCAGCAGCTTCAGCTGATCACGCAGTACTATAAAAGCCAGGGCGACGACGATTACGGGCTGAATCTTGGGAAAGATTTCTCCGCCATTAGCGGGGCCAGCACGCCATACGTCAGTAAGGGGCTGAATTCCGACCGTATTCCCGGCACCGAGCGTCATCTGATCAGCCTACAGTACTCCAACAGCGATTTCTTTGGTCAGGAGCTGGTCGGCCAGGTTTACTACCGCGATGAGTCGCTGCTGTTCTACCCGTTCCCGACCGTAAATGCGAACAAACAGGCGACGGCTTTCTCCTCGTCACAGCAGGACACCGACCAGTACGGCATGAAACTGACGCTGAACAGCAAACCGCTGGACGGCTGGCAAATCACCTACGGGCTGGATGCCGACCACGAGCGCTTTACCTCCAACCAGATGTTCTTCGATCTGGCCCAGGCAAGCGCTTCCGGGGGGCTGAACAACCAGAAGATTTACACCACCGGGCGCTATCCGTCGTATGACATCACCAACCTGGCGGCCTTCCTGCAATCAAGCTATGACATCAATGATATCTTTACCCTCAGCGGCGGCGTACGCTATCAGTACACTGAGAACAAGATTGATGATTTCATCGGCTACGCGCAGCAACAGCAGATTGCCGCCGGGAAGGCGACATCCGCCGACGCCATTCCAGGCGGCTCGGTCGATTACGACAACTTCCTGTTCAACGCCGGTCTGCTGATGCACATCACCGAACGCCAGCAGGCATGGCTCAACTTCTCCCAGGGCGTGGAGCTGCCGGACCCGGGTAAATACTACGGTCGCGGCACCTATGGCGCAGCGGTGAACGGTCACCTTCCCCTGACCAACAGCGTGAACGTTGGCGACAGCAAGCTGGAAGGCGTGAAGGTCGATTCTTATGAGCTGGGCTGGCGCTTTACCGGCGACAACCTGCGCACCCAAATCGCGGCCTACTACTCGATTTCCGATAAGAGCGTGGTGGCGAATAAAGATCTGACCATCAGCGTGGTGGACGACAAACGCCGCATTTACGGCGTGGAAGGCGCGGTGGACTACCTGATTCCAGATACCGACTGGAGTACCGGTGCGAACTTCAACGTGCTGAAAACCGAGTCGAAAGTGAACGGTAGCTGGCAGAAATATGACGTGAAGGTGGCAAGCCCATCGAAAGCGACAGCCTACATCGGCTGGGCGCCGGACCCGTGGAGCCTGCGCGTACAGAGCACCACCTCCTTCGATGTGAGCGATGCAGAAGGCTACAGCATTGATGGCTATACCACCGTCGATTTGCTCGGCAGCTATCAGCTTCCGGTGGGTAAACTCAGCTTCAGCGTTGAGAACCTCTTCGACCGTGACTACACCACCGTCTGGGGGCAGCGCGCGCCGCTGTACTACAGCCCAGGTTACGGCCCCGCTTCCCTGTATGATTACAAAGGCCGCGGCCGCACCTTTGGTCTGAACTACTCAGTTCTGTTCTAAACCGCCCTCCTTGCCCGGCACATGCCGGGCAAATTCACCGAATGTCAATACGCAATCAATAGCATTGAACTATTTTTGAAAATTCAACAATAGGCCGTATCCTTTTATTTTTAATAAACAGGCGATCGCAACATGGGATAATAATCTGAAAGGACATTGTATTTTAGAGAGATGGTATGTCAGAAGGAGTTTCGAAAAAATCCAGATATGAAATTATTGCTATCCTGAGAGAAGAGTTCAGGGTTAAGTCTAAACTGGATTTTAGTTTTAACGATCTGAGCTGGCAATCAGATTTACGAAAAGTTGACAGTTCATCTTTTTATATCGATCTCCCTCCCTCTTTTCAGCCTTCGTTATCTGAAAACGGTGATGTCTGTTTTCAGATCCACAGTAAACTTGGCAGGATTGAGTTTGCCACCGCGCAGATAAATACTGAGCACAATAGCCCGGATAATATTTTCCGCTTTGCCATTCCTGAGAGCATAAACATACTGCAACGGCGATCGTCCCCCCGACTTAAGACAAGAGAGAGTTATCAATTCTGTTGTTCTGGTCGTTATAAAAATGGCGTTACTTTTAAACATACGTTAAATGATGTCTCTGACGGCGGGTGTTCTTTCATATCCACCCAATCTCAACTTAAATTTATGCGTAAAGATAATGTGTTAGAAAATGTTAAGATGAGCTTTGGTGAATATGGCAGCGTAATGACTAACTTAAAAATTATCAGCGTAACAGAACTCCATAGCGAAAAATCGTATGAAGAAGCAGATTTCCGCATCTCTTGTATGTTTCAGCATAAAAGTGACGATTATAAACATTACATAGAGAATGTTATCGTTAAGTTAATTATTGACAATAAAATTAAAAATAAGATTTTTTTAGTTTAACGGACCGGGAAAACATTGAGCAATTTATTATTTTACACGGATGATAATCTCATTGGGCAATCAATCCTGCATTACATGGTGGACAATGAGATAAATATTACCACGCTGGGCTATCAGGAGATCGCCGGGAGAACCCGTGCCCCTCAGTCGGGTACGATTATTATCAATGTCATTCATAAGGATATCTCTGCGGCCAGAACGGTCGCCTTACTCAATAGATTACGAATGTATCTCACGCACTGCACGCTGCTCGTTCTGATTGTAAAAAGCGACCTCGCCAGCTTATGTCGTGAACTTCTCGATCTTGAAAATGTATTGATTCTGACGGAAAACGCGTCTTGCTCCGATCTCTCGGCTATCTTCAAACATCCTTTAACGACCCGCGAATATCAGCGCTTATACACCCGGCGAAAACTCACTACCAGGGAGCAGCAGGTGCTGGCGCTAATGATTGCCAGCCATAACAATAAACAAATAGCAGAGCTTCTCAATATTGACTATAAAACAGCCCACACTCACAGAGCGAGTATTATGAGAAAGTTAGGCATGAATAACTCGCAAGTGATGAACAAAAGAATCGTCAATATGTTTCGATGCTAAACATATTAAATGTGCAGATGACCAATCAAAAACCGATAATTAATTGTTAACCAGCCCCCTGTCAATCATTTTCACCGACAAAAATATCACTTATATTAATACCACCTCCTCCCACCGTTGACCTGATTTCTGACGAGATATAATGGACGCACTTATGTTTTTCAATCATAATTTGTCACGTAGCGATATATCCGTTCGATATGTCTTCCAAAAAATGTTTTCACCTCTCGGGGCGCTTGTCGCCGTTGAGTGCCTGAGCCGCTTTGACCATATCCCTGTTTCTCCAGAAGAGTTATTTCGTTATGCCAATGCGGATTTACGGGAAAGTATCTTTATGGAACAACTGGCGTTAATAGAAAAACATAAAGCGTGGTTTATAAAAAACAATGTTTCTGCCACGATTAACGTTGACGACCATATACTCAGCGTCCTGCTACGGCCAGAAGTGAAAGCGAAAGTCAAAGCACTGGGCTGCGTTCACTTTGAACTCACGGAAAACTCTAACGAACTGTTGAATAACTCTCTCGCCGCCTGGTGTGATTCCCACAGCACCCCACTCTGGCTCGATGACTTTGGCGCTGGCTACGCGGGAATTAACGCGATTCGCGGCTATCATTTTGATTATGTCAAAATCGACAGAAACTTCTTCTGGCATTTAATGCAGAAAGAGTCTGGTCGGCCATTGATGGATGCGCTGGTCACCTTCCTTTCCCGTAACCAGCATAATGTGATTATTGAAGGCGTCGAAAGCGAAGCGCATAAGAAATGGTTGCAGGGTATGGAGTGGTTTGCCATTCAGGGGCATTACTGGAAAGAAGTCAGTATTGAACAACTGGTCAAAGAAGAGATTACGGTTTAAAAAAGAGAAAAAAATGCCGGAAGACTCCGGCATCAAAACCAACCTTCACACGCAAGAAATCAGTTATACACTAACTCCCAGGTTGCCCAACTGGTCAACGGGCCACTGGTCGCTTTCTCCGGCGCTGGCGTAACGTAACCGATGTAATAAGTAAACACACCGCCGCTTACCGCTTTTTCCACCAAAGGCACCCGGTTTTGCTGCGGGTCAGCCGGAACAATTTTATTGCTTTTATCCAGCGTATTATTGTCGTTGGTCGACAGCGCCAAAAAAATATGGCTGGCCCCATCCGCTCGTGTATTCGCCAGATAACCGGCATTTTCGTTGCCGACGGTATTGACCGTGAATCCATCAATCCAGCGCACACTTACCGTGCTGATCTCATCGTTATTCGCAGCGCCACCATCATGACGTAACTGACAGTTCGACAATTCCAGGGTGAAGGATTGCGGTTTCATAAATGCGCCCGCGCCACGGGCATGTACTTCCGCCAGGCTTACCGGTGCCAGCCAGACGCTACCGCTGCCCGCATTGTTGCCCCCATTGAGCGCTACGCTACAGGAGATATCCGTTACTCGCCCTGCGAAGTCCACCCGTCCGCTATCGTAATTGGTTTCAAATCCCCACGCTGAAGAGGCGACAAGCATTCCGCTTATCAGGGTCAACTGAGTGAGTCGTCTGATATTTTTATACTGTGCTGAATCACGCATACCCACCTCCCGAATTAATCGTACGTCAGGTTAAAGATCATGTGCGACTCCACCTCACCGGTACTTGTGGTCGATGCGTATTGATAGAAGCGTGCACGATAAGGCAATGTAATGTAACGGGTTTCCTGGGTCTGCAAGGTGCCGATATTATATTTCTTGCTAAATTCCAGCGGGGTGCCATCTTTCAGTACCTGGACGCCAATCCCTTTCGCCGCAGCGTTTCCGCTTTTTTCGTTGATTAGCACGCCCTGAGCGGCAGTGGTGCTTGTCGCCAGGTTGCCGGAAAAAGTCGTATGGATATTGGCGAAACCGGATTCACTTACGCCGCCGCTGCACTGCAACTGGATATTAAAATCTTTGCCTCCCGCCGTGGTGCCAACGCCATTCAGATCGCTGCGCTTAATCGTACCGATATCAACGTTCATATTCTTACCGCTTAACACGGTACAGGAGGGCGAGACGACGGTGATGGCATTGGCGCTGAGGAACGTTTCAAGGATCGGGTTACTGCCGTTTTCCCAGTCATAAGAGGTATATTTCCCCGCCGCCAGGGTGCCACTGCCGGTCACGTTCGCAGTTTTAATCACTTCCAGCGTAAAGCGGGAGCCTTCCAGTGAATAATTGGTCTGCCTGTTGACATAGGAGGAGTAGACATCCGGGTAGACAATATTGACCGTTGCGCCACCGCGGCTAAAACGCAAGCCGATGCCGTCTACGTTTGTCGAATAAATTTTATTCCCCAGGTCGGTGGCTCCGGGCACGACAATTTTCGCCGCAAAACGGTTAGTACCGGCTGAACAGCTATAGCTTGCGCCACCCGACGCCGACATTGTCCAGTCACGGGACACAATCACTGAGCCCACCGGCAGATCCGGCGGAACAACCACTCGCCCGATGGCCATGTCTAATGTCACCGTCGGCTGTGAAAGGCGCGAGCAGAAAGCCCATGCCGACGTTGTCCCCAGCGCCATTAATCCAATAAAAAGCGTCAGTCTTTTACTCAGCGACATAGCGTTTCCTTTGTTTTTGCCTGACTCAGATCCACCGTACATTGCCCGCCATTCCACTTAACCGTGGCTTTTGACGCGCTGGCGTCGCTGATAAACATCATGCTGCCCTGCCCCACAACACCGATCTCTTTTCCGTTCGGGTCAAAGATCGTGGCGGCGAACGGTAACGGCAGACCATTCGCCTGGCGCGCCTGCACCGTGATATTGTTTTGCACCGTGGTATTGAAGGCAACTTTGACTACGCTCCCCTCCCACGGCACAACCTGCGCCACGGTACGATCGAAAGCGATATCGTCATTACTGCCTTTCGGGTCAATTTCAACGGCGTTAATCCGGTAAGGCCGCAGATACGGCAGAATGGCGTAGCCGTTGCTGTCAATGCGGGTTCCCGGCGAACCTGGCAACATGGCGCCTGCGGCATCTTTCGCTTCGATCAGCGCCATCGTGGTGCCGCTTTCCGGCGAGAACACCACGCCGTGCTGATGGGCAATCATCGTCCCGCTGGCGCCCAGACCACTCTGACGATACCCTTCGCCCTGGCTATAACTGCCGTTCAGCGTAGTCCACGGGGTACGATAGCTGCCGTTCAGCGCCACATCATGCTGGCCTCCGGTCGCGGTGGTGGTCGATACGCCGTAGTTGAGGTTGTTTTCACTGTCCAGCGAGCCGTTGACGCCAATCTGCGAACTGGCGAAGTGCGAGTTGTTGAACGAGGTATTTGACGTCAGATTCGCGGTGCGATTCTCGCCGAACCACAGCGGGTAGCTAAAGTTGAGCGAAACGCGATCGTCGCGACGATGACCGGAGCTGCCCGGCGTATAGACACGCTGGGCGCTGACCGACCATGAGAGACGACCGAACATATTGTTATAGCTGAGCTGATACTGCTTCTCCGTGCCTGAACGGTTCCAGTAATCCGACACCCGACCGCTTAAGTAGAAACCGCCCCAGCCGTCCGGCAGGTTCTGGTTTACGGTAAAGGTCATGCTGTTTTTCTGTCGCCACACGGTGTAGTTGCTGTTGTGGTTCTTTTCCTGATCGACGGCGTACAGCGCGTCGTTCAGGTTGTAGTAGCCTTTGGTGGAGTAACGATACGCCGCCAGGACAATACTGGTCTGCGTTTCGGTGAACATACGGTTAAAGGTGGCGCGGTAGCTCTGACCATGCTCGTCAAGGGTATCGCTCTTCAACCGCGAATGGGTGACATCGAATGACAAGGCGCCGATGCCGGTATTCATCCCGGTTCCCAGCAGAAATGCCTGATAGTCATCAAAACCGGTCACGCCAGCATAGCCGGTGAACAGGTTATTTAAGCCCTGTTGCCAGGTCGCCTGGTAGAGCATCGGCTTATTGCGCAGCGAACTATCATCAACCTTACCGGCAGAGAGCGCATAGCGGGTCATCCCCGGACGCAGTAATTGCGCTACCGAGGCATAAGGCACGCTGAACACCTGTACCGAGCCATCGGCTTCTTTTACTGAAACCTCAAGGTCGCTGCCATAGCCGGAAGGGTAAACATCCTGTAACGTAAACGGTCCCGGCGGCACGGTGGTCTGATAGATAATATTGTTGCCCTGACGTACCGTCACCAGCGCGTTACTTTGCGCCACGCCGCGAATATCCGGGGCGTAGGAACGCATACCGTCCGGGAACATATTGTCATCGGTCGCCAGATTTACCCCTCGCAGGCCGATGGTGTCGAAAAACTCACCGTTGGTAAAAATCTGCCCACCGCTGACAATCGAGTTAATTTGCGGAATCGGACGTTGCAGGTAGGTCTGGTTACTGTTCCAGTGCGCCTTCCCCTGCTGCTGTTGCCAGTTCAGGTTACCAATGTGTTTGAGCAGCCAGCCGTCCCAGGAAAGACCCGCGTTAACGCCAAGATAGGCGCTGCTGTTATCTGACCCGTTGGCCGATGACGTGTGGCTGTTCCAGGCGTTAGCCATCCAGCCTAAATTCAGCGCCGCAACGCCTTTATCCCAGAACTCCGGGCTGACAAAATTCTTAAAGCGCTGATCTTCGTAGATTTGCGGTACGGAAATATCCAGCCTCAGAGAGGACTGAATCAGGTTGTCGCTGACATTTTCTTCGTTACGCCACTCTTGCAGTCGTCCGCAATAGCCCTCTTTCGCGCTAAGCTGTGGGTTAAATTTTTCTGGCGAGATACCGTATTGCATCAGCATCGCTTTGGTGTAGCAGACGCCCATTTTGCCGTCTTTTCCACGGGTGATATTCAGGTCGTAGCGGCCTTTCCACTCACCATTGGTATACACATCAAGTGAGTAAACACCCTCGGAGATAGCGCTCGTGGAAAAGCGCGACAGATCGACCTTTTCGCGACTGCCGACAATAAAGCCATCGTTAAACTGATAAACCGTTCCTGGGTTTTCCTGGCCGCTTGAAAATGGCGGAAAGCAGTACAGTGCAATCGCAATTGCCGTACTTAATCTTTCCGGGCGGATTGACCTCTGCTTCATGATCGTTTCCCTTATTTAACGGCAACTTTCACTGCGACATCTGCGCCATAGTCATTAATGTTGTTAACAGTCAGGGTCTCGCCTTTGTTCACTGTCGAGGAAAGCGCGATAGTCTGACTGGACTGTGGGGCAAACATCACCGTTTTGCTGTTCAGCGCTTTGCCGCCGTCACGAGAGATACGGCTTACGGTGATATAAAAAGGCGTGGGATTGTTGACGGACAGGCTGCTGCCGTTGGCGGAAAGCACCAACTTTTCCGCCGCCGCATCACGGTTGCCTAATCCATTCGGACGATAGATAAACTTAAAGCGAGAACGAATCGCCAGTTGCAGAATATTCTGCCCTTCATTTTTCTGGTTAGCCTCTACCGGCGGAATTTCCAGAAGGTTCAGCCACCATAATGTCTCTTTATCTTTAGCGAGCCCTGCATTGCTGCCGAGCTTAATACGCAAAGTCTGACCGCTTTTAGCGTCAACGCGGGAAATAGGTGGTGTAATAATAAATGGTGTAGTAATCGTATCCGGCGTCGCATCGGCATTACCGTTATCCAGCCAGGCTTGTGCCAGTGCCGGACGATCTGCGGTATTAGAGAGCTGCACCGTTATTTCTTTTTCATTTCCTGGATAAATAAAGCGGGTGCCATTAACAATAATGTTATTAGCATTAGCCGCAAAACTAAAAATGAAACAGAAAAAAAGGGCAATAAGCTTCATGCTGACCTCTGAATAAAAAATAAGCGGCAGCAGCGGCCGCTTTATTATCGTTTTATACCGCCCCGGCGCGAGGCGGTTTTATCTCTCAGCCGATATTACTGGTAGGTAATTTCGTAAGTCGCATAGCTATTGACCACACCGGTTGTCACGCTGTCAGGCGTGCTGGTGGCATAACCAACATAGTAAGTGAAACGCGCGCCATCCTGAACGGCAGCCGCGTCGCCAGTCGCTTTCGGTTGATCGGCGTCGCCCGGGATGATTTTCTTGGCCAGCGTGGTGGCGTTATCGGTAGACAGAACCAGTTGGATATCCTTCGCGCCAGCCGCTTCCGTATTGGCCAGGTAGCCCTGTTGTTTGCCGGAAGCGCCCGCCAGCAGGTTGCCGCCGGTCCAGTTCACACCCAGTTTGCTCACGTCATCTTGTGGATCACCATTCGCCGCCTGGCAGTTAGAAACATCGATGGTGAAAGATTTTGGTTTCAGATAGGTATCCGCAGCCGCAGCTTTAACTTCCGTTAACGTTACCGGAGACAGATAAACATTAGCATCGCTGCCCTGGCCGTTTACGGAAACAGTACAAGATACGTCGGTAACTTTACCGAAGAAATTAACCTGACCGCCGCCGACATTAGTATCAGCAGCATTTGCCGCAGCCATGCCAAAAAATGCAGTCGCGATTGCAGCAGAGAGAAGAACCTTTTTCATTGCCATTTCCTTGTCAGAGTGAATTAAGTATCAATGAGCAAACAGTGAGTTCACACAAAAATCAGAAGCGATATGCGATTCTTACTTGTGCGACTGTTAATAGAAACTTCGACTGACCGGAAGCTGCTATATTTAAGGTATCAAAAACGAACTCGATAAAAACTCGTTGATGCTGTCGGCGTCAAAGAATGCTATTTCGGAGTCAAATATACATTTTTTCATATCTTGATTGAGGCCGTTTAACAGGATTACACCTATTAATCCTCATCTGAAAAATAGAAAAATCCACTCAATGGCATATTGCTATCTTAAAACTTCTACAATTTCTCTCTGTACTGCCTGTCAGTGCTTCACCAATATTGCCAAATAAGATCACCGGTTAAATTCGCGGCGAACCCGGCAAAGAGAAGCCGTTATTCTCCGGTCATAAAACGGAAAGCCAGAGGTTTGTTGCCGATCGCAAAGCGCAAGTGTTCCCCGACGCTGAATTGTCCTGTTCTGGAAAAATCGGAAGAGGATGATGGCGAGAAGCATACCCGGTGAATATACCAACACTATACCAAGTGTGACGGGGGTCGTTGAAAGGGAGTGAACTAAGTGCTTGAATAGTGGCGGAGAGAGGGGGATTTGAACCCCCGGTAGAGTTGCCCCTACTCCGGTTTTCGAGACCGGTCCGTTCAGCCGCTCCGGCATCTCTCCGTTCTGGTGGTTGCCATGATGCCAGGTAATTTGGCATTTTAACAGACCCTGTTCCTGCAATTTTGTTCAAGTGACGAGTTTGCGAGCAAAACGATGATTAAGTGGCCCTGGAAAGTACACGAAACAGACCAGAATGCGGCCTTGCCGTGGGATGACGCCCTGGCAATTCCCCTTCTGGTCAACCTGACCGCGCAAGAGCAAGCCAGATTAATTGCGCTGGCTGAGCGTTTTTTACAGCAAAAAAGGTTGGTCGCTCTTCAGGGATTTGAACTGGATGCGTTGAAAAGCGCGCGTATTGCGCTGCTTTTTTGTCTCCCGGTTCTGGAGCTGGGCATCGAATGGCTCGATGGCTTCCATGAAGTGCTGATCTACCCTGTGCCTTTTGTTGTGGATGATGAATGGGAAGATGATATTGGTCTGGTGCATAACCAGCGCGTTGTCCAGTCCGGGCAAAGCTGGCAGCAAGGCCCAATAATTCTGAACTGGCTTGATATCCAGGACTCCTTCGATGCGTCCGGCTTCAATCTGATTATCCATGAAGTGGCGCATAAACTTGATATGCGCAATGGCGACCGGGCCAGCGGCATCCCGTTGATTCCTCTGCGCGAAGTGGCCAGTTGGGAGCACGATCTCCACGCGGCCATGAACAATATTCAGGATGAAATTGATCTTGTGGGTGAAACCGCATCCAGCATTGATGCTTACGCCGCAACCGACCCTGCTGAATGCTTTGCGGTTCTGTCAGAATACTTCTTCAGCGCCCCGGAACTGTTCGCCCCGCGTTTCCCGGCATTGTGGCAACGTTTTTGTCAGTTTTATCGCCAGGACCCCTTACTGCGACTGCGTGATAACCCAGAAGAGGACAATATACCGACATCACATGTCCATTAAATCGCGGTTTTGAAGATTAATTAACCAATTGAAATGACGTGCGAATTTTACTGTTGACACGTTACAGAGCGGTCAGTATTATTCGCCTCGTTCACACGATTCCTCTGTAGTTCAGTCGGTAGAACGGCGGACTGTTAATCCGTATGTCACTGGTTCGAGTCCAGTCAGAGGAGCCAAATTTAAAGAAGCCCGCTTTTTAGCGGGCTTTTTGCTTTATATCTGATAATCAATGACCGCCTCATCCGACTCCATCACCTGCCGCTTAATATCTTCGACAGACAGCCCCGCATTACACAACTCAATAAACCGCCAGACGTAGTTGCGCTGTAACTGTCCGCGCTTCAGCCCCAGCCAGACGGTATTGGCATCAAATAAATGTCGGGTATCAAGACGCGTCAGCGCCCCCTCTTCCTGCTCGCCGCTGGATTGCTCGGCGACTAATCCAATCCCCAGCCCCAGAGCAACGTACGTTTTGATCACATCAGAATCCTGAGCGCTCAGGACAATATCCGGCAACAACCCTTTGCGGGAGAAGGCTTCATCAATACGGGAGCGCCCTGTAATGCCCTGACGATAAGTGATTAGCGGCCAGTGCGCGATCGCTTCCAGCGTCAGTGGAGAGGTCTGCACCAGGGGATGATCGCGAGGTACTAATAAACTGTGGTGCCAGCGAAACCAGGGAAAGGCCACCAGCAACGGATCATTACTCAGACGCTCACTGGCAATGCCGATATCCGCGCCACCGTTTTGCAACAGCCCCTCTATCTCCTGCGGCGTGCCCTGAATAAGCTCCAGTCGGACTTCCGGGAAAATCTCGCGAAAGGCTTTGATCACTTCCGGCAAGCTATATCGCGCCTGGGTGTGCGTCGTGGCAATGGTCAGTACGCCAGATGTATCATTGGTGAACAGGTCGGCCAGTCTGCGAACATTGCTGGCCTCATTCAGAATGCGCTCGGCGATGACCAGCAGCGCCTTACCCGGTTCTGTCATCCCGAGCAGGCGCTTGCCGCGCCGGATAAAAATTTCAATACCGAGCTCATCTTCAAGCTCGCGAATATGCCGACTCACTCCCGACTGAGAGGTATAAAGCATATTGGCGACTTCAGTCAGGTTGTAATCCTGACGGGCCGCCTCGCGGATGATTTTAAGTTGCTGGAAATTCACGCTTCGCTCCGAAGACATCAGACATGACGCTATTGTTAAAGTCTGAAGCCCGGCATAACAAATAATAAAAACCTGCATCTTATACCGCGATGGAATAACGCCTAGCTCACCAGCAGAAGTTCACGGTTTTCCAGCATAGGGCGGCTCACCAGCGACATCAGGATCTCTTTCACTGCCTGTGCCTGCGGTGTCAGACTCCCCCTCGCCGACATATTCAGCGACAGCGGTAAACTCATCGACGGCGTGGTGATACGCGCCATCCAGCCATTTGCCGCGCCGCTTAACGATCGGGCTGCCGACTCCGGTAACACCGTCACCCCCATCCCACTGGCGATAGCCGCTGTTAATGTCGCGATGGATTCGATTTCGCCAATCACTTTTGCGGTCAATCGGCGTAAGGAAAAGGCTTCATCCACGCGCGAACGAACGGCGCTATAGTCGCGAGGAAGGAACAGATTCATCTCCGCAACCGCCGTTAAATCCACGCTCGGCCCAGGGCAATCCCGGGTTCCCACCAGAAAAAGATCTTCTTTCAGCAGCGGCTGGCTGGTAATACCGGCCACCGGAGAACGCTCGTAAAGAACCGCCATATCAAGTTGGCCGCTGAGTAATTTATCATTCAGCACCACCCCGCTGTTTTCATGCAGGTAAACCAACACCTCTGGCAATTCCGCCCGCACGGCCTGTAGCAGCGGCATCGTCACCGACGAGGCAGCCGTTCCCGGCGCCAGACCGATCGACACCTGCCCCCTCAGCGTTTGCCCGACATTATTAACCGCCAGCTGTGCCTGTTCACACTGACGCAAAATCGTTCGCGCATGGGTATACAGGATTTTTCCTGCTTCAGTCGGCGTCACGCCGCGCTTTGTCCGAATCAACAATTGCTGATCCAGTTCCCCTTCCAGCGTAGCGACCTGCTGGCTGAGTGCGGGTTGCGCAATGTGTAATACTTCCGCGGCCTGCGTCAGGCTACCGATGTCGACGATTTTCACAAAGTATTTCAGTCGTCTGAAGTTCATTTTGCCTCCTGTCAGGAATACCAGTCATGATACTGGCTGTCATGTTATGGAGGATTTTGCAAAAGGCTTGCCAGTTTCTGGCCGACGCTGATTTTTATGCTAACCTGCTGTCAAATAAGAGAATGTGATTACAAGACAACGTTTTTAACGTTAACAACAGTTTCCGATCTGCCCCATAAGAGGTACGTTTGCACCAGAATGGCGCAAAATAGCGGCCGAATGAAAGATCATCGCTTTGTTGATTTTGTCAGCAAATGAACGCGCAATCGCATTTCACCCTTTGACAATGATCGTGGGCGTCGTTAATATGCGCCCCGTTCACACGATTCCTCTGTAGTTCAGTCGGTAGAACGGCGGACTGTTAATCCGTATGTCACTGGTTCGAGTCCAGTCAGAGGAGCCAGATTTAGAGAAGCCCGCTTAAGGAAACTTAAGCGGGCTTTTTGTTTGACAGTGCCCTCATTCAGATTACCTAAAAGATCAGCTCATAATGGCTTCCAGTCGAGCCAGCACTTCATTCACGACAGCGTCGGGTATACGTTCCAGTCGCTTACCGCTTCGGGCTCCCATATCAATGGTTCTGGGCTGGTCGCAGCGAATAACGCCCGTTGTTTTGGTTCCTGTACCGTCCAGTGAGACGGTAAAACCGGCTGCTCGGGCGAAGTTTCCGCCGCTGGTGACGGGAACAACAACGGGTAGCCGGGTCAGCTTGTTAAACGATGCCTTCGATACGATAAGCACCGGACGTTTTCCGCTTTGCTCGTGACCGGCAATCGGATCCAGTGAAACAAGCCAGATTTCCCCTCTGTCCATTTACAGGAGCTCCTTACCCACCGCAGGCGCATCAATCCATTTCCGATCCTCTTCGCTCATTTCGGCGTGCGGATCGCACTGCGCCAGCAACTCCTCAAGCGAATAACGGGGCCGTTTCTGGGGTTCAATAATCAGGCAACCATTATCAATGGTCATACCCACTTCGCTGTCCGTCGACAGCTCCAGCGTTTTCAGCACGGCGGGAGGAACCGCCAGCATGATGGATCCGCCGACCTTTTTCAGGCGAGTTGTATACATAGAGCACCTCCGAATATTATATTTTAATATAACATCTACGGCGGGCGATGCACAATTATTCATCAGATTCATTGTGATTTCCTTAGCGTAAGAAAGTGTGAAGAAAGCTTTAATCCATCGAAGGACAGATCCGGCAGTTTTCAAAGGCGGCATTGCCGGTAAAACGGCGACCATCCTGATACATCAGGCGCTTCTTTCAGGTCATGAAACATTTCGTGCAGGCGGGAACTTAGTTCGTGGTAAGAAGGCCGATAATAGAAAACTGTTTTTGCAGTTCAAAGGATTCTTGTGGATCGGATAAACAAAATGCGGCACAGCTTCCGTATCCGGGCTGCGCCGGAGGAACATCAATGTCGGCAGGATGCCAGTCAGACTGCATCATGCTTTGACCTCCACGCCGTCAATAAACTTCACGCCGTCGGAAGTACGCAGCCAACGCGGAGCCTTCATTTCCGCGGCGAAGTAGTTGATCAGGTCGTACAATAGCCAGCTAAGGTACTTCTCCATTTCAGAAGAAAATCCCTGCCCCGCCAGCGTCTACATCAGGGCAAGGCAGTAGTTACAAAGTTCTGTGCATTCAGGCCCAAACTGCGGGAAATTCGCAGGGAGAGTATCAACGGTCAGGCATTCAACAAGGTGGGGTGGAACAGGTTCTAACAGAGTGGGCTGAAGCAGCGTCAGACAGGCGTTGAGTCTGCCGCAAAGCGCCATTTTCAGCGTGGGATCGTTACTTTCAATCAGGGTTTCGGCAAAAGTTTCGCAGTGACCAGCGAGTACAGTGGAATCCGTGGCAGCATTAAAGGGAACAGCAAGTAACGAGTGTGTCTGGATTGGGATAGTAGCCATAGTGGCAGCCTCCTGTAAACCCACCACCAGAGGTTCCAGTCTCATGGTGGTGGACTGAACGGGGTTGGAACTACCGGCGTTACAGGCAACCGGCGCACCTTGCGGTGCCCCCGCCCAGCCCACCATTGAGGTATAACCGAGCGCACGACATAAAAAAAGACGCGGGGCGCGTCATATGTCGCCTGTAATATTCCTCAGGGTTCCAATCCCGGCACCTGATTTTGCAGGTGCGGGTAAAAGATACCGCTTTCGGTCGAAAACGGCAGAGGGAAGCGGTGGAAGACAGATCGCAGATTGTTATAAAAAAGAGACCCGCAGCACAAAAGCCAGATATATAACACGCCAGCAAATCATCCAGTCAACAGATGTATCATGGACTTTGTTTTATAAAGAGAAATTAACATTAAACATTGAAATGATACTCGATCGGCGTAACATGAATTTGCTGAAATTTTACTCTTCGATAACCTGACATGGATGAGGTGAAATGTGAGTGCCCCTTTATTACGTTCCTACAATGCCGTTATTGAATACACCCTTTCTCAGGCAAAAAAGTCCAAAACGTCCCGTCGTATCGCAGGATTTTGCCAACTTCAGGGGCCAACAGGTAGCGGGAAGACGAGCTCGCTTTATCGTCCTGGTCATGAAGACAACGCACTTCCGGCACTGGAATCCATTAAAAAGGCAGGCTTTCAGGCCATTCTGGTTACCCACCGCTGGAACATACTGCACGATATTTATGAAAAAACAGCAGAGCATAAAGACAGTAACGAAGAGCCATTCAGGGTCAGTGTGCTTTATGCACAAGAGGACCAGATTGTATCTGCCGTTGAAGCGACACCTTTACCTCATGAGACAAATATTTCTCCAGCTTTGTTACCCAACCCTTTTACGTCTATCGATGAGCTGCATGTCAGTAATTTGTTTGCCAGTAAAGATATGGCTGAAAAATTGCGCAAAAGTTGCAACAATATACTCCGTATCAACAGAACGCTAAAAAATTATCCCTCCCAATTTCGGACTGCCATCGCCAGTGAGAAAGAAGCGTTAATCAATTCGTGTACAGCCGTAGAAATAACGCTGATTCAGAACATTAAGTCTCTGGATAAAGAGTTCAAAAAGCAAAAAGAAAAATACGGCGAAATGAATGAACTTACGCAGGCTGCGAAGCAGCGGCTCGATGATTTCCGTCGTCATGCCTGGGTTAGACGAATTCTTCCAGCCATTGCCTGGCGTGACGAAAAGCAACATCTGCTGATCATGACAACCCAAAAGCTGGTTTCATCATTTTACGATGGCCGGCGCAAAGTACGTATGTCCAGTAAAGAGTTGCGTAATCACATCATTTTTATTGACGAGTTTGATTATCAGGCTGAGGTATTACAGGAGTATCTGGCTCAGGCCCAGTGGGTTCAGGAGCCGCCAGAATGCCTAGGCCAGTTGCTGGATGGGGGACGCAGGTTACTGCAACGTCTGCAACATGTAGTAACGGAGCCAGCTCCGATGATTCGTGTACGCTTGGCTGAGTTTCTTAAAAATCTGGAAGATACATTGGTTGACAAAAAAGTGGATTTAACACATGCCAGATCATTGGTTATGCCACTACAACAGTATCTGACAGGTAAGCCATTCGGTGAGCATTACTTATTTCGCTCTGATCATTTAGTCACCAGCGAACGGCTCATTATGCGAAAAGCAGATCATGGATATGAAATTATAAAGCCCAACGCTTTACTTCAGGATAATGAGTCAATAATTGATATCAGCGATTTTTTGCGTCTGATGGAAAAATTTATTCGGCAGTTTAACCTGATGTTAACAGATCTAACAGCCAGTGAAGACGAAGCACATGAATATATCAAAAAATTAACCCGGCTTCTGTTCGATCCTGTCAATGACTATAGACCATCATACTATGGCTCAACCCTGCCAAATATGTCCCGGTTTTTGTTACCACGTACCGATCTGCCTGAACTGCGGGAACTAAGAAAAAGTAATATTTTGCCCAATACACATGCCAGTATTTTTGGGTTAACTAACTGGTTGCTGAAACAAAATGTCGTGGATACCGATATCGATCCATTACGAATACAGATAAAGCGAGCATTCTTGCCAACAACAGCAGAAGGTCTACTACTGTCACTAGCCAGTCGTAATCTCGTTTTTGCACTGTCAGCCACATCATATATTGAAAGAGCCTGCAACCACTTTGATGTCCGGTGGATAAACTCAGCCTTACGCTATATTGCGGAAGCACGCAATCCCGCAGTTACAGAAAGTTTTCTCGGAACTACTTTTGAAAACCGACCTGATTCCTGGTTTAAAGAACCGATACCCTATGTTCAGACCGATGATGACCTTCAGTTACAGAATACCGCGATTGAAGAGATCAACAGCAGCAAGGAAAGTATCAGAAAGACACAACTGAATACTGAGATCCATGATTTTAATAAAATAAAGAACAGCCAGCATTCAGCCGATCTGCTCGCTTCTCTGCCCCCCGATTTTTTCCAGAATGATGATGAACCTTCAACAGATTTCGAATCAGAATATCGCCAGAATATTCTACTTAAACTGCTTGATGTGCTGGATCTGGCAGGAAAAAGGCCTCAGCACCGAGGGCATCTGGCTTTTGTTAATTCCATATCTTATTTAAAAAAATGGCTAACCGCTGCAATAGCGACACAAAGCAGAGATTGCCTCACATGGTTAAAGCTGAACCCGCCTTTATCCGACAATCTTCTGTTAAAGAATTTTACTGATGTATTTATCCCGTTGACCATACATAACGAGCCCGCACTAATCTGTCTGTTAACCGCAGAATGTCAGAAAAAAAAGGGCTTCAGTGATGCCTATCAGGCCGCATTTGCTTCCCGACGTATTGTTATTGTACTGACACAAACTGCCTCTGCCACTAACGGTATAAATCTGGATTTCAGCCTGCCTGAATCCGGCAAAAATATGGATTTAACCTGTTTGTATTTATTGGAATCACGGCATTATTACTTTTCCGCTTTCCAGACAAGTGCAGATAGCAATGATGATATGGCACATGCAGGCTTCCAGTTACGCAATTTGGAAAAACTACTCCGTGTAGGAGAAATTTCACGTAAACAGCATCAGCGCTTCATCCTGCCACTGATGTTGAACCGGAAGAACGAAATCTCCCGGTTAAACGGAGAGTATAAGAGAACCAGCGATTATATAAAAAATACGGCAGCCAATGTTCAACAGCAGGTTGGTCGTATTGAGAGAGCCTGGTGTGAAGTACCCAATGCTGAGATTCATCTTGATTCTGAACTGGCAAAAGATCTGTCCCGCTTTGCTTCACTGCCTATTTATACATCAAATCGTCGACAGCTTTCGGCACTCAATCGTCAATTACTGGATACACTTCGGGAACGTGATGAACTGACACAGAACAATTTCTTCAGCCAGCTCATGACGCCGACACAGCCTGGAAAACTAGCATTGGATTATATCGATCAGCGGCTGGTTCCGGCTATTCGGTTGTTACGGGAACAGTCAACACCAAGAGATGACATCTCATTACTCTGGCGACAACTCGGTAAAGCAGTACTTCAACATGATTTAGCCTGGGAACCGGGAAAAAACGCTTTCGACATTGATCTTGAATTATATAAATGGGCTTGCTTTGAAAAACCGAAATTAGCTAATACTGACGGCAAAATCTGGTACTCCCCACAGACATGGCAGTTTTTTGATAAAGCAGCAGAAGGGCTGCGCCAATACAACCCTCAGAGACTGTACCAGTATATCCAACGTCATCCTGTCATTACTGACTGGTTCAACCGTAAAGGTTACAGAACGTCTATTATGCCCTTCGCGAACGATTTGGAAGAACGTTACGCATTTCATCCACTAGTTGTACAACGCCTGTTGATGGGACGTCTGGGAGAAGAGGCTATCCGGGCACTTCTTTATTCAGAGAGCATCATTACCACCAGCCAAGTGAGCAATCACCGGCTTTTTGAGCAGTATGATTTCAGCATAAAAAATTCTGATTATCGTGTGGATGCTAAGTTTTGGAGACAAGATACTCTCGATAAGGCAGATGAAGAATATCAACAATGGTTGGCGTCTGGCGCAAATCAAGAGCATACCCCTCTGGGTCTGAGTAAAAAACTGGCACAAATTCGCGCTATCGAGGGTAATAAAACCAAATTGGTTATCGCCAACTTTGTTGCTCCACATGCTGATAGTCAATTACTGGGTTTCTCTCACCAATTAACCCCTGTTCAAAATCCTTATGATGCGGACATTCTGGTTCTCGGCGGATGTGTGACCCCGGACACCATTTCAGTGGAAACACCCGGATTCGGGCAACTCAAAAAAATCATTAATCAAAACATTATGGAAAGAGCATAACATCATGGCGAAACGTAATGACGAAATAATCCGTTCTCTCCCCCTTTCACACATGATTTACCAGGACAACGAGATCGATCGGGAGAAAGCTGAAAAACTGGTTGTCTATCATTATCCGTTAAGTAAAAACTATCGCTGGAAAGAATGGCAAACCAAAATTGATGATGAGTTAGGTAGGCGTTATTACCCTTATTTGATGAAGTCTCATAAAGATCAATTTGGACTATACGTTGCTTTGGACTCTGAGCAGGATAATCCACCAGTAATAAAAAATGGTGATGGGATTATTGTTGAACCAACGCGTGTCCATTACGAGGCTATGCTGAATCCAGTATGGATCCGGCTTATCATGCGTAAAGTCTCCGCCTTTGGTTCACATTGCAAAGGTAGTCATACTCTGGGATGCCCATTACTACAGACTGACGTCTGGAGAAGTAAGAACAGCTTCGGTATCAATGCAATTAGTCTGGACTGTCGTACTCAACAAAGAAGCGATAAAAATATAACTGAGGTTATATTATTTCATAAAAACGTTCCACTACGTCCTGTCGATATAAAAACCGAATCGTTTAATATTAATCAACCATTATGGACATATGATAAAAATAATATTCTTGTCCGCTGGAAAGCGGAGAAAACGACAAAACCTAAATCTCAGATTTACCGTGAAGTAGCCAAAGACAAAGATAAACGCAAGCTACGCCCTTTTCTCGACCTTTCGTCCTCAACCTCACTTAAAAATAGCTGGCCTTGGATCCTTCAACCCGTTCAAAATGAATTTATTGAGCAAGCAAGAAAATTTGGCTTCGGATTATCTCCTGTAGTACTTAAGTTACGCCCTTTATCGCTTAAAACAAAATTCAAAACAACTGACAAGGCTAAATTCCCAAGTGTACAGCTTGACAATGAGATAAAGGTTCTCGATCTACGTTTTTCGAAAAATGTATCCCCGCAATACATTGTTAATAACATTCAGTCGCTGCTGAATGAAAAATATCCTGATGCACGCATGTCATTACTACCTGATATAGAACAGGATCAGATTGCGAACATAGAAATTGATGAATCACAGTGCCTACTTGTTCTGCTGGATCAGACTCCGGGTATCATTGACGATCGCTATCCATTGACACAAATGTTAAGAACTAAAGTTGCCTGCCAGCATATTAATGTTAATCCTTTTGATCTCACTGGTGATCCAGTTACGGATAACTTACTAATAGAACAGTCTACTTCTGATGGTGACACGAGGCTTATTCCTGCCACAGATTCTCGTTACTATGATTATAGTATCAGTGATTTTGAGAAAAAAGCAGTTCAGGAAGCTCTGGCACGTAATGTTGAAATTGTATATAAAGAGTTAGCCCTGAAGCATTTGCTGCTATGTAATAAGACCAAAATTAGTGTGACGCTTCCGCAACAGAAGGATCTACTAACTAACAGTCTCGCTGTAATCACTAATGGCTGTTTATTTACTGTTAAACAAGACCGCCCAATAATATTACCTTTCCATCCAGCTATGCCAGATGCTGTTTCAGCCTGTGATAATATACTCCGTTTATTTGATACCTCTGTAACAGCACTACTCACTTTGCTTAACGAAAAGTGGCCTTACCATTATCGCCCCCAGGATATTACACAAGGGATTTGGAATGAAGCAGAGAAGTTGACCCGATTTATTAATCGGTTGACGGTGATAATTCACAAAACGGAAGAAGTGACTATCCTCCTTCAGGATCCACAATATGGAGCACCTCATATGCTTCCGGAGAAATTAAACGATTTAATGACTATTCTGGATTCTCAACGGCAACAACTCTCTCTTAATCAATGGTTATTACCTGAAATGGATGAACTAACATTTCATATAGACCAACTTACTGAAGAGGGTGAATTATCCGATACAAGTAGAAATACGCTGCTTCGTGAATTAGAATTGTTGTGTGAGTTATGGAAATGTGCGTTAAAAAAATATTATTCCAACAATGAATTCAATGTCACTTATGATATTTTAAAAAAATATGTTTTTTCCCAATGGCCTGAGAAGAAAAATGCGCTTATGGTCGGAGTTGCTCAAAAATCAGTAAAAAGAGCCAGTACATCATTAATAGCATCATGGAATAAATTATTATCTCGTGTCTTCGATTTACCTTTAGGCGATCCTCGAAACTGGCTCAAGAACGTGCCGGGCATTACACGACTCTGGCATGATCCAGAGCAAAATTACGTTATTGTTGGCAGTCTTTCCTCCCCTCAACCTATTATTCAACGTCAGCCCAGTATTCGCCAATGGCATGCATTGCAGGGCGAACTTAATTCTGAACTTCTTGCCGGACTGGTTGATGTTGATTGGGTCAGAATGAATCAACTAGCGGGTAATCCCTGTGTAGCTACTCTTGTGCGTCGGTGGAAGGAATGCCAGGTTCAGCCGGATGATGTGCGTGATGTATCACTGACAGAGTAAAGTTTCAATGCCTCAGGTAATAATATAGGACCTGAGGTATTGTGAACAACCAAGCTATTAGAAGGATGAAGCTCACATGCAATGTAAAATATCAACTTTGTCGATATCCTATAAACAGATTGAGGGATGTATGCGCATTCATCAGGTTCAAATAAAGAATTTCCGACTTTTAGCTGACGTGGAACTTGTATTAGAGAAACAGACGACAGTTATTGTTGGTCGAAACAACAGTGGAAAAACATCGCTCTCAGAGATAATACGCAGATTTTTAGCAGACGGTAGTGCGACTTTTCAACTCGAAGACTTTTCCAGTTCTTGCTATGACCGTTTTTGTGATGCACTGAGAACGCTAAACGAAGGGGAATAGGATCATGTCGTTCGTGATCTCGTCCCAGCTATTGAACTTCGATTGAAATTCCAGTACGACTCCACGCAACCTCAATTAGGCCCATTGAGCCCCTTCGTGATTGATTTGGATCCGGCGTGTACCGAAGCGCTCGTGGTAGTCAGGTATGAATTGAAAGATGGCCAACTGGCACGATTTCTAGAAGGACAGCCCACAGAACAATTAATTCCAGAAACTAGAATTGCCTTCTTCCGCACGTTGCGAGAACGTATTCCCAATGATTTTTGCGTGAAAATATGGGCTGAAGATCCCAATGATCCGGATAATCACCGCGAGTTACAATCAGGAGCGCTACGCTGTCTGGTCAAATCGGGGTTTATCAACGCTCAGCGGGGACTTGATGATGTGACATCCAGAGAATCGGATGTACTGGCTAAAACGGTTGAAAATCTGTTTGCAACAGCTGCTTCAGCCTCTGCGTGTACAGCAGATAAACAAATTGCCGATGCATTGAAAGGCGCGGTTCAGGATATTCAGACTCAGATTGACACAAACTTTGGTAGCCAACTCAAAGGCCTGATCCCGGCGCTGAAAACGTTTGGATATCCCGGACTGGGAGGGCAAGAATTACATACCGAAACATTGCTCGACGTGCGCAAGTTACTATCAAATTTCACTAAGGTTCGATACTCGGGTTATAGCGGTGTCACACTACCGGAGCAGGTCAACCCAAAAACGGGATAAAGGTTTTCAGACACCAGCACACGCTCCGGTGTGTCGCAAAGCACCATTCTTCCCTGCGACAGAAGAAGAACGCGGTCAGCAAAAGATTCAATCAGCGACAGATCGTGCAATACCGCCACCACCGTTATCCCCTTGTTTTTCACCAACGAAAGCAGTTCCACCCGACCGGAGGGATCCAGATGGTTGGTTGGCTCATCAAGCAGCACCAGGCTCGGCATCTGAGCTAACACCCGCGCCAGCGCCGCCCGCTGCCTTTCTCCGCCAGAAAGCGCGGACAGCGACCGCTTTCGCAACGCCAGTAATCCCGTCTCTTTAATGG
Source organism: Citrobacter sp. CK191 (assembly GCF_030333435.1). Classification (NCBI taxonomy): domain Bacteria; kingdom Pseudomonadati; phylum Pseudomonadota; class Gammaproteobacteria; order Enterobacterales; family Enterobacteriaceae; genus Citrobacter; species Citrobacter sp. CK191. The sequence goes on along the minus strand of NZ_JAOWFX010000031.1, from coordinate 444,644 downwards.
CATTCGTCACGATGGCATCATGCCTGTCGCGTGGTGCATCCCGGGCGTGCGGGATACGCCCCAGCGCCACATAATCCTCAAGAGCCAGCCTCAGATCGGGCGTATCATTTTGCGCCAGAACGGCGATCTGCTTTGCCCGCTGCTGCCGCGACAGCGCCGAAACAGACCGGCCCAGTAGCTGAATATCGCCCTTCTGAAGGGGGTGTTCCTGACTTATCGCCCTCAGTAAAGACGTTTTACCGCTGCCGTTAGGCCCAATAACGGCCAGGCATTTCCCTTCCTCAACCTCAAAGCGAATTGCACAAAGCAGTTCTCCGCCTCCGGGTCGCTGTAGCGACGCAATATTGACGCTTAGAGCACTCGCCGGGTTATCACTGGATGCGACGAATTGCACAATACTTAACCTCTTCCATGATCGAATCATTGATTTGATATGTTATATCATAACAATTAACGTTAACAACCCTGAGATACAAGGCGATTTCAACCGGGGCTCCGTACTATTTTTCATCTTGCCCGCGCGTGACGGATAAAATCATTTTCTCTTTCCGTCTGTCGCGGTAGTCTCATAAAGGCCGTTAATATGTCGGCAGCAATATGAGTCATCATTTCTCCATACTAATAACTAAAAAAACAGCACAGACAGGATAACTATGGATTCCACCCTCACCTCCACGCGTCCCCAGGATGAGACGCCTTCGCTTAATCGCGCGCGCCGCGCCGCATTAGGAAGCTTCGCTGGCGCAGTCGTCGACTGGTACGATTTTCTGCTCTATGGCATCACCGCTGCCCTGGTGTTTAATCGTGAATTCTTCCCGCAAATCAGCCCGGCGATGGGTACACTCGCGGCTTTTGCCACCTTCGGCGTTGGCTTTCTGTTTCGCCCGCTGGGGGGTGTGATCTTCGGCCACTTCGGCGATCGTCTGGGCCGCAAGCGTATGCTGATGCTGACCGTATGGATGATGGGTATCGCTACCGCACTGATTGGCATCCTCCCTTCTTTCGCCACTATAGGCTGGTGGGCGCCGGTATTACTGGTGATATTACGGGCTGTCCAGGGTTTTGCCGTCGGTGGCGAATGGGGTGGCGCGGCATTGCTGTCGGTTGAAAGCGCGCCGGAGAACAAAAAAGCGTTTTACAGCAGCGGCGTTCAGGTGGGTTATGGCGTAGGGCTGCTGCTCTCGACCGGTCTGGTCTCGCTGATCAGCACGCTGACGACCGATGAACAGTTTCTGAGTTGGGGCTGGCGCATCCCGTTCTTGTTCAGCATTATTCTGGTGCTTGGTGCCTTATGGGTGCGCAATGGCATGGAAGAGTCCGCCGAATTTGAACAGCAAAAACAGGAAACACCACCGGCGAAAAAACGCTTGCCGGTTATGGAGGCGTTGAGCCGCCACCCTGGCGCATTTCTGAAAATCATCGGCCTGCGCCTGTGCGAGCTGCTGACGATGTATATCGTCACCGCGTTCGCCCTGAACTACTCCACCCAAAATCTGGGCCTTCCGCGTGAGCTTTTTCTGAATATCGGTCTGCTGGTGGGGGGACTAAGCTGCCTGACGATCCCCTGCTTTGCCTGGCTTGCGGACCGCTTCGGTCGTCGGCGCGTCTATATTACAGGTGCCTTAATCGGTACGCTCAGCGCATTCCCGTTTTTTATGGCGCTTGAAGCCCAGTCAATCTTCTGGATTGTGTTCTTCTCCATCATGCTGGCCAATATTGCTCATGATATGGTGGTTTGCGTACAGCAGCCGATGTTTACCGGCATGTTCGGTGCAGGTTATCGCTACAGCGGTGCCGGAGTCGGTTATCAGGTCGCCAGCGTCGTGGGCGGCGGGTTCACTCCCTTCATCGCCGCCGCACTGGTCACCTTCTCCGATGGGAACTGGCACAGCGTTGCCATTTACCTGCTGGCAGGCTGCCTGATCTCTGCCGTTACGGCGCTGTTGATGAAAAATAAACCACACGTCTAATCCCTGTACGGGGGCCATCTGGCCTCCGTCTGTTCTTACGCAACGTCTGACTTTTGTTTCACATTCCTGTGACATACTATCGGGAGAGCAGTACACCTGTGGAACAAGGAGACAGACATGAATAATAAGGGCGCCGGCCTGACCCCGTCTCAGGCGCTGGATAAACTGGACGAACTCTACGAGCAATCGGTTCAGGCTCTGCGTAACGCAATTGGCAAGTATGTTGAAAACGGGGAACTTCCAGACATTACAGCCCGAAATAATGGCCTTTTTGTTTACCCATCGCTTTCCGTCTCCTGGAGCGGCAATGCGACGAATCCCCCCAAGACCCGCGCCTATGGCCGCTTTACCCATGCTGGCTGCTACACCACAACCATCACCCGTCCTGCGCTGTTTCGCCCTTACCTTGAAGAGCAATTAACGCTGCTGTATCAGGATTATGACGCGCATATTGCGGTTGAACCGTCCCATCATGAAATTCCGTATCCTTATGTCATTGACGGTTCCGAGCTGACGCTTAACCGCTCCATGAGCGCCGGATTGACGCGCTTTTTCCCCACCACTGAACTGGCGCAGATTGGCGACGAGACCGCAGACGGTTTGTTCCACCCCGGTGAGTTTTATCCGCTCTCTCACTTCGACGCGCGCCGTGTCGATTTCTCGCTGGCGCGACTGCGTCACTACACGGGGACGCCGGTTGAACATTTTCAGCCCTTTGTTCTGTTTACCAACTACACCCGCTATGTAGACGAATTTGTGCGCTGGGGATGCAGCCAGATTCTGGACCCGGACAGTCCCTATATCGCACTTTCCTGTGCTGGCGGGATCTGGATCACCGCAGAAACCGAGGCTCCCGAAGAAGCCATCTCCGATCTGGCGTGGAAAAAACACCAGATGCCAGCCTGGCACCTGATTACGGCTGAAGGCCAGGGGATTACGCTGGTGAATATTGGCGTCGGACCGTCAAACGCCAAAACTATTTGCGATCACCTGGCGGTACTGCGCCCGGACGTCTGGCTGATGATTGGTCACTGCGGCGGCCTGCGTGAAAGTCAGGCGATTGGCGACTATGTGCTGGCGCACGCCTACTTACGTGACGATCATGTGCTCGATGCCGTACTGCCGCCCGATATTCCCATCCCCAGCATCGCAGAAGTTCAGCGCGCGCTGTATGACGCCACGAAAATGGTGAGCGGCATGCCTGGCGAAGAGGTTAAGCAGCGGCTGCGTACCGGTACGGTCGTCACCACCGATGATCGTAACTGGGAGTTGCGCTACTCCGCCTCCGCATTGCGTTTCAACCTGAGCCGCGCCGTCGCCATTGATATGGAAAGCGCCACAATTGCCGCCCAGGGCTATCGCTTCCGCGTACCTTACGGCACGCTATTGTGCGTCTCCGACAAACCGTTGCACGGTGAGATTAAACTTCCCGGCCAGGCTAACCGTTTTTATGAAGGTGCGATTTCGGAGCACCTGCAAATCGGCATCCACGCCATTGATCTGTTACGCGCAGAAGGCGATCGCCTGCACTCACGTAAACTGCGCACATTCAACGAACCGCCGTTCCGTTAAGGCATGAAGGTGTCTATGAGCAACCCAACTCCTCTTTCCGCCCTGCGTAATCTCCTGATTGCGCAGGGGCTGGATGGCATGATCGTTCCTCGCGCCGATGCTCATCAAAGCGAGGACTGCACGCCACACGATAATAAACTGGCCTGGTTAACGGGCTTTAGCGGTTCTGCCGGACTGGCGTTAGTGCTTCGCGACCGCGCATTGCTGTTTGTGGATGGCCGCTACCAGGTTCAGGCCCGCGCCGAAGTCGATCGTAATGATTTTGAAATTCATCACCTGCATAACGAGCCGCTTGCGGAGTATTTGCAGGAACAGGTTGCCTCCGGCGCACGTATTGCCTTCGAACCTCTGCTGATGGTCAACAGCCAGTTTGAGACACTCTCAGCCACCCACTGCGAACTGGTGGCGTTAGACAGCGATCCGTTCGACGTTGTATGGCAAAACCGCCCCGCCGCCCCCTGCGGCATCATCCGGGAAATGCCCGTTGAAATCAGCGGTGAAAGCAGCGCGCAGAAACGCGCGCGCATTCTCGACGAACTGGCAAAACAGCAGGCGGATTACCTGCCGATCACCCTGCCGGATAATATCGCCTGGATGCTGAACGTGCGCGGCAGCGACCTCAACATGGTGCCTGTTCCTTTCTCGTTTGCGTTATTGCACCGCACGGGCGAACTGGAATGGTTCGTTGATGAAAAGAAAACTCAGCAGTTACCTGCAAGTTTGCTCAGCACGCTGACCATTTCCCCGCCGGGTGAGTTCCTTGCACGCTGTCAGCAACGCGCGGCCGGAAAGCGTTTCCTGGTTGATAAAGATTTCGCCCCGGTCGCCCTGCGCTTCGCTATTGAGCAGCATGGCGGTGACGTCATCTGGTCAGCAGATCCGATTACGCTGATGAAAGCGCACAAGAACGAAACCGAGCTGGCAGGATACCGCGAATGCCATGAGCAGGACGGCGCCGCCTGGGTTAATTTCCTCGCCTGGCTGGCGCACGAAGTGCCGCTGCGTGAAGCCGCAGGCAATCCAATAACGGAGCTGGAAGCCCAGGAAAAACAGCGGGCTTATCGCCAGCAACAACCGGGATTTCTTGAGCAGAGCTTTAACACCATTTCTGCATCGGCAGGCAATGCCGCCATGTGCCACTATCATTCAAGCGAGAAAACAAACGCGCCAGTCACAACCCAGGAGATGTACCTGAACGATTCGGGCGGTCAATATCAGAATGGTACGACAGACACGACCCGTACCCTCGCATTTGGGCCGCAGGAGCCGCAGCGTCGGTTACACTACACCGCTGTGTTGAAGGGCTTTTTGTCGCTGATTACCCTGCAATTCCCCAGCGGAACTCAGGGACACCAGCTTGACGCCTTTACCCGCCGGGCGCTTTGGGATCTTGGTCTGGATTACGATCACGGTGCGGGACACGGCGTAGGCCATCAGCTATTGATTCATGAGCAGCCACACCGTATCGCCAAAAAAGTGAACCCCTGGCCGCTGGTGGCGGGCAACATCATTACGATAGAGCCGGGCTATTACCTCGCCGGACAATACGGTATCCGCATTGAAAATCAGGTCGAAATTATCGAAAGCCGCCCTGGTTTCTGCAAATTCTCCACACTGACGCAGGTGCCGATCGACTTAAGTCTCGTGGAATTGCATCTGCTTAGCGAGGCAGAAAAACTGTGGATTGATGAGTACCATCAGCAGGTAAGAGAAACATTATCCCCTCGCGTAGAAAGCAACGCCCGCCCGTGGCTGTTCGCCGCTACCGCTCCCATACGGGTGCGCGCAAATTAACCCTGTATGCTGAAAACCAAAAGCCCGCTAAAAGTGGGCTTTTTGGGTAGAGGGTCGGGTTTGTGCCAGGAGCGGACATTGCTAAGTTCCCGCTGGAGTATTTCTCAAGACCGAGTCATGGGAAAGAACATCGATGATCCTCGAAACACATTCATCACTGGATAATCTGCTCGAGTCTAGAATGAGGTGTTCTCTGTTCCATGGTTCATAAGTCAAATCGGTGACATCTTTCCAGGCAGGGTTAACCCCTCTACTTCAGACACTCTGGTTTCTACTCGTTTACGATGTTCTATCTTATCGGAGCATATAATCTCAATTTCTAAAAAGCCGGTTCTTGCAGATAAAGCGATTTCTCGATAGGCATCACGGATTAACGCCAGTGGGTTGACTGAGTCAGTGATTACTGTTGCTCCTAATAGCAGATTCTCCCTGGCGAGTGAGTAAGCAACAAAATAACCGGCAGGGCCCATTTCACGGTCACCTTCTTCGGCTTTGAGTATGGCTTGCTCAATCGTGTCAATTCGCAAGTAAAATGCGCTTAACTGCTTTGCCAAAGCCTGAGCGATCGTGCTCTTCCCGCTGCCAGGCAAGCCACTGAAGATGATTAGCATAACGTGTCCTTTAAATGATGAAACCCTGCAGTATTAAAACACAGCAGGCCTTAGATTGTGGGGTTTCGCATCGCAGCGATATGACAAGTGAAGAGTATTACTGCTCATGTTAATACCAGGCGCATCCGCTCCTCGCTCTTAGCTGACATGATTGATCGGGAAAATCTTCCGCACATATCTCCCGACTGTAACTATAAAGCACAGGTTTAAGCTCAGAAAATTTTGGTTTATTAAGTATGGATAAATGCGTAACTTGTTGATTTATACTAAGTGTAATATTGCGGATACACCAGCACGGAAAGTTAACGTGTTGACAATAAATTCGGTATCGAAAACCGTGTTAGGTACAACTCTACCGAGGTTCAAATTCCTATCTCTCCGCTATTATTCAAGAAGTTACCCTTCCTGTTGATAGTGACACATACCGTTGAGAAAAAATGGGAAAAACCAGTGAGAAAAAATAGCGCCAGAGTAATGACTGACGCTACAGTGTTAATCACATTTTTATGTTCAGGGTTGAGCTTATTTTTACCTTTCTGTCGTATACGAGAACCTGAGATTCATGGATGTTATTTGGTCTTTTCTTGTACTTCTTTTTCAGCAGCTTCAACATCACGATACCAGCGAGGATGATGTTTCTTAGCCCACCGTCGACTGACTTTTCCTTCGATCATGCCGGTGATGGAGCCTTTCACCCAGAACGCCATATACATATGAATCAAAATAGCGTGGATCAGCACGATAGCCGCAGTTGCGTGAATCAATAAACTCCAGCGAACGACGACGATTGGAAAATAATGGGTAAAGTAAGGTCGCCAGATAATGACACCCGTCACCAGTAGTACAAAGATCAGGCTCATGATGCTCCAGAACATCATTTTCTGTCCGGCATTATATTTCCCGACATCCGCGACTTTATGTTCATTTCCTTTCAGTACCTCGACAATACCTTTAATCCATGGAATATCTTGTTTATCAGGGATATTGTGATGGACAAAACGGACGAACATAAACATCAGTACGACGAAGATCAGCACGCCAAAGAAGGGATGCAATATCCTTCCCATCTGCGGTGTACCAAAGGTTTCGGTCAACCATTGCAGAGTAGGGAAGAACAGAGCGATACCAGAAAGCGCTACCAGAAAGAAACTGATTACTACTGTCCAGTGACAGGCACGATCAATGAACTTCGTTCTCAGGATCATTTTGCTTTTACTCATGAGCGTTTTCCTCATCATCTGTCTCTTTGTTGGGCCCAATCCCTACATAGTGGTAAATCAGCCCAGCAAAGGTAGCGATAAATCCAGCAGCGGAAAGCGGTTTGAGGATCCCTTTCCATAGATTCACCGGGGTAGCAATATGCGGATCGTTCGGTAAGTTATGGTAAAGTTCCGGCTGATCGGCATGGTGCAAGACATACATCACATGAGTACCGCCCACACCTTGCGGGTTGTACACACCCGCGTTGGTGTATCCGCGTTTTTTTAGTTGTGTTGCACGGGTTTCCGCTACGTTCAGCATCTCTTTCTTGGTGCCAAACTGGATGGCACCTGTCGGGCAGGTTTTCACACAGGCTGGTTCCTGGCCGACGCTGATCCTGTCCACACAGAGCGTGCATTTATAGACACGATTATCTTCAGGGTTCAGCCGTGGGACATTAAACGGGCAACCGGCAATACAGTAACCACAACCGATACAGTGCTCAGACTGGAAATCGACGATACCGTTGGCGTACTGGATGATTGCTCCTGCAGACGGACATGCTTTAAGACAGCCAGGATCCGCGCAGTGCATGCAGCCATCTTTGCGGATCAACCATTCCAGCTTCTCATTCTGGGTGGTTTCGCTAAAACGCATCACAGTCCAGGATTTGGCACTGAGATCTGTAGGGTTGTCATATACACCGTTGCAATATCCGACGTCATCGCGGATGTCGTTCCATTCGGAGCAGGCTACCTGACAGCCTTTGCAGCCAATACAGGTCGTGACATCAATGAGTTTTGCCACTTCGGCACGAAAATCCCGTGCATGCGGCGGTGGAGTAATATTGTTGGTTGCAGAGCGTTTAATAATATCTTGTGATTGCATAGCCATTAGATCCTCCCTTACGCTCGCTCAATGTTAACCAGGAATGCTTTGTATTCTGGTGTTTGTGAGTTGGCGTCGCCGACGGATGGCGTCAGCGTGTTAGCGAGGAACCCTTTGCGTGTAGCCCCTTCAAATCCCCAGTGGCATGGGATCCCAATTGTATCCACCTGCCTGCCGTCAATTGTCAGCGTTTGCAGGCGTTTGGTTACAACGGCTTTCGCTTTGATAAAACCACGTTTGGACATGACCTTCACTGTGTCGCCTGCCGTAATCCCCTTCTTGCTCGCCAGCGCTTCGCCAATTTCGACGAACTGATCAGGTTGGGCGATGGCGTTCAGAAGAGCATGTTTAGTCCAGTGACGGAATAGCTCGGTAATCGAGTAAGTGGTCGCGACGTATGGGAAAATGTCAGATTTGCCCATATTAGCGATATCTCCAGGGTAGATGCGCGCAACCGGACTGGAAACAACATCCGGATGAAGCGGGTTGGTACCAATAGGTGATTCAATGGGTTCGTAATGTTCCGGGAATGGCCCGTCGTTCATTTTGTCGAGAGAAAACAGACGTGCGACACCTTCCGGATTCATGATAAAGGGCCCAACGTTACTGCCCGGAGCGGCCTGACTGTAGTCCGCCACATCCATTCCGGTCCATTTATTACCGTCCCAGTGTAGAAGGGCCCGTTTGACATCCCATGGCTTGCCGGCAGGGTCAGCTGAGGCGCGGTTGTAGAGAATTCGGCGATTTGCCGGCCAGGACCATGCCCAACCTGGCGTACAGCCCAGACCATACGGATCGCTGTTATCGCGATTGGCCATTTGGTTACCTTGCTCGGTCCAGCTTCCACAGTAGACCCAACAGAAGCTGCTGGTCGAGCCATCATCACGAAGCTGAGCAAAGCTGCTCAATTGTTGACCTTTCTTCGCGATCAATTGCCCTTTATCATCGTAGAGGTCTGCCAGCGCTATTCCGTTGGCTTCGCGGGCAATTTCTTCCGGATGTGGGTCATACGGGTCTTTATAGTTCCAGTTGATGCTCATAAGAGGTTCTGGATTCGCACCGCCTTCCTGTTGGTATAGCTCACGCAGACGCATAAACAGACGGCCGAGAATTTTGCCATCATGCAACGCCTCACCCGGCGGTTCGGCCGCTGCCCAATGCCACTGTAACCATCGTCCAGAGTTAGCAATTGAACCGTTCTCTTCTGCAAAACAGGATGACGGCAGGCGGAACACTTCTGTCTGGATATCTTCCGGTTTAACCTCGTTCATTTCGCCGTGGTGCTGCCAGAAGTTAGATGATTCGGTAACCAGTGGATCGATAACCACCATATACTTCAGCTTCGAAAGTGCGCGGGACGATTTGTTTTTATCGGGAAATGCAGCCAGTGGATTGAAACCCTGAACGATGTAGCCGTTTATTTTGCCTTCCAGCATCAGCTCGGCCTGAGTCATCACGTCATAAAGACGATCCCATTTAGGCAGCCAGTCATAACCCCAGCTATTTTCCGCAGTTGCATGATCACCCCAGAAGCTTTTCATCATGCTGACAAAGAACTTCGGCGTATTCTGCCAGTAGTTCACTTCATTTACGCCCAACGCAGGTGGGGTAATTTGCGAGATATAGGTCTGATAGTCCGGCTGTTTTTCGGAAGGCAGCGGCATATACCCGGGGAGGTTGGTCGACAGCAGGCCAAGGTCAGTATAGCCCTGAATGTTTGAGTGGCCACGCAGGGCGTTTACGCCACCGCCAGCCATACCAATATTGCCCAACAGCAGTTGCAGCATTCCGGCCGCACGAATGATCTGCGCCCCGGCAGAATGGTGTGTCCAGCCCAACGCGTACAGAATAGTCGCGGTGCGGTCAGGTACGCTGGTGCTGGCGAGAATGTCGCAAATACGATTGAAGTCCTCCACCGATGTTCCGCACAGGCGACTCACCATTTCCGGGGTGTAACGATCGACATGAGTTTTGAGTAAATTCCAGACACAGCGGGGATGACTCAGCGTTTCATCACGCAGGGCATTTTCCTGCTCATCAAGCTGATAGAACCAACTCGATTTATCATATTGCCGTTTTTTAGGGTCATAGCCGCTGAATAATCCGTCATTGAACTGATAGTCTTCGCGGATCAGTAGAGCAGCATTGGTGTAATGGAGTACGTATTCGTACTGTACGCGCTTGTGTTTCAGCAGATACCGAATGACACCCAGCAGGAACGCGGTATCCGAACCCGCACGGATCGGTGCATAGAGATCGGCAACAGCGGCGCTACGGTTAAAACGTGGGTCGACCACCACAACGGTGGCGTCATTTTTGGTCTGTGCTTCAACCACCCATTTAAAACCAACCGGGTGAGCTTCAGCCGCGTTGCCGCCCATAATCAGCACCACGTTGGCGTTTTTAATATCCACCCAGTTGTTGGTCATTGCGCCACGACCAAACGTTGGTGCCAGCGCAGAAACGGTTGGACCATGGCACAGACGAGCCTGGCAGTCGATGGCGACCATCCCCAGGCTACGGGTAAATTTGTCGTCGAGGATACCGGTTTCATTGCTGGCTGCCGAAGAACACAGCATGCCTGTGGTCGTCCAGCGATTGACGGTCACACCCTGCGCGTTTTTCTCGATGAAATTAGCATCGCGATCATCCTTCATTAACCGCGCGATACGGTTGATGGCATCATCCCAACTGATACGTTCCCATTTATCAGAACCAGGGGCGCGATATTCGGGATACTGCAGGCGTGTTTCACTGTGAATATAATCCAACACGCCAGCACCTTTCGGACACAAAGAACCGCGGCTGACCGGATGATCAGGATCACCTTCAATGTGGTAGATGCTTTCTTTGACGTTTTTAGCTGTATCGCCAAGACTGTACATCAGCATGCCGCAACCTACTGAGCAATAAGTACAGTTATTACGAGTCTCTTTTGCTTTTAAGAGTTTGTACTGACGTGTTTCCGCATGAACGGAAAAAGATGATAAGAATCCGAGAGATGCAACAGTTGTTCCTGCCATACCACCCGCGCAGATTCGAAAGAACTGCCTCCGGCTGAGCTCCATTTTTTCTCCAGCTTAAACTTAAGACATGAAAAAGTTCAGTTATTGTAAGGTTAAATCGAATGATAAACCATTAACTTTTAGTGGTTATTGACATGATGAAATATTGTTTTTTTGATCTCGAGGGGGATTGCCAGGTAAAGAGTTGAACTGATATCTGATGATGGAGAAGCGCTAGAAGGGTTGGCGCTGGATGGTGTCGAACTATTGGGCATCGTGACATACTTCATCAACCGTAGGAGTAATGATAATTGCCCGGTGATCTGACATCGATTCGCGTCGGGATAATACCCCCGGTTTTACCGCAACAATACCTCGCATAAAAAACCAGCATAACAGGCTGGTTCTTAAGGGGAATTTTGGTCGGCACGAGAAGATTTGAACCTCCGCCTCCTGGCACCCTATAATGGAGCTGAAGGCTGCTATGTGCCAGGAGGGGACATTACAGATATGGCCGCGCGGTGTCACTTGCGGGGGTTACATGATTTACCTGTAATCAAGTGCAATAGCAAACGGGCAAATATTCTTGAGGCTACGGGGAAGTGCAGCCTCAGTGATATGACTGTGGAAAGCGGTTTATTATTTCTTTGCTGCTCGAATCAGGCCGTCAAGCCATTCCTGATGACCATTAAGCATTGGGTTCGGGCGGGTATTTGCCAGATCTTTTGCCGGGACTCCGTTCTGTGTTTCCTGCGTTAGGATACGGACCCTGTGACCGGAAAGATCCTCCAGTAGCCACGCATGATGGACATCGAGTCGTTGAGCGGTATCTTTTTCACCGGCCCATCCGTGCCATGCCAGACGAGCAGGTTTACCTTCAGCAGGTGGAACAAACTCCACAACCTGAGCTTCAACTGGGAAACCAAACGTGCTGAAGTAGAAGCGAACCCCATTTTCCAATTCTGGACCTTTGTTGTCATAAAAGCGCACATCGGCGGAATTTTTATAGTATTCCGGCCATAGCAATGGCTGACTCAGGAGCGGCCAGACATCATTGACGTTCAGACCTGAGATGATCATTTCATTAGAAACAAAGTTATCGGTAAAACCCGGAACAAAGTCTTCTGGCCAGTTAATCGCGTTCATAAATTTCTCCAATTGCTATAGTTGAGTGCACTGCGTGTGTCATTACGGCAGTAACGTGATGGCAGTGATTATTGGTGCAATGGAGTTATAAGGCGAATTGTCATTACTTATATTCTTAATAAGATAAATTATATCAGGACGCGGGATGTTGGCTTACTTCTGCGCATAAAGCACGAATCCACTGATGACTTGGGTCACGATGGGTTCGCTCATGCCAGGCCATGCTCTTGGTAAAGCCGGGTACTTTCAGGGGCAAAGGGAGAATGATGAGATCGTTGTTAGTCAGGACCATGCGGTGAGGTACAACTGCAATCATATCAGTCACTCGCAATATATCAGGTATCACCTGAAAACTATTAACTGACATGCCTACTCGTCGTGTCAGACTGAGCTTAGCCAGTGCTTCATCTGTAACACCGGTGAAGTTACCTTCTGAAGACACCAGAATATGTTCCTGTTTGCAAAATTGTTCGAGCGTCATTTCTGAACTCGCTGCCAGAGGATGATGACGTCGTGCTACGCAGACATAATCTTCTTCATAGAGCGCTCTTCCATGCAGGTCTTCGGGGGTTGTTTGCGGTGTTATCAAAGCCAGATCAACTTCACCCCGAGACAACTGCTGATACATTCGCTCATTGTCCACGGGCCGCACGGCGATTTTAATATACGGTGCACGTTGTTTTAGCTCAGCCATCAATGGAACGACAACAGCCTTAAGTGCATAGTCCGTTGCGACGATGGTATAAGTCAGTTCCACCGTCACGGGATCAAATTTCTTTGGTTTCAGCAGGATAGCGATATCGGTGAGGATTTGTTTTACCGGCGTAGAAAGTTCGTTGGCCCGCATTGTGGGGACCATACCGTGGCTGGTGCGAACAAAGAGTGGATCGTCAAAGTAATCACGCAAGCGAATAAGCATACCACTGACGGCAGGCTGCGTCAGGGAGAGGCGCTGTGCAGCCCGAGTCACGCTTCCCTCATCCAGTAATGCATCAAGGGCCTTAAGAAGGTTAAGGTCGAGGGTTCTGATATCATTTTTCATAATGAACTAGCCTGACAGATATTAAAATTTTAATTCAGGCTAAATGCTCGGGAAAAGGTTGTCTAGAAGGTTTGCGAGTGTTTTCCTTTTGGGGGAACTTCCATTTCTGGATGGTAAGCCTTGTACGGATAAGTCCGCTCTTCGCTCACAGCAGACTATAAGAGTTGATTATGTGTTGCACTGTAAGATCAAATCAAAACCAATACATTCAGGCATCTTTCCACAGCTTCACCCATTCAACAGGCAACTGTTCCTTATCAAATCCCTCAAACCAGTAAACTGTACCTTTTGGCCCAACAATCGGCACTTCTCCCCAACCCTGATGAAACAATGCGCGACTCCAGTCCGGCCTGAGACGACCACGCCGTTTAAGGCGCTCACCATTACAAGCAGTTGCTCGTACTGAGGGAAAGTTAATAAAGAAACTTAACGGCATTTCCTCTTTTTGCACACGTTGCAATTGCCTTGATATCCAGTCTTGGTTACGTTTGCGAAGTTTTTGTTTCATTGGCTACTGTTCTGATTCGACTCACTTATCAATCAATGATCTCACTGTAATCCGACATCATGCTTTGTATAAGAATGTCCGCTTCTCGCTCATAGCAGACTATTCACTTACATCAGACTGTTTTGCGTCAAAACAGACGCTACGATTAACCATTTTCTGCCTCTGGCGATCTTAATCGGCTCATAATTCGGGCCGATTAAGATACATGATTACACCGTCGGGATGGTGCCGCCATCTATCACATATTCGGTGCCGGTGATGGCGGCAGCATGAGACGACGCGAGGAAAGCAATGAGCTTCGCCACCTCAATGGGCTTTGACGGACGACCAAGAGGAATACCCCCGAGTGCATTCATGATGATTTGCTTACCGCCTTCGTAATCCGTTCCCGCCTGCTTCGCCAGTCGCTCTGCCATCGCTACCGAAGCTTCGGTTTCGATCCAGCCGGGCGCAACACGAACCACACGGACCCCCTTCGGGGATACCTCTTTCGACAGGCTCTTGCTGTACGCCGACAGCGCAGCTTTTGCCGCCGCATAACCGGTGGTCGATTCCGGTAACGGCAGTTCACGCTGGATAGAGGTGACGTGAATGATAACCCCACTGCCCTGCGCCAGCATCCCTGGCAGCAGCGCACGATCTAAGCGTACCGCTGGCAGCAGATTAAGGTTGAGTTCCTGCTGCCACTCCGTTTCGCCCAATGCTGCAAAGCCACCACCTGGTGAGGTAGAACCGCCCGCAACATGGATGATGGCGTCGACACCTCCCAGATGCATCTGAACGGCTTCAGCTACTGAAGCACACCCGTTGACCGTGGCCAGGTCTGCCGCCACGAAGGCGTCGGCGATACATTCTGTGGGCGTATGACGCGCGGTGGTTAACACCCTGGCACCCAGTTGCTTTAATAATCCAACGACCGCTTTGCCGACGCCTTTGGTGCCGGCAGTAACCAGTATGCGTTTGTCCTGAAAATCAAGATCTAACGACATCAGATAATCTCCAGTGTGTTGATCTTGCCGCCGACCAGGCCGAAAGCATGCTTAAGCACTATCGGGCTGCCGGGAAAATTACCGACGACGTTTGAGGTGACTGTCACCCGGTGGCCTTCGGTGAGGAACTGAACCGGCTCAACGCTGTAGTCAAACGCGGCCTGTGCGGCACGTTGCCATGCCTCGATCGCTGCGTGTCCCTTATGCGTTTTACCTTCGTCTGTCACGACAGCATCGGCGGTAAAACAGTGCTTAACGTTGGCAATATCTGCTCCGTTGCTGATCGCAAAATAGTCAGAAATAGCGTGCGGTAGGGCTAATGACATGGCGCTTTACTCCCGTTGTTTACAGTACAGGAATTTTCAACATAGACTGTGAAATTGACAAGTACGCACGAAAAAGTGAGCAACTGAATTATGAGTAAGTTATACACTCCAGAATCTGCCGCAAGCGGCGTGGAGCATGTGCTACGACTGCTGGAAGGTCGCTGGAAATTAATTATTCTTTTTCATCTGTTCGATGGAAAAGTACAGCGCTATTCCGATTTTGAAAAACTGATCCCGGGTATTTCACAGAAGATGCTGGCTCAGCAACTGCGACAACTGGAAGCCGACGGCATCGTATCACGCACGGTGTACCCTCAGGTGCCGCCGAAAGTGGAATATCGCCTGACCGAGTGGGGGCAAGAACTGTGCCCGGCCCTTGATGCAATGCTGAAATGGGCGGAAAAACGCGAGGATTAGTTGTCACCAGGGCCTTTTTGTCGTGAGCGAAAATCACTGATATCTGGTTTTCGCTCAAATCGGACATGGTTATGCCGAACCTCTTGTCCGGCGTACACCGGGGGCAATGACGATATATTTGGATGGGTTACATCTGGAATGACGTGTAAATACCTGCGTACCATTCCCGTAGCATTAAACTGCCTGAGTCATCACCGATTTAAACTGCGCATGCCACATGTCGTAAAATTTTCCCCGACGGCTTATCAGCGCAGTGAAGTCCCCATTTTCGATGACCTCTCCAGCAGACATCACGATAATCCTGTCGAACTCTTTTATATTACCGAGCCTGTGCGTCACTGCGATCACGGTTGTGTTCAGGGCCAGAATATCATTAAACAGCCGGTGCTCAGTTTCAGGATCGAGTGATGAAGAGAACTCATCAAAAATAAACAGATTGGCCTTTCGGTATAGCGCCCGTGCAATCGCGAGCCGCTGCCACTGCCCTATAGAGAGTTCATCGCCGCCGAACTGCTTGCCCAGCCGGGTATGCTGGTCATACGGAAATCCTACCTTTTTCAGCAATTCATCAACCGCTGGCGACGGGGTTTCTGCATCATAATTATTCAGGGCAATGTTTTCGCCCACCGTGAACTCGTATTTTCCGTAATCCTGAAACACGGTGGCTATCTGGTTTCGGTAACTTTCAATATCCAACCTGTCGAGCGGCACGCCTGACACAGACACCGCCCCCTCACTGAAGGCGTACATACGCAGGATCATTTTAATCAGAGTTGTTTTTCCGCTGCCGTTCTCACCGAGAATAACGACCTTTTCACCGGGGGCAATTTCAAGGTTAACCCCATTCAGGGCTGGATGATTACGCCCCTCATACTGAAACCGAAGTTTGTGAATGCTGAGGGCAAAAGGTGTTTCGGCGGGTAAGGTAAGGTGCCCGTTTTTCACCGGTTCAATCTTATCCGTCATAAACGCATGGTAGCGGGTGAAAAAACTGCTCATGCTGACGAGATTCGAACCATAATTGGCTATCTCGTCGAGGTGCGATTTCATCATCACAATGGACTGAAACACCATCACCAGCGCGCTCACGGCAATATCACTGGTGCGTAAGTTGTTTAAAAAAAGAGTTACCCCGACGAACAGCATAGTCAGGCTCAGCATCATGGCTGGCACAGGCGTGATTAGCGCGCGGATGCGCTGTTTGTGCATGCGATTATAGGTATTGCGAGCGGACGCATTGAATTTAGTCAGCAGATATTTACCAAGACCGTAAAGCCGGATCTCCTGCAAAAAACTCTTGTCCATACTGACGCCATATACGTAGCGCATCGCAATCGCATCTTTAGACGTGAAGAATAAATCCCGCACGTATCTCTGCTGGATATGCATATTGATGGCAATCATCGGTATGGCGGAAAGCGCACAAATGGCCGCCCCTGCTCCTGAATAGTTGATCAGAACCAGCAGCAGACTGCCGGCCATGACGATTGCCCGGATAACGTAAATGATACAGATGATGAAATTAAGCGGTCGATACGCCGCTTCTTTTTTCAAATATTCCAGTTGCTCGTAACGCTCCTTATTATCAAACAGGCTCAGGGAAAAGGAGTCGTTCATACGGCACATAATCTTAGCGCTGAAGTGATTGGTCGAAATCTCCGTGACATCCCCCTGAACAAGATTGACCAGAGGCTGCATAAGCTGCATGCCAAGGAGTGAAACACACCAGACCGCAACGTTCAGCATCAGATCGCCGTCGGTGGTTTGCACTGCATGCAGCGTGTTGATTATTTGGCCGGTCATAAAGATGTTGAGGGCCGGTATCAGCCCCTGAAGCAACACAACGACGATAAGTGCGGTAATACGAAGTGGGCATGACGCAAAGACGTACCTGATAGCCAGTAGCACTGACGACCTCCCTTGTTGCAGTAGCCATAGATCGTGTGAGTCGCAGATCATGATAGATGAGAATGGCACTCAATTGCATTAATGGAATGTAACAGTGAACTGGGTTGTGAAGTAGACGTTCTCTCCCATCTCTGGCCATCGGCCAAATGCAATCGCGACTTCCCCTCCCCCAACGGCCCCCTGGTCTGATGGACATTTATCACCCAAACTTAAGCCAAAGACATGGTCTGCGTGGGCATTGTGCTTTACACTGCGCGCTGTAAAAACTGAGTAGATAAACGATTAACCAGGCGGTAAGGCGATGAACGGAACAATCACAACGTGGTTTAAAGATAAAGGTTTTGGATTTATCAAAGATGAAAACGGTGATAATCGCTATTTTCATGTGATTAAGGTTGCCAACCCTGAGCTGATTAAGAAAGACGCGGCGGTGATTTTTGAACCCACCACCAATAACAAAGGCTTGTCCGCTTATGCTGTGAAAGTCATCCCGGAAAGCAAATACATCTATATCGCGGGCGAGCGCCTGAAGCTCACGTCGATCAAGTCTTATCTGGTTTACAGCGAAGAAGTGCCAGCCGATACCCGAATTGATAAAGAAAACGCGGTGCTGTCTGTGGGCGTGCTGATGAGTAGTATCAGACCCAAATCAGCCGCAAAGCCCGGTGAAATGCGCTCGCTGAGAAAACTGGCAATCACCACCTTCCAGGGAACGACGTTAATCTTCTCGGAAGATGAGATAGACATAGAGGCCACGGTGAAACTGCTCAAGTAATTCATCTGAATCCCGTGCCGGAATCCTGCGCCATTCATAAACAGAATTCCGGCTCGCGTGCGCCAGGTACAGACGCAAAAATTACGGGTATAATCACATACATTATTCAACGGTTTCAGAAACGAAGATGACAAAACTCACCTTACAAGAGCAGATGCTAAAAGCAGGATTAGTAACCAGTAAAAAAATGGCCAAAGTCCAGAGAACGGCTAAAAAATCACGAGTTCAGGCGCGTGAAGCAAGAGAGGCTGTGGAAGAAAATAAAAAAGCGCAACTTGAGCGTGATAAACAGCTAAGCGAGCAACAAAAACAAGCGGCTTTATCCAAAGAATATAAAGTGCAGGTGAAGCAACTTATTGAAATGAATAGAATCAGCATTTCAAAAGGCGATATTGGTTTTAACTTCACAGATAATAACTTAATTAAAAAAATAGATGTGGATAAGGCGACGCAAGCCCAGTTGATTAATGGCCGCCTCGCCATTGCGCGTTTGGTTGTTGATAACGGTGGGGAATGTGAATACGCGATTATCCCCGCAAGCGTAGCCGATAAAATTGCACAGCGAGATGCTAACAGTATCGTCCTAAATAGTGCGCTTAGTCAGGAAGAGCAGGACGAAGAAGATCCGTATGCTGATTTTAAAGTGCCTGATGATTTGATGTGGTAATCAACGTTTGTCGTTCAGCGTCCGGCGTGCCGGGCACTGAAAGAACTGAATGCCGATGACGGAAAGCAAAAAGCCCGCTAAAAAGCGGGCTTTTCTAAATCTGGCTCCTCTGACTGGACTCGAACCAGTGACATACGGATTAACAGTCCGCCGTTCTACCGACTGAACTACAGAGGAATCGTGTGAACGGGGCGCATATTAACGACGCTCACGATCATTGTCAAAGCCTGAATGCACAAACACGTTCGTTTGCCGAAATATTCTTCATTTCGTTGGAGATTCAGGCTGAACGGGCGATTTTATACGCTCAGGACGCGGGTATTTCCATAGCCAACGACCGCTGACCATACGCCAGTAAAACAGTGCGGCGCGCACCGCCCAATCAAAGAACATCCCCAGCCAGACCCCGACAACGCCCCAGCCAAGCACAATCCCCAGCGTATAACCCGCAACCACGCGGCAGCCCCACATCCCCAGCATCGAAACCCACATTGCAAAACGTGCGTCCCGCGCCCCTTTAAACCCTGAGGGCAACACCCAGGACGCAGACCAAATCGGCATAAACGCCGCGTTCAGCCAAATCAGAACCACGACAACATCTTTTACATCCTGATCGTGGGTATAAAACGAGGCCATCAGTCCCGCAAACGGCGCGCTTAACCACGCAATCGCGGTCAGTCCAATGGTAGATAGCCAAAACACATGACGAAGCTGAATCTCTGCCTGGGAAATCTGACCATTCCCCAGCCGTCGGCCAGTGATGATTGTCGATGCAGAACCCAGCGCGTTTCCGGGCAGGTTGATCAGCGCGGCAATTGAAAAAGCGATGAAGTTACCGGCAATAACGCTGGTCCCCATCCCCGCCACGAACATCTGCGTTAACAATTTCCCACCGTTGAACAAAACAGATTCGATACTCGCAGGGATACCAATTCCCATCACTTCCCAGATAATGGTGAAGTTCAGCGGCTTAAAATAGCTCTTCAACGTAATGCGCAATGCCGGGTTAAAACCAATCATCAACACCCAGATAATGGCGACGGCTCCGATATAGCGAGAGATGGTCAGCCCGAGTCCCGCCCCGACAAAACCCAGCCCCTGCCAGGAAAAAACGCCATAAATCAGGACGCTGCTGATCATGATGTTAAGAATATTCATACCGCCATTGATCAACAGCGGAATTTTGGTATTTCCGGCTCCACGCAATGCGCCGCTGCCAATCAGGGCGATGGCCGCAGCGGGATAGCTGATCACCGTCAGTTCCAGGTATGTCAGCGCCAGAGCCTTCACCTCGGAAGACGCCTCCCCGGCCACGACATCAATAATCTGTTCGCCAAAATAGTGAATAACCGCCGCCAGCACGATGGCAAAAAGCGTCATGATCACCAGTGACTGTCTCGCGGCAGCCCTGGCGCGACGACGATCGCGTTTTCCCAGGCTAAACGCCACAACCACGGTCGTCCCCAGATCGATAGCAGCAAAAAACGCCATAATGACCATGTTGAAGCTATCGGCAAGCCCCACCCCGGCCATCGCCTCTTTACCCAACCAACTGACCAGAAAGGTGCTCAGCACCCCCATTAGCAGTACGCAGGTATTTTCCAGAAAGATAGGCACGGCAAGCGGGGTGATTTCACGCCAGAAAAGAACCTTATAACTCTTACGTTTGGCATACCAGGGCGTACGGGAGACGGCCTGGCGTAAGGCTGCGGAGACGTTCAAAGTGGACCTTAATGAAGAAAGTTGAAACCTCATTTCAAATAATGAGGGAGAATCCAAAAAGCTGCAAAGTTTTTTCCCTGTAAAATGTCTGCAATTGCAACAAACTGTTGAGAGAAGCAGCAATTGAACCGTCACCAGGGAAATGAGGTTTGACAAAAGATTTTTCGCCGCTAAGATAAGCCTCCACAACGATTCCTCTGTAGTTCAGTCGGTAGAACGGCGGACTGTTAATCCGTATGTCACTGGTTCGAGTCCAGTCAGAGGAGCCAGATTTTAGTCTCGAGATATCTCAGTGAGTCTTGAGGCGTTTTAAAAGCAGCAGTTAAATTGAACCGGTTGTCCTGATAAGGATTGCCGTTTTTTTGACGCCTGTCGTTTTTGGACAACCCCACAGACCTCTCCAGCCCCCTTCCCACCTGTTCTCATTTGCCTACTTTTTTTCTTTATGAAATATGTTATGTTATAACATATCCATTATAATGTAATGCCAACCTATGAAACTTAAGCCTTCTTTGATAGCTCTCGCAGTAGCAGTAAATACTTCGCCTCTGGCCTATGCAGCAGATGAAACCATCGTCGTCACCGGCGGTGACGTATCCGACTATTCCGCCGAATCCGACTCGGCACGTCTTTCATCCGGTTCAGCCTCACGTCTCGGTCTGACCGATAAGCAAACGCCACGCCATACTGAAACCATCAGCGCCAAAACCATTACGGCTAAGGGCAAACGCACGCTCACCGAAGTCGTTGAAACCGCCCCGGGCATGTCCGGCACCAGCTCACCTACGCTCTCAAACAGCGTTTCACTGCGCGGCTTCTCCGGCGTTTCCTGGCTGCTAAACGGCGTGGCTGTACCCGGTAGCACCATTCAAATCGCCGACCCGGTTCATTATGAAAACGTGGACATCCTGTATGGCACAGGCTCCGTTTTAAATGGTCTGAGTTCTGCCGGTGGCAGCGTCAACCTGATATCACGTAAAGCAACCTTTGGTCGACAGCCAGTAGAAGCTGACTATAGCTGGTCAAGCTATAACAGCCATCGCGCCCACATCGGCGCGGGCGGTACGCTTGTTGAGGGTATAGCTGCTGGCCGCGTGGATGTAAGCGCATCAAATACCGGCACTCAGGTTGATAAAGATCGCAGTCGCCCGAAGCGCATCAGCGCACAGCTCCTGCTGACGCCGACCGATAACACACAGGTCACTTTTGACATCGATCGTAGCTTAACGGATATGCGCAATCCCTATTTCGGGACGCCTGTCATCAACGGCAAAGTTGATCGCGACTTGCGCCATGTAAACTACAACAACATTCAGGATGCGCATATCCGCAGCCAGGCAACCTCATTCCAGTCAACCCAGTCCTGGTATGCAACGCCTGATGTAACCTTTGATAACCAGTTCTATTATTACAAAGGATTCCGCGAATGGCAGAACGTTGAACGCTATTACCCGTCAAACAAAGCGGGCTATGTTACCCGTGATTCTTATGGCGATCTTGCTCATGATGACAAGCTGACGGGCAACCGTACTATGGTCACCTGGGATCACCCGATTGCATCATTCGCCAACCGCGTGACTGCGGGTGTCGATTTTTCAAAACGCGAATTCCAGTACTATTCTAACGGCTTCCCGGGCGGCGAAGATGTTCTGTTGACCAACCCCGCCTCCAATGACTTTCGCACCGGTGCGGGTGGCAAGATGCGCTCACCTGTTCGTCACATCACTCAGAACCAGTATGCCTTGCTGCTGGAAGACAATCTGAATATCACTGATGCTGTCGCCCTGTTAAGCCAGTTGCGCTATACCAACCTGGACATGCACTGGAATTACCAGCAGGACAATAAAACCATCAATCATAGCTATAGCTTTATGAGCGTTGGTATTGGGCCGAGCTGGGCCATTAACGAAAACTGGACGGTATATGCCAACTATTCCACAGGTAAAGAGCCCGGCAGCGATATCTTCTTTATCAGCCCTGAACAAACGTCCCTGCCACTTACAGAAGTTCAGCAATATGAAGCCGGTGTAAAAGGGACATTCGACCACGGTGAAATGAAGCTGGCCGTTTACGATCTCCAGAAAAAAAATCTTTATCAGCAATCGGCTGTCCAGGCCGGTGTATGGAATGCGGTTGGCAAGCAGACTTCGCGCGGCATTGAGTTCAGCGGATTGATTAAACCGCTGGATAGCGTCACGCTGGCGGGGAATGTGGCTTATACCCATGCGCGCTTTGACAATTTCAAACAAGGTACGCAGGACCTTTCCGGTAATCAGCCGCGCTATATCCCGGAGTGGACGGCTAACCTTTCTGGCCGTTATATGCCGATTAGCAAACTGGGGCTGGGCGCGCAGCTCCACTATGTTGGCAGTAGCTATAACGATGATGCCAACAAAAACAAAATGGGCGATTACACGACTGTCGACCTGAACGCCGATTATGAAGTGATTAAGGACGTTACCGTAGGCACCCGCGTGCGTAACCTGACGGATCGCTTTTACACCTGGCAGCGTACTTATACAGGGCAGGAAATGATTGCGCCAGGTCGAACTTACGAAGCCTATGTCAACATGCGCTTCTGATGAAACGCCTGGCCTCCCTCGCATTGCTGGCAACCTTCGCCAGCTTTGCGCATCCCGTTACGTTGCAGAATTGCGGAAGATCCTGGACGTTTGAGCATGTACCACAGCGGGCAATCGTCTATATGCCGACCGCAATGGAAAACATGCTCGCATTACGTCTGGGAGATTCCGTGATCAGTGCTGTCGGTTATCGGCCAGATGAAGATACCGCGCCCTCCCCCTGGTATAAACCGCTAAAAGCACGTCTCGACAGTTCGCCCTGGTCGGGAGAGGCCTTGCTGAGTTCCCGGCCAGATTTTATCTATTCCGGCAGCTACTACTGGTTTAACAGCCCGGAGACCGCCGGTCGTGAAAGGATGGCTGAATGGGGAATTGGAAGCTGGCTCATTGAAGGGATGTGCAATGGCCTGCAAAGTGGCCCTCCTGCGCCTGTAACCTTCGACAGCATCTACGACGAGTTGCGTAATATTGCGCGCATATATAGCGTGAAGCCGCGCGCAGAGGCGCTTATCAATGAACTGAAGCAACAGGTCGCTGCTGACAGCCGCATAAAACTGCCACGCAGAACGCTCATGTGGTGGTATTCCGGTAC
Organism: Citrobacter sp. CK191; assembly: GCF_030333435.1. NCBI lineage: Bacteria > Pseudomonadati > Pseudomonadota > Gammaproteobacteria > Enterobacterales > Enterobacteriaceae > Citrobacter > Citrobacter sp. CK191. The sequence goes on along the minus strand of NZ_JAOWFX010000031.1, from coordinate 420,930 downwards.
GGCAACACCTTATGTGGCGGGCGGTTATGGCGCTTCTGAGCTGTTAACCAAAACCATCGGCAGTAAAAATATCTTTGATAACAGTGCTGAACTGTGGCCCGCCATGAGCTGGGAGGTCATTGCCGAACGGGACCCTGACTACCTGATCCTGGGCGATCTGCAAAGGGGTGGAGATGGCGACAGCGCCCGGAGCAAAATCGATTTTCTTGAACGTAATCCCCTCACCGCAGGCATGAAGGCGGTTAAAGCAAAACGTTACATCATTTTACCTGGCTATGACATGGACGCATCTGCGCGTTCAGTTCTGGCTCTTCACCGACTAGTCACACAAATACACGCTAAGGAACAACATGACCTTTCCAGCCCGCGAATTACTGAAAAACTGGGACGAACAACAAAGCGCCTACATCGCTCACCGTGAAGAACGCTATAACGCCGCGCTGGATGTTCTGGCAATGCTATATGGCGAAGAATTCCATGTGGTGGATCTGGCCTGTGGTCCAGGCTCATTCAGCATGCGTCTTCTGAATCGCTTTCCGGCGATAAGAGTAACGGCTATTGACCTCGACCCGCTTCTGCTTACACTGGCCAAAGAAGCCTTATCTGAATACAGTGACCGTATTCAGTTCTTCAGCGGCGATATTGCAACAGCGGATTGCTTTGCCGCTATTACCGACAAACCGCAGGCCGTTGTTTCCAGCACGGCCATCCACTGGCTGCTGCCGGAACAGCAGGTCGCGCTTTATCGCAACATCTTTAACCTGCTGGATGAACATGGCTTATTCATGAACGCCGATCATCAGCGATTTGATAATCGCAATCCATGCCAGAAACGGATTGCCCAGCTTCATGACGAAGATACGCAGAAAAAAGCCTGGACAGCGGGAGTGCAGGACTGGGATAGCTGGTTTGCATCGGCCACCCGTCATCATGAGCTGGCTGATTTGATGGACGCGCGCACCGCTATCTTTAAAGACCGCCCGACACCACTGCCCACCACGGTCGAATTCCAGCTCGCTGCTCTGCGCCAGGCGGGTTTTAGCGAAACGGGTACTCTCTGGCAATTCCTGGATGATTATGTGATCGCTGGCTGGAAATAATCATGCTGCGTTCTCCTGTTTTTCGCCTCTCCATGCTGTTTCCGGCCCTAATGCTGGCGTTTTGCATTGCCATTATGTATGGCCCGGTGACTTTTTCCATGAAGGACGTGGCAAATGCCATACTGGCAGGCTACTGGCATAGCGATACAGCGGGAACGCTTCATCAGCGGATCGTATGGTCTCTGCGTATGCCGCGCACCCTGCTTGCTGCGCTGGCGGGTGCCGCATTAGCGCTGGCCGGAACGGTGCTCCAGTCGTTGACACGTAATCCTCTTGCCGACCCCTGGGTGTTGGGGATCTCATCCGGCGCAGGGTTTGGCGCGGTACTGGTCATTGCGCTTGGTCTCAGTGCGGGCTGGGCCGCTGTACCTGCCGGAGCGTTCTGCGGCGCGATGCTGGCTTTCGCACTGGTGCTTTTCATGGCGCGGAAATCGCTATCCGGCCAGTCCAGCCGTTTTATCCTGACCGGCGTCGCCGTGACACAGCTTCTCTCCGCCGCCACATCATTAACCACACTCTGGAAAACGGATGCAGACACCACGCGAGGGGTGATGTTCTGGCTGCTGGGAAGCTTTGCACAGGCGTCCTGGCTTCAGGTACTGCTTTGCGCACTGGTGCTGCTGCCGATATTTATGTTCTGCTGGTGGCGGGCAATAGAGCTGGATGTGCTCACGTTCGGCAATGTGACGGCGGCATCGCTTGGTGTGGACGTTGGCGCAATCAGGCTCGCCCTGTATTGTTTATTGACCTTATTGACTGCGGTCATTGTGGCATGTTGCGGAGCAATAGGTTTTATTGGGCTGACCGTGCCTCATATCGCCCGCATATTCATTGGTCATCGCCATCGATCGCTGCTGCCGGCATCCATGCTGTGCGGCGCGACTTTTACCGTTCTGGCTGATACGCTTGCCCGAACGCTGTTTGCGCCCCGTGAATTACCCGTCGGCATCCTGACGGCGATACTCGGGGTTCCGGTATTTCTGTTCCTGATTTCACGGACTTCCCGATAAAATACTGACGAAGGCGATCCCTGGCAGAAAGCCCGCTAAAAAGCGGGCTTTCTGCCATTTATCCGTGACGAGCGCCACCGCAAACGCTCAGATAAGCATTTCCGGCCTGAACAGCGCGCTCAGATTCATTGTCTTGCCCGACACCATGAACTCCCCCTTCCCTGTATAGTGAATCGTCTCAGGGTGTTCCGGTGATGTGGCCACATGCGCCTTCACGACCTCGAAAATGAAAAAATTGTAGCGTTCCACCAGCACATCATCATACAAACAGCACTCAAAATTCGCATAACATTGCTGGATCAGCGGGGCATCAACCTCATCGGCTTCCTGTGCCGTAAGATTAAATTCGGCAAACTTATCGATGTCAGCGCCGGACGTGTTGCCGATTCGCACGACCGTCTCGGCCAAATCCGTCAACGGAACGTTAATCACGCATTCCCGGCTATGACGGATCATCTCAAAACTGTGGTTGCCGCCCGAAATCATCAGCCCGACCAGCGAGGGAGAAAATTCCAGAACGGTATGCCAGCCCAGCGTCATGATATTGGTCTTCCCGTTCCATTTGGATGACACCAACACAACCGGGCCCGGTTCTAAATACCGGCGAACCTGACTGACTGGATAATCGACTTTAGTGATAGCTAAGCTCATAAGATGACTCCTGTTAAAGTGTTCCACAAAAACAGGCCACACTGCTGCGGCAATACCTGAGCAGTCCTCGCGCTACAGCATACTCTCTCTCGTCATATCGCAAAATTAACCATACTAATAAAATGGTTTTATGACCGTAATCAGGGTTCCGCGATTCACCTCTGGCAGGCATGACCGTCTGACCTACACTTTTAACAATAGAATTTCAGGCCAACCACAACAACTCAGTGCAGAGGACATTATGGTATCTCTACCTTTTACCCGCTCACTGCGGTTTACGACGGGCACCGAGCTGGAACTCCAGTTAATCGACAGAAACGATACCAGGCTGGTGGATAAAGCGGATATCGTGCTGGCCGATATGGCGCACACTCAGCAAATAAAGCATGAGCTAACCAAGTCAATGATTGAACTGAACAGCTCTGTACACTCTTCGGTGTTTAAACTGCATGAAGAATTATCTTTATTAGCCTGTAACGTCAGGGAAGTCGCCAGAAAGCACGGCTGCGATGTTACCGGCGGCGGCCGCCATTTAGATGGCGACTGGCGAGAACAGGTGATTAGCGATTTACAACGTCATCAAAATCTGGCCGTACGCTATGGCTACATCACCAAAATGGCCTGTGTATTTGGGCAGCATATTCATATTGGCGTTCAGGATGGCGATGACGCCATTTATCTGTGTCATGCGCTTATTCCCTACCTGCCCCATTTAGTTGCACTCAGCGCCTCTTCGCCGTGGCTGGATGGCGTGGATACCTCTTTTTCAAGTTCCCGCTTTACCGGGCAGAACGCCTTTCTGAACAGTGAACTGATTGAAAACATCTATAACTGGGACGAGTTCGTCGTATTTTATAACGAGATGGTCGATGTCGGGATCATTAAAAGTATCAAAGATATTTACTGGTACGTCAGGCCACAGCCTGCTCTGGGCACAATTGAAATCAGAATATGCGATATGCCGCTGACAATATTTCATGCCGCAATGCTCACAGGCTATAGCAAAATACTGGCTCAGTATCTGTTAGCCAACCGGACGAATATCGTCAAAAAACATCATGCTATTGAAAAATACAATATCTTTAACGCCCGGCGCGATGGCTTACAGGCCAGCTACGTCAACACGTTAACCAGGCAGCGTCAGTCGCTGGCGAGTCAGATATTGCAGACCGTAGAGAACCTGTCATTACGCACCCACAGTGATGAGGACAAGTACGTTCTGCAATATATTGCCCGGTATGTCAAAAAGGGCATCAATGATTCAGACAGAATACGCAGTATGATTAAACGCGCGGTGGACTTAAACACCGTCATGGAACGTATGCGAAAAATGCTGCTATCAGCACCAAAGAATTATAAAAAATGATGCACGCCAGGGCCGAAAATGGTTATTCGGCCCTTTTATCAGGCAATTGTCGCAATACGCTCCCGATCGTTACGTTTTGCCTTCTCGCTTAAGGGGTCGGAGACATCATCTCGTCCAGAATGCTACTGACCTGTTTCCCGCTCATATTCCGATACCCGCATTCTTTTATTTTCGGAATTCGTTTAGGCAATCCCTTCGCTATTGATTCCGCCTGCTCTCAGCGTCAAGCGCACTTGCCTCGCTTATCACGTTACGCTTTCTGTGGCACTAAATGATTAACCCTCCTAACTAATTGGGTATCTATTAGCAATTTCTCTAACTGAAATGGATGATAATCATGGGATGGGACACAAGAAGCGCCGGAAACTGGGCAAAACATCACGCCGAACCGGGGCCAACGAATAACTGTGCATCGTATGTGCGCAAGGCCATAAAGGCAGGGGGCGTGACCGTAACAAACACGCAAAACGCCAAAGATTACGGCCCAATGCTGGAGTCTGCGGGGTTTAGAAAAATATCTTCAACGCAATCCCCCAGAGCTGGCGACGTGGTAGTGATTCAGCCTTACGCGGGAGGACACGCCGCCGGTCACATGGCTATTTACGACGGCCAGGATTGGTATTCAGACTTTAAACAGCGGGATTTTTGGGGCGGTCCTGGATACCGTTCGTCAAAGCCAGCGCATCAAATGTACAGGAAGGATTGATGAAAGCCCTTTATGTTGTTCTCATGATATTTGCAATTACCGCGTGCAGCTCAGGACGCGATAACGCAGAACGGCGTGTTTCAGATTTCTACACTTACTATCTAAACGTGTTTGCAAATAGTGAAGGGAAAATAAAGCCTGCGCCTGAAAAGATGGATGAATATATTTCGAAGGATACGCTAGCCCAACTAAATACTATCTCTCATATTTATGAGCAGGAGATTATCGACACCGATTACTATACATATGCGCAAGATTATTCAGCAGATTGGATCCCCTTATTGAAAGTTGGAAAAGCTAAAAACTGTTTTGGTGGTGAATACGTCGATGTTTGGTTGGGTCGACAAAACAATCAGACGTATCAAATTGGAGTCTACCTAAAAAGAGAGGGCGGCAAGTGGAAAATATACAGAGTGAAGAATGTTACCGCCGGTTATGAGCATTACATATTTGACGCGCACGCCATTGAGAAAGCGAAGCAACATGCTGCAACCACCAATTAAACAGGGAGATTATGACGGCCGCTAAATTAATCCCAATTCGCGGCCGACCTTAACAGTCATTATGCTTTTCTTTCGCCCTCCGGTGGATTCAACAACGTCAGCGCTACGGAATGTTTTATGATTCAGCCGTCGTTTAAGGATATAAGAGCCCACTCCCGCCAGCGTCAGTCGCTGGCGAGTCAGATATTGCAGACCGTAGAGAACCTGTCATTACGCACCCACAGTGATGAGGATAAGTACGTTCTGCAATATATTGCCCGGTATGTCAAAAAGGGCATCAATGATTCAGACAGAATACGCAGTATGATTAAACGCGCGGTGGACTTGAATACCGTCATGGAACGTATGCGAAAAATGCTGCTATCAACACCAAAGAATTATAAAAAATGATGCACGCCAGGGCCGAAAATGGCTATTCGGCCCTTTTATCAGGCAATTGTCGCAATACGCTCCCGACCGTTACGTTTGCCTTCTCGCTTAAGGGGCCGGAGACATCATCTCGTCCAGAATGCTACTGACCTGTTTCATCACCCTTCCCGCCTCGGTAAGCCCGTTCTTTTCCTGCTCCTTCACCCACGCAGACTGAATCTCCTGGTATCGGGTGGCGGCTTTCCATTGCGCAACGTCTTCAGAGTGCAGGATTCTGACCGTCGCACCGCTTTTTTCCAGATCGGCGACTTGTGTGGTGAAACTTTTATCCATTACGGAACCCAGGGATTGATAAGCGACGTCAGCGGCCCGTTGAATCGCCGCCCGATCGTCGCGGGAAAGGTTATCCCAGGTATTTTTATTCATCACCAGCAGGTAAACATGCCCAAGCCAGAGATCCCGCGAAACCAGCACATCAGGCGCGAATCGCTGAGCATTTAACGCATAGCCGCTATCCACATTCAACATTAATCCGTCGAGACTTCCGCTTTGTAAGGCTTTGTAGGTTTCATCTCCCCAGGGCATGGTCACAGCTTTAGCGCCGACATTTTTCAGAAACCCCTGGTGCCAGAAACTGGCGGAGCGCCACGTTCCCCCCTTAAGTCCTTCAGGATTACTCAGCGCGGTAGTGCTAAAAAAAGCCAGCGGATAGCCGGTCGCAATGAAAACATTCACCACATTTTCTTTCTTGAGTTCTGCCGAAAAATCCGGGATATCCGCATAAACGCGACGAAAGAAAGCAACCTGCTTTTCCCCGGCAGGGCCGACGGGGAAGCTTTTAAAGATTTGCTGCAATGGTAATGCCTTAGCTGCATATTCAGGTACAACAACGGCCATATCCGCTTTGTCCCCCTTTCCCGCCAGAGCCAGAGCCGTATAACCATCACTTAGCTCACCTCCCCAGTGCGCCTCTACCTTCAGGCGACCACGCGACTCTTTTTCGATTGCGGGGAAAAATACGTCATTGATAAAACGAGTGCGCATTCCACCCAGCGGTTCATGGTCGCTGTAGATTAGGGTTTGCGCAGCCAAAGCCGCACCGGGAAACATTAGCATCGCAAACAGAACGGCGATGCATTTTCGTCCTGGTATAGTGGTGAGCATTTCTCTTATCCTTTTGAGAATCATGATGATCGCAGTCGCTGATGAAGCTTAAACAACGGGCTCAGACAGCCAGCGCTGCCCTTCGGTTTTCATCTGCTGTTCGAGCGCACTGCCGCGCGTTGCGAATACACGCGTGACCGGAAATCCGCTTTTTTCCAGCAGGTATGCCAGCGCGGCGTATTCTCGCGGGTATTTTGCTACCGCGCTTTGATCAATATCGACCACGCCCAGCGGGAAGGTAAAACTCCCCATGTCATAAATGCTCTGGCGTCTGAAGAGCTTCCACACGCCATCGCGTTTTTCCGCCATATCGTAAAAGCGATTATGGGTCACCATCCCCAGATTCAGCTTCACATTCTCGCCGATGATCATGGCATTAGTTTCAACAATGGCGCGGTTGACGCTGCTATTGAAGGTCACTACCGGCGTGCCAATCAAATGTTTGGTGCGGATGTCAGAAGCCCCCATACGCATTGAGCCGTCAACAAAATCGCTCGCCAGCCCTTCAAACCAGGTTATCTCAATGGTGCCATCCGTGTGAAACAGCCCGCGAAGTTGCTCCCACTCGCCCAGATCGCGATGCATCCAGCCAGTGAGAAGATCGGTAATTTGCTGACGATCCGCCAGGTGATTGTGCATAATTTTTACTCCAGCCAGTTAAGTGGATTCAGTTTCCTCGCCATTAACGTTAAAATCCAATAGATAAATCTTACAGATTATTCAGTTTAGATGAATGATGAGGCCATCGTATGGATCTGCGCCACTTACGCTATTTTCTTGCCGTTGCACAAGAAGGACACTTTGGCCGCGCCGCCGAAAAACTCAATATCGTTCCTCCCGCGCTGAGCATGCAGATCAAGGCGCTGGAAGAAGAGTTAGGCGGCCCGCTGTTTATTCGTACCAGCCGGAAAGTTGAGTTAACCGAAGCGGGAAAATTGTTGCAGACCGAAGCGCAACGCACGCTTGAGCAGGCGGAACATGCCCGTCTGACAGTACAACGGTCGATGCGCGGAGAAACGGGTCTTGTGCGCGTTGGCTTTGCTGGCAACGCGGTGTTCAGCGGCAAATTGACAGAAGATCTGCGCGCCTTTCGCCAGGCCTATCCCGATGCGGAACTGGTCGTATGCGAAATCGCGCCGTTGCTACAAGCGGATGCCATTCTGAGCGGCCAGCTCGACATTGGTTACACACCCGATCACCATAACGTACGCCAGCCAGAATTAGCGGCTGAAAAAATAGGCCTCTGGGGCCGGATGGTCGCCATCGCCGACGATCACCCGCTGGCTTGTGAAACCCATTTGACGGTAGATATGCTGGCTGAAGAGCCCCTCATTTTCTACGACACCCACCGTGCGGATGAGCCGCTTTATATGATGCTCACAGAGATTATGGGTCATGTTCCGCACGTCGCCCATTGCACCTCCAGCACGCTCAGCGTACTGGCTCTGGCCGCCGCCGGGCAAGGGCTAGCGCTGGTGCCTGAACCGCTGATGCACATCGCCATTCCCGGCCTGGTCTATCGCCCTCTCGACGCGCCTGAGTTATCGGCCAATCTGATGCTGCTCAGCAGAAAGAACGACAATAACGGCGCGGTAAAGGCTTTTCTGGAGATTGCGCGGAGAAACATCAGAACCCCGTCAGACCCGCGCTGATATTTGTCGGCATCCCGGAGCGGCGCTCCAGCGCCTCGTTGACGCGATGAATGTCAACGCCGTCGCCCTTCATAAAAGTACGCATCACCGGCGTGATCGGCAGCGGTACTTTTTTGTCGGATTCAAATTCAGTGCGATTACGCGATAACGGCTCATGCACTTCAATCCAGCGACTGCCGTCCGCTTCGACGGTGGTTTTCACCGGTTGATCGATAATCTGCACGCGAGTGCCCACCGGCACATTGTCAAACAGGTATTTGATGTCATCGTTACGCAACCGGATGCACCCCTGGCTCACGCGCAGCCCAATACCGAAGTTCGCATTTGTGCCATGAATGGCATACAGCTTACCGATATAAATTGCATACAGCCCCATCGGGTTATCCGGCCCGGCGGGGACAAACGCGGGCAGACTTTCGCCTCGTTTAGCATATTCACGTCGGGTATTCGCCGTCGGCGTCCAGCTCGGCGCCTCCTGTTTACGCTCTACCGCAGTCACCCAGTTACGTGGGGTTTCTCGCCCCGCCTCGCCAATGCCAATCGGCAGGACATCAACGGTATCGCCCCCTTTCGGATAGTAGTAAAGACGCATTTCCGCCACGTTAACCACAATGCCTTCACGCACGGTATCCGGCAAAATAAGCTGCTGCGGCACCACCAGCGTCGAACCGGACTTCGGCAAAAAGACATCCACATCGGGATTCGCTTCGAGCATATTGCTCAGCCCCTGTCCGTACTGCGCCGCAAACGCTTCCAGCGGTTGAGTATTATTGTCCGGGACGGTTATCGTCAGCGGGTTGCCGACCAGACGACTCCCTTCTGGCGGCAATGGATAACTTACCGCCAGCGCGCTCTGGCTTGCGAACAGCAGAATAAAAGAACAAAACAGTTTCACACGAGGCATCATTTCCCTTTCCTCAAATCGCAGCAGATGTCGGTTAATTATAGCTTTTTTATCGCCTTTCCGACGTTAACAGCGAATGAGCGCCACCGAAGGGAAACGATACGGCTTATCTTTATTTACCATCCGGCAGGACAATATTACTTGCCGCCAGTTGCCCCATGTTGCGGTACATCGCGCAGGCGGCTTCAACGATGGGCATTGCCAGCGCTGCGCCGCTGCCTTCGCCGAGACGCATTCCCATATGCAGATACGGCTCCAGCTCCAGGTGCTCCAGCGCAATCCGCGCGCCCTTCTCTGCTGAGAAATGCGACGGAATCAGATACGGTTTAATTTCCGGCGCAATCTGACACGCCGCCAGCGCCGCAGAATAGGAGAGAAAACCATCCAGCACAACCGGCAATCCACATGATGCGGCGCCCAGCATCACGCCCGCCATACCGACCAGGTCAAAACCGCCCACCTTCGCCAGCACCTCAACGCCATCACGCGGATCGGGCCGGTTCACCGCAATAGCGCGGCGCACAACCTCAACTTTATTGCCAATTCTGGAGAGCGGAAGATTCGCGCCAATCCCCACCACATCTTCGGCATCGCTACCGGTCAGTACACTCACAATCGCCGCCGCAGGGGTGGTATTCGCCATTCCCAGTTCGCCAACGCCAAACAGCGTTACGCCGCTTTGCGCCAGTTCGCGGGTGTAGCGCATCACTTCCAGCAGCAGTTCTTCGGCCTGAACGCGGCTCATCGCCGGGCCTGTCGCGATATTCCCGCACCCACGCGCCACGCGCATATTCACCACGCCGGGGATCGGGTCGGCATCAATCCCGACATCAATCACATGGACTTTTGCCCCGGCCTGAGCAGCCAGTACGCAAACACCGGTTGTTCCCTGCGTCATGTTGGCCGCCTGAATGGCGGTGACAACTTTTGGCGAGACCGCAACCCCTTCATCCCACACGCCATGATCGGCACACATCACCAGCATCGCCTTCTTACCGACATGCGGAGTGCCGTTGAGACCGGGCATCCCCGCTAACTGTACGGCCAGCGCTTCCAGGCGCCCGAGGCTGCCCGGCGGTTTGAGCAAGCCGTCGATGTGCTGCCGGGCGTGCGCCATTGCGTCGCTGTCCGGTTTGGGAATGTCACGGAGTAAAGAGGTTAACGTCTGCATAAGGGTTCTCATCGTGTTGGCTGGCTCACAGCAGAGCCAGCAGGAAGATCAACTCGCCAAGTTCAATCGCCGCACCCAGCGTATCGCCGGTTTGCCCACCCAACGTGCGTTTTAATAATTGCCCAAGAATAAAAATTGCCGCCAGAGTGACCACCAGCGCAGCGACCCCGCGCATCCCCGGCATGAGTATCGCCGCGAGAATAGCGGTTAATCCCAGCGTCACGCAGGTTTGTCGCCCGGTAACTTTGCCGATAAACACGTTGCCCAGCCCTTCTTCACGGGCATAGCGATGACGATACATCAGCAATACGGCGACACCGCGCCCCGCCGCGCAGGCCATCGCCAGCGCCGCCAGCATCGGCGTGCCTCTCAGCGCCAGTTCGCTAATCACCAGCACTTTCGCCAGCAGGACAAAAATCAACGCCAGCCCGCCGTGGGTGCCCAGGCGGCTGTCACGCATAATTTCCAGCATCCGCTCCCGGCGGCGGGCGGAAAAAATACCGTCACAGGTATCCGCCAGACCGTCGAGGTGAAAACCGCCGGTCAGCAGCGCCAGCGTCAAAACGCAAAACAGGGCCGCCAGTGGAATGCCGCACCAGGACTGAAGCGCCACAAACACCAGGCCGCCAATCGCGCCCAGCAGCATACCAATTAGCGGGAATATCACAATACCGCGGGAATACTCCTCAAAATCCAGCCCCTGAGACCAACGGGTCGGAACAGGCAAACGCGAAATAAAAGCGAGCATCGCCCAGAACAACTTACTCATTTAATTTTGACTCCAATACCCGATACCACCAGCCAGACCTCATCCGCCGCCGCAGCCAGACGCTGATTGACGCGCCCGGCGATGTCGCGAAAATGTCGCGCCAGACGATTTTCCGGGACAATGCCCATGCCCACCTCATTGGTCACCAGAACCACCTGAGCCGGACAGCGCTGACAGGCGTCGATCAACGCGCGAATTTCGTCTTCAATCGCCTGCTCCATCGCCGCGTAATCCCAGTTGTCCGGGTCCGTATCGCCACCCATCGCGAACAATAAATTGGTCACCATGGTCGTGATACACTCCAGCAGAATGGCCTCTTCGGGGGCGTTATCTGGCGTAATCAGCGCATCAAGATGTCGCCAGCATTCCGCTGTCCGCCAGTGCGGCGGTCTGCCATCCCGATGGTGCTGAATCCGCGCCGCCATCTCCTCGTCAAAAATCTGCGACGTGGCGATGTACAGCACCTGCGGCGAATCCGCGATTAACGCCTCCGCATGGCGGCTTTTCCCGCTGCGCGCGCCGCCGGTCACCAGAATCATCATACGGGCTCCCGGTGCTGCTGCATGATGGTATAAATTTTCTCAATATCGATGTGTTGTCGCATCGCATCCGCCAGCAGATCAAACTGCTGCGATTTATATTGCGCGTAATGGAAGGCGTGATCCAGCGGCGTCAGCCCCTTACGCACGCGCAGGCCATTGACCAGCGCCCGCGTGAACGCATCGCTGTCGAACAAGCCATGAAGATAGGTGCCAAAGACCAGTCCGTCGTCCGTTACCGCGCCGTCAGCGATAGCGTTTTCGCCTTTGCGTAACGTCATGGCTGGCTGGCATTGTGCATTCAGTGTCGTCTCGCCCATATGAATTTCATACCCGCGCACCGCCAGGCCAGACGCCGCCGCCAGCCATCCCGGCAGCGCAGAGGCCATCTGCCCTTCAACCTGCGTGGTGGTTTTATCCTGCGCGAAATGCGTGACGGTATTAAGCAGCCCAAGACCGGGGAGCGTACCCAGCCCGGACTCCACCTCATCAATAATGGTGTCGCCCAGCATCTGATAGCCGCCACAGATACCTGCCACCGGTACGCCCTGACGATGCGCCTGCAACACGGCATGCGCCATTGCGCTTTCACGCAGCCAGACCAGATCGCCAAGCGTATTTTTGCTGCCCGGTAGAATTATCAGGTCCGCGCCCGCCAGTTCTTCAGGATGGCGCACATAGCGCACGCGAACATCCGGCTGCGCCGCCAGCGCGTTGAAATCGGTGAAATTCGAGATGTGCGGCACCTGAACAACGGCAATGTCGATATCGCGCTTATCGGTACGCAGGTATTTGCCTTTTTGCAGCGCCACGCCATCCTCATCTTCAAGATCGACCTCCAGCCAGGGCATCACGCCCAAAACCGGCACGCCGGTCAGCGCTTCAATTTGTTCAATGCCGGAGTAGAGCAGCGTCACGTCGCCGCGAAACTTATTGATGATCACCCCTTTCACTCTGGCGCGTTCACTATCATGCAGCAGCGCCAGCGTACCGTAGATAGAGGCAAAAACGCCGCCGCGATCGATATCCGCCACCAGAATGACCGGGCATTGCGCCATTTCCGCCATCCCCATATTGACGATGTCGCGGTCACGCAGGTTTATTTCCGCCGGGCTACCGGCGCCCTCCAGCACCAGAACGTCATATTCTTGCGCCAGGCTATTGTAAACCATGAGGATCTGCTCACGCAGACGCGGCTTATATTCATGGTAGCTAACCGCGTCCATATCGGTGGCGACTTTGCCCATCAACACCACCTGCGCTTTCCGATCGCTGGTCGGTTTCAGCAGAACCGGATTCATCCGCACATCCGGCGCAATCCCCGCCGCTTCCGCCTGGAAAATCTGCGCGCGTCCCATCTCTTTGCCGTCCGGCGTGATGCCGGAATTCAGCGCCATATTCTGTGACTTAAATGGCGCCGTGCGCAGGCCATCCTGATAAAAGATGCGGCACAGCCCCGCCACCAGCACACTTTTACCTACATCTGATGCCGTTCCCTGCAACATTACTGCCTGCGTCATGACGCCTCCTTCAGCGCGTTCTCTCGCATACGCCCAAAAAATTCTTCTTCCGTTTTACACAGCGGCAACCCCAGTTGCGCATGCAGTTTGACCAGCCACGGTTGCGTCAGCCCGGCTTGTTCGATCAGTTCAGTGCGTGCAAACACCTCCCCCGGCTCACCGTATGCCAGTACCTCGCCACGGCGCAGCACGTAAACGGCATCGCTGACTTCATAAATGAGATCAATATCATGGCTGGAAATAACCACATGATTCCCCTGCGCCACAATCCGCTTGATGATCGCGATCATCTGCGTGCGCCCGGCAGGATCAAGCCCGGCAGTGGGTTCATCCAGCAGCAGGTAGCGGGCCTGCAACACCATCGCGCCCGCAATCGCCACGCGTTTTTTTTGCCCGTGGCTTAAACACTGGATCGGCTGATGACGGAAATGCTGCGCATCAACCAGAGTCAACGCATCGTCCACGCGGCGGGCTATCTCATCCTCAGCCACGCCTAAATTTCGCAGACTAAAAGCGATATCGCTGTCGATATCGGTATAAAAAATTTGTTGATCGGGGTCCTGAAAAACGGTTGCCACCTGTTGGCGCAGCGCCAGCAGCCCGCGCTTACTGTAATCCAGCGCTTTTCCCTGCCACAAAACCTCGCCTTTTTGCGGGCGCAGTAAACCGCTCAGGTTCATAAATAGCGTCGATTTTCCGCAGCCGTTCGCGCCCACCAGCCCGGTAACCGCATGGGGGGAGAAATCCAGCGTTAACCCCTTGAGCACCTGCTCATCCTGATAGCGAAACCAGAGACCGGAGGTGGCAAGCATACGAATCCTTACAGGTGAAAATCACCCTGATACAGTTTGATATCAAGCACGGTGGTCATTTGCTGATAGCGGATAAGCACACGCGTAAACAGCAAACCCACCAGCATTGCCAGAGAACGATAGCCTTTCGGCAAACTACGATAGCCAAAACGCAGCGTTTGCGCGCGATGAATGGCCAGCGCTTCGTCTAACAGGATAAAAATAAAGCGCCATGTCAGCAGTATCTGCTCGGTCAGCAGCCGTGGCACATGCGCGCGCTTAAGCAAAATAATCAGTTGCGGAAACGGCAGATTCAACACCAGCCAGAACGTCGCCGCCAGCGCGCTCAGGCTGCGCCAGAAGGTTTCATTGGCGGTATTCAACCCTGACGAAGTCACCCCCAGCCAGTAATCGCCAACCGGAACGCTTGCCAGTAACGAGTGAGGATCGCGGCTCACGCTGAATAAAATCGTCACCACGCCCACGCTTAAAAAACCAAACGGTATCGCCATCCAGCGACACCAGCGCCAGAACGAAATCCGCAGCAGCCAGCAGCTCAGCCCGGCGATGAGCGCCAGTTCAATACCCTGCCCCAAAGGAGGCAGGGTAAAGGCCAGAATCATCATCAGCAACCAGAGCAAAAACTTACGCACCGGCGTAACATGAAGCCAGCGGCTCTGGTAGCTGAGTCGATCAAGCCCGGTCATCACGGCGCTGTCTGCCTTTGCTGTAACCGAGAATATAGAAAATCACCGCCGCGCCAAGCGAACCTTGCAGCGTAAACAGCAGGCTTTCAATTTCACCGCTGGCCGGTTCATACAATGGCTGGAACCACGGTTCATAGTGCGGCGCCACCACCTGGATCTGGCTTTCCGCTTCGCCGTCAGAGCCACCGAACTCACCGCCATGATCGATAAAAAACGGCAGGATCACCAGGGCAATCACCATAGCTAACAATATCAGCGTCTTTTTCATCTTAATGTCCTTGTGCGGTAATCAACCGGCGTTTGGTCAACTGGTCGTAAATCATGACGGTCAGCAGCCCCTCCGCGATCGCAATGGGGATCTGCGTCAGGCAGAAAATCCCCATAAATTTAATCACTGAACCCATTGCCCCAGCCTGCGGGTCCGGGAACGCCACCCCAAGCTGCACCGACGTCACGAAGTACGTCACCAGATCCGCCAGCATGGCGCAAAGAAAGACGCCGACATCGCGGCGCAGCCCGGCGCGGCAGGCCATTTGCCATACCAGATACCCGACAACGGGGCCGATAACCGCCATCGACATCCCGTTCGCACCCAGCGTGGTCAGGCCGCCATGCGCCAGCAGCAGCGCCTGAAACAGCAGCACAATCGCCCCGAGGATCGCCACAACGCCTGGGCCAAATAAAATCACCGCAAGCCCTACCCCTGTCGGGTGCGAGCAACTACCTGTAACAGAAGGAATTTTCAGCGCCGACAGCACGAAGATAAACGCCCCGCACAATGCCAGCAGCAC
The DNA here is from genome assembly GCF_030333435.1 of Citrobacter sp. CK191. Lineage (NCBI taxonomy): Bacteria > Pseudomonadati > Pseudomonadota > Gammaproteobacteria > Enterobacterales > Enterobacteriaceae > Citrobacter > Citrobacter sp. CK191. The sequence goes on along the minus strand of NZ_JAOWFX010000031.1, from coordinate 405,217 downwards.
CTTCTGGTTGTTATCTTCCTGCACGATACGGCGCAGGCGCACCAGTCCGTACCACAGGCACGGTAAAAACAGCACCCACCAGGCCAGCGCCCACATCGGCGGCAGGAATCCCTCCATGATATGCATGGCGAACGCCTGTTCCGGGACAACCATCAGCAATAACGCCGCAGCTAACCCGCTGAAAGACAGCTGTTTTAGCTGTTGTTCAAGTTTCATTCTGCATACTCCCACTGTTTGTTGACCAGAATGGTCGAAAAATAGGGCAGCGGCTGCTCGTCGCTGACCTCATTCAGGTGACGCCAGCACTGCTCACCGGGCAGCGTGGCTTCCGCCATCATCAGGGCGCACTCCAGCAAACCTTCCTGTTGCAGCAATGCTTTAATACGCGCGAAGCGACCGTAGACTTTCATCAGTACCAGACTGTCATGCTGTCTTAACGCCTGCTGAATTGTTTCTTCCGCCGCGGTGCAGGAGATCACCGCCAGCGATTGTTGTTCCATCGCCAGCGGCGTTTTCGCGCGGGCGGCAATGGCGGCAAACGAGGTGACGCCAGGAACGATTTCCAGCCACGCCGGGTTGCCGATCCGCTGGAGTAAAAAGACCCAGGTGCTGAACAGCATGGCATCGCCGAGGGTGATAAATCCCACCTGTTTACCCGCCTCCACTTCCTGAACCAGCGCTGCGGCTACCTCATTCCAGACGGCTTCTTTTTCCGCGCTGTCGGCGCTCATTGGAAAGTGGCAGCAGCGGACTTCCGTCTGCTCACCCAGATATTCACGCACAATAGAGAGCGCCAGACTGTCGCCGCCTTTGCGCCCTGCCGGAGCGTAAAGGATATCGAGCGAGCCAAGTATTCGCGCCGCGCGCACGGTGATCAGATCGGCTGCGCCCGGCCCGGTGCTTAACGCATACAGCTTTCCACTCATGCCGCTTCCTCCATGGCCGTATTCAGCGCCTGTTGCAGATGCGCCACGAACATGGCGCGTACCGCCGGATTCTCCCCCAGACCGCTCAGCCACGGCGTCGCCGGGATGCCTGCGGCGTTGAACTGCGTTTTCCAGGAGTCCTCTTCATCGGAAGCCATATCGTTAATGGCATGATCGCCGGCGACAAGCATCAGCGGCATCAGATGCACCGCCGTTACGCCTTCCTGACGTAAGCTCTCGATGAGAATATCCACCTCCGGGTAACTCTCAACCGCTCCCACACGCGCCGGAAAACGCTGCGCCGTCATCATATGGTCCAGACACGCATAGGCCGCAAACGCGTGGTGGCTGGCGCCGTGCCCCATAAACACCACTTTCTCCGTCGCGCCAAGCGTTGGCATCTGCTGCTGTAAAGCCTGCATCAGCTGCGCGTAATCGGCATGGCTACTCAACAGCGGCACGCCGAGCGTAAGACGGGTAAATAACGGGCGCAGAGTCTGAACTTCACGCACAATTTTTTCGTATTCGTCGCCGTTAATAATGTGCAGGGACTGAATCGCCACATCCTGATACCCCTGTTCAGCAAGCTTCTGCAATGCCTGAAGCGGCGTATCGATTTCAATGCCGTCACGCTGTTTGAGCTTGCGGATAATCATCCCGGAGGTGAACGCGCGAAACAGATCGCGATCCGGGCAGCTGGCTGCCAGATCGCGTTCGCAGGCCACAATGTTCTTCTCACAGGTGTCGTGATAGCTGGTGCCAAAACTCACCACCAGAAGCGCTTTTTTCATCTCTTACTCCTTAAGCAGCGGCCAGCCAGCGCGCCAAACGCTGCGCAAATGCGGCCTGACTTTCCAGTAACTCATCACCCGTTACAAGCGTTGCCGGGCGGGTAATCACGATGCAGGGGATACCGGCATCCAGACAGGGTTGAACTTTTTCCTGATAACCGCCCTCCGCCCCCGATGCTTTTGTCACCACAACATCGGCCTGGCACTGACGATAAAACGCCGCGTTAAATTCAGCGCTGAACGGCCCGCACAGGGCGAAAATCTCACCAACGCCAAATCCCAGGTCGGCACATTGCTGAATGACCTCAGGAACAGGTAAGACGCGGGCCAGCAGTTTTTTGTGCGGCAACCCGGCTCGCCAGGTCGCCAGATCTTTACTTCCGGTCGTTAACAGAACGCGTTCGCCAAAGCGCTGCGCCACATCGCAGGCCTCAGCAATCGTGTGGACATGGTGCAACAGCGGGTGCGTAAGCTCGCTGAGCTGTTCCGGGCGCTGATAGCGGCTCAGCAACACCCCCGCGCGTTCACAGGCGTGCATAATGTTGCGGCTGACGACCTCGGCATACGGGTGCGACGCATCAATGACCCAACGCGTGCGGTGCGCTTTCAGCCAGGCCACCATCTCCTCTGGCTCCAGGCGCCCGCAGCGGATCTGACCTTTAATGTCGCCAGCCAGCTGCTTTCCTGTCGGCGTGGCAACCGACAGGGTGTATGCCACCTTTGCCGCATCCAGTTGCTGACACAGCATCCGGGCATCGCTGGTGCCGCCCATAACCAGCACGTCGCCGTAACTCACAGTACGTAACCTCGCGGCGTGATCATCAGACCATCCTGTACGTAAGTGGCTTTGTTGCCGACAATCACCAGGCTGGTCATATCGACAGGCTCAAAATCCATATCGCCGAGCGTGGTCAGCCATTTTTCCTGCTTTTTACGCCCGGCCGACTTCACCACGCCAACCGGCGTTTGCGCGTTTTTGCTGGCGGACAGCAGTTCAAAAGCACGCGCCAGATGACCTTCACGGCCACGGCTGCGCGGGTTATAGAAACAGATCACGAAGTCTGCTTCTCCGGCGGCGATAATCCGTTTTTCGATGACCGGCCACGGCGTCAGGAGATCGCTCAGGCTGATATGACAGAAATCGTGCATCAACGGCGCGCCCAGCAGGGAGGCCGCCGCGATACTGGCGGTCATGCCGGGGATCAGCCGCACTTCAACGTCCAGCTTCTGTTTGCTGACCAGTTCCAGCACCAGCCCCGCCATGCCATAAATCCCCGCATCGCCGCTGCTGATCAGCGCCACATTGTGTCCGGCCTGCGCCAGTTCAATCGCCGCCTGACAGCGTTCGATCTCTTTGCACATTCCGGTTTTGATCACCTGCTTGTCGCCGGTAAAGGCTTTTACCAGATGGGTGTACGTTTTATAGCCAACGACAATTTCCGCCGCCTGTAAGGCTTCTACGGCTTCCATCGTCATCATTGCCTGCGAGCCAGGGCCAATTCCAATTACGCTTAACATCAGTGTGAAACTCCCAAAGTAATAGTGACGCCCTGTTCGCGCAGGGTTTCGCCAGACAGTTTTCCGTGACTTAACAGCCAGGCCGCCGGGCCGGATACGCTGCCCACACCGACGGTTTGCCGCACAAATCTGGAGGCCGGGAAGCGATGTTCATGCTCACGCAACGCGTCAGCGGTAAAGGTTTCAAAGGGAACGCGACAGCAGGAGGCAAGCTGGATTAATCCTTGCTCATCTTTTTTGAGCGAGACGCTGCCAATCGCTTTCAACGCCAGCGGATCAAATTTCTGCGCCTCCAGCTGTCGCGCCAGCAGCGCTGCCAGCAGCGGGAACGGCGTGTCGCGGCGACAGCCGATTCCGGCGACCACTCGCTGCGGCACCAGCTTCCAGTGTCGGACGGGTATTTCTGGCAATTCATTGCGCAAAGTGATGCAAATCAGCGCATCAAGCTCAGGAAGTTGGTGCAGGTCGGTCACGGTGATGAACCCGCGTCGATCGCAGTGACTGACATCGTCTGCCAGTTCCTCATCCCACCACAGCCCGACGCGCTGGTGGCTGACCAGCATCTGGTTGACGATTTTTACCGCCGAGCGGAAATCGGTCATCCGGGCATTGAGCTGAAATGCCAGCGTATCAAGCGCCGCCATATCGTTAACGTCAGTCGCCGTCGTGATAACCGGATCGGCGCCGAGCATGCCCGCCAGATAGCGGGTCAGCGCATTGGCGCCCCCCGCATGACCAGAGAGCAGGCTGATCACATGCTGGCCCCGTTCGTCGATCACCACCACCGCCGGGTCGCTGAATTTGTCGTTTACCAGCGGCGCCAGCACGCGTACCGCGATGCCGGTCGCACCGATAAAAATCAGCGCCGAATAGTTAGCAAACGCATCGCGGGCCGATTGTGCAAATCCGCCTTCGAAGGGCATAAACCCGTCTTCCAGCAGTTTCTCACTGGTAAAGCAGGTTAACGGCAGCATCGCCGCCAGCCGCTTCGCAAGCTGTACGCCGCCGGGCGTCAGACAAAACAGGGCTATAGATTCAGGCTTTACGGTATTCATGGCTAAAGTCCGCCGCATAGAGTTTTGAGTAGTGATACTCATCCCCCAGGAAATTCCCGACCAGAATGAGCGCCGTTTTACGGATACCCGCCTCACGTACTTTGTCGCCGATATCCGCCAGCGTGCCGCGCACGGTCTGGCTTTCCGGCCAGGTCGCTTTGTAGATAACCGCCACCGGCGTGGTGGTCGGATAGCCGCCTTCAATCAGCCGCTCGGCGACCCGGTGAATACGCTGCACGGAGAGATAAATCGCCATTGACGTCTGGTGGCTGGCGAAGGACTCCAGTTGTTCACGTTCCGGCACCGGAGTACGCCCTTCCAGACGGGTAATGATGAGGCTTTGCGAAACTTCCGGGACGGTATACTCCACCCCCAGTTCCGCAGCAGCGCCGAGAAACGCGCTGACGCCCGGCACCACCTGCCAGTCGATGCCGCGCCGGGTAAGTTCTTCGCCCTGCTCACGCACGGAGCCGTACAGCGACACATCGCCCGTTTGCAGGCGTACGACCGTTTTTCCGGCCTTCACGCCCGCTTCCATCAGGTCAAGAATTTGCTCCAGATGCAGTTCTGCGCTGTCGTGGCACTCAGCGCCTGACGGGCAATAGTCCAGCAGTTCAGTATTAATCAGCGATCCGGCATAAATAACGACCTGCGCCTGTTGCAACAGGCGATAACCTTTCAGCGTGATCAGTTCACGATCGCCCGGACCTGCGCCGACAAACCATACACAGCGGGGATCAAATGTCTCAGACATGGTTCTCTTCCTTCTGACAGGCGATAACAAAAACAGGATTATTCGGTTTGAAATAGTGGCCATTGCCGAGGGGAGTGAGTGACGACACCTGCACTTGCAGGCAATCCACCTCATGGATGCCAATCTGTGTCAGATATTCCAGCGCAGTATTCAGGTTTTCCTGAAGGATAAAGGTCATCACCAGACGGCCGCCGGGATGCAATTGCCGCATAGCCCAGTCAATCAGCGTCGTCAGATGGCCGCCGCTCCCGCCCATAAACACCGCATCCGCTTTTTCAGTCATCGTCATCGGCGCTTCACCCGGCAGAATGTCGATATTGCCGCAGGCAAAATGCTGGCGGTTTTCATCCAGCAACCGCAGGGCTGCCGGGTTACGTTCAATCGCCGTAACGTGCAGCGAAGGGTGCTGTAACGCCGCCTCTATCGACACACTCCCGGTTCCGGCGCCTACGTCAATCAGATGGCTGGCACGGTGCAAATCAAGTTTTGACAGCGCGAGCGCGCGAACCGCTTCTTTGGTCATCGGCACGTTCTCGCCACGTAGAAAAAGCTCATCTTTCATCAAGGATCACCACTGCGTTCATGTCATAGTCGGCATTGACTTCACTGACGCGCAGCCAGTGAATCCGCTCGTTTTCCATTGCCAGGTTTTCGCCTATCACCATCCAGCGATGACCCTTGTCGCGCGCCATTAACTGCGTCGCAATTTCTCGCGGCCCGCAGCGGGCATCCGTCACCATCGCGACCTTGCGATGACGCGCCAGCTCATCAAAACAGACGCTACGACCGTGGCTGCTGGTCAGCCACATATCGTTCATATCGATACCCGATTGCGCGCACAGATATTGCACTGCGCTGATACCGGGAATAATGCGCACCCGCTCAATGCCAAAATGGGCCACCATGCGCGTCCCGATGCCGTAAAACAGCGGATCGCCGGACGCCAGCACCACGATGCGTTTGTCCTGCTGCCCGGCAATCCAGTTGAGCAATTCCGCAATATTGGCGCCCAGAACAAACTGTTCGCCGGTGAACGCAGGAAACTGCAATAAATGACGCTTTCCCCCCACCAGCACATCGGCATCCGCCACGGCCTCGCGTGCCGCTGGCGTCATCAAATGCAGCCCTGCCGGCCCCATGCCCACCACCGTTAGCATTGCATCTCCTCCACAATCTCTTCGATCGGGCGATTGCTACCGAGGATCTGGTTATCAAAAGAGAACATGATGGCGTCGCAGGTAGGTGGCGTTTTCGTGAAGCGCAGCATCTGCATCACGCGCATACAGATGCGTTGCGCAAGATGGTTGTAAATATGTTGAAAACCGTATGCTTCAATGTGTTCCATTGCCGCTTCGGTGGTGTCGCAGTCGCTGACCCGAGTCAGTAACTCAAGCGGCGCGCCAAGCAGCGCCAGATGCGCCACCAGGGTTTCCATGCGGGCATCTGCGATGTGGCTGTGAGTGTGGAAAATCCCCGCGGCTATTTTAATCAACTTACCGGGATGGCCGATCAACACGATATGGCGGTATCCCAGACGTACCGCTTCTTCAATCATGTAGCCGACAAAATTGCTCATGGTGACGACAACCTGCGTGTCGATACCCATCTGTTCGCGCACAAAGCGCTCGCCGTGGTTTCCCGGCACCAGCACAACGCGTTCCAGACCGGCGGCGCGTTTGATTTCCAGCTCCAGCGACAGCGAGCGTTTCCAGCTCTCCTCCGACATCGGAGTGACAATGCCGGTGGTTCCAATGATCGAAATACCGCCCAGAATACCGAGGCGCGCGTTATAGGTTTTCTGCGCCCGTTCTTCCCCCTCCGGGGCAAAAATTTCAATATCCGCTCCCCGCGCCGGGCCTATCGCTTCGCGTACTACAGACTCAATGGTATGGCGCGGAGTACGATTAATCGCCGCGCTGCCCACCGGCAGTCCAATTCCCTTACGCGTCACGGTTCCCACGCCTTCTCCGCCCTGCAACGTAATCTCGCCGCTATCGTTCAGCGTTACGCGGGCAAAAATCAGCATTCCGTGCGTGGCATCGACATCATCGCCGCCGTCCTTACGGATCGCGGCAATCGCCTGCCGCCCTTCGATGTGCGGCGACTCGACGTTCAGGCACAATGTCACCCCGGACGGCGTAACGATGGAAACCTGATGAATCAGATGCTGGCGTAACACCATCAACGCGGCGACCTTTGCCGCAGCGGTTGCGCACGATCCGGTGGTATACCCTTTTCGCAACGCTTTGCCGTTGTGCCAGACAGGCGCGTCGAAGGATTGATCGCTCATCGCGCCCCCTGCAAGTAATAGAGCATGGCGTTTACGATCGCGGCGGCGACGTTGCTTCCTCCTTTACGCCCCAGCGCCGCGATAGCTGGCAACGCGCTTTTCGTCAGCGCATTTTTAGACTCCGCCGCCCCGACGAACCCGACCGGTACGCCTACCACGCCGCTCACGGCAACATCATGCTCAAGCAACCGGAACAGCGCCGTCGGCGCATTGCCGAACACAAACACCTTTTCACTCTCTTCCGTCACGGCGATATCCACCGCCGCCATTGATCGGGTAATCCCCTGCGCTTTTGCTTCCGCCACAACTCGCGGATCGCTGATATAGCAACGGCATTCACCGCCAAACGTCGCCAGCAATGTTTTATTGATGCCGGAAAGCGCCATTGTGGTATCGGTATAGATAATGGATGGGCGACTCAGCGCCGCGCAGAGTCGCTCCAGCGCGTCATCGGAAAACCAGAGAATATCCAGCCAGTCAAAGTCGGCGGTGGTGTGAATCACCCGCTTGATGATCGCTTCGTGAAGCGGGCTGGCAAACTGATACTCCGGGCGTGTCTCGCGAATGATCTCGCCAATGATGTCGAAACTTTTGGCCTCAATCGCCTGGGGCTGCTGAATATATTGCATCGTCTGTTATCCTCAGGCTGCGCCAACCAGCAGGCACCGTACGGCGATAAACAGCGCCAGTGCCAGGGTCGAGGCTACCCACATCAATCGAATCGTTCGGGAAATGTCATCTACTGAAATGCCGCGCTGCGCGTCGCCTATCCAGGGTTTTTCAACACGCTCGCCAAAGTAGTCATTCGGGCCGCCAAGACGAATACCCAGCGCACCGGCAACAGAGGCTTCTGACCACGCGCAGTTAGGACTGCTGTGGTTGTAGCGATCCCGCCAGCCGATATGCAGGGCGCGATAGCCGTCGTAACGACACAACGTCGCGGCAATGCTCAGCAGCAGCCAGCTCAGACGCGCCGGGATAACGTTCGCAATATCATCCAGACGGGCGCTGACCATACCAATGGCGCGATATTTTTCGTGTTTATAGCCAACCATTGAATCGAGGGTATTTACGGCTTTGTACGCCATTGCCAGCGGCGCGCCGCCCAAAAAGAGGAAAAAAAGCGGGGCGATGATGCCGTCTACGGTGTTCTCAGCGACCGTTTCCACCACGGCACGATTAACCTGTTCAGGCTGTAACTGTGAGGTATCCCGTCCGACAATCCATGACAGCTTCTCGCGGCTTTCAGCTAAATCGCCCGCCCGCAGCGGGCGTTCAACATCGCGGGCAGCATTCGCAAGACAGCGGCCAGCCAGAACGGTAAAAATCATCCAGATCTCTACCAACCAGCCAAACCAGGGATGGATCGCGCTCGCCAGCGCCAGCACGCCCCAGGAAACCGCCCACGTCACGCCGACCACCACCAGCCACATCACCGCTCCGCCAATGCGCAGCGATCTGTCGCTATGGCAGTAACGCCGCACAACACGTTGAGTTGCTGAAATTAAATTGCCAATCCAGCGTACCGGATGCGGCCAGTTCTGCGGATCGCCAATAACGAAATCAAGAAGCCAGGCGATACACCACGCAAGCACGGTCATAGCGCCCCCCTTCCTGCCGCCAGCCAGTGGTTCAGCATTGCAGGGCGTTGTGCGAAATGAACGTGAAGGTAGCTTGCGAAGGTATTCCCCACCTGCCAGCCGCCAGACCATTCCTGCAATGTCTTACCATCGCGGACTTTACGGCACGCCATCACCGCCGGGTTTTCCGGGAGAAAATCAGAATAGTGGAACTCATGTCCACGCAGCACTTCGCCTGCCGCCGCCAGCAGCGTTTGCTCTCTGGCCTGCGCTTCGCAGTAGCCGAAGCGGGTCAACCGTTTCCCCATTTTGCTGTGCCCCGGAATCACATCCACCATCCGGTGAATCTCTCCACTGGCGTCCTCCAGGGTACTGCCGAGGTACATCAGCCCGCCGCACTCTGCATAAATCGCCACGCCGCGCTGATGGGCGGCGCGCATTTGCGCCAGCATTGGGGTGTTCGCCGCCAGCGCGGCGGCGTGTAGCTCGGGGTATCCGCCTCCCAGCCAGATCATCTGGCATTCCGGCAGCGTGCTGTCATGCAGTGGACTGAAACGCGTCATCGTTACGCCAGTACGTTCCAGCAGTTTGATGTTATCGGGATAGTAAAAGTTAAACGCTTCGTCATCCGCGATGGCAACGGTAAGTCCTTTCCCCGCCTGCGGGTCGGGTAACGCTGGCCACTCGCCAGCAGGCAGCGCGGTTAGCTGACTCAGGGAAAGAAGCGCATCAATGTCCAGCGTTCGTTCAAGCGTATCGGCAAAATCCTGCCACGGCTGTTGATTAACGACGGACTCACGCGCGGTAATCAGCCCCAGATGACGCTCCGGCAACGCCACGCCTTCCACTCCGGGAACATAGCCAAGCACCGGTAGCGAACAATAGCGTTCAATCGCCGTTTTCAGGAGTTGGTAGTGAGTTTCGCTATTAACGCGATTAACAATCACGCCAGCGATATTGAGGTCAGGATCAAAGTGCTGAAATCCCATTACCGTTGCGGCAATGGAGGTAGAAACGGCTTTACCGTCCACCAGTAAAATCACGGGGCAGCCCAGCTGTTTCGCCATCGCCGCCGTACTACAGTAGTTCGGATCGGTGCCATAGCCGTCATAGAGTCCCATCACGCCTTCGATCACCGCGACATCCGCCTGCTGCATGTGTTCACAAAACAGCGCGTTAAGCACGGGCTCCGGGAGCATAAAGCTGTCGAGGTTACGGGACGCACTGCCGCATACTGCCGTATGCCAGCCGGTATCGAGATAATCAGGGCCGACTTTGCATGGCTGAACACGCATTCCACGTCTTTTCAGCAGACTCAGCAGACCAAGCGTGACGGTGGTTTTACCACAGCCACTTCCGGTCCCTGCGAGAATAAATGCGTGAAGCTTTGCCGCCATACCCTGATCCTGTTCAGGGTGGTAGAGGTATTGTTTAGCTGCGTATTACCCCAGTCTTTCGACTGTACGCTACTGAGCAACCCACTTCCCACCGAAGTTGTTGGTAAATACCGACAGGCAGGTCTTCTGGCTTAGCTTCCTCCTCGCCCGTCCTTCCCAATCTTGCGATCAGTGGTCTTACGGGGTCGTCAGCATCACAGCAGCGGGGGCTGCGGGGGATTCTCACCCCCTTCCCTGACACAAATGTGCCAAACCTGTCGGCTGATGTTATGAGCATCACTTTCTCGCTCATAACGACAATTAAATTTTAATTACCTGTTACGCGCCATTATGCCAACGCAATGGTGTAATGACGCCTGTTTTGAATGAAACACTGCGCAAAAGAATAATGAAACCTATTCATAATGACACTGTATCTCATCACAAAAATAAAAACTGGCTCAGTTTATCCTTCAGATAACATTATTTTGTTGCGCTATGACAATTTATTGCTCTGCTATAGTTTTTTTCATTTTATAATGACTGACATACAATACGATATCAAAAATCGGCAATAGCAAAATATTGCTATTTATGCAGACTCGGCGGACGAATTATCATTTATTTGCTGACGGAAAGCCTGCGGCGTGATCTGATAGGTCTGACGGAACACTTTGCAAAAATAACTGGTTTGAGAAAAGCCTAAATTACGTGCAATGCTGGCGATACTCCAGTCACTGTGACAAAGCAGCTCTCTGGCGCTGGCCATGCGCTGTTGGTTTACCCAGGCATTAAAACCGATTCCCTGATATTTCTTGAATAACTTACTAAAGTAGTACGGGCTGAGGTAGACGTGAGAAGCGACATCCTCAAGGCGAAGATCGTCCGATAAATGCGCATCAATGTAGCGTAACGCTTTCTTCATTTTGCTGTCGTGGGGATTGGGCCCACGTTGCGAACGAGTAGGTTCCGCTTGCGGCGGATTGTCTTTGATAACAACAAAATTAAGTTGTTTTTTAAGGCAATTTTCCACAATCAGCTTCAGCAGATCCGCAGAGGCTATCACCCGCGCGTAGTCCATTTCGGGGACGTTTCGGAACTCATTCAACAGTTCAGGATCGGCCTGCCAGCGATCATCGACATTAAGAATATCAACCAGTCCGACATCATCGCTTAAACGTACCTGACCGCATAACACAAACCCCACCAGATGACCGGCAATCACCAAAGGAATGGAGAAATCGGTTAGCCCGGCATGGCAACGATAAATACAGGGCTGATCTGATTTTGACGCTTCCAGTCCCCCGCAGCGATCGCTCATACGGCAACGAATACTGTGTTGAGGATGTTGACGCATTAGCTGACAAAAAGGCGTGAAATTGAATAACTCAGAAATTTCATCACCGTGAATATTGACAACCACGACCGCCAGACTGGTGGCTTGTGCAAAATCCTGTGCGATTTTATTAATGAGTTCTGAGTTCAGGGCACTCGCAGAAATCATGATAAAACCCCTCAGTTAATTTATTGTTGCAAATGGAACATTTATTTCACATTTACCTTTCATCATCACCATACTGTATTAGTGATAAAAAAGTATAAGGGACAATAACAAAAGTCTCCCATCCGTGGGAGACGTTTTGACCAGTTCGTGAAACCAGATCACGAAATGATTTTACGTGTTTCAAAAATACATACGTCCCGTCGTGTTAACGTCCATTTTCCTCCAGCTTACAGGCATTGCACGGTAAATTTTTACCAATCAGGTAACGATAAACCGCAGCTCCGGCGCAAGCTCCGACAATCGGCGCAATAATCGGCACAATAAAATAAGGAATATCGCGCCCCCCGGTCATGGCAATGTCTCCCCAACCGGCAAACCACGCGAATAATTTTGGACCAAAATCACGCGCCGGATTCATCGCAAACCCCGTAAGCGGCCCGGTAGACGCCCCGATAACGGCAACCAAAATACCGATAAGCAAAGGCGCCAGCGGCCCTTTAGGAACCCCATTGCCATCATCGGTCAGCGCCATGATCATCCCCATCAGAATCGAGGTAATGACCACTTCGACCAGCGCCGCCTGCCATACGCTCAGCGCGGCTGCCGGGTAGGTACTGAAAATACTGGCAAGTTGCAGACTCTCCACGCTGCCGCGCACCATATGGTTCGCCGCTTCAAACTCGGTAAATAAGCTACCGTAGAGCAGATAGGCCAACAGCGCGCCGCCGAACGCTCCGGCAACCTGAGCGATGGAATAAGGCAAGACCTTTCGCCCTGGGAAACAGGCAAACAACCACAGCGCAATGGTAATCGCCGGGTTCAGGTGCGCGCCCGATATCCCGGCCGTGAGATAAACGGCAAGCGAGATCCCAAGCCCCCAAATGATGCAGATCTCCCATAGCCCCAGACTCGCACCCGCAACCTTTAATGCACTCAGGCAACCGATACCAAAGAACAAAAACAGCCCGGTGCCCAAAAACTCGGCAATACATTGTGCTTTTAGTGAATCGTTCATTGTGACACCTTCTAAGCAGAGTTCGTGTCTTTACCAGCACAACGCCGTACTGGCAGTAGAGTACAACGAGCATCACTATAAAAAGCGGCACCTGTAAATTGTTGGCAATCTGCCGTTAACCTGCCCCGAAAAATCGTGTTGCTATAGCAAAATATTGCTCTCTGTTTATTCTCCAGGGCAATAATGGAGCGTACTCTAACGAATAAAATGCCAGATTAGGAATAATAAAAAATTGCGATCACCAGATATTCGTTTTCAAACAAATATCACAATTCCATTTTTCGCGTAGCAAAAGTTATTTATTTTGTCATCCTGCAAAATGTAAAAATGGAATAGCGAAAACGAAATAATCATATCAAAAACAACACATCCAACCTTTAAATTCAACTAGTTATAAAAAATCACAGCAATTTAGTGCTATTGACCACCCATTATTTTTTCATTCTCTTTTTCAAGTCAGCCATTCTTTTTCCTCGCTTCTTTTTATAGTCATCAACATCGGGACAACCCAGGCGAGGTCTTTATGCAACAAGAAGCATTAGGAATGGTAGAAACCAAAGGCTTAACCGCAGCCATAGAGGCCGCAGACGCAATGGTGAAGTCAGCCAATGTGATGTTAGTCGGCTACGAAAAAATTGGCTCCGGGCTGGTAACGGTCATCGTTCGCGGTGACGTTGGCGCAGTAAAAGCGGCAACCGATGCGGGCGCCGCTGCCGCACGCAACGTGGGAGAAGTGAAAGCCGTACACGTTATTCCACGCCCTCATACCGATGTAGAAAAAATCTTACCGAAGGGAATTAGCCAATGAGCAGCAATGAACTGGTGGAACAGATCATGGCGCAGGTGATTGCCCGTGTGGCAACGCCAGAACAAACGGCCATTCCTGAAGAAACCCACCCAATACGAGAGACGGCTATGGCAGAGAAAAGTTGCAGTTTAACGGAATTTGTCGGCACCGCGATTGGCGACACCGTCGGTCTGGTGATCGCAAATGTGGACAGTGCCTTACTGGAAGCGATGAAGCTGGAAAAGCGCTACCGCTCCATCGGAATCCTTGGCGCGCGAACTGGCGCAGGCCCACACATTATGGCCGCCGATGAAGCAGTAAAAGCGACCAATACCGAAGTGGTCAGCATTGAGCTTCCCCGCGATACCAAAGGCGGCGCAGGCCACGGTTCGCTGATTATTTTAGGCGGCAATGATGTTTCGGACGTGAAGCGCGGCATTGAAGTTGCGCTGAAAGAACTCGACCGGACGTTCGGCGACGTATACGCCAATGAAGCCGGACATATCGAGCTGCAATACACCGCCCGCGCCAGCTATGCGCTTGAAAAAGCCTTTGGCGCGCCAATTGGCCGCGCCTGCGGCGTGATTGTCGGCGCCCCCGCCTCCGTTGGCGTACTGATGGCGGATACCGCGCTGAAATCCGCCAATGTTGAGGTCGTGGCTTACAGCTCTCCGGCACACGGCACCAGCTTCAGTAACGAAGCCATTCTGGTGATTTCCGGGGATTCCGGTGCGGTACGTCAGGCGGTTATTTCAGCCCGTGAAATCGGCAAAACCGTTCTGTCGACCCTCGGCGCGACGCCGAAAAACGATCGTCCGTCCTACATCTGATATCCGTGAGGCTGATTCATGAGATCGAAAAGATTTGAAGCACTGGCGAAACGCCCTGTGAATCAGGACGGCTTCGTTAAGGAGTGGATCGAAGAAGGCTTCATTGCGATGGAAAGCCCGAACGACCCCAAACCGTCGATTAAAATCGTTAACGGCGCGGTCACCGAGCTGGACGGCAAAGCCGCCAGCGAATTTGACCTGATCGACCACTTTATCGCCCGTTACGGTATTAACCTGGCGCGCGCGGAAGAAGTGATGGCGATGGACTCGGTCAAACTCGCCAATATGCTGTGCGATCCAAACGTCAAACGCAGCGACATCGTTCCGCTCACCACGGCGATGACGCCAGCAAAAATCGTTGAAGTCGTCTCACACATGAACGTGGTAGAGATGATGATGGCGATGCAAAAAATGCGCGCCCGCCGCACGCCTTCTCAGCAGGCGCATGTCACCAACGTGAAAGACAACCCGGTTCAGATTGCCGCCGATGCCGCAGAAGGCGCGTGGCGTGGGTTTGATGAGCAAGAGACAACGGTTGCGGTTGCGCGCTACGCCCCGTTCAATGCTATCGCTCTGCTGGTGGGTTCCCAGGTCGGTCGCCCAGGCGTATTAACGCAGTGTTCACTGGAAGAAGCCACCGAACTGAAGCTCGGTATGCTGGGCCACACCTGCTACGCCGAAACCATTTCCGTCTATGGTACTGAACCGGTCTTTACTGATGGCGACGATACCCCCTGGTCAAAAGGCTTCCTCGCCTCTTCCTATGCCTCTCGCGGCCTGAAAATGCGCTTTACCTCGGGGTCGGGTTCCGAAGTACAGATGGGCTATGCTGAAGGCAAATCAATGCTCTATCTGGAAGCCCGCTGTATCTATATCACCAAAGCCGCAGGCGTTCAGGGTCTACAGAACGGTTCTGTCAGCTGCATCGGCGTTCCTTCCGCCGTACCGTCAGGCATTCGCGCCGTACTGGCGGAAAACCTGATCTGCTCCGCGCTGGATCTGGAATGCGCCTCCAGTAACGACCAGACCTTCACCCACTCCGATATGCGTCGTACCGCGCGTCTGCTGATGCAGTTCCTGCCGGGTACTGACTTCATCTCCTCGGGTTATTCCGCCGTACCGAACTACGACAACATGTTTGCCGGTTCAAACGAAGATGCGGAGGACTTCGACGACTACAACGTTATCCAGCGTGACCTGAAAGTGGACGGTGGTCTGCGTCCGGTTCGCGAAGAAGACGTTATCGCCATCCGTAATAAAGCCGCGCGCGCGCTGCAAGCCGTGTTTGCCGGAATGGGGCTGCCGCCGATTACCGATGAAGAGGTTGAAGCCGCAACCTACGCTCACGGCTCGAAAGATATGCCTGAACGTAACATCGTCGAAGACATCAAGTTCGCGCAAGAGATCATCAACAAAAACCGTAACGGTCTGGAAGTGGTGAAAGCCCTTGCAAAAGGCGGTTTCACCGACGTCGCGCAAGACATGCTCAACATCCAGAAAGCCAAGTTAACCGGAGACTATCTGCATACCTCCGCCATTATCGTCGGCGACGGGCAGGTGCTCTCTGCGGTGAATGACGTCAACGATTATGCCGGTCCGGCAACAGGTTATCGCCTGCAAGGCGAACGCTGGGAAGAGATTAAAAACATCCCTGGCGCACTCGATCCCAACGAACTTGGCTAAGGGGTGAAAAATGGAAATTAATGAAAAGCTGCTGCGCCAGATAATCGAAGACGTGCTGTCCGAAATGCAAACCAGCGATAAGCCCGTCTCCTTTCGCGCACCGACAGCATCAACTTCGCCGCAAACCACAGCGCCGCAAGGCGACGGTTTTCTGACGGAAATTGGCGAGGCCAGACAAGGTACGCAGCAGGATGAAGTGATCATTGCCGTGGGCCCGGCATTTGGCCTGTCGCAGACCGTGAATATCGTCGGCTTGCCGCACAAAAATATCCTGCGTGAAGTGATCGCCGGTATTGAAGAAGAAGGCATTAAAGCCCGCGTGATCCGCTGCTTTAAATCCTCTGATGTGGCGTTCGTCGCCGTTGAAGGCAACCGCCTCAGTGGCTCCGGCATTTCAATCGGTATTCAGTCAAAAGGCACTACCGTTATTCATCAGCAAGGGCTGCCGCCGCTCTCCAATCTGGAGTTATTCCCTCAGGCGCCGCTGCTGACGCTGGAAACGTATCGTCAGATTGGCAAGAACGCCGCGCGCTATGCGAAGCGTGAGTCACCACAACCGGTTCCGACCTTAAATGACCAAATGGCGCGCCCGAAGTACCAGGCGAAATCCGCCATTCTGCACATTAAAGAGACGAAGTATGTCGTGACGGGCAAAAACCCGCAGGAACTGCGCGTGGCGCTTTAACAAAGGATACCTCCATGAATACCGACGCAATTGAATCGATGGTTCGGGACGTGTTGAGCCGCATGAACAGCTTGCAGGGCAACGCACCTGCTCCGGCCGCAGCAAGCGCATCAACGCATACCGCAAAAGTGACGGATTATCCGCTGGCGAATAAACATCCAGAATGGGTAAAAACCGCCACCAATAAAACGCTGGATGAATTCACGCTGGAAAACGTCCTCAGCGACAAAGTGACCGCACAGGATATGCGCATCACGCCGGATACGCTGCGCATTCAGGCGGCTATCGCCAGAGATGCCGGACGTGACCGCCTGGCGATGAACTTTGAGCGCGCAGCGGAACTGACCGCCGTACCGGACGATCGAATCCTTGAAATTTACAACGCCCTGCGTCCATACCGCTCGACGAAAGAAGAGCTGATGGCTATCGCAGACGATCTGGAAAATCGCTATCAGGCGAAGATTTGCGCAGCTTTCGTGCGTGAAGCGGCAACGTTATACGTCGAGCGTAAAAAACTCAAAGGTGACGATTAATTTTAGGGAAATACGATGCGATACATAGCTGGCATTGATATTGGCAACTCATCAACAGAAGTCGCGCTGGCGCGGCTGGATGAGGCCGGCGCGCTGACCATTACCGGCAGCGCGCTGGCGGAAACCACCGGAATTAAAGGCACATTACGAAATGTGTTTGGTATTCAGGAGGCGCTTACGCTTGCGGCAAAAAACGCAGGCATCAATGTCAGCGATATTTCGCTTATCCGCATCAACGAAGCCACACCGGTCATTGGCGATGTCGCGATGGAAACCATCACGGAAACCATCATTACCGAGTCCACAATGATCGGCCACAACCCTAAAACCCCAGGCGGGGTCGGTCTGGGTGTGGGAGTGACCATTACGCCGCAAGAGTTATTAACCCGCCCGGCGGATACGCCTTATATCCTGGTCGTGTCATCGGTGTTCGACTTCGCCGATGTCGCCACCATAATTAACGCCTCCGTACGCGCCGGATATCAACTCACCGGCGTCATTTTGCAGCAAGACGACGGCGTCCTGGTCAGCAACCGCCTGGAACAGCCTTTACCGATCGTCGATGAAGTGCTCTATATCGACCGGATTCCGCTGGGCATGCTGGCCGCAATTGAGGTTGCCGTACCAGGGAAAGTGATTGAAACGCTCTCTAACCCTTACGGTATTGCCACGGTTTTCGGCCTTAATGCCGAAGAAACTAAAAATATCGTCCCTATGGCGCGCGCGCTGATTGGCAATCGCTCCGCCGTCGTCGTGAAAACGCCGTCAGGGGATGTCAAAGCACGCGCCATTCCCGCCGGGAATCTGGAACTGCTTTCTCAGGGACGCACGCTCCGTGTAGATGTTGCCGCCGGTGCTGAAGCCATCATGAAAGCGGTGGGCGAATGCCGCAAGCTGGACAACGTGACCGGCGAAGCAGGCACCAATATTGGCGGCATGCTGGAACATGTACGCCAGACCATGGCGGAACTGACCAATAAGCCCAGCAACGAGATCTTCATTCAGGATTTGCTGGCTGTCGATACTTCCGTTCCGGTGAGCGTTACCGGCGGGCTGGCAGGCGAATTTTCTCTGGAGCAGGCCGTGGGCATCGCCTCAATGGTGAAATCCGACCGTCTGCAAATGGCGATGATCGCCCGCGAAATCAAACAAAAGCTGAGTGTTGACGTTCAGGTTGGCGGTGCTGAGGCTGAAGCGGCGATTTTAGGCGCGTTGACGACTCCCGGCACCACGCGTCCGCTGGCGATTCTCGATTTGGGCGCAGGTTCGACAGATGCCTCCATCATCAATCCCAAAGGGGAGATCATTGCCACCCACCTCGCAGGGGCTGGCGATATGGTCACGATGATTATTGCCCGTGAGCTGGGTCTGGATGACCGCTATCTGGCAGAAGAGATTAAAAAGTATCCACTCGCGAAGGTGGAAAGCCTTTTTCATCTGCGTCACGAAGATGGCAGCGTCCAGTTTTTCCCCACCCCGCTGCCGCCAGCCGTATTTGCCCGCGTATGTGTGGTGAAACCCGATGAACTGGTTCCATTACCCGGCGATTTAGCGCTGGAAAAAGTACGCGCCATTCGCCGCAGCGCCAAAGAGCGGGTTTTCGTCACTAACGCCCTGCGCGCGCTGCGCCAGGTCAGCCCGACCGGCAACATTCGTGACATTCCTTTTGTCGTGCTGGTTGGCGGATCGTCTCTGGATTTCGAGATCCCGCAACTCGTCACCGATGCGCTGGCGCACTATCGCCTGGTGGCCGGTCGCGGAAACATTCGCGGCACAGAAGGCCCGAGAAATGCAGTCGCAACCGGGCTGATTCTCTCCTGGCATAAGGAGTTCGCGCATGGACAGTAACGCCAGTACCCCGGCTATCGTTATTTCGACCATCAATGACGGTATCGCGGTCTGGAAAGAGGTGCTTCTCGGTATTGAAGAAGAAGGCATCCCCTTTGTTATCCAGACGCAGACTGACGGTGACGTGACCCATTGTGCCTGGCAGGCGGCGCGTCGGTCTCCGCTACTCGTCGGCATAGCCTGCGACAAAGAAAAGCTGGTTGTGCATTACAAGAATTTACCCGCATCAGCGCCGCTTTTTACGCTGATGTATCACCAGGACAGCCATGCCCGGCGAAGTGCTGGTAACAACGCGGCAAGGTTAGTCAAAGGGATCCCCTTTCGGGATCTGAATACCTAAGCAACAGGAGAATCGCAGTATGAACAACGCACTGGGACTGGTTGAAACAAAAGGGTTAGTCGGCGCTATCGAAGCCGCTGACGCCATGGTGAAGTCCGCCAACGTGCAACTGGTGGGCTATGAAAAAATCGGCTCCGGCCTGGTCACCGTTATGGTTCGCGGTGATGTTGGCGCGGTTAAAGCGGCAGTCGATGCGGGAAGCGCCGCAGCAAGCGCCGTGGGCGAGGTGAAATCTTGCCACGTCATTCCACGTCCGCACAGCGACGTTGAGGCCATTTTACCCAAGTCAGCCTAAACGGCCGCAACCAAGGAGCACAGCGTGAAGCAATCACTGGGATTACTTGAAGTTAGTGGTCTGGCATTAGCCATCAGTTGCGCGGATGTCATGGCGAAAGCCGCTTCCATCACGCTGGTGGGGCTTGAGAGAACCAACGGTTCTGGCTGGACGGTGATCAAAATCACCGGTGATGTGGCCTCCGTGCAGTCCGCCATCATCACCGGTGCCAGTTTTGCCGATCAACAACAGGGGCTGATCGCCCATAAAGTTATCGCCAGGCCTGGGGAGGGGATTCTTTCCCGCGCGACGGTTATTCCGCCCGCGCCCATGCCAGCCCCGGAACCTGAAACAGAACCTGAATCTGAACCTGACGTCGTGGTTGTAGAAGAGTCAGTACCGGAAGCAGAACCCGAAGCCGGAATGGTCAGTTGCAATCTCTGTCTTGACCCTGCCTGTAAGCGGCAAAAAGGCGAGCCCCGGTCACTCTGCCTGCATTCAGGTAAGTGAGGTAAAGCGTAATGGATAAACAGCTTCTGGAAACAACCGTCAGCAAAGTGCTGGATGAAATGCGTGAGCGCCCTATTCCTCTGGGTGTTTCCAACCGTCATATCCATCTTAGCGCTGAAGACTATGCCCGGCTTTTCCCTGGTCAGCCAATCAGCGAGAAAAAAGCGCTGCTCCAGCCTGGGCAATATGCGGCCGACCAGACCGTCACGCTTATTGGCCCTAAAGGTCAGCTAAAGAATGTGCGCCTGCTCGGCCCCCTTCGCCGTACCAGCCAGGTTGAGATTTCCCGCACCGATGCCAGAACATTGGGCATCGCTGCGCCGCTGCGCATGTCGGGAGACCTTAAAGGAACGCCAGGCATTCGTCTTGTCAGCCCCTTCGCCGAGCTGGATCTCGCATCCGGCGTGATTGTCGCCCAACGCCACATTCATATGTCGCCGCTTGATGCGTTGATATTTCGCGTTGCGCATGGCGACAAAGTTTCTGTCGCTATTGAAGGCAATGCGCGCAGGCTAATTTTCGACAACGTCGCGATTCGCGTCTCTGCGGATATGCGTCTTGAAATGCACATCGACACAGACGAAGCCAATGCCGCAGGCGCCGACAGCCCGGACGCGTTTGCCACTCTGGTTACACCGCGATGAACGGCGAGATGTTGCAGCGCATTATTGAGGAGGTCATCTCCCGCTTGCAGCGTCGGGCGGAAAGCACGGCCACGCTCAGTATTTCGCAACTGCGGGAGGCCGATTCCCGCGCGCTGTTTTGTCAGTATGCGGCGCTGCATATTGTGCAGGCGGATCTGCCTTCGCTGACGTATATCGCAGAGCAGGATGCTGACGACCCTGTAGCGAAGAAAGTCCATGACGCACTGGCATCAGGTATTCGTCTACAGATATCCCTGCACCATCGCCTGTTGCCGTCGCTGCCGGTGAAAAAGCTGGCGCGTCTGCCCATCAGGCTGGTCGATGAACGAGGGCAAACAATCTGCCTGCATCCGACCACTCTTTTGAGTTACGCCGACGTCGCCCTACTCGCGGGGCAATTACTGGTGCTGCGTCGTCGCTGTGTCGTCACCGCTCTGGCCCGTGAAGCCGCCAGCGCGCGTAATATTCAACTTATTAAGCAGGAGTGAACCATGCATCTGGCACGAGTCACAGGCGCGGTGGTATCCACGCAAAAATCGCCCTCTCTGGTTGGGAAAAAACTTTTGCTGGTACGTCGGGTAAGTGCCGATGGAGAGCTTCCCGACCCGCCCATTACCGGAGATGAGGTTGCCGTCGATTCCGTCGGCGCTGGCGTGGGTGAACTGGTTTTACTCAGCAGCGGCTCCAGCGCCAGACATGTTTTTTCCAGCCCGAACGAGGCCATCGATCTGGCCATTGTCGGCATCGTAGACACGCTTTCTCATTAAGGAGCGGATGATGGCGATTTATACCCGAACAGGAGATACCGGCACTACGGCCTTATTTACCGGCCAACGGGTCAGTAAAACGCATCCGCGCGTCGAAACCTACGGCACGCTGGATGAACTCAATGCAGCGCTAAGTTTATGCGTTTGCGCCACAACCTGCGCGCAACACCGCACGTTGCTCGAATCTATTCAGATGCAGATATTCTGGTTTAGCGCCGAACTCGCCAGCGAAAGCGAGCAGCCGTCGCCGGAGCAGCGCTATATCAGCGCGGAAGATATTGCCGCGCTTGAAGCGGCTATTGATACCGCGATGGGACGCGTTACGCCTTTACACAGTTTTATTTTACCTGGCCGTTGCGAAGCCGCGAGTCGCCTGCACTTTGCCCGCACGCTTGCCCGCCGGGCTGAAAGACGTCTGGTCGAGCTGTCGGCAACCGCCAGCGTCAGGCACGTCCTGATGCGCTACATCAACCGCTTATCTGATTGCCTGTATGCGCTGGCGCGCGCCGAAGATCATGACGCTCATCAGAGCAACATCATTCGGGAGGTCACTGAGCGCTACCTGGCCTCAAACCCGGCCTCTGTCGTCAAGGAGCCCTCTATGGCCCTCTCTTTTCACGAGCTTCATCAGTTAACTCGTTCAGCGGTGGCGCGGGCGGAGGCGCTTCAGATTCCTGTGGTCGTCAGCATTGTGGATGCCAATGGCACCGAAACCGTGACCTGGCGTATGCCGGACGCTCTGCTGGTGAGCAGTGAACTGGCGCCGAAAAAAGCCTGGACCGCCGTCGCTATGAAAACAGCCACCCACGAACTGGCTTGCGCCGTTCAGCCGGGCGCTTCGCTCTACGGTCTGGAAAGCCATATGCAGGGGAAAGTCGTCACTTTTGGCGGCGGATTCGCGTTATGGCGTGATGGTCTGCTCATTGGGGGTCTTGGCATCAGCGGCGGGAGCGTTGAACAGGACATGGATATTGCACAAGCCGCCATAGCGGCAATTAACGTGAGAACACATCAATGAATACTTCTGAACTGGAAACCCTCATCCGTAATATTTTAAGCGAACAGTTGGCGCCTGCGCAGTCCGAAACGCAAGGACACGGTATTTTTCAGTCCGTCGGCGAAGCGGTAGACGCGGCGCATCAGGCTTTCTTACGTTATCAGCAGTGTCCGCTCAAAACGCGCAGCGCCATTATCAGCGCCCTGCGCCAGGAGCTTACGCCGCATCTTGCCACGCTGGCGGCGGAGAGCGCAGCGGAAACGGGGATGGGGAACAAAGAAGATAAATTCCTTAAAAACAAAGCCGCGCTGGATAACACGCCAGGCATTGAGGATTTGACAACCACGGCCCTCACCGGCGATGGCGGCATGGTGCTGTTTGAATATTCACCGTTCGGCGTCATTGGTTCCGTCGCGCCCAGCACCAACCCTACCGAAACCATTATTAACAACAGCATTAGTATGCTGGCTGCGGGCAACAGCGTTTATTTCAGCCCGCATCCTGGCGCGAAAAACGTCTCACTCAAATTGATCGGCATGATCGAAGATATCGCTTTCCGCTGCTGCGGCATCCGCAATCTGGTCGTCACTGTCGCAGAACCGACTTTTGAGGCAACCCAGCAAATGATGGCGCATCCCAATATTGCGGTGCTGGCTATTACTGGCGGCCCCGGCATTGTTGCGATGGGAATGAAAAGCGGTAAAAAGGTCATTGGCGCCGGGGCGGGCAATCCGCCCTGTATCGTTGATGAGACCGCCGATATCGTCAAAGCGGCCGAAGATATCATCAACGGCGCAGCGTTCGATTACAACCTGCCCTGCATCGCAGAAAAAAGTCTGATTGTCGTGGAGAGCGTCGCTGAGCGCCTGGTTCAGCAAATGCAGGCTTTCGGCGCATTGCTGTTAAACGCTGCGGATATCGATAAATTACGCGCCGTCTGCCTCCCGGAAGGTCACGCGAATAAAAAACTGGTCGGGAAAAGCCCGGCCGCCATGCTGGAAGCCGCCGGTATTCCCGTTCCCGCAAAACCGCCGCGTTTGCTTATCGGTATCGTCAGTGCCGACGATCCGTGGGTAACCAGCGAACAGTTGATGCCAATGCTACCCGTCGTGAAGGTCGATAATTTCGACAGCGCGCTGGCACTGGCGCTAAACGTTGAAGAAGGCCTGCACCATACCGCCATTATGCACTCGCAGAATGTCTCTCGCCTGAATCTGGCGGCGCGCACCTTACAGACCTCTATTTTTGTGAAAAACGGCCCTTCCTATGCCGGTATCGGCGTTGGCGGCGAAGGGTTTACCACCTTTACCATCGCCACCCCGACCGGCGAAGGGACAACCTCGGCACGCACATTTGCCCGTTCCCGTCGCTGCGTACTGACCAACGGCTTTTCAATTCGCTAATGAGGTCGTTATGAATACGTTTTCACTACCAACCCGATTGTACAGTGGCAGAGGAAGTCTGGATGTGCTGACGCGTTTTACAAACCGGCATATCTGGATTATCTGTGATGGATTTCTGGCGCAATCACCGCTGATCAATACGCTGCGCGACGCCCTTCCAACGGATAATCGCATCAGCATATTCAGCGACATCACCCCGGACCCTACCATCGGTACGGTAGTGCAAGGTATTGCGCAAATGCATGCCCTGCGACCGGATGTGGTCATCGGCTTTGGCGGGGGATCGGCGCTCGACGCGGCAAAAGCCATCGTCTGGTTCAGCCGTCAGTTCGGCATCGAAATTGAAACCTGTGTTGCAATTCCCACCACCAGTGGCACCGGTTCCGAAGTCACCAGCGCATGCGTCATTAGCGATCCAGAAAAGGGCATTAAATATCCGTTATTTAATAAAGCGTTGTATCCAGATATGGCTATTCTCGACCCGACGCTGGTTGTCACCGTTCCGGCAAATATTACCGCCAACACGGGGATGGACGTCCTGACGCATGCGCTTGAAGCATATGTGTCTCCGCACGCCAGCGACTTCACTGACGCGCTGGCGGAAAAAGCCGCGCAAATCGTCTTTCAGTATCTGCCCGTTGCGGTCAGGAAAGGGGATTGTCTGGCTACCCGTGGGAAGATGCACAACGCCTCAACGCTGGCGGGAATGGCGTTTAGCCAAGCTGGACTGGGGCTGAACCATGCTATTGCCCATCAGTTAGGCGGCCAGTTTCATCTGCCGCACGGGCTTGCCAATGCGCTGCTGCTGACATCGGTCATCCGCTTTAACGCCCACGATCCTCGGGCGGCAAAACGATACGCAAGACTCGCGAAAGCCTGTCAACTCTGCCCCGCCAGCGCAAACGAGACGTCATGCCTCAATGCGCTGATTCATCAGATTGAGCAGCTCAAAACACAGTGTGCAATCCCTTCATTCGCCCAGGCGCTTAAAGAGGGACGACAGGCGTATTCACAACGAATCCCGATCATGGTTCAGGCGGCGCTGGCTGATGTGACGTTAAGAACCAACCCGCGTACCGCCGATGCCAGCGCGATCCGGGAACTTCTTGAGGCGTTGTCATGAATACCGTCAGCGCCATTGAACAGGATAGCTATGATGCGCAAACCATACGCGATCGAGTACGTGCTGCGGGCGTGGTTGGCGCCGGGGGGGCGGGTTTTCCCGCCCACGTCAAACTACAGGCGCAGGTTGAGATCTTTTTGGTTAATGCTGCTGAATGTGAACCGATGCTCAAGGTTGATCAGCAATTAATGGCGCAGCAGCCCGCGCGCCTGATTCGCGGCGTGCAGTACGCCATGAAGGCAACCGGCGCACGCGAGGGAATTATTGCGTTAAAAGAAAAATACCGCGATGCGATTGAGGCATTAACCCCCCTGCTACCTTCCAGTATCAGGCTGCATATTTTACCGGATGTCTACCCGGCCGGGGACGAAGTGCTGACCATCTGGATGGCGACAGGCCGACGCGTTCCGCCTGCGGCGTTACCGGTGAGCGTCGGCGTGGTGGTCAATAATGTTCAGACCGTACTGAATATCGCCCGTGCGGTAGAACAACAGTATCCCGTAACGCGCCGCACTCTTACCGTTAACGGCGCGGTTGCAAGGCCGCTGACCGTCACCGTTCCTGTCGGTATGTCTTTACGCGACGTTTTAGCGCTTGCAGGCGGCGCCACCGTTGATGACCCTGGATTGATTAACGGCGGCCCTATGATGGGAAGCCTGGTGACATCGCTGGATTCACCGGTGACAAAGACCACCGGCGGCCTGTTGGTGTTACCAAAAACCCATCCCTTGATTCAGCGACGAATGCAGGATGAACGCACCGTTTTGTCTGTTGCAAAAACCGTTTGCGAGCAATGCCGGTTATGTACTGATTTATGCCCCAGGCATTTGATCGGCCATGAGTTATCTCCCCATTTACTGGTACGTGCGGTGAACTATCAACAGGCCGCGACACCGCAACTCCTGCTTAGCGCGCTGACGTGTTCAGAATGCAACGTTTGCGAAAGCGTGGCATGCCCGGTGGGGATCTCCCCCATGCGCATTAACCGTATGCTGAAACATGAGCTACGGGCGCAAAACCTTCGTTACGAAGGCCCGCTGAATCCCGCCGATGAAATGGCGAAATATCGGCTGGTGCCGGTTAAGCGATTGATTACCAAACTGGGGCTCAGCGACTGGTATCACGACGCGCCGTTAACGGACGTCGCCCCTTCAACAGACAAAACGACGCTGCTCTTGCGTCAGCATATTGGCGCCAGCGCCGTTCCCTGCGTACAAAAAGGTGAACGCGTTGTCCGTGGGCAGTGTGTCGCCGATATGCCATCTGGCGCGTTAGGCGCTCCCGTTCACGCCAGTATTGACGGCATTGTCAGCGACATTACTGAACACGCCATCACGGTTGTAAGAGGTTAACCATGTCTCAGGCTATAGGTATTTTAGAACTCACCAGCATCGCTAAAGGAATGGAAGCAGGCGATGCCATGCTGAAAAGCGCCAGCGTCAATTTACTGGTCAGTAAAACAATCTGTCCGGGTAAATTTTTACTGATGCTGGGCGGCGATGTCGGTGCGGTACAGCAGGCCATCGAAACGGGCACATCGCTGGCCGCAGACATGCTCGTGGATAGTCTGGTGCTATCGAATATTCATGCCAGCGTGCTGCCTGCGGTCAGCGGGTTGAACAGCGTTGATCAACGTCAGGCCGTAGGGATCGTGGAAACCTGGAGCGTAGCAGCCTGTATCAGTGCCGCCGATCGCGCCGTTAAAGCCTCCAACGTGACGCTGGTGCGTGTCCATATGGCGTTCGGTATTGGCGGAAAATGTTACATGGTGGTGGCAGGCGATGTCTCCGATGTCAACAACGCCGTTACGGTAGCCAGTGAAAGCGCAGGCGAAAAAGGACTGCTGGTTTACCGCGCCGTGATCCCCCGTCCGCATGAAGCCATGTGGCGACAGATCGTGGAGGGATAATGGAAAAGCAACCGACAACGGAACGCATGATTCAGGAGTATGTTCCCGGGAAACAGGTGACGCTGGCGCATCTGATTGCTAACCCCGGCAAAGATCTCTTTAAAAAACTGGGTCTGCCGGATGCGGTGTCCGCTATTGGGATCCTGACCATTACGCCCAGCGAAGCCTCGATTATTGCCTGCGATATCGCCACCAAATCCGGCGCGGTCGAGATTGGTTTTCTTGACCGTTTCACCGGGGCCGTCGTGCTGACCGGCGATGTCTCAGCCGTCGAGTATGCGTTAAATCAGGTGACCAGAACATTGGGAGAAATGATGCGTTTTACCGCCTGCCCAATTACCCGGACATAACGCCATGAAACGCATTATGTTAATCGGCCCCAGCCAGTGCGGGAAAACCTCTCTTACACAGAGTCTGAACGGCGAAGCGCTTCATTACCAGAAAACACAGGCTATTGTCTGGTCGCCCGGCACGATCGATACGCCAGGCGAATATCTGGAGAACCGCTGTCTGTATAGCGCGCTGCTGGCAAGCGCCTGTGAAGCCGACATTATCGCGCTGGTTCTTAATGCCGATGCGCCGTGGTCGCCCTTCTCCCCCGGTTTTACCGGCCCAATGAACAGACCCGTTATCGGGATCGTCACCAAATCTGATTTGGCGGATTCGTCACGTATCTCATGCGTGGAAAACTGGCTGATTCAAGCCGGTGCGCAGAAAATTTTTGTCACCAGCGCGCTGATGAAATCCGGGATTGATGAAATGTTTGTTTTTCTGAGTGCTAAGGAACCCTTATGTCTCACAAAATAATGGCGATTAACGCCGGTAGCTCGTCGCTAAAATTCCAGTTGCTGGCAATGCCGCAGGGCGAAATGATCTGCCAGGGATTAATCGAACGTATCGGAATGGCGAACGCCAGAGTCACAATGAAAACATCCGCGCAAAAATGGCAGGAAACGGCCCCCATCGCCGATCACCGCGAAGCCGTTACCCTGCTGCTGGATAAGCTCCTCAGTCATCACATCATTAATACCTTACAGGATATTGACGGCGTGGGTCATCGCGTGGCGCACGGCGGAGAGTTCTTTAAGGATTCGGCGCGCGTGACCGATGAAACGCTCGCTCAAATTGAGCGCCTTGCCGAACTGGCCCCGTTGCATAACCCAGTTAACGTGCTCGGTATTCATATTTTTCGCCAGTTGTTACCCTCAACGCCTTCTGTGGCCGTATTCGATACCGCCTTTCATCAGACGCTGGACGAGTCGGCCTATATTTACCCTCTGCCCTGGCGTTATTACACCGAGCTGGGTATTCGCCGCTATGGTTTTCACGGTACCAGCCATAAATATGTCAGCACGGCATTAGCTGAAAGACTGGGCATCCCGCTCAGCGCCTTACGCGTTATTTGCTGTCATCTGGGTAATGGCAGCAGCATTTGCGCTATCAAAGGGGGGCAATCCATCAATACATCAATGGGATTTACGCCGCAATCAGGCGTGATGATGGGAACCCGTAGCGGAGACATCGATCCCTCCATTCTGCCCTGGATTGCAGAACGTGAAGGGAAGACGCCCCAGCAGCTTAATTATTTATTAAACAATGAGTCGGGGCTGCTGGGCATTTCCGGCGTTTCGCATGATTACCGCGACGTTGAGCAGGCCGCCGATGGCGGAAATCGCCGGGCGGCGCTTGCGCTTACGCTATTCGCTGAGCGCATTCGCGCGACAATCGGCAGTTATATCATGCAAATGGGCGGTCTGGATGCGCTCATTTTTACCGGTGGAATCGGCGAAAACTCCGCCCGTGCCAGAGCGGCAGTCTGCCATAATCTGCATTTCCTGGGGCTGAGTATTGATGAGGAAAAAAACCTGCGCAACGCTACGTTTATTCAGGCAGAAAACGCAGTGGTGAAAGTGGCGGTCATTAATACCAATGAAGAGCTTATGATCGCACAAGATGTGATGCGGATTGCGTTAAGTGACAAGGTCACATTTGGCGTTTCCGCCTGATTTTGCCCGACTGCAACTTGCGGAAAATCATGGTAATAGCGCAATCGCCGTGACACTATGCGCCGAGGATTGCTGACCAGAAAGGTGAAAACGTGGCTGTTGCGCAATGCCCCGCGTCATGCGGAGAACTTATCCAGGGCTGGATTCTGGGCAGTGAGAAACTGGTCTCCTGCCCTGTCGAATGGTACAGCACAGTGGAAGTAAGCTCGGGCGCTCCCCTTGCGGATGAGCGTCCCCTTTCACGCGCAATGGTCAATCGGCTACTGGAATACTGGCGCTACCCTGCGCAGTGGAGCCAGGAGATTCGGATCGCAGTGCATTCCACCATTCCCGTCGCCAAAGGGATGGCCAGCAGTACCGCAGATATCGCGGCAACGGCGGTCGCAACCGCACACCATCTGGGGCATACGCTGGATGAACCCACGCTTGCACATCTGTGTGTTTCGCTTGAACCCACCGACAGCACCATTTTCCGTCAACTGACGCTTTTCGATCACAATGACGCCTCTACGCAAATGGCTTGTGAAGCGCAACCACAGCTTGATCTTTTAGTCCTCGAAAGCCCAATAACGTTGCGCACGGCGGATTATCACCGCATCCCCAGACTGGAACGTCTGCATGCGGGGGCAGCGATGTTGCAGCAGGCATGGGAAAGAGTGCAGGAAGCCTGCATAACGCAAAACCCTCGTCGGATGGGGGAAGCCGCCACGCTCAGCGCTATCGCCAGCCAACAACTGTTACCAAAGCCAGGCTTTGATGCCCTGCTGGCGCTGGTGGAAGCATGTGATTTATACGGTCTGAATGTGGCGCACAGCGGAAGCGTTGTCGGGCTGATGCTGGACAGGCAGCGCCATGACGTTGACCATATTAAGTGGGAACTCGCACAACGAAAACTGACGGAACACTGGCCCGATCAGCATTTGCTGAAGATGGTCACTGGCGGGGTTGAATTACAGTGAGGAACACGCGGCGTTCCCCACTGCCACAGGCTGTTACTCTGCTTTTGCGTCGCCGTTTTTCATTTCGCCCATCGCTTTCAGCTTTTTAGAAATGTCGCGGCGTTCTTTAGAAATTTCTGCGTTTTTGATGATGTAATCATCAACGCGGTCCTCATAGTCGCTCTTCATGCTGGCGATGATGCCCTGGATCGCTTCAACGCTCATACCTGGCTTGATGTAATCGCTCAGGTTGTCCAGCAGCAGAACACGCTTCTGGTTGTCACGGATCTTTTTCTCAACGTCCTGGATTTCACGTTGCAGTTTGTTCTTACGGCGGAACAGACGAACAAATTCCAGTACGTCCTGGAAAGAAGGCTTGTTGGTTTCCATTTTTACACCCCTGATAATGTGAGATTCGGATTCGTTTAAGCAACCGCTATACGTTAGGGTAAACATTACTTTTAGCCGTTGCAGATGACAATGGTTTTATCCTTTTTCAGTATCATACCCTTAATCGGTGCTGAATCGAAGCAGCAGCCGAATCACGAGCGTCATCTGCTTTTTATTTGCGCAATGCCCGGCAGATCAAATGGGAGAGCAGCTCCAGTTGCCGCGCCGTCTCCATACTTAGCCAAACATAGCCATGAATAGGCGTTTCAGCCACGGTATTGCCATGATGCTCGTTTATCAACTGGCGCAGCTCCGCGACAATCTCATTGAGTTTTTCCGTGTTTGCCAGTACCGGTTGCGGGTTGCCTTCGAACAGCGCATGGGCGATGGTGAGTAACGTTTGCTGCGTCATTTGCTGCGTTTCGCGCAGCGTGTGCGCATTCAGCATCACAAAATGGCTGGCACGAGATGCCCAGTGTGCATTAATTTGCAGCTCAAGCATACAGACCAGATTGCGGTTCACGGTTTGAATCGCTTCGAATATCGACTTTTGAATGCGGGTTTCTTTACTGGCTGGCGTAATCAGCCCACGCATTTTGACGACGTCGCTCAGCAGTTTCTGTAAATGCTTCTCCAGCCGGGGACGCTCTAACAAATTTGGCGACAACGCGGCCTGATAGACCCGATTGTACGCCGTCACACAATGCGCCATCTGAATGCGCCAGTGTAAAAATGCGCGTTGCGGCCAGATGCCGGTGAACAGCATCGCCAGCAGCGAACCTAAAATAACATCCCCGCCGCGCCACAATGCCGTGTTCATGTCGCCTGCCGGCGCGCCTACCACCACGGCGAGCGTGATGCCGATCAACAGAGCCTGATACGGCTTTTTCCCTAACGCCAGCCAACCGCACAAGAACATTGCCGCAGCGCACCAGATCAACATCAGCGGGAGGGAAAAAAGCTCCAGACGTAACGCTACAAGACCTAATACCGACCCCAGAATCGTGCCGCCGATGCGCTCAAACGCACGGGGAACCACGTTCCCCCAAAAGGAGATCGGCCCCATAATGACGACCAGTGTGATCAGCGGCCAGGTGCCTTCCGGGATGTTGAACAGTCGAACCAGCAGGAAAGTGAGAATAAACGCCAGCGCAATGCGAATGCCGTGTACAACACGATAATGGCGATATAAACGAATTTCAAAGGGACTCAGCGATTTATCGGCCCGCACTCACGCACTCCGTCTGGAAATGACCAAAAAACGAATTGTACCCGCTTTTGCAGCGAAAATATCACCATAGCGGACAGGACTCGCACGTAAACTGCCCCGTCACGACGCCTATCCGCCGGGTACTGCGTACAATTTACACAGGGCTATTTCGACTGTACGGGTACATACATTTCAATGTCCCAGTACCCGTCTTCCGTTCCATTGTTAAGATAGACCTCAAAACACGGTTTAGCCGCTATCTGGTAGTGATTGTCCTGTAACAGGCTATTGAAGAACTGATACCAGGGCGTCGCGAAATCATGATTCTCAACGCGCGCCACCGCTGTCGCATACTGCCCGCCGGCGATCTCCGTCAGGATGACGCCTTCGCTATTTTTCGGAATGGTGAAATTATCCGGGACAGACACCACCGTATCGCAGCGGAGTTTTTCCGCCGGAACCTCATCTGGATTATCGTAGTAAACCGCGATCCATTCGAGCGGAACAACCTGATTCCCGTCAACCCACATCATGAGTTGTTCAAAACCTTGCTTCACCGTTTTTTCCCACGGGCCGACCATGTGAAAACCGGCGATATTACGCTTCTCTGCCTGCCTGATTTCGTAGTCCATACTGCCTCCGATAGTTTCACTGAGACTGATAGCACACCGTCGACCCGATGGCGCTGCGCGTATCAGGTCGACGGTGTTCCATAATGCATTGAAGTCAGCGCCGGATAAGGAAGCGATGTCCCCTCCGGCAAATCTTATACTGTATATAAACACAGTATAAGATTTTGCATATAAAGGTCACAAGGAAATCATGATGAGTATGTGAGCAGACTCGCACTCTTACCAGTCTGCCGTGTCAGAAAAGGGGGTTACGCCTTATGGTGGAAGTAATCGCTCAGTCGGGAAAAAACGCCGCCTTTGCCAACAGACTCCAGCGTCACCAGAGGCCAGTGCGCCACCAGCTTATCCCGATCGTATAGCTCAATTTCACCGACCCGCTGATGTGCGGCAATAGGGGCTTCAAGTTCTTTTTTATCAAGGGCATACCGGGCTTTAATATGCGGAATTTCAGTTTTCGGCAGCGCCATCCAGAAATCCTGCTCGGTGCCCAGAGCAATATTTTCTTTATCGCCGTGCCAGATACGTTCCGTGCCAACCTGTTTGCCACTGCGTAAAATTTGTACCGTATCGAAATTTTGCTGTCCCCACTGCAACAACTTACGTGCCTGATCTTCACGCCCTTTCGCGCTTTCCGCGCCCATCACAACGGCGATAAGACGACGCTGCCCGTCCACGGCGGAGGCAATCAGGTTAAAACCCGCGCCGGAGGTATGGCCGGTTTTCAGCCCGTCGATATTCATGGTTTTATCCCACAGCAGTCCGTTACGGTTCTGCTGGGTAATACCGTTCCATGTCAGGCTCTTTTCACTGTACATATGATAAAACTCAGGCTCACCGTGAATAATGGCGCGGGACAATACCGCCAGATCATAGGCTGAGCTGTGCTGGCCTGGCGCATCCAGTCCGTGTACCGTTTCAAAATGGGTATCCTGCAACTTCAGGGTTTCAACGTAGTGATTCATCATGGCGACGAACTGCGGTTGCCCTCCGGCGATGTAATCCGCCAGCGCAACGCAGGCATCGTTTCCAGAGTCAACAATCAGCCCCCGGCTGAGATCCCGAACCGAAACGCGCTCCCCTTGTTTCAGAAACATTAATGAAGATCCCACAAACACCGGGTTGTCTTTGGCCCAGGCATCACGTCCAACGGTTACGATATCGTCCGGGCTAATACGATGGCTGTCGATAGCGCGATCGACAACATAGCCGGTCATCAGCTTGGTCAGGCTGGCCGGGTTACGCCGCTGATGTTCATTACCTGCGGTCAGAATTTGACCCGTGGTGTAATCCATAAGTACCCATGACCCTGCCTGAATGGCCGGAGGCTGGGGAGAAAAATCTGGCACATCGGCAGCCAGAGCGGAAGAAAGATTCATCGCGAGAAGTGAAGCGGCAATAAACAAACGGCGTTTCAACACTATTTCCTCAGGAAAGTCATAATTTGCCGTTCTTTTTACGGAAGTTCTGATAAACAAACAGGGATAAATTGCAAGAAAATGTGACATAACGCACGTTTTTCTATGCAGTGCCGGGCAGCGTAACCTTAACGCTCCCAATAACGACTCAGAAGCTGATAACACCGCCAGGATTTGATACCCTGCTGCGCAGAACCGCGCAAACGCACAGTAACGGATAGAACTGAACAATGAATGACGGCAAGCAGCACCCTACCTTCCTGTTCCATGACTACGAAACCTTCGGGACTCACCCGGCGCTGGACAGACCCGCACAGTTTGCCGCCATCCGCACGGATAGCGACTTTAATATTATTGGCGAACCTGAAGTCTTTTACTGCAAGCCCGCCGATGATTACCTGCCTCAGCCAGGCGCTGTGCTCATCACCGGGATTACGCCGCAGGAAGCGCGCGACAAAGGAGAGAACGAAGCCGACTTTGCCAGACGTATTCATTCGCTGTTCACCGTGCCAAAGACCTGTGTCGTCGGCTACAACAATGTCCGTTTTGATGATGAAGTCACGCGAAACATTTTGTATCGCAACTTCTACGATCCCTATGCCTGGAGCTGGCAGCACGACAACTCGCGCTGGGATTTGCTGGATGTGATGCGCGCCTGCTATGCCCTGCGCCCGGAAGGCATAAACTGGCCGGAAAATGACGACGGATTGCCCAGCTTCCGCCTTGAGCACTTGACCAAAGCCAACGGGATCGAACATGCCAACGCGCACGATGCAATGGCAGACGTGTACGCCACCATCGCTATGGCGCAACTGGTGAAGTCGCGCCAGCCGCGTCTGTTTGACTACCTTTACACGCATCGCAACAAACATAAACTGGCGGCGTTGATCGATGTGCCGCAAATGAAACCGCTAGTACATATCTCCGGTATGTTTGGCGCCTGGCGCGGCAACACCAGTTGGGTTGCGCCGCTGGCCTGGCATCCAGAAAACCGCAACGCGGTCATTATGGTGGATCTGGCGGGCGATATGTCGCCATTACTGGAACTGGACAGCGATACCCTGCGCGAGCGGTTATATACCGCTAAAGCCGATCTCGGCGATAACGCCGCAGTTCCGGTAAAACTGGTACACATCAATAAATGCCCGGTACTGGCTCAGGCTAATACGCTCCGCCCGGAGGATGCCGATCGCTTAGGGATTAACCGTCAGCACTGTCTCGATAACCTGAAAGTGCTGCGCGATAATCCGCAGGTACGCGATAAGGTTGTGGCAATCTTCGCTGAGGCCGAGCCGTTTACGCCGTCTGAGAACGTCGATGCGCAGCTATACAATGGCTTTTTCAGCGACGCCGATCGTGCCGCCATGAAAATCGTGCTGGACACCGAACCGCGCAATTTGCCCGCGCTGGATATTACGTTTGTCGATAAGCGGATTGAAAAACTGCTGTTCAACTATCGCGCCCGTAACTTCCCGGGGACGCTGGATGAAACCGAACAGCAACGCTGGCTGGAGCATCGTCGTCAGGTGTTTACGCCAGAGTTTTTGCAACGGTATGCGGAAGAGTTACAAATGCTGTATCAGCAATATGCTGACGACAAAGAGAAACTGGCATTGCTGAAATCACTCTGGCAGTACGCAGAAGAGATTGTCTGAGGAGCCACGCGTCGCTTTTGCCGGATGGCGGCGTAAACGCCTTATCCGGCCTACAAACAGTGCGGAGTGTAGGCCTGATAAGCGAAGCGCCATCAGGCGTTGGCGTTGGCGTTGTGCCGAAGAACGGCCGATGACCTTATCCGGCCTACAGATTTTTGCATAAAAAAACCGGAGAACATGTCTCCGGTTTTTTACCTGTGAAAGGTCATTTCATTACTGTGCGATATCTTCGTACTGCGGTACCGGATTGCGGAAGCTTTTGGTCACGCAAGCCAGATACACCAGGCCAATACCCGCCCAGATCAGACCCAGAGTCATTGAGCTTTCTTCCAGGTTGATCCACAGTGCGCCAACAGTCAGCGCGCCGCACACCGGCAGAACCAGATAGTTGAAGTGGTCTTTCAGCGTTTTGTTGCGCTTCTCACGGATCCAGAACTGGGAAATCACGGAGAGGTTCACGAAGGTAAACGCCACCAGCGCACCGAAGTTGATCAGCGCCGTCGCCGTAACCAGATCGAAATTAATCGCCAGCAGTGCGATCGCGCCAACCAGCAGCACGTTCCACGCCGGAGTACGCCATTTCGGATGAACGTAGCCGAAGAAACGCGTCGGGAACACGCCGTCACGACCCATGACGTACATCAGACGGGAAACGCCCGCGTGTGCCGCCATACCGGATGCCAGTACGGTCACGCTGGAGAAAATCAGCACGCCCCACTGGAAGGTTTTACCCGCAACGTACAGCATGATTTCAGGCTGTGATGCATCCGGGTCTTTAAAGCGCGAAATATCCGGGAAGTACAGTTGCAGGAAGTAAGACGCCGCGATAAAGATCAGGCCGCCAATCAGCGCCGTCAGGAAAATCGCGCGCGGAATAACGCGCTCCGCGTCTTTAGTCTCTTCAGACAGAGAAGAGATACCGTCAAAGCCGAGGAACGAGAAGCACAGGATTGTCGCACCGGTAATCATCGGCACAACGTGCGCGCCTTCAGACCAGAATGGACGGGAGCTTACCAGCGTACCCGCACCTTCGCCGTGAGACACGCCGTAGATAATCAGCCCGACAATCACCGCTACAATCCCCATTTGCAGAATAACAATCAGGGTGTTGAAGTTAGCGACGGTCTTGATGCTGCGCAGGTTAGAGATGGTCATAAAGGCCACCAGCGCCACCACAAAGATCCACGACGGCACTGTCGGCACCAGCGCTTCAAAATAAATTTTCGCCAGCAGAATGTTGATCATCGGCATGAACAGGTAGTCCAGCAGCGATGACCAGCCCACCATAAAGCCTACGGTCGGGCTGATGGATTTCTGGGCGTAAGTGTACGCGGAGCCAGCGGACGGGAAACGACGCACCAGTTTACCGTAGCTCAACGCAGTAAAAAGAATCGCGATCAGCGCAAAGGCATACGCCGTCGCAACGTGACCGTCAGTGAGGCCTGAGACGATACCAAATGTATCGAACAGCGTCATCGGCTGCATATAGGCAAGACCCATCATTACAACCGGAATCAACGTAAGCGTCTTACGCAATTCCACGCGAGAGGTGTTTGGAGTAACGTTATGCGACATGGTCATTCCCCTTTACGGCGAATGCCGTCGCGTAAGCAAAAAATTGCCCCATTTTCTGGATTCCTCAGCGACAACAACTGTCGGTTTTTAGTAAGTATCTATCCGGTACGAAGCCCGGCCTCTTTTATTGAATGATTGGTTTGATGCAAAAAAATAACCGACGCGTATTAAAACGTCGGTTAATGTCATTTTTTGCAAGCGGCGCATTGTGCACTAAATTAAGGCGAAATGACAAGAGAATGAGAGCCCCGTCAAAAAATATTTTTTATTAACTGTTTGATTTCCCAGCATCCCCCATTGTATAGACGCCAGCAATAGCACTATTTGCTAAAATTTTATCTCGCCACCACGCGCTGGCCAGTCCGGCCGTCTGTTCGTTCCAGCCCATCCACACCGGCTCCGACACGATCTGCGCCGCCACGTTCTTCTCAATAAGCGCACCGCTGTCCAGAAAGCGTTGCGCCAGATAGCGCGGTAAATACCCACATCCCAGGCCGCTGATTTGCAGTTCCAGTTTGGTTTTAAAATCAAAAACCGTTATGGCTTCCTGATCATCAAGCAATTGCGCGCTTGCCGAACATGCCGGATGCGTCTCATCGCCGACCACAATCGCGCGGAACCGTTTTATTGTGCGCCGACTCAACGGCTCTTCTTCCTGCACCAGTGGATGATGCGGGGCAATCGCAAAAACCTGCTCAAGCTCTCCCAGACGCGCAAAACCGAAACCACTGGCGTAGGGCGGATCGTGCATCGCGCCAACGATGATATCCGCCCGCCCCTGCGTCAGCGCCTCCCAGGAACCGCCCAGTACGCCATTTATGAATTTCAGGCGCGTTACGCTGTGATGTTGGTAGAAGGATTCAATGAGGGGAGTAAGGAGAGAAAAAGGAAACGTATCGTCCACGCCGATGACCAGTTCGTTCTCCCAGCCTTCGTGAAGTTTGATGGCCTGCTTTTCCAGTTCGCGCACGGTATGCAGAACTTCCCGGCCTTTTTCCAGCAGCATCTGGCCGGTGCGGGTAAATTTAGCCCGATGCCCGCTGCGATCTAACAGTTGGATATTCAGATCGCTTTCCAGTTTATGGACGGTATAGCTGAGCGCTGACGGCGTCTTAAACAATTTTGCCGACGCCGCCGCAAAGCTCCCCTCTTTCTCTAACGCATCGAGAATCATCAGAACGTCCAGCAGTGGTTTCATACTCGCCCCCTTGCGGTGTATGGCGGTAGTCTGCTGGCGCGTCACTCCATCGGCATCACCAGCGGGTCGGGATACTGGTATTCAAACCCGAGTTCATTACAAATCCGGCTGCCATCAATAATCTTGCCTTTATCGTTACTCTGGCTTTCCAGAAAATGCGGCGGTTCCATACCCAGCAAACGCGCCATCTGCGGATAAAACACATTACGCGCCGGATGCGAAGGCGCACATATATTATAGATGTGTCCCCCTTTAGGTGCCTGTAACAGCAGAGTAATAGCGGCAATCACATCTTCCAGGTGGACCAGATTCACACCTTGCTGGCCGTCAGGCGCGGTTTTACCGGCAAAGAAACGCCCCGGATGTCGTCCTGGCCCTACCAGCCCGGACAGACGCAGAATATCGACGGAAGTGCCGGGCAGATTGTGCAGCCAGTCTTCGAGTTCCTTCAGGATGCGCCCACTCGTCGTGACGGGATTACGCGGCGTAGTCTCTTTCACAATGCCGTGCACATCGCCGTACACTGACGTGGAACTGGTAAAAATGATACGCGGAACGTGATACGCCAGCGCACTGTCGACCACCTCCTGTATTGCCTGGCGGTAAAAATCTTCCCCTGGCCCGCTACGGCGAGCGGGCAGCGTAATGACCAGAGCATCCACATCCATCAGCGCATCAAGATCGTCCGTTTCGCAAACCAGTTCAGGTTCCAGGCGCAGCGGATAGCTCTCAATGCCGCTCATGCGGGCCGCTTCCACGCCATCCTGCGTGGTTTTCGTGCCAGTAACCTGCCAGCCTCTTGCCGTCAGCGACATCGCCAGCGGCATTCCTAACCATCCTAAACCGACAATTGCGACCTTTTTCATGCGTTCTCTCCTGACTTTAACGCCATCTTATCTAAGGCTACGCCAGCCCGCCGGGACTGACAATTCATACCTTCAATATGAAATGAATTAATGATGAAAAAAAGCCCTTGCTTTCCGGCGCTAAAGTGGTTTAGGTTAAAAGGCATCAAATGAATAAGCATTCATCGAGAATTTTATGACACGCGTTCAATTTAAACACCACCATCATCACCATCATCCTGACTAGTCTTTCAGGCGATGTGTGCTGGAAGACATTCAGATCTTCCAGTGGTGCATGAACGCATGAGAAAGCCCCCGGAAGATCATTCTTCCGGGGGCTTTTTTTTGGTGCGCGATTCAGACCGGTTCAGACAGGATAAAGAGGAAAAAAGAATGTTAGATAACACCCGTTTACGCATAGCTATTCAGAAATCAGGCCGTTTAAGCGATGATTCACGCGAATTACTGGCCCGCTGCGGTATTAAAATCAACCTGCACACCCAGCGTCTGATTGCGATGGCGGAGAATATGCCGATTGATATTCTGCGCGTGCGTGATGACGATATTCCCGGCCTGGTCATGGATGGCGTGGTCGATCTGGGGATCATCGGGGAAAACGTTCTGGAAGAAGAGCTGTTGAGCCGCCGCGCGCAAGGCGAAGACCCGCGCTACTACACCCTGCGCCGTCTCGACTTCGGCGGCTGCCGCCTCTCGCTGGCCACCGCCGTCGATGAAGCCTGGGACGGCCCGGCTTCCCTTGACGGTAAGCGCATCGCCACCTCTTACCCGCACCTGCTTAAGCGTTACCTGGATCAGAAAGGCGTGTCGTTTAAATCCTGTCTGTTAAACGGTTCTGTTGAAGTCGCTCCGCGTGCGGGTCTGGCCGATGCCATCTGCGATCTGGTGTCTACCGGGGCGACGCTGGAAGCCAACGGTCTGCGTGAAGTCGAGGTGATTTACCGCTCTAAAGCCTGCCTGATCCAGCGAGACGGCGAAATGGCCGAATCCAAACAACAGCTTATCGACAAACTGCTGACCCGTATTCAGGGCGTTATTCAGGCGCGTGAATCCAAATACATCATGATGCATGCGCCGAGTGAGCGTCTGGAAGAAGTCATCGCCCTGCTGCCGGGCGCAGAGCGTCCGACCATTCTGCCGCTGGCGGGCGATCAGCAGCGCGTCGCCATGCACATGGTCAGCAGCGAAACCCTGTTCTGGGAAACGATGGAAAAACTGAAAGCGCTCGGCGCCAGCTCTATTCTGGTGCTGCCAATTGAAAAGATGATGGAGTGACGGCCATGAGCTTTAATATAATCATCGACTGGAATAGCTGCAATACTGAACAGCAGCGTGCATTGCTGATGCGTCCGGCTATTTCCGCCTCCGACAGCATTACCCGTACCGTCGCAGAGATCCTGGATAATGTGAAATCACGCGGTGATGACGCCCTGCGCGAATACAGCGCAAAGTTTGATAAAACGAACGTCGCAGCGCTGAAAGTGTCCGCCGAAGAGATTGCCGCGGCCAGCGCGCGTCTGAGCGACGATCTCAAACAGGCGATGGCGGTAGCGGTAAAAAACATCGAAACCTTCCACAATGCGCAAAAACTACCGGCGGTAGATGTTGAAACGCAGCCCGGCGTTCGCTGTCAGCAGGTGACGCGCCCTGTCGCATCTGTCGGCCTGTATATCCCGGGCGGCTCTGCCCCGCTCTTCTCCACCGTATTAATGCTCGCCACGCCCGCGCGTATTGCCGGATGCAAAAAAGTGGTGTTGTGCTCGCCACCGCCTATCGCGGATGAAATCCTTTACGCTGCGCAGCTGTGCGGCGTGCAGGAAGTCTTCAACGTCGGCGGCGCCCAGGCCATTGCCGCTCTGGCGTTCGGCAGCGAGTCCGTGCCAAAAGTGGACAAAATTTTTGGCCCCGGCAACGCGTTTGTCACCGAGGCGAAACGCCAGGTCAGCCAGCGTCTCGACGGCGCGGCAATTGATATGCCTGCCGGCCCTTCTGAAGTGCTGGTGATCGCCGACAGCGGCGCCACGCCAGATTTCGTGGCGTCTGACCTGCTCTCTCAGGCGGAACACGGCCCGGATTCTCAGGTCATTCTGCTGACCCCGGATGCCGGTATTGCGCAGAACGTCGCGGAGGCCGTCGAACGACAGTTAGCGGAGTTACCGCGTGCGGAAACGGCGCGTCAGGCATTAAGCGCCAGCCGTCTGATCGTGACGAAAGATTTAGCCCAGTGCGTCGCCATCTCGAACCAGTATGGGCCGGAACACCTGATCATTCAGACCCGCAAGGCACGCGATCTGGTGGAGGATATTACCAGCGCGGGTTCCGTTTTTCTCGGTGATTGGTCACCGGAATCCGCAGGCGACTACGCTTCCGGCACCAATCATGTGCTGCCGACCTATGGTTATACCGCCACCTGCTCCAGCCTCGGTCTGGCGGATTTCCAGAAACGCATGACCGTTCAGGAATTGTCGCAGGCGGGTTTCTCCGCACTGGCATCCACCATTGAAACGCTGGCTGCGGCAGAACGGCTGACCGCCCACAAAAATGCTGTCACCCTGCGCGTTAACGCCCTTAAGGAGCAAGCATGAGCACTGAAAATACCCGCAGCGTCACCGACTTAGCCCGGGAAAACGTTCGCAACCTGACGCCGTACCAGTCCGCTCGCCGTCTGGGTGGTAATGGCGATGTCTGGCTGAATGCCAATGAGTTCCCGACGGCAGTGGAGTTTCAGCTGACTCAGCAAACGCTCAACCGCTACCCGGAATGCCAGCCAAAAGCGGTTATTGAAAATTATGCGCAGTATGCCGGAGTGAACCCCGGGCAAGTGCTGGTCAGCCGTGGCGCAGACGAAGGTATTGAACTGCTGATTCGCGCATTCTGCGAACCGGGGAAAGAGGCGATTCTCTATTGTCCGCCAACGTACGGCA
The DNA here is from genome assembly GCF_030333435.1 of Citrobacter sp. CK191. Classification (NCBI taxonomy): domain Bacteria; kingdom Pseudomonadati; phylum Pseudomonadota; class Gammaproteobacteria; order Enterobacterales; family Enterobacteriaceae; genus Citrobacter; species Citrobacter sp. CK191. Next base: position 363,269 of record NZ_JAOWFX010000031.1, on the reverse strand, counting down.
TGTACAGCGTCAGTGCGGAAACCATTGGCGTTGAATGCCGGACGGTTCCGACGCTGGAAAACTGGCAGCTGGATCTGCGGGGCATCGCCGATAAACTCGACGGCGTTAAAGTGGTGTTTGTATGCAGCCCCAACAACCCGACTGGGCAGCTTATCAATCCACAGGATTTACGTACTCTGCTGGAAATGACGCGCGGCAACGCCATTGTGGTGGCGGATGAAGCCTATATTGAATTCTGCCCACAGGCGACGCTGGCTGGCTGGCTCTCTGAATACCCGCATCTGGTGGTGTTACGCACGCTCTCCAAAGCCTTTGCGCTCGCCGGTCTGCGCTGCGGATTTACGCTGGCGAATGAAGAGGTCATCAACCTGCTGCTGAAAGTCATCGCCCCCTACCCGCTCTCTACGCCGGTCGCCGATATTGCCGCTCAGGCGTTGACGCCGCAAGGCGTCAACGCGATGCGCGAACGGGTGGCGCAGATTCTGCTGGAACGTCAGTATCTGGTTAATGCGCTGAAAGAGATTGCCTGCGTAGAACAGGTGTTCGATTCAGAAACCAACTACATTCTGGCACGTTTTACCGCGTCAAGTAGCGTGTTTAAATCTCTGTGGGATCAGGGCATTATCTTACGTGATCAGAATAAACAACCTTCTTTAAGCGGCTGTCTGCGTATCACTGTTGGAACCCGCGAAGAAAGCCAGCGCGTCATTGACGCCTTACGTGCGGAGCAAGTATGAGCCAGAAGTATCTTTTTATTGACCGTGATGGAACCCTGATTGCCGAACCACCGAGTGATTTTCAGGTGGATCGTTTTGACAAACTCGCCTTTGAACCGGACGTGGTGCCGGTTCTGCTGAAGCTGCAAAAAGCCGGCTTTAAGCTGGTGATGATCACCAACCAGGACGGGCTGGGAACGCAGAGCTTCCCGCAGGCAGACTTCGACGGCCCGCACGACCTGATGATGCAGGTTTTCACCTCCCAGGGCGTACTGTTTGATGAAGTGCTGATCTGCCCGCACCTGCCAGCGGATGAGTGCGACTGCCGTAAGCCGAAGGTAAAACTGGTTGAACGTTATCTGGCTGAACAGGCGATGGATAGCGCCAACAGCTACGTGATTGGCGATCGTGCTACCGACATCCAGTTGGCCGAAAACATGGGTATTAACGGGTTACGTTATAACCGTGAAACCCTGAACTGGACGATGATTGGCGAACAGCTGACAAAACGCGACCGCTATGCCCACGTTGAGCGTAATACCAAAGAAACGCAGATTGACGTCAAGGTGTGGCTGGATCGCGAAGGCGGCAGCAAGATCAATACCGGCGTGGGCTTCTTTGACCATATGCTCGATCAGATCGCCACGCATGGCGGTTTCCGTATGGAGATCGCGGTCAAGGGCGACCTCTATATTGACGATCACCACACGGTAGAAGATACCGGTCTGGCGCTGGGCGAAGCGCTAAAACTGGCGTTGGGCGATAAGCGCGGCATCAACCGCTTCGGTTTTGTGCTGCCGATGGACGAATGCCTGGCGCGTTGCGCACTGGATATCTCCGGGCGCCCGCACCTAGAATATAAAGCCAAGTTTACCTATCAGCGCGTGGGCGATCTGAGCACCGAGATGGTTGAACACTTCTTCCGCTCGCTCTCCTACACCATGGGCGTGACGCTGCACCTGAAGACCAAAGGTAAAAACGATCACCACCGTGTAGAAAGCCTGTTTAAAGCGTTTGGCCGCACGTTGCGCCAGGCCATTCGGGTAGAAGGCGACACGCTGCCTTCTTCTAAAGGAGTGCTGTGATGAACGTCGTCATCCTTGATACCGGCTGTGCCAACCTGAACTCGGTGAAATCCGCCGTGGCGCGCCACGGTTATGATCCGATGGTCAGCCGCGACCCGGAGGTCGTCTTAAAAGCTGACAAACTCTTCCTGCCCGGCGTGGGAACCGCCCAGGCGGCGATGGATCAGTTGCACGAGCGTGAGCTTGTCGAATTGATTAAGGCTTGTACTCAGCCCGTTCTGGGAATTTGTTTAGGCATGCAGATCCTCGGGCGCCACAGTGAAGAGACAAACGGCGTCGACCTTCTGGGCATTATTGACCAGGACGTCCCGAAGATGACCGATTTTGGCCTGCCGCTCCCGCATATGGGCTGGAACCGCGTTTACCCGCAGGCGGGTAATCGTCTTTTCCAGGGCATTGAAGATGGCGCCTGGTTCTACTTTGTCCACAGCTACGCTATGCCCGTAAATCCGTGGACCATTGCTCAATGCAACTACGGCGAACCCTTCACTGCGGCAGTGCAAAAAGACAATTTCTTCGGCGTGCAGTTCCACCCGGAACGCTCCGGCGCCGCTGGCGCGCAGTTGCTGAAAAACTTCCTGGAGATGTGATGATTATTCCGGCATTAGATTTGATCGATGGCACCGTAGTGCGTCTCCATCAGGGCGACTACGCCCGGCAGCGTGATTACGGTAACGATCCCCTTCCCCGCCTGCGGGATTATGCCGCCCAGGGCGCCGAAGTGCTGCATCTGGTCGATTTGACCGGGGCGAAAGATCCGGCCAGACGGCAGATCCCGCTGATTAAAACGCTGGTCGCGGGTGTGAACGTGCCCGTGCAGGTTGGCGGCGGCGTGCGTACTGAAGACGATGTTGCGGCGCTGTTGGACGCAGGCGTTGCCCGCGTGGTGGTCGGCTCCACGGCGGTCAAATCTCCCGAGGTGGTCAAAGGCTGGTTTGAGCGCTTTGGCGCTGACGCGCTGGTGCTGGCGCTGGATGTGCGTATTGATTATCGGGGCAACAAACAGGTTGCCGTCAGCGGCTGGCAGGAGAACTCCGGTGTTTCGCTGGAAGAACTGGTCGAGACTTATCTGCCGGTTGGCCTGAAGCATGTACTGTGCACCGATATCTCCCGTGACGGCACGCTGGCGGGTTCCAACGTCTCACTGTATGACGAAGTGTGCGCGAAATATCCGCAGATCGCCTTTCAGTCTTCCGGCGGAATTGGCGGGATTGAAGACGTAGCCGCTCTGCGCGGCACGGGCGTTCGCGGCGTGATTGTCGGCCGCGCCCTACTGGAAGGTAAATTCACCGTTAAGGAGGCCATCCAATGCTGGCAAAACGTATAATCCCTTGCCTGGACGTACGCGATGGTCAGGTGGTAAAAGGCGTACAGTTCCGCAATCATGAAATCATCGGCGATATCGTCCCGCTGGCAAAACGCTATGCCGATGAAGGCGCAGACGAGCTGGTATTCTATGATATTACCGCTTCCAGCGACGGGCGCGTGGTTGATAAGAGTTGGGTGTCGCGCGTCGCGGAAGTGATCGACATTCCATTCTGTGTCGCGGGTGGCATCAGGTCTATTGATGACGCCGCTAAAATCCTCTCTTTCGGCGCTGATAAAATTTCCATCAACTCCCCTGCGCTGGCCGACCCAACGCTGATCACCCGTCTTGCTGACCGTTTTGGCGTACAGTGCATCGTCGTGGGCATTGATACCTGGTTTGATGCCGAAACCGGCAAGTATCACGTCAACCAGTATACCGGCGATGAAAGCCGTACTCGCGTGACGCAGTGGGAAACTCTCGACTGGGTGCAGGAAGTGCAAAAACGCGGGGCCGGTGAAATCGTGCTTAACATGATGAATCAGGACGGCGTGCGTAACGGTTACGATCTGGAGCAACTGAAAAAAGTCCGTGACGTCTGTCATGTACCGCTGATTGCCTCCGGCGGCGCGGGCACGATGGAGCACTTCCTTGAAGCCTTCCGCGATACCGATGTCGACGGGGCGCTTGCTGCCTCCGTCTTCCACAAACAGATTATTAATATTGGTGAATTAAAAGCGTACCTGGAAGCACAGGGCGTGGAGATCAGGATATGTTAACAGAGCAACAGCGCCGCGAGCTCGACTGGGAAAAAACCGACGGATTAATGCCGGTTGTCGTGCAACATGCGGTATCCGGTGAAGTGTTAATGCTGGGTTACATGACCCCTGAAGCGCTGGATAAAACAATCGAAAGCGGCAACGTCACTTTCTTCTCACGAACCAAGCAGCGTTTGTGGACCAAAGGCGAAACATCCGGCCACTTCCTGAAGGTAGTCCGCATTGCGCCGGATTGTGATAACGACACACTGCTGGTGCTGGCCAATCCAATTGGACCAACCTGCCACAAAGGCACCAGCAGCTGCTTTGGGGATGCCAGCCATCAGTGGTTATTCCTGTATCAACTTGAGCAACTGTTAGCCGAGCGTAAAACTGCCGATCCGGCAAGCTCTTACACGGCGAAACTTTACGCCAGCGGCACCAAGCGTATCGCGCAGAAAGTGGGTGAAGAAGGTGTCGAGACCGCGCTGGCCGCAACGGTACATGACCGTTTTGAGCTGACCAATGAAGCCTCCGACCTGATGTACCACCTGCTGGTGCTGCTACAGGACCAGGACCTTGATTTAACGACCGTCATTGAGAATTTACGTAAGCGTCATCAATAGCTTCTGATGCGAAAAAACCGGGCAATGCCCGGTTTTTTGTAGGTCGGATAAGCGTAGAGCCATCCAGGATAACAATAAATTACTGCGCTTTCTCTCTGTAGTCGCGCAGAGCATTACGCCCCAGCACCACACCTGCACCAATCATCCCGCCCAGTAGCACCGCCAGGACCAGCACAATTGCCTTTTTCGGACTGTCACGACGAACCGGCAGCGTCGGCTTCATGACGTAACGGTAGGCGTGAATGGATGCGGTTTCGATTTTCAGATTTCCGATATCCAGCAAATTTTGCTTGGTCTGATAGTAGGCCCCAGAGAAAACCAGCGGACGCGTGGATTCATGTTCAATCATTGATTTCAGCGCATCACTACCAAGAAGGAACATACTGTCCTGGGTGACATCCTGAGTTTGCTGAATTTGTGGCTTTATCACATTCGCCTGCTCCGCATAACGCAATGCTTCCTGAATTTGCTTGATACGCAAATCTTTTTGCTCCTGCGCGACCACTTCCTGCGTTTTTAACGAGTCCTCAAGCGTAGTTGTCTGCAACTTGATGTTATCTTTCAGATCCGCGTCCAGTTCTTTCGCAACGCTCTCATCTACCTGCTGGATATACTCTGCCAGCTGGCGCTGCGCCCCTTCCGCAGACTCTCCAACGTAAGAAACAGCCAACGGCAATGATTGACCCTTAACAGAAGGAGTAATAGTTAATTCTTCAGGTTCTTCCTGATTATCCAGAGCTGCTGACAATGCGGAAAAGGCGGAGCTAAAGCGACCGATAAAGCCAGTCTGAATATCCGCAACTTTCGGAGCATTATCGCCATACAAAACGCTCATCGCATTATTATAAGTGGCAATTTGCCCTACATCAGGCTGGGTGATGATGGCGGTAGAGGTCCATTTCTCTTTCGCTACCAGGATGTAACCAACAGCCAATAGAATTGCGACAATGACACACACAAAGATTGTCATTTTTCCGCGCCACAATTGCATCACTAAATCAATCAAATCAATCTGTTCCGGGTCATTACTGCGCCCGGTAGCATTGTTATTGTTCACTGTCATCAGTACCCTAACTAAGAAAATGCTTAAGCTGGAGACAGTGTAGTCATAAACATCGTTAATGCTATAGGATTATTGATAAAATTTACGGATTATTTCAAACACTTTGATAGCCAATCAGGGGCTATTGTAGCCCCAATAACAGAAGGTTAATCACTGCCAAAGAGATCGCGTGTATAAACTTTGTCCTGAACATCCAGCAGTTCAGACGCCATGCGATTGGAGATAATCACGTCGGACTGCTGTTTAAACGTATTCAAATCACGTTCAAGGCGGGAATTAAAGAACGACGCTTCCTTCATAACCGGTTCGTAAATAATAACTTCCACACCTTTAGCTTTGATACGCTTCATAATCCCCTGAATTGAAGACGCACGGAAATTATCAGAACCGCTCTTCATAATCAGACGATAGATGCCCACCACTTTGGGTTTTCTGGACAAGATGGCATCTGCAATAAAATCTTTACGCGTCCGGTTCGCATCCACGATCGCGGAGATAATATTGTTTGGCACTGACTGATAATTCGCCAGAAGTTGCTTCGTATCTTTCGGCAGACAATAACCGCCATAACCAAATGAAGGATTGTTGTAATGATTGCCAATACGAGGATCCAGACACACACCTTCAATAATTTGTCGGGTATTCAGTCCTAAACTTTCCGCATAGCTATCAAGTTCATTAAAGTAAGCAACGCGCATCGCAAGGTAAGTATTAGCAAAAAGCTTAATCGCCTCTGCTTCCGTCGAATCGGTAAACAGGGTTGGAATATCCTGTTTTATGGCGCCTTCCTGTAGCAAAGCAGCGAATCGCTCCGCACGCTCAGAGCGTTCACCAATCACAATCCGCGAAGGATGCAAATTATCATAAAGCGCTTTACCTTCGCGCAGGAACTCGGGGGAGAAAATGATATTCTGCGTATTAAATTTTTTACTCATCGTTGCGGTGAAGCCAACCGGCACCGTTGACTTGATCACCATCACTGCCGATGGGTTAATCTCTGTCACATCCTGAATAACCGATTCTACACTTGATGTGTTGAAATAATTTGTTTTTGGATCATAGTCGGTTGGTGTTGCAATAATGACATAATCAGCATTTTGGTAGGCGGATACCTTGTCTAAGGTTGCTTCAAAATTAATATTCCCGGACGCTAAAAATTGCTGTATTTCTTTATCAACAATCGGAGATATCCGATCATTTAGCATTTCTACACGTTCGGGAATAATGTCTAACGCGGTAACCTGGTGATGCTGTGCGATAAGCAAACCGTTTGACAGACCAACGTACCCGGTTCCAGAAATGGTGATTTTCATTTCACGCTCTCAGAATTAACTTAATTATGCATCATGATGTTTATACATCCTGATAAGATATAAAAGTTTTAACGCCTGAATGAATATTGTGTCAATGAAGGCTAAAACAATTCAGATTTTCTTTATCAGGTTAAACATTAATTATTAAGTTAATATTAAGAAGTAAAAATAAATCAATCAGATTAGGGACAAAAAAAAGCCCGGCGAATCACCGGGCTTTTGATGCGAATCAGGAATTACTCCAGCCATTCAGTATGGAAAACGCCTTCTTTATCAGTACGCTTATACGTATGCGCCCCAAAGTAGTCACGCTGCGCCTGGATCAGGTTCGCAGGAAGAACGGCTGCGCGATAGCTGTCGTAGTAGGCAACAGCGGCAGAGAACGTCGGAACCGGGATACCATTCTGCACGGCATACGCAACCACATCACGCAGCGCTTGCTGATAATCGTCCGCGATTTTCTTGAAGTACGGTGCCAGCAGCAGGTTAGCGATACCCGCATTTTCTGCATATGCGTCGGTGATTTTCTGCAAGAACTGTGCACGAATAATGCAGCCGGCACGGAAGATCTTCGCAATTTCGCCGTAGTTCAGATCCCAGTTGTATTCGTCAGAAGCGGCACGCAGCTGGGAAAACCCTTGTGCGTAAGAGACGATCTTGCCAAGGTAGAGCGCGCGACGGACTTTCTCGATAAATTCCGCTTTGTCACCCGCAAGCTGCGCTTTAGGTCCCGACAACACTTTAGACGCTGCGACACGCTGCTCTTTCAGAGAAGAGATATAACGTGCAAAAACGGATTCCGTGATCAGCGACAGCGGCTCGCCCAGATCCAGAGAACTCTGGCTGGTCCATTTACCGGTGCCTTTGTTCGCCGCTTCATCCAGAATCACATCAACCAGATATTTACCCTCTTCATCCTTTTTGGTGAAGATGTCTTTGGTGATGTCGATCAGGTAGCTGTTCAGCTCGCCTTTGTTCCACTCAGTGAAAGTATCTGCCAGCTCTTCGTTAGACAGATTCAGGCCACCTTTCAGCAAAGAATAGGCTTCTGCGATCAGCTGCATGTCGCCGTATTCGATACCGTTGTGAACCATTTTCACATAGTGACCGGCACCATCGGCACCAATATAGGTCACGCAAGGTTCGCCATCTTCTGCAACTGCGGCAATTTTAGTCAGAATCGGCGCAACCAGTTCGTAGGCCTCTTTCTGACCGCCAGGCATGATAGATGGGCCTTTCAGCGCCCCTTCTTCACCACCGGAAACGCCGGTACCAATGAAGTTAAAGCCTTCAGCAGAAAGTTCGCGATTACGACGGATAGTGTCCTGGAAGAACGTGTTACCACCATCAATGATGATGTCGCCTTTATCCAGATACGGCTTCAGGGAATCGATAGCAGCATCAGTGCCCGCCCCTGCTTTCACCATTAACAGGATACGACGAGGCGTTTCAAGGGATTCAACAAACTCTTTTACCGTGTAGTAAGGCACCAGTTTTTTGCCTGGGTTTTCGGCAATCACTTCTTCGGTCTTTTCACGGGAGCGGTTGAAAACGGAGACGGTATAACCACGGCTCTCGATGTTGAGCGCCAGGTTGCGCCCCATCACTGCCATACCGACGACGCCGATCTGTTGCTTGGACATTACATACTCCTGTCAGGTGTGGATACCCCGCCGTAAAATGGCGGCGAGTAAAGTGAAGAACATGTTAACTCAGGTTAGAGGCCAGAAGGTAGCAATAGATGTCCTCTTCAGAATGAACTTAATGCACATAAAATGCAGTTTCTGCTACATCAATATGCACCATCTCTATGGAGGACTACCTTCACTGTTTTGAAAAGAATAGCGATGTCATTCCACAGCGACCAGTTCTTGACATACCAAGAGTCAAAGTAGACTCGGGTATCGTAATCCACATCGTTACGTCCACTTACCTGCCACAACCCTGTCATTCCCGGTTTCGCCATTAGATAGTAATCAACATTCTCATCATAGCGTGGTAACTCTTCAGAGATAATCGGACGCGGGCCAACCAGACTCATTTGACCTTTCAGCACATTAAATAACTGAGGCAATTCATCAAGACTGGTTTTACGAATAAATCGACCGACAGGAGTGATTCGCGGATCGTTTTTCAACTTAAAGTCACGCTCCCATTCTTCCCGTGCAGCAGGATCGGAATCAAGGAGCTTTTGTAAAACCTCCTGCGAATTCATCACCATTGAGCGAAACTTATAGCAAGGGAAAAGCTTACCGTGACGCCCTACTCGCATATGACCGTAGATTGCCGGACCACCATCACGGGTAACTTTGTACCAAAGATAAATGAGCAGTGGCGAAGAAATTAAGATAATCAGTGATGAACAGACAATATCGAAAGTCCGTTTAAGGAAACGAGATGTCCGTTTTGCCAGATTATTATGAATACGCAGCAACATGACTTCATGACTAAAGATGAAAGACATATCGGTATTATAAAGTGGTAACCCGCGCAGGGACGGAATAACCGTGACAGAACGGCAGTCCTTCTTCGATAGTTCGCGCAACCAGTTAATGGTCTTATCGCTGTTTTCCATTTCAAAAGCTACAATGAAATGAATATCGCCTGTTTTCTTCATTTCCCAAAGAATATTGGGGTCCTGAAGAACCGGCAGTCCCTGTAGCGTTGCCTCTGTACACTCTTCGTCATAAAATGCGACAACATCAAAGCCAAGCATTTCCTCACTTTGCAGTGCATAATAAGCTTCCACTGCATTACTTCCGCTACCCATAATGACAGTCTTTTTCTTCCAAATCCCAAGACGATTAAGAAGTTGTTTGGTCATTGCTCGGAAAAGCGGTAGCAGAATTAATGCAAACGTCCAACAAAAGACCCATACATACCGAGAAAATTGCCATTTAGAAAAAGCGACCAGCGCCAGATCAAAAACAGCAAAGATCACAATAGTACGGATAATCTCCTTCAATTCAAACCAAAAGGGTTTGCGATAGGAATAATGTCGCAACCGAACCCAAAACCATCCCACACATATCAAACTCAGGATGACATGAGAAATTATGCGCATCTCTAGTTGAGCATCGGGGATAAAACGATAAAGATCGTTAAAAATCCAGTATACACAACCAATAGAGAGGGCCAGTGATAAGTTAAAAAATATAAAATCCGATGCTGCGAGAAAAACCTTGCATAGCAATGGATTATATTTATTCAAAAAATTATCCGTATCCATGACAACACCTGACGTTAGCGAGGATTTATATTAAATACAGGCATTGGCTCCTGACTCTTTTGACATTCAAGGAATTTATTTGCAACATCAATAGCTTCACGAATAGTGACATCCATATCCAGATAGCGGTAGGTACCAAGACGCCCGACAAAAGTGGTATTGCTTAATTCCATCGCTTTATCCAGGTAGCGATTGAGCAGTTCTTTTTCCTTAACCATACGGATCGGATAATACGGAATATCATCTTCGGTGCAGAAGCGACTAAATTCACGATAACATGTTGTTTTTTCGTGTGACTCCCAAGGTGAGAAATGCTTATGCTCAGTGATTCGGGTATAAGGTACATTTTCTTCGCAGTAGTTGATAACAGCCGTTCCCTGGTAGTCACCTTCTGCTGAGAATTTTTCGAAATCCAGCGTGCGATAACCCAGACGCCCCTCACTAAAGTTAAAGTAACCATCCAGCGCGCCTGACCAAAATACATGCTGGTAGGCCCCACTCTCGGTAGCTGAAAACTCAGTATCTGTTCTTATTTCAATCAGTTCGTGATCAAGAATTTTTCCAACCATATCGGTATAGCCATCTCTGGGCATCCCCTGATACTGGTGGTTAAAATAATTGTCATTATAGTTAAAACGAAGCGGCAAGCGTTTCAAAATACTGGCTGGTAACTCCGTCGGCTCACAACCCCATTGTTTACGCGTATAGCCTTTAAAGAATGCTTCATACAGTTCCCGACCAATCATGCTGATGGCCTGTTCTTCAAAGTTTTTCGGTTCGACAATAGATTTGTCAGCTTTAGATTCGATGAAAGCACGAGCTTCATCCGGACGCATTGTTTTATTGAAAAACTGATTAATCGTATGCAGGTTTACTGGTAGTAAGTAAACATTGCCTTTGTAAATGGCCTTCACACGGTTGGTGTAAGGCATAAACTCTGAATACTGATTAACGAAATCCCAAACTTCTTTATCATCTGTATGAAAAATATGGGGACCATAAACGTGCAACATGACGTTGGTCTGCGGATCACGTTCTGAATGACAGTTACCAGCAATATGAGAACGTTTGTCAAAAACAACAGACTCAATCCCTTCCTCTGCTAATAATCTCGCAATAACCGCACCAGAAATACCCGCACCGACAATAGCAACAGATTTCATCAATGACCTCAATTATTTTGCTTCTTTGTAAGTTACAAACATTTTCCCATTCACCAGGGAATTAAGAGCTGGCCAGCATGCAATTATTTTCACAAGAATAGCGAGCAATATGATCTGAATAATAAAACTTAATATGACATAGTATTCCATATGTGCAAAAGTTAATATATTTTTCGCTATGGCATTAATATAATAATTAAACCCCAATATAACTAAGGTATTTTTACCCAACCAAGAGATAAATTCCGAATTAATATAACCCGCAATATAATAGAGCAGATAACTTCCTGCTAAAGCAGAAGCAAGATTTATAAAAGCCCATACTCCATTCCCCACCTGTAATGCAGACATATCAACCTCAGTGGGAGTTAAATACGAAAATCCCAAAAGCAGTACAACAGAAATCATCGCATAATTAATATGTCTGGTTATGACAATACTTTGCAATATGTATCCAATTAAAAAATATGGCATAGCGATAAAAGCTATATTCACATTAAAAAAATGAAAAATATCTACATTTTTCGCAATTAAATAAAAGGAAATTACAATCAAGGCAATAATATATTTATTTGAAGAGATTTTCATTATTAAATAAAACATAGCCTCAACTATAAACAGGCAATATAAAAACCAAATGGGAGTAACAAAGAAATTATTTGCTACTTTTGTTGCACCTGTTAATGTTCCATATAGTTTCATAAGGAAATCACTACCAGATATATTACTCATCAATAACATAGCAACAAACGGCAAGCCACAAATTACTCCAATCGTCCATGCAGGAATAATCAATCTATAAAATCGCTGGATGATAAATATCCAAGGTTTCAACTCCAGATTTTTAACATTTACCAGATAACCAGAAAGAATGAAAAAAGCAGGCATATGAAAACTATAAATAATCTTATGCCAAGATGGACTGAGGAAGGATACATGTCCTAACACAACCAACAATATCCCCAGTCCACGATATATATCTATATCCGTACGTCGAGTCATTGAATACTCTCGCTGCTTATATTTTATTTTAGGAAATGCCTAACCAAGAGTGCACTTCCTTTTTTTATTAAATTTTCACCTTCAATATTTACAACCTTTCTGTATCCAACTTTAATATTTCTTTTATTATGTTCAATCCATACATTAAATAATCTTTCTGCCATGAATCCCAAAATTCTTTTTTGATAAGAATCATAACCAGAGAAATCAATCTGTTTATTCACTTCGTCTAATAGAGGGAAAAGCCACTGGCAATACTGATTGACCACATCGGCCTTACCTACGAACATATTATACAGACTTATTTTCCGACCATGCATAACCGTATCGAAGGCTTGATTATAATCAGGATACATAGCCTCCACGATAGAGCGTAATATATTCAAATCACCTTCTGAATGAGCTCGGCAGTAATGATTTTTTATATTCGTAACATAGTAATTACGTTTACGAGCGACAATTAAATCATATTTATTTAGGTCAAAATCATTACTAGAAGCAATGCCCTTACCATGGAGCGGTATAATATTATGAACGCCAGCGAAATAACGACGATAATGAACTAAACCAACAATATCTTCATCTGAATTTTTCCAGATCCAATATAATGCAGTCAATTCACAATATGATGGATTTAATTCTGATATATTATCTCCTTCATTATCACCGATAACACTTATACCTAAATCTGATGTACTATTCTTCTTACCTACATGGATAGGTTGATAACCTTCATCTACAGGAAAATCATATTGCTTATGTGTTGCGATATATATTCTAATCATGATATTACCAATTTTACTTCAAATAAAAATAATCAAGGATATTGATATCCAGTTTTCTTTTCACAAAATAGACAGCAATGACATTCTGTATAATCACAGAAAGAGCAACAGCGCAGGCAATTCCTTTTATGCCGAATCCCCCCCCCATGAAGTTAAGGTTGATAATCATCATAAATGCATTAAAGAAAATAATATTTCTAAATATTTTCTCATTACCTGTCATTGTTAATAAGAAAGCGACCGACCCTGTCAGGACATTAATTAACTGACCAATGCAAACTATTCTAAGTATGATAGATGCTTGAGTATATGCACGCCCAAAAATTGAAAGCACAAACTCAGGGAATAGTAAGAGAAACGCTACTCCTGGCAATGACAAAATAACGACAAGACGGGTGCTACTTCTTACCATTAATTTAAGCTCATCAAATTTCCCTTCAGTATACAGCTTGGAAAAATTTGGTGCAAAAACAACATTTAATGAAATAAGGAAGAAACTGATAACTAAACCAATCCGCAAGCAAACAGAGATAAGAGCAACGTCTTCACTTGAAATATAGTAGTTAGAGATGATAGGTGTAATCCATTGTATAATGGTATTACATATTAATATTAGCAAGAAAGATAGTAATGTTGTAATTATATATTTATATTTAAGCTTCTTCAAATAAACAACAGCATTTATATTAGTAAATATATATTTTTTCCACAAAACAGCACAAAAGATAAAACTAAGTATAATTGATAAAAATAAAAACCTTACTAAATTTAATGCATTAGCTTCCATATGCAGAACGGCACATACTAAAACAATAAACGAAAATATCAGCGGATAGGATATATTAATTATAATAACAGATAATAATGATCTCCCATTAGTCTGAAATATATATCCCGTATATTGGATCATGGAAAGAAGAGGGATGCTCGCACAAATATATAAAGCACCATAGACCTTTAATGACTCTCCGTAAGTCAGAAAAAGATATATAGCGCCTGATAACAGACATGATATAACTATAATTATTAATGCTCCAAACAATGCCAATGAACTTGCCTGGATATAATTTCTTGTGGCTATAAGTTGCGGTCGCATTCTAAGAATGGCATCACAAAACCCTGATGTACCGATAAGTCCCCACAACATAATAATAGAGAAGGAGGTGAAGAATATTCCGGCTTCATTTACATTGACCCAGCGAGTAACAAGTATATTCATCAAAAAACTAATGGATACACCAATTACTCTCGCTGCGATAACAGCAAACAATGCCTTAGTTTTTTTTCTAGTCATTAGATAAATCGAGTCACTAATTCAGATAACCAGTTATGTGATATAACCCCATAAAGCATAAAAATAATAACTATTAGTAATAATATTACCCTTCGTTGAGTTTTAACAAAAACGTGTTCTATACTCATAATATAAAAAGGGATTAAAAAAACATTTACTACAAACAAATATCTGATCGATGATTCTTTGGTGAAAAATAAGATGGCAGAGAAAACATATGCTAACAGAGCATATTCTAAAATAAGAGACGCGCTTTTATTTTTTATTATTTTATCCAATAAGAATAAAGGAATAAATACAAATATTGAAGAATATAAAAACTTATATATATATATGGCGTGTTCATTATTTCGATCTGAATACTCAAATGCTCGAATTATTTTATTAGCAAACACACTTCCCGGGGGTAATGCTTTGAGCACAAAACCAACAATATATTCTGATGCCAAAGCAAAAATAAGTGATAGCAAAATAATTATATATTTTTTATGAAAATCAAGTCGTCTCCATATAGGCATAACCAAAAATATTAAAGCAGAGAAATGTAGACTGATAGCTATAATAATAGTGATAAAAGATTTAATCGATGCATTTCTTGATTGGTATGCTATTGATAAAAGAATAAAACTAAAACTGATAGCTTGTCGCATTCCTCCCATATAGAGATACATGAAACTTATCATACTTGTCAGACAAAAAGCAATTATAGTTGTCTGTACATATTCATTTGTTAGCTTCAGTATTGCTATAAAAGATAACCATGTTGTAATTAATATTGTTATTACAGGAAATAACTCAGATGGTATACCTATTGTTCGTAATATATAGACTAATAAAGTAAATCCTGGCTCAAACTTTCTGGAGGTATCACCCTCATAAAAAGGTATATAATAGTGAATAGAATCATATCCCCAACGATTAGCTATACCAAGATATAATCCAATAAGTGTTATGTTAATAGCCAATAAAAAAAAGGAAAACTTGCTTCTTTTTAAGAAAGATATTATAGAAACAAAAAAAATCTGTAAAACAGAGAATGCTGCAAAACCAATTGGTGAAAATATTACCTGCAGCATATTTTTTCTACCGCATTGTTGAGATCATAATAATTGCTATTTTTATAATTATCTTTAACCATATAGTTTTTAAATAAATAAGCTATATAAAGTTTCACTTCTTCCTGGGTAGCTTTATTATCGATGGCTTTAACTATTTCAGTTTTTAACGATTCTCGAGATGTTAGATTATTTACTATTTGAGGATAATATATATCACCAAGTGTTAATACAGCAGCACCTCTTACAGCAGCCTCAAGTCCTACAGTTGAGTTTATTACAATTACTAACGAAGATTTATCGATTAAATGATCAATTGGAGTATTATTATCAATATGTACATTCACATTTTCATTAATTAACTTATACAGTGATTTATTATATCTCCCTTTATTCATTGGATGTTCACGAACAATAAGATCATATCCCTCAGGTAATGATTTAATAACTGAAGTTAACATATCATCAATTGATGAAAATAATTTACAGTTTGAGATAATCTGGACATCATTTGGCACTTGTAACGCAACAAAAATATATTTCCCTTGTTTTTCTATATCAATATTATTTGCTTTACTATTCTTTTTAAATGGCAGACGTCCTAATAAATAAGGAATAGACTCCCAAAAACCCTCCCCTGTATATAGCTCGACAGCACATACTTTCCTAAAAATAGATGGAGGGACACTTTGAAGGACATCTTTTATCTTCCTGAAATAAGAACCAATATTCTTTTCATAAAATTTCTTTTCACTGACAGATGTAATGCATTTATTATATAAATATTTTATTTCATCTTCATTTACATTATTCCGCATCATATCGAGACTAGCAGTAGTGATGCTCATATTACAATTGACGCCTTTCGGATCAAAAATCATCGTCCCATATGGGCCAGGTTCAAAATAGAATACTTGAACCTCTTTTAATTTTGCAAAATAGCCACCAATAGAAGAATATAAACGTTTATCTCCAATAAATACCACACTGTGGAAATCTTCCCATGGGAAATAATTCTCATAAAAATCCCAATATTTCCTAGAGATATCTAAAAAATATTTTTCTAATTCAGGGAAAAGAGAGATATGAAACTCATAAAAATGACGAGGTATTGTAATATTTTTTTCTGACTTATATTTACGAACATTTCCAGGTAAATCAATATATTCTAATGAGTTTTTGATGCAATAGTTAGTCGAAGAAGCATACATACACAACTGGACAGTATCTCTACCAGTCACCTCTTTTATCTGTTTTGATAGTTGATGTATATATCTTGAATTACTCTCATAAAAGGACATTATTGCTATTTTTTTCATTTCTACAAAAATCTTTTTTGATGACAAAATTAAAAATCGCGTCGAATTTTTGATATGCTGTCCACGCTACCGCCCTTGGCTCTACAGCTACCAATACACTGAGAAACAAGGATTCAAAAATCCATGTAATTAATACCCCAGTCAACCTCTTCTGAAATCAATCTCAACTTCCGTTTCCGTGTGAGACACAACCTCACGACAGTTGTTTGTGATTGCCCTAAGAAAGAGTTTGGCAGGGGTTGTTTGTTGATCATTTTACACTAAAGTGCAAAACAAAACGGCAATAAGCATCAACTTTCCACAGTCGAGCTTATTGTCGAGTGATAACTGTCTATGGTTCTAATGACAGTATCCTGGCTTAGCTTACTCGTTAAGCAACGCCTCAATCCCCTTCCGAAACTTCGCCCCTTCCTTCAGGTTGCGCAGCCCGTACTTAACGAACGCTTGCATATAGCCCATTTTCTTACCGCAGTCGTAGCTGTCGCCTGTCATCAGCATGGCGTCAACAGACTGTTTTTTCGCCAGTTCTGCAATTGCATCCGTCAACTGGATACGGCCCCAGGCGCCGGGTTCTGTTCTTTCCAGTTCTGCCCAGATATCTGCCGACAACACATAGCGACCTACCGCCATCAGATCTGAGTCCAGCGTCTGCGGTTGATCCGGCTTTTCAATAAACTCAACAATACGGCTGACTTTCCCCTCATTATCCAGAGGTTCTTTGGTCTGGATAACGGAATACTCTGAAAGGTCGCCTTTCATGCGTTTTGCCAGCACCTGGCTGCGTCCCGTTTCGTTGAAACGCGCTACCATTGCCGCAAGATTATAGCGAAGCGGATCGGCCGTCGCGTCATCAATGATGATATCAGGCAGCACCACCACAAACGGGTTGTCACCAATCACAGGACGTGCGCATAAAATGGAATGCCCCAGACCCAGCGGTTGAGCCTGGCGAACGTTCATAATCGTCACGCCTGGTGGGCAAATGGACTGCACTTCCGCCAGCAACTGACGTTTCACGCGTTGCTCCAGAAGTGACTCTAATTCGTAGGAGGTGTCGAAGTGGTTCTCTACCGCATTTTTGGAAGCGTGAGTAACCAGAACGATTTCTTTGATCCCAGCAGCAACAATTTCGTCAACAATGTACTGTACCATCGGTTTGTCAACAATCGGCAGCATCTCTTTGGGGATTGCCTTGGTGGCAGGCAACATGTGCATACCCAGACCAGCTACCGGAATAACTGCTTTCAAATTAATCATTATTTCATCCACCTATAAAATGGTTGCTGAATTATAGCTCTTTAGCATGTTTTAGCCAGCATGAATTACATTATGGCGTTGGATGTGATGGTACGCCGCTTATCCGCAGATTGCAGTAGCCATAATCTTAAGTATGAGTAACTTTCGCCAGGAATGGTCGCAAAACTACCTCCCCCGCTCCGGCAACCTGAAATTGACCGCTTCCACATTCACCACCTTGTGGTTAATCCTGTCGATATCGACAGAGCTCTGCCCCTTCTCATTGACTGCATGAACGTTCGCCAGCGACAGCAAAGTGTCCTGTTTCGCCATAAACTTGCCGCGTATATCTTTACGCAGATCAAAGTGCATCTTCAGCGCGGGCCCTGTCGCAGACTCCTGCATTACCTTGATATTACGCAGGAAAAGATGCTGAGGCTGGTTGTGTAGTTCAAGCGTAGCGCGCTTCATATCCAGATTGGTGATCGCCACAAAGGAGGTCGCATTCCCTGAAGAGATCTGAATGCCGCGCAGTTTATAGGCCAGGCGAGTGTTATCAAGATGAATATCATTTAATTTGAAGTTTTGCGGAATGGATAAATATTTGCCTTTGACGACGCCATAACCAATAAGCATCCCCGCACAATTCACCATATCGATATTATCAATCACGAAATTATCACACCCATAAATTGCTACCGTCGCATTATCAATGCCCGCTTTCTTACTGAAATCAGGCGTGATATTCCGCGCTTTTACATTACGAATGATAAAGTGTTTTCCGTTCTCCACATGAACCAGTTGTCGGCAATCCGATCCGGTAATATTGGCCACGACAAAGTTCTTTACGGTTTGCTCTTCCGGGTAGGCATTATCGTAGGTGCTGCCCGCCAGCCCGATGCCAATCCCCCAATTGATTTTCCCGTTGGTGCAGTCGATGCGTTCTATAACATGGTCAGAGATCAGAATGTTACGATCGTTAATCGCCACGTTCCATTCGATAGCATCCCCTTGCAGATCGCTGAATCGGCCGTTGGTGATGCGCGCGCCGTCCACCTGGTTGTGGAATCCCTGGCGCAGAATGGCGTAATTTGCATGACTGACCGTAATATCATCAATGGTGAGATTACGCATCACTCGCGGCTTTTTGCCGCCAATGTAGATCTGGGTAACGGGGCCGAACCCGCTCATGGCAATCCCCCTGATGGTGCAATCTGAACCGCGCACATCCAGGGTGATGTTGTGCAGGCCGCCGCCCTGCTCCCCTGTTACCTGGCAGCCATCCTGCAACACGAACCGACCGCGACCATTGCCGCTTAAGCGCCCGCGCACATGCAGCGTTTTTCCTGCCGGGATAAAGATGCCGGTATTGACGTTCTCGCAGACCAGCCCCGCAGGAACAACAACCGTCTGCGCTTCGCTAAACGCCTGTTTAAACGAGGCTATCCAGTCTCGGGGGTTATAATCCTGAATATTGACGGTTTGCCGGGGTTCAATCGCGCGGGCAAAGGGGGAATGGAGGACAGGAAGTACGGCAAGCGCAGAGCCTGCCGTCAGGAAGGTGCGACGGGAGAGTTTATTCTCTGGCATACAACCTCGGTTTACATCGTTTGCAGCAGGCTGGCTAACTGTTGATTAATCACCTGCTGATTAAAATCAGCCTCAACTTTTTCACGGGCGCGTTGTACCACAGGCCGCAACGACTCGGTGTCGATGCGACTGAATGCCGCCAGTTGCTCCGCCAACGCCTCAGCATCATTTTCAGGCACCAGCCAGCCCGACTTACCGGCATCCACCAGTTCAGGGATTCCGCTGTGAACGGTTGAAACCACCGGCAGCCCGACTGCCATCGCTTCCATCAGCGCCACCGGAATACCTTCCATATCGCCATCCGTACCGGTGATAGACGGCAGCAGAAACACATCCGCGTCATCCAGCATTTTTTTCACTTCATGGCTGGGCTTAAAGCCGGGCATTTCAATCACATCATCAAGCTGGTACTGCTCAATCAATGTGCGCAGGCGTCTCTCCCACGGCCCCATGCCCAGGATGCGATAACGGAACGCCACCCCCTGCGCTTTGAGCTGTCGGCAGGCCTCAATCGCTACGTGCAGTCCTTTCTTCTCGGTTAATCGCGCCACGGAGATAATCTCCAGCGGCGTACCCGGCGCTTTTACCGGACGGTGAGTAAAGCGCGTCATATCGACGCCCATCCGCGAGACCGCAATTTTCTCGGGCGGGCACCCCATTGTTTTAAGGCGTCCCGCCCATAATTCACTGATAGGCAGCATGAGATCGCCACGCTGGAACAGGCGCTGATATTCAGGCGTGTAGTGATTGAGCACATCGCGGTGCGATACATCAATACCGTGAAAAACGGTGGAAATTTTGCCTTTGATCACGCCAAGTTCCCGCAACTTCGCCGCCGTTACACCCGCCGGGCCAAAATGTGCGATAAAAACATCCGCCTGGAACATTTTTGGCGTCAGCCCGCAGATTGCGGACAGAATCAGGTTGCGCGCTTCATCACCGTAACGTGAAACATTCAGCGCCTTCCAGGTCGATGCGCGCGTACCGCCACGCAAAGACGCAATGGCGCGATAGCGCAGCTTCGCCAGCTTGCCTTCCGGCTCATCCAGCAGCCAGTGCGTTTTTTCACCCAGGCGGTAGGTGTCATACGCCGCATGCGTGTTCTCAAGGTCGCCTTTATGCAACGCGACAATTTCCACCTCAAACCCCATATCGATAAACGCGGTGATCTGGTTCAGCACGAAGGTCTCTGACGACAGTGGGAACTTCAGTAAAAAGAAGCTGACCTTCATTTCCCCTCCCCGATACTGGTTAACACTGACTGCACCATGCGAAAGCCCTGTTCACGCTCGTGGTTTACGGCGTCCGCCAGTCGCGCGTTGAGCGCGGGCAACTGCCCCAGCGTATCGGCCACCATCGCTTCCAGGCTGCCGTCCAGCAAATGACGAATGTCGATCGCCATTTCAGGCAATCCCAGCTGTTGCATAATTCCGGCAGATTTGTGCTCATAATTAATGGCAATCGCAGGGGTCGCGAAATTCATGGAAATAATGGCGGAATGCAGGCGCGTGCCCACGGTCAGTTCACAGGCGCCGAGGATTTTCCCCATTTCAAGATCGTTGAGTTCGTCCATTACCACATGGTAACGATCCGGGTCGCTGACGTGCTGGCGCAGGTTTAACGCCACCATGCGATCGTCTTTGTTATAGCTGTCGATACCGGTACAGGTTGACAGCGCAATCACCTGATAGCCTTCCTCAAGGATACGGTTCACCACGCCAGCAAACGCCTTCTCGTAAGCCTGCTGGGTGGTTCCCAGACGCTTATCGAATGGCGCCAGTTCACGCAGCGTAATCGCAACCGTCTTTTGCTTTCCGGCGAGGGCTAACCAGTGCTGAACGGCATAAGCCGGTTCAAAATCGTCATTGTGATGATCAACCAGCCAGGCGGTATCGACCCCCGCTTCAACTTTCGTCGTGGTGATATCGCTACGCTTCATCAGTTCCAGACTGACTGATTCACGCAGAATCAACGCATCACAATGACCAAAGACATAATTCGCCAGCGTGTTGAACTGCTCGTCCTGGAAGGGGCCGACACTGTGACCAATCATATACAGCGGCTTCTTCGCCATAAAAGTACACAACGCATGTTCAAACTGTGGCACACCGTACAGATCAACGAAAAACGAGCCTCCGACCTGGATAATGGCGTCATAACCGGATAACAGACGCACGAAGTCGGTAAACCCCTGCGCAATGGCAATATTGCGCAGCTTGCCGGTATCGGTGACGCGGGAGAGCAGTACCTGATGCTGATAGCGGCGACGCAGCACTTTTTTCACACGCCCCATCACGCCCGCCGCGTTATTGTGCTGTTTCATCTGCGAATAGAGCGGATCGCCCATCACCGGGCGATTCAATAACCAGGATGAGCTCACCGGATAGCGACTCATCACATCCACTTCTGCGTCAGGTTCAAGACGGTTAATGGCATCCAGCAGGCCGCGCAAAATTGCGCTGTCGCCACGATTGCCGCAGGTGTGGTTGCCCAGGATCAGTAATTTCATATTTGCCCCTTAAAATCGTTGCCGGCTGGCGGCTGTCGCCTTATCCGGCCTACAGCAAAATCAATTCATAGGCCGGATACGACGCGTAAACGTCGCCATCCAGCAAAAGTTATCCTGCGCGAAGCAGTGTTTTCATTTTTTCGCTACGGCAAAACTGGCGCTTCATCTCCACCACCAGCGGATGGCGCGAAAGCACAATCATCACGGCGAAGGCCAGCGCGCCCGCCACGATTTGCGTTGCCAGCAGTACGCTCAGCGGCAGATGTCCATTCAGCGCAATCCCCAACCCATAGCTCACCGCCAGGGTAGGTAAAGAGAGATAAAACGGTAGCCACAGGCTAAGGATGTACTGGCGGTAACTCGACCCCAGCACCGGTTTAATCATGACGAAATAGCTCAGAACGGTATTGATGATCTGCACCAGCAGGAAGCCCAGCGTCACGCCTGTCACCCCCGCCAGATGGCCGCCAACGATAATTGCCGGAATGAACAGAAAGGTTTTGAACACATTGAATTTGAAGCTGATATCGACGCGCGCTTTCGCCATCAGCAACGAACCAATCGGGTTGCCGACAGAGCGCAACAGCCCCACCACGCACAGCAGTTGCAGCACCGGAATGATGCTGTTCCACTTCTCGCCAAAAACCAGCGGTACAAAATTATTCGATACCACCATCAGACCGAGCAACGCGGGAAAATTAATAATCCCCACGACCGACAGCAGCTTGTAGAAGTTGACGCGCAGCTTCTCCGTATCATCCTGAATTTTGGCGAACGCCGGGAACAATACGCGGGTAATGATCGGGTTAAGCTTCATTGGCGGAACTACCGCCACGTTATAAGCAAGGTTGTATCCCCCGGCGACGCTCGCGCCGAGAATACGCGCCAGCACCAGCGTCGACAGGTTAGTATTGACGTAATTGATGATGCTGTCCGCCGTCAGCCATGCGCCAAAGCGCAGGTTCGACGAAACAGACGCCAGCGAAAAATGCAGACCGGGGCGGTAGATCTTCCGGCCAAAATAGCCGAACAGCAGCGTACGGACGGCGCTGTTGACCAGATAGCCGAGGATCGCCGTCATTGCCAGCGGCCAGAAATGGGCGCTGACCACGGTGAAGGTGAACCCCGCCAGCACCGAGCTGGTCTCGATCATGCCTATTTTGTTAAATTCCAGCTCCTTTTGCATCAACGCGCGAAACTGTTGCCCGTGAGGGATCACCACAAACGCCAGCGACAGGGTTTTAATCAGCGGCGCCAGATCGGGGTTATGCAGCACGTTGCCGATCGCGTCGCTAAGCAAAAACACCACGACGCACACCGCCAGCCCTAAGCCAACGTTCAGCCAGTACAGGGTGGTGAGTTCAAGGTGGCTTATCGTTTTACGCTGGATAATGGAGTTGGCAATACCGAAGTCCGACAGCGTATCGGCGAGGGCGATAATCACCAGCGACACGGTCAGCAGACCAAACTGGTGATTATCAATAATCCGCGCCAGCACGGTCATCTGAATCAGTCCCAGCCCGATAATGATAACCGTAGCGATCGCCGACCACTTCGCCCCACTGATGGTTTTTTCTCGTAAGCTCATGATCGTTCCTCAGTACGCCGCTTTATTCACAAAGCCTTTGAACACCGTCAGAAAAACAATCTTGATGTCAAACCACACACTCCACTCACGGATGTACTCCAGATCAAACTCCACGCGCTTTTCCATTTTCTCCAGCGTGTCGGTCTCGCCGCGCCAGCCGTTGATCTGCGCCCATCCCGTAATGCCGGGTTTGACTTTATGGCGCAGCATGTAGCCTTCGATAAGCTGGCGATACTGCTCGTTATGCGCCACCGCGTGCGGGCGCGGCCCGACGATAGACATGCCGCCGGTCAGAACGTTGATAAACTGCGGCAGTTCATCAAGCGAGGTACGGCGCAGAAAATTCCCCACGCGGGTTACACGCGGGTCGTTTTGCGTCGCCTGCGTCACCACTTTGTCGTTTTCCATCACCTTCATGGAGCGGAATTTCCACACTTTGATCGGCTTACCGTCCATGCCATAACGGGTCTGGCGGAAAATGATCGGCCCTGGCGAACTGAATTTGACCGCCAGCGCAATGCAGCACAGCACCGGAGAGATCAGCAGCAGAATCAGCGACGCCAGCACGATATCTTCCGCGCGTTTCAGCAGACGATTGATCCCTGACAGCGGCGTGTCATACAGCGGCACGACCGGCACGCCGCTTACCTCTTCAATGCGCGAGTGCAAAATATTGAAGGTAAAAACATCCGGGATGAGGATGACCGAGCAGGTGGTGTCCGCCAGAGCGCGCACCAGTTTTTTTACCTGCGCCCCGTCACTCATCGACATGGCGATATAGACGTTATGAATGCGTGAGGCTTTAGCATCCTCAACCAGTTGTTGCAGATTTCCGGCCCAGTCAGAAGAGACGCCGCCCGGTTTCGGATCGTAGTAAACGCCGACCACTTCAAAACCCAACCACGGCTCCTTGCGGAAGCTGTCCAGCAGCGACTGACCGGCAGGAAGATCCCCCGCCACCGCCACCCGGCGCGTGTTGTACCCACGGTTACGCAGCCATCCGGCTCCGTAGCGAATGAACGAGCGGCAGACCACCAGACCCACGCTGGAGAGCGCATACCACGCCAGCCAGACGGTAAGACGGTTATCAAAGTCGTTATTGAAGGCAATCAGGCCCGCGCTGAAGACCAGACTCAGCGTCCAGTTTTGCAGCAGTAGCGCCAGTTCCGTCGAAATCTTCACGCCGCGCCAGGAACGGTAAAAATCAGTTATGCCGCCCAGCATCTGAAAAACCACCAGCGTGATCAGCGCCACCAACAGATGCATATACAGGAAAGGCAATCCGCTCAGCTTGCAGACAACCCATAACCCGCCAAACATGATGGTGATATCCGAAAAGCGTTGCACCATAGAGATTAACGATGCATTGGTTTTGGCTCGCTCGCGCTTTTTTAGATTTGTCATCGTTGTTCCTGTTATTAGCCCCTTACCCGTCGCCGGGTAAGGGAAGAACCGACATTACTGATTCAGCAACGTCAGCAGGGTTCGCGTTCGCGCTTCCATCAGCGGAATGTCGCCGCGTGATTCCACATTCAGCCGCACCACCGGTTCGGTATTGGAAGAACGCAGGTTGAAGCGCCAGTCGGCAAACGACATGCTGATGCCGTCAGTTCTGTCCACCGTCAGCGCTTCACGCGCAAAGTGTGCTTCCACCCGGCTGATGGCGGCCGCAGGCTCTGCCAGTTTGCTGTTGATTTCACCGCTGGCCGGGAACGCCGCCATCCGGTCACGCACCAGTTCCCCCAGCGACTGCCCTTTCAGACATACCAGCTCCGCCACCAGCAGCCACGGGATCATCCCGCTGTCGCAGTACGCAAAATCACGGAAGTAGTGATGGGCGCTCATTTCGCCGCCGTAGATAGCATCTTCATGGCGCATACGTTCTTTAATGAAGGCATGACCGGTTTTCGACATCACCGGCGTGCCGCCCGCCGCCGTCACCACATCAACGGTGTTCCAGGACAGACGCGGGTCGTGGATGATCTTCGCCCCCGGGTGTTTCTCCAGAAATGCCTCCGCCAGCAGGCCGACAATGTAGTAGCCCTCAATGAACTGCCCTTTCTCATCAAACAGGAAGCAGCGGTCGAAATCCCCGTCGAAGGCAATGCCCATATCTGCGCCGTGTTCAATAACGGCGTTGCGGGTGTCATCGCGACACTCCGGCAGCAGCGGATTAGGGATGCCGTTCGGGAAGTTGCCGTCCGGCGTGTTGTGGATTTTGATGAAGTCAACCGGTACGCCCTGCGCCTTAAAGCGGGCTTCAATGGCATCCACCACCGGGCCTGCCGCGCCGTTGCCGGAGTTGATGACCAGCTTCAATGGCGTGAGATTGTTGACGTTGATGTAGCCGAACAGGTGGTCGATGTAGGCATCACGCAGATTGATCTGCTTATAGCTGCCGCGTCTGGCTTCGTTGACCGGTGGAAAATCATTGGCTTCCGCCAGACGCTGCACGTCGCGCAGGCCGGTGTCGCCGCTGATGGGGCGCGCGCCCTCGCGCACCAGTTTCATACCGTTGTAGTCCATCGGGTTATGGCTGGCGGTCACTTCAATACCGCCATCGACGCCCAGATGGAAGGTCGCAAAATAGATCTCTTCCGTGCCGGAAAGGCCAATATCCAGTACGTCAACGCCCGCATCCTGCAACCCTTTCGCCAGCGCCAGTTTCAGCGACTCGCTTGTCAGGCGCACATCGCCGCCCAGCACAATGGTTTTCGGTTGCAGGAACTCGCCGTAAGCGCGGCCAATACGCCACGCGATATCCTCATTCAACTCTTCGCCCAGCCTGCCGCGAATATCGTAGGCTTTAAAACAGGTTAATTTCGTCATGTTTTTACCCTTCTTCAGGCAACAGTTGGCCCTGACTCTCGTAAGAGCCTTTTTCAATTTTTGTTTTATTGCCCGGTGACGCTACGCTTACCGGGCCTACGGACCTGTCGGCCGGATAAGCAACGCACTATCCGGCAACTTACCGGGCTTACACCCGCCCGTAGCGATCGGCGAAGCGCACCACGTCGTCCTCTTCAAGGTACGAACCGGAGCGGACTTCAATCAGATCGAGCGGAATTTTTCCCGGATTCTCCAGGCAGTGGGTCGCCCCCAGAGGTATGTAGACAGACTCGTTTTCACCGAGCAGTTTGATTTCGCCGTTGATGGTGACTTTTGCCGTCCCTGCGACCACCACCCAGTGCTCCGCCCGATGGTGATGCATCTGCACGGAGAGCCCCTCGCCGGGTTTAACGGTAATACGTTTCACCTGATAACGGTCGCCGGCGTCGATAGAGTCGTATTTGCCCCACGGCCGGTAGACTTCACGGTGGATATGGTGCTCATGACGCCCGTCAGCTTTAATCTGCTCCACCACTTTTTTCACATCCTGCACCGCATTGCGATCGGCAATCAGCACCGCATCTTTGGTCTGTACAACCACCAGGTCTTTCACCCCGACGGTCGTCACCAGGCCCGACTCCGCATAAACGTAGCTGTTTTCCGTTTTATGGCTAATGACGTCGCCGTGATGCACGTTTCCCTCGGCGGTATGCGCGCTGATTTCCCACAGTGAAGACCAGGAACCCACGTCGCTCCAGCCGGCATCCATCGGCATAACCACCGCATCCGCCGTGCGCTCCATCACCGCGTAGTCCACCGACTCTTCCGGGCAGGCGAGGAACGCCTCTTCATCCACGCGGATAAAGTCGAGGTCGGGGTCAACGATGCTCATCGCGTTTTCGCAGGCGTCCAGAATATCGGGACGGTATTTTTTCAGTTCTTCCAGATAACGCCCGGCGCGGAACAGGAACATCCCGCTGTTCCAGTAGTAGTCGCCGCTCGCCACGTAGGCCTGCGCGGTTTCAAGATTGGGTTTTTCGACAAACTGCGCGACGTCAAAAGCGACCGCGTCTTGCTCGCCGGGAGAGACATCGCCGCGACGAATATAGCCATAGCCGGTTTCCGGCAGATCCGGCACGATGCCGAACGTGACCAGCTTACCCGCTTCGGCATACGGAATGGCGTTACGCACCGCGTCGCGAAATGCCCCTTCATCAGCAATGACGTGATCGGCCGCCAGTACCAGCATCAGCGGATCGCCTTCCGGGCTGTGGCGTTTCGCCGCCAACGCCGCCAGCGCAATCGCTGGCGCGGTATTGCGCCCGGCAGGTTCGAGAATAATGTTCTCCGTCAGTTTGTTTAGCTGGCGCAACTGTTCGGCGACAATAAAGCGGTGCTGCTCATTGCAGATCACCACCGGGCTTTCGCACTCCACGCCGTTCAGACGACAAATGGTCGTTTGCAGCATGGTGAGATCGCCCTTCAGGCAGAGAAACTGTTTTGGATAAAGTACACGAGAAAGCGGCCATAAACGGCTACCCGAGCCACCCGCCATCACGACCGGATAAAGTTTACGTTGACCCATGATTTATCCCCGAATATCTGTAATAAATTGACGTAACACGTTCTCTTTATCGAGCGTGCGTTCGGCATATTCGCATGCCACCGTGTTGTTCTCAGGCATGGCAAGCGCCTGGGTAATCCCCGTCACCAGCGCGTCGACCGATTCCGGTTCCACGCAAACGGCAATGCCGGGATAGTCGCGACAAAGCTGGCCGAGTTCAGTTTCCGGTTCAGCGGTAATCACCGCGTTGCCGCCCACCGCCAGAATATTGGTCAGTTTCGACGGCAAAACGGCATCCGCCGCGCCGCGCTTTTGCACCACCAGATGGCAATCGCCCATCTTCAGCAGCGCAGGTAAGGCTTCATAAGGCTGAAGCGGATAAAATTTGACGTTATCCAGGCCGCGCTCACGGGCCATTTTTTCCAGCCGCGCTTTGCCGCCGCCCTGCCCGACAATGACAAACAACCAGGGGCGATCGGTAAGACGCTCAGCAGCGTCAATCACGTTCTCAAGCCCTTGTTTTTCACCAATATTGCCAGAGTACAGAATGATTTTTTTATCATCCGGCAACCCCAACGTCTGGCGTAAGCGGGCCGCATCGCTAGCGGTCACGTCGCGAAAACGCGCCACTTCCGACCAGTTAGGGAAGAAAATCACCTTGTCTGCCGCGACCCCTTTCTCCTGCGCTTTATTCATCATTGAGCGGGAGATGGTGGAGACGTTATCGACGTTGTGCAGACCGCTGCGCTCGAACGCGGCGGCCAGTCGGGCAACCTTACCGCTCTTGCCTTGCCCGGCCAGCCCCAGACCGAGCATCGCATCCACCTCGTAGTCCTGAATATGCAGCAGCGTGCGCGCGCCGGAGAGTTTCGCCAGCAAACGCATACCCGGCGTGCAAAACAGCGTCGGCACCACGCCGATAATCCGATCCGGCTTCCAGCGTCGCTGCGCCATCAGCGGGAAGAAACTGCTCAGGGCGAAACTGCCCAGGTGCAGCAAGCGTTTCAGCGTCGATGGCTGCGTCGGAACATATAACGGGCAGCGCCAGACGGTGGCCGCCCCCTCTTCCCGGCGATAACGCCAGGAGGAATACTGCTCGCCCACTTTCCACTGCGGGTAATAAGGCGGCGCGGTGATCACCCGAACTTCATGCCCTTCACGCGCCATCCACTCCACCATCTCGCCGGTGTATTTACCGATGCCGGTTAGCTCCGGCGAGTAGTTGATGCCGTACACAAGGATTCTCATACGCTTCATCCTTCAACCTGACTCTGCGTTGGCTGCATCTGCTCACCCCTGCCGCCTTGATTCAGGCTGAATGATTTCGTGTAACATCCAGGCACCCCGGACTGACGATCCGCGAGGAAGTACGCCCGACTGTTGTCGTGAACGCTGGCGCTTGCCAGAAGCCGCTCAGGCGTCTGCCAGCGATAATCTTCATGTTGTTCATCAGGCAGATGCAGATCCGCCTGATTCACCTTCAGGCGAAAACCAAGCACAACGTAATGAGTGGTAAAGTCTTCGCCGGAGAAGTTATCGTCATAGAAGTGCTGCCAGACGCCATAAAACGCGCCTGCGGACAGCGGTAAACGCAGCCCCAGTTCCGCCTGAGTGAGACGCTCAAACGCTTTTTCCAGCGTCTCATCCTTCTGCACGCGCCCGCCCGGTACGAACCAGTAACCCTGCGCAGGGCGATTGGTGCGCTTGCCCAGCAGGAACTCGCCTCGCTCATTCTCCACGATCAAATCAATGGAGATCAGCGGCGTAGAGCGCACGACGGTAGCGAAATCTTCCTGACGTAAAAACATGTTTACCCCCGGAACCGGTGCTGGTTCTCAAGGAACCACTGGTAAGTGCTGGCAAGCCCGGCCTCCAGCGACACCTCGTGATACCAGCCAAGCTGATGCAGGCGCGTTACGTCGAGCAGTTTGCGCGGCGCACCGTCCGGTTTCGTGGCGTCAAACACCACCCGCCCTTTGTAGCCCACGACCTGAGCGATCGTTTGCGCCAGCTCCCGAATGGTGCAATCCACACCAGTACCGACGTTGATGTGCGAGAGCATCGGCTGCGTGTTCTCCTGCCACACTTCGCGATCCAGCTCCATCACATGGATGCTGGCAGCGGCCATATCATCCACATGCAGGAACTCGCGCATCGGTGTCCCGCTGCCCCATACCACTACATCCGGCGCGTTCTGCTCGGTCGCTTCATGGAAGCGACGCAGCAGCGCGGGAATGACGTGCGAATTACTCGGGTGGAAGTTGTCATGCGGCCCGTACAGGTTGGTCGGCATAACCGAGCGGTAATCGCGGTCAAACTGGCGATTCCAGGACTCACACAGTTTGATCCCGGCAATTTTGGCGATGGCATACGGCTCGTTGGTTGGTTCAAGCGACCCTTGCAGCAGTTCGCTTTCCGCCATCGGCTGTTTTGCCAGTTTGGGGTAGATACAGGAGGAACCGAGGAACAACAGCTTGTTCACGTTGTGCAGATGCGCGGCGTGAATGATGTTGCTCTCAATCATCATGTTCTCGTAGATGAAATCGGCCGGGTACGTATTGTTGGCGACAATACCGCCCACCTTCGCCGCCGCCAGATAAACCTGGTCAATGCGTTCTTCAGCGAAGAATGCCTGTACCGCCCGGCTGTCCAGCAAATTCAGCTCGTCGCGGGTGCGAAGCACCAGCTCCACATCCTCGCGCTGCGCCAGCTGTCTTACGATGGCGGAACCCACCATCCCGCGATGGCCCGCCACAAAAATACGTTGTTTCATCATCCTCAGGACTCCAGCGCGATGGCAACCTCGTAGCCATGAGATTTCAGCAAGGAATGTTTCTTCGCCGCTTCCAGGTCTTTCGCAACCATTTCAGACACCATCTCCTGGAGTGTGATCTCCGGTTTCCAGCCCAGCTTCTCGTGCGCTTTTGACGGGTCGCCCAGCAGGGTTTCCACTTCCGCAGGACGGAAGTAGCGCGGGTCAACGGCGATAATCACATCACCCGGCTTCACGCCCGGCGCGTCATGACCGGTGACAGAAACGACAATCCCTTTCTCTTCCACGCCTTCCCCTTCAAAGCGCAGTTTGATTCCCAGCTGTGCCGCCGCCATTTCGACGAACTGACGCACGGAGTACTGCACGCCGGTCGCGATCACGAAATCTTCCGGCGTCTCTTGTTGCAGCATCATCCACTGCATCTTGACGTAGTCTTTGGCATGGCCCCAGTCACGCAGGGAATCCATGTTGCCGAGGAACAGGCAGGACTCCAGCCCCTGAGCGATATTGGCAATCGCGCGGGTGATTTTGCGGGTCACGAAGGTTTCGCCGCGACGCGGAGATTCATGGTTGAACAGAATGCCGTTACAGGCGTAGATGCCGTAGGATTCGCGGTAGTTAACGGTGATCCAGTAGGCGTACAGTTTGGCGACGGCATACGGAGAGCGCGGATAGAACGGCGTGGTCTCTTTTTGTGGAATTTCCTGCACCAGACCGTACAGCTCAGAGGTGGAAGCCTGATAGAAACGGGTTTTCTTTTCCAGGCCCAGGAAGCGAATCGCCTCCAGCAGACGCAGCGTTCCCAGCGCATCTACGTCGGCGGTGTATTCCGGGGACTCAAACGAAACCGCAACGTGGCTCATTGCCCCCAGGTTGTAGACTTCATCCGGCTGCACTTCCTGCAAAATGCGGGTCAGGTTGGATGAGTCGGTCAGATCACCGTAGTGCAGATGGAATTTCGGGTTGCTGGCATGCGGGTCCTGATAGATATGATCCACGCGTTCGGTATTGAACGAAGACGCGCGACGCTTGATACCATGAACCTCGTAACCTTTCTCCAGCAGAAGTTCCGCCAGGTAAGAACCATCCTGCCCGGTTACGCCAGTAATGAGAGCGACTTTTGACATTTTATTTTCCTCAAATAGTCCCGTTAGGGAGTAACTTTCTCAACGCGCTCGCGCGTTACCACTGCGGGATTGCCACGGCAGATTGTGTTTGCCGGTAGCGATTTAAAAACACTGCTTCGCGCACCAACGACGGTGCCGTCGCCTATCGTTACGCCGGGAGCGACAAAGACATCCGTCGCCAGCCAGCATTTCTCGCCAATCACAATTGGCGTGGCGTTAATATCAAAATGGGCGCTGGCATAATCATGACTGCCGGTACATAAATAGCTTTTCTGCGAAATAACAGAGTGTGCGCCAATCGTAATGTCACCCAGCGTATATAAAACGGCGTCATCGCCGACCCAGGCGTAATCACCTAACGTCAATTTCCACGGATACGTAATTTTTACAGAAGGTCGGATGACTGCGTTTTTTCCTATTTTTGCGCCAAACATCCGTAATAAAAATGCGCGCCAGCGATACATCACCTGCGGCGACCAGCTAAATAACGTCGCCTGCACCGCCCACCATAATTGCACTTTTATTGCATTGCCGCCCCGGAACCCTTTCGGCACCGAGAAGCCGCTTAAATCCTGCATCATTTTTCCTTATATTCAGGCTTTGTTATATAAGGCTTTTGCTTTGCCAGTCGTTTTCAGACGTAATAAATAAGATAATTCCGCCCAGAATCCGGGGACGCGTAATATTTTACGCTGCACGTTTTTTGCATCCCGGCATAATTCCAGATTGTTTGAGGTTGACACGCCGCCCATAGAAAATTCAGACACCAACCCTTTGATTCGACGGAAAGGATAGCCTGATTTATAAAGACTGGCCGCCAGCGCGTAATCAGATGACACCTTATATTGCAGATCGTATGGATGTTTTTTCAGCCCTGCGGTCGGGAAGAAAATAGCCTGATGGCTGGCGGGTAAGCTGTGGTAGATATACCAGCCATGTTTGGCGCTTCGTCGGGTTTTATTTCCTTCACCAAAATCCAGCAACGCGTCGCCAATGTACATCGCGTCATCATTTTTTCGCCCCAGTTGACGGACAAAATCGGTGACATCTTCATGAAACACATCGCCGGAATTGAGGAAAAGAGTATAGCGCCCTTGCGCCATCGCAATGCCTTTGTTCATCGCGTCGTAAATGCCGCGATCTTTTTCACTCACGAAGCGTAAGTTAAACTCACCGTTGAGTTTTTCCAGAAACTGGGCGGTGCCGTCATCCGAACCGCCGTCCACGACAATCCATTCAAAGGTCAGGCTGGGATCGCGCGCCAGGTTGCGCAGCGAGCGCCAGGTGTTTACCACGCCGTCGTAATTACGAAAGGCGACAGTAACGACGCTAAGTAACATAAAACCACCTCGTCATGAATTCGTAATATTTAGCGCTTTGCGCAAAATAAAAGGACAAACGATTAAAAATGCATATTCCGGGCTAAATATCGAACCGGTAAAAAACAACGATACCGGCGTAAAGAGATAAAGCTGCACCCGAAAATTCTGATTATCGCCAAACGCATTCAGCGTCATTTTTAAGATTTTCCACATGTACCATGCGGTCAATAACACCGCGAACCATGAGAAATAAATAATCAGCAGATACAGGCCATTGTCTATTGTTTTCCCGACATCCGCACCGTTAAAAATTCCGAATGATGCGACATATTCATAAAGTGAGCCAAATCTGACTACGCCATCAATATGGGTCAACGAATAACCGACCATCACTAATGGCCCAACGATACGATAATACGATGACGAACCTTCCGTTCCTAAATCTCCAAGACGTTCAGCGATATAAGGAAACGCAAAAACCACACCGACTAAAAATACGCCCAACGAAATAATCGCCAGTGGCAATTTTTTCCTTATCGCATCCTTATTCAGATACTGAAATGCCCACTCCAGTAAGTAAAACAGGATAAAGGTCATTACCCCTGAAAATGATCCTGATAATATTATCCCTGCCAGAATCATAGCATCGGTCTTAGGGGTTTTGATACCAAACTGTTTGATGCTGAGCCAAATTGAGATTAACGCCAGAGCAAAAAACGCCGGTTCAAAATAGAGCGCAGTGGTTCGCTTACCGCCAAATTTAATAAAATTCAGCACATAGCTATTACTGTAAATAAGATATTTCGAAATTCCTTCCATTAAGCTGCTGCCGCCGGTAAGAATGATCTGCGCCATCTCAACTGCCGCCAGCGCCACCACAAACGCCACCACCATATAGAAAAAACGTAATATCTTGCGGTAGTTATGCGGGGAAACGGTTTTAAAGCGAATACTCCACACCATGCCGATAATGATGACGATGTAAACAAACAGCATCGTCGAGGTGACATATTTGCTGGCATCCAGCGACTGACCGAACAGGTAGTTAAACGCCGTCAGCCCTGCCCCCACGCCCAGCGCAATCATCAATTTTTTAATGCTGATGCGCTCAATGAACAACAACAGCAAAACGGGTAAAAAGGTGACGATGGTGATGGGGAAGCTTTCGCCCAGTTGGGCAATTTTGACGTTGACCAGCAGGTAGATCAGCGGCAGCAGCAGGTAACTACAGATTCTGATAGAACGAGACATACTCCTCCAGCATCTGTTGTCCGCTGTATGCGGTGCGGCTACGCTCGCAAAAGGCCTCCAGCGAGGCGCCAAATACGGCCTGGGCAATGTCGGATTTGCTCATCTGCACCAGGTTAAGCACCTCGTCTTCACTGAACGTTCGCCCGCCCGATTTTGCCAACACCTCCTGCGCCGCGTCGCTGTGCGTGGCGATCACCGGCACGCCGATAGATAACGCTTCACACAAAATCAGCGGGTAATTATCGACCCGGGAGCTGAACACCAGCGCATCCATCTGGTTAAGGGCGCTCATCAGCTTGCGTTTATCGGTTTCAAAGCCGTGATTCACCACGTTCTCACCATCGAAGGGGGAAAACTTACCGAAGGTGTGCAGCTCAATGTTGTTGCCTGCCGCCATCATGTCGCGCACCAGTTGTTGGTTTGTTTTGCCGTCATAGCGCAGATCGTGCGCCACCACGGCAATTTTCGGTTTGCCCTGGCGCTCGCTCACCGGCGACAGTTCGGACAGAATCGCTTCGGTCGCCACATCAATGCCATTGTTGATAATGCGACAACGCCCTGCCCCGTACAGGCTGTTAAACGCCTCCGCCACATGCTGGCTGGGCGAGATAAACTGACAGCCCAGCGAGAGCATCTGCTGAAACAGCTGCCGCTTGCCCACCACCAGCTGGTGCGCTCTGTCCACTTTTACCGGCGGATAATTGGTCAGCGTCGGGCATTTCTGGCAGCCGCTTTTCCAGCCTTCACAGCCGTCGGTAAAGGCACAGCGTCCGGTCACGCTCCAGTGATCGTGCAGCGTCCAGACCAGCCTCACGTCCGGCTTGTGGTTTTTCACCTTCTCGCAGAAAGCGACAACCTCTGCCAGATTCAGCCAGTAGCTGTGCAGCACATGAAAATGCAGCACCAGCGGGCCGGGTGTCCGGGTCACTTTGCGGTACAGGTTATCGAGATTGCCAAAGAGGTCGCGGTTAAACAGACGAAACAGCGCGATATTGGCGACCGATGTCAGACGCGGCGTCTGTTTAATCACATGCGGGTAGTTGCTGTGGCTGACGCTTTTCTTCCCGCCTTTGCCATAGCCATAGACAAAGTGCGAGGTCAGGCCTTTTTGTAGCGCGCGCAGGTGCAGGTCTAATGCCACGCCCGCCGCGCCGCCTTCCGCCAGTCGAACATTAAATTGCAGAATATTCATTTAATTACCTTCACTCGCGCCTTCTCTCCCACTACCAGCGCGTTATCGGGAACCGTGTCGAGCACCACGCTGCCCGCCCCGATAGTCACGTTATTGCCGATGGTGATATCCCCCAGCAAAATGACGTTAGCGCCCAGCTCAACGCCGTTACCAATGACCGGGCACGCCAGGCTGTCGCCGCCCCGGTTGCCGATGGTGACGCCATGACGCACGGTGAAGTCGTCGCCCGCGACAACATGCTTATTGATCACGACGGCATAACCGTGATGGATGGTGAAGCGTCGGCCGATGGTTGCGGCAGCCTGAATTTCGTAACCAAACAGGCATTCGGTTATCAGGCGGTACAGCACCAGCACCGGCGCGGCCCACAGGTTATTCAGCACATTTTTTTTGCGCCAGACGGAACAAAAATGGGCGACACGGTAGGCCAGCACCATGCAGCACGGGCGCAGACTCCAGCTGTTTGCGCGTAGATCCTCCAGCATCCTTAACGCCCCCGCAGTCCGTCAGCCAGGCGTTTGCCGTTACGCACAGAAAACAGCGTCAGCAACGTGCGCCAGGTCATTCGCTTATTGCGGATCTGGTACAGCGTAAACAGCTGATACTTTTTGCTGGCGCGGTCGAATTTGTCTTTATGCTTGCGGTAGAAATGGAAGTAGCCGGAGAACTTTTTCGGCGAGGAGGTGATCTGCATTTCACCGTGATTGATGTGCAGAATCTGCGTCGCCTCTTCCACTTTCCACGGTTCGCCGTACTCAACCACCATGCGCAGGAAAATATCGTAGTCCTGCGCGGCTTTCAGTTCGGTATCAAACAGGCACTCTTTAAAACGCCAGGCCCAGGTAAAGACCTGATTGCCAATGATATTGCGTTTATAAAAAAGACGGCGTGAGTACGGCGATTTCGGGTACAACGGCAGACTGGCCGGCTGCGAGTAAACCTCACCTTCGCAGACATAGTCATTGGCGTATAAAAACGCGTGCGTTACCAGCTGATGCTTATGTTCAAGGAACACGCTCAGACGATTCGGCGTCCATTCATCATCATCATCGATCCCGGTGATGTACTGCCCCTTCGCCTGCATAATGGCCTGATTACGCACCGCGCAGGCGCCGGAATTAATCGCATTGTGGGTGTAGCGCACGCGCGGGTCGTTTAACCCTTCAACAAACTGCTGCAACTGCTCATACGATGAGGAGCAGTCATCCACAATGATCATTTCCCAGTGGGTATAGTCCTGGCGCAGCACCGATTTAATCGCGCGAATCGCCAGTTGCTGCCGATTCCAGGTTGGCATGTAGATCGAAATCAGTGGGTTGTCTATTGTCATTCTCATTCCCCGGATAGTGTCGGATGGCGGTGTAAACACCTTATCCGGCCTACAGTCACCAGCAATTTTGTCGGCCCTGTAGGCCTGATAAGCGCAGCGTCATCAGGCGACTTATTATTTTGAATCCGACTTGTATTCGTACTCGTAGTAACCGTAATCCTGATAACCGGTCGCCCGTCGGAAGATGGAGTTGAGGATTACGCCTTTTACCGGAATGCCGTTCTGCTCAAAGCGGCTCAGGCTGGTTTCCACCTCTTTTAATGTGTTAACGGCGTAACGCGCCACCATCAGCGTGGTGCCGACATGCCGTCCGACGATCGCCGCATCGGTCACCGCCAGAATCGGCGGCGTATCGATTAAGACCAGGTCATAGTGCGCGCTGGCCCAGGCAATCAGCTCGCCAAAGCGCTCGCTCATCAGCAGTTCCGACGGGTTAGGCGGCACCTGTCCGCGCGGCACCAGATCGAAATGCGGGATGGAAGTGGGTTTAGCGCAGGAGGCGATATCCCCTTTGCCCACCAGAATGTCGGACAGACCATTCACGTTGTTGGTGCCCAGCAGCTCGTGGGTATAGCCTTTACGCATATCGCAGTCGATCAGCAGCACGCGTTTGTTGGTCTGGCTGATGACCGCCGCCAGGTTGGCGCAGACAAAGGTTTTGCCGATAGACGGGCTGACCCCGGTCAACATCAGCACATTGTTTTGCGCCTGCATCATGGCGAAATGCAGGCTGGTACGCAGGCTACGCACCGCTTCAATCGCCAGATCGGTTGGATTCCCCACCGCCAGCAACTGGCTCTGTTTGTAGCGCTTAACGCCCTTAATCGTTTTGACGTTATCGCGCGCTTTCTGCCACTCCGACAGAGGAATACTGGCATAGACGCTGATGCCGTGTTCTTCGAGCACCTGCGGACTTTCAATCCCTCGGTTAAACAGCGAACGCAGCAACACGCCGACGATAGAGAGCATCAGGCCAAGAATAATGCTGCCAAGAATAATCAGCGCTTTTTTCGGCTTCAGCACGCCCGGCTGGGCAATCGCCGGGTCAACAATACGCACATCCCCGACGGTACTGGCCTCGGTGATCTTCAGCTCCTGCTGCTTGTTCAGCAGTTGCATATAAACCTGCTGACCGGATTCGACGTCGCGCGTTAGACGCACAATTTCCTGCTGCGTTTTCGGCATGGCCGTCACCCGCCCGTTCAGTTTGGCTTTTTCGTCTTCCAGCGCTTTACGTTTTTCCAGCAGCGTACGGTAAGCCGGATGCGCTTTAGTAAACAGCTTGGAGATTTCCGCCTCTTTGAAGGTCAGTTCGTTAAGCTGGGCGTCGATATTCACCATCGAATCCAGCACCGCCTTGGCCTCCAGCGGTAAGTCCACGGAGTCTTTATCCTGACGGAAGGCGTTGAGTTTATTTTCCGCGACGTCCAGGCGACTGCGCACTTCCGGCAACTGTTTCGCCAGGAACGCCAGACTTTTCGCCGCTTCCGCAGATTTCCGCTCAACGTTCTGTTCGAGATAGTTGCGGGTGATGCTGTTGAGAATATCGCGGATCTGATCCTTGTCTTCACCGGTGAAGGCCAGGCTCAATACGCCGGTATCTTTGCCGTTTTCCGTCACGGTCAGGTTGTTTTGCAGATTGTTGATCATCCCAAGCGTGGAGAATTTAGTGACGGTAAATTCACTGTCCGGGCGGGCATGGATAGCGCTCACCATCATCGTCACGCCGTCTTTACTCAGCAGTTGCCCGGCCTGACCGCGCGCGCTAAAGCCGCCGTCGCTGGTCAGTTCGTAGGTTTTGTCACTCAGCACGTTAAGCGTGAAAACCTGCTCGCCCATCTCTTTTGGACGGGTGAACGTTGTCACTTTCACCGTCTCATTCTGCCGCCCCATCAGGCGCTCCCAGCCTGCGCCAAACAGAGGGAAAGTGTTTTTGGTGACGGAGATATCCAGGTCGAGATCGTCAACGGTTTTCCCCAGAACCAGACGCGACTGAATCAGCTGAATTTCTGCTTCTGATGCTGGCGGTTTATTGGCCAGCGCAGAGCCAATATCCTGCACCAGCGAGTTACCGGTATTTTGCTCGATTTGCACCAGCGCGTCGGCGCTGTAAATCGGCGTGGCGAATAGCGTGTAAATCACCGCGCACAGCGCAAATACCGCCGTAATGCCAAGCACCCACCAGCGCGCTTCAATGACGGTTCCCACCAGGCGACCGATATCGATTTCATCACTGCCCGTTACCGGAGCGGCAAGCTGTTTTACTTTTTCTGTCATTGTTATACCTGCTCTGCGTTCAATGCCTGCGCCCATTGGCGAGCAGACCTTTCAAGTAATGTGTACACCGCTTCAAACGCCTCGCGACTTTTGCGATACGGGTCGGGTATTTCACGCTCGCTGTCCCAGTGGCCGAACAACATCACTTTCCCGCGCATCTCTGGCGCCATCTCGCACAGTCTGGCGATATGGCGTTTTTCCATCGCCAGAATCAGGTCATAATCCCGGCACATACGCCCGGAGATCTGGCGGGCGCAATGACCTTCAAGAGAGAGGTTATGCGCCGCCGCCACGCTGACCGCCGACCGGTCGGCGCCCCTTCCCACCAGCGCGCCCAGCCCGGCGGACTCCACCGTTAACGACGGGTGATAACTTTTCAGCAAGCGCTCTGCCGTCGGGGAACGGCAAATGTTCCCCACGCAAACAACTAAGATTTTGTTAAACATGACGTTTACCAGTTATGAATGTCGCTGGCCGTATCCGTCATATAACGGACACCGCTGATGGTCGGCAGCAACTGATTGATCAGACGGTTCCAGCGCGCAACCGGTGCGGTCGTGACGTACACCACATCGTAAGGTTGCAGTCGGAACTCCGTCGCCATCACCAGAGAGGTGGCATCAGACATATCAAGCTGATAAATATTGGCGATCTTGCCATTGCGTCCGCCCTCGCCTTTCAGCGGTCGAATCACGAAGATGCCGCTGGCATTGGAGGTGGTCAGGTCGATACCTTCCGCCGTACCCAATGCTTCGGTGAGCGTCATACCGCTGAAGTCCATTTTGAGGGTGCTCTGTTTCTTCACTTCACCCATTACGAAGACTTTCAGATCGTCATTACGCGGTACAAACAGGATGTCTCCAGGGTAGAGCAACCGGTTCTGGCTGAGATCGCCGTTTTGCATCAGCGCCTGCAAAGAAATTCGCTGCTCCTGGCCATTGTGCGTCAGCACGACGTTGCGCCAGTCGGCGTTTTCGGTCAGACCACCTGCGGCGTTGATGGCATCAAGAACGGTGAGCGGCACGTTGGTGATCGCCTGCTGGCCGGATTTATTCACCTGCCCGGAGACATACGCCTTCTGCGAGCGGAAAGCGGCGATATTAACGTCCACCTGCGGGTCAGCAATGTACTTCGCTAAGCGCCCGGTAATATCACTGCGAATTTCACCCAGCGTTTTGCCCACCACAGTCACTTTGCCGATGTAGGGATAAAACATGGTGCCATCAGGTTGAACCCAGTTGCCGGTATCACTGGAGCTACGGTACTGCCCGGCGGGCGTGGTCAGTTCCGGGTGATCCCAGACCGTCACATTCAAAACATCGCCTGGGCCGACGCGGTACTGGTAGCTTGAGATCTCCTGGTCCAGTGACATATTGGGCTGCGCCACATTTGGACGTGGTCGTAATTGCTCCACCAGGCGCGGCGTCAACGGATAGACATTCACCATACGGTCGAGATCAAAATCAGCGTCTTGCTGTTTGATCACGTCTTTACCCATCGTAGACATATTGCTGCCCGGAAGTACTGTGCAACCACTTATCAAGGTTACCGACACCAATAATGGCATCAATTTCATTTTGGATTTCATCATTGATTATTTATCACTTTGGCAGAGTAATTATCCCGTGCAATTTAAATAGCGACTTCGCCTGTACACATTTACATTGCAGTTAATTGAAAAGAAATTTAACTGGCATCAGTCCTAAAAAATTTGGATTCATCCGTAGGCTATTGACAGAATAATTCAGACTTGTCACCAGGTTATCAGACACGCTACCGCCCTTGGCTTTTTAGCTACCAATACACTGATTAATTTAGGTTTTTATAATCCTCTTTATTTCCTCTTCTTCGCGACAGAGAAACATCACAGGAAATAAGAAAGTTACTCAGTAATGGCCTGCTTGACGGCGACAGGATATTTTTGTTGCCCACCATTAATGCTGCAAGAATTGTTGCAGTTAACGTAATAGCAGGCAAGGTAACAAGCCTGTACTTCACCCTTTTTAAGATTAATATTAAGCGTGGCGAAATTATAATTTTAGGATTTTATTGATGTTGACAAATTCTATATTTAACGCCCAACCTGCGATATTTCCGAAATATATCCACATTCAAAAAATCGTACCATATGGAAACTTTATGGTTATTTTTCCGCCACGTTTTCAGCATAAAAGCCTGATATAAAAGAAAGAGAAATGACGTTATGTCATTGCATTTTGCGCCAGCTTTATCCATGATCGAATTGTGACAACTGTCATATAACGAAAGGTATTATTCTCACTATGGAATGGATTGCCGATCCATCAATCTGGGCCGGACTCGTCACGCTTATCGTCATCGAGTTAGTCCTCGGCATTGATAACCTGGTCTTTATTGCCATCCTCGCTGAAAAACTGCCGCCTGCGCAGCGCGATCGTGCGCGCATTACCGGGCTGCTGTTAGCGATGATCATGCGCCTGCTGTTGCTGGCGTCTATATCGTGGCTGGTCACGCTGACGAAGCCTCTCTTTAGCATACGCGACCTGAGCTTCAGCGCCCGGGATCTGATTATGCTGTTTGGCGGTTTCTTCCTGCTCTTTAAAGCCACGATGGAGCTCAACGAGCGGCTGGAGGGGAAAGACAGCGATAACCCCACCCAACGCAAAGGGGCGAAATTCTGGGGCGTGGTGGCGCAAATTGTGGTGCTGGACGCCATCTTCTCCCTCGACTCGGTCATTACCGCCGTGGGGATGGTCGAACACCTTGCGGTGATGATGGCGGCGGTGATTATCGCCATCAGCCTGATGCTGCTGGCCAGTAAATCCCTGACCCGGTTTGTGAACAGCCACCCAACCATCGTGATCCTCTGCCTCAGCTTCCTGCTGATGATCGGCTTCAGCCTGGTGGCGGAAGGGTTTGGCTTCCATATTCCGAAAGGTTATCTGTACGCCGCGATCGGCTTCTCGGTGATGATTGAAGCGCTGAACCAACTGGCGATCTTCAACCGTCGTCGCTTCTTATCCGCCAACCATACGTTGCGCCAGCGCACCACCGAAGCGGTGATGCGTTTGCTCAGCGGGAAAAAGGAGGATGCCGAGCTGGATGCTGACACCTCCGCTATGCTGGCGGATCATGACGACAGCCAGATTTTCAACCCGCAAGAGCGGCAGATGATTGAGCGGGTGCTGAACCTCAACCAGCGCACCGTCAGCAGTATCATGACCTCGCGCCATGATATTGAGCACATCGATCTCGACGCGCCTGAAGAGGAAATTCGCGCCCTGCTGGAAAAAAACCAGCATACGCGTCTGGTAGTGACCGGAGAGGACGAACAGGAAGAGTTGCTTGGCGTGGTGCATGTCATCGACCTGCTACAGCAATCGCTGCGCGGCGATCCGCTCGATCTGCGGGCGTTGATCCGTCAACCGCTGGTGTTTCCTGAAACGCTGCCGCTGCTTCCGGCGCTGGAGCAGTTCCGTAACGCCCGCACGCATTTTGCTTTTGTCGTGGATGAGTTTGGTTCCGTTGAAGGGATCGTAACCCTGAGCGACGTCATGGAAACCATCGCCGGTAATCTGCCGAACGAAGTGGAAGAGATCGACGCCCGTCACGATATTCAGAAAAACCCGGACGGCTCCTGGACCGCCAACGGCCATATGCCGCTGGAAGATCTGGTGCAGTACGTTCCGCTGCCGCTGGATGAGAAACGCGAGTACCACACCATCGCGGGGTTGTTGATGGAATACCTGCAACGCGTGCCGAAAACCGGAGAAGAGGTTCAGGTGGGAGATTACCTGTTGAAAACCTTGCAGGTTGAGAGTCACCGCGTACAGAAAGTACAGATTATACCGTTACGTAGCAATGACGAGTTAGATTACGAGGTGTAAGGCTGAACGGCATGCCGGGTGGCGGATGACGCCTTACCCGGCCTACGGTTGTGTCGTTGTAGGCCTGATAAGCGCAGCGCCATCAGGCGTAGGGTGTTGCCGGATGGCGGCGTAAACGCCTTACCCGGCCTACAAATGTTGTCTGTTTTCACAGCCGGCATTCAGATTCGCTTACAGCTTATCCAGCAGCTTCTTCACGTCTTTACCGTTGCGGGTCTCTTTATTACGATCCGCCCAGTCGCTCAGACGACGTTTTGCTTCATCCTGCAAATGCTTACGCAGAATCTGGTCAACCTGGAGATTGTAATTCAGCGCCTGCCACTTACCGTATACGCGCAGCGGAACCGGCGTCTCTTTCAGGAAATCAATCAGCTTGCTTTCACCTGTCCAGCCGCCCAGCACGCGCACGTTAAACTGCGTGTCGCAGGTCTGCTCAACAAGATTCAACGCGCCATTACCGGAAACCGCCAGTATTGCAGACTGCCCTTCCATGCTGCCCAGCGTGAGCTTACCGTT
The DNA here is from genome assembly GCF_030333435.1 of Citrobacter sp. CK191. NCBI lineage: Bacteria > Pseudomonadati > Pseudomonadota > Gammaproteobacteria > Enterobacterales > Enterobacteriaceae > Citrobacter > Citrobacter sp. CK191. The sequence goes on along the minus strand of NZ_JAOWFX010000031.1, from coordinate 319,585 downwards.
ATCCAGCGTCAGGTCGGTGACAAAGCGATCCAGGCGGGTCGCGTTATCAAAATTCTGCTGCGATTGCTGCACATCGCCACCGCTACGCGTTACCGCCTGCTGCACCAGTTGCTGGAAGTTCATCCCTTCCATACGCGTGTCGCGCATTTCAACATGCGCCTGCCCTTGCCAGCTGTGACGAAACGCCTGGGCGTCAATATCCGCGCCGGAAAAATCACCCGCCAGCGACATTTTGCCGGTCAGCGCGATGGGATAGTCAAACGCGTTCAGAATCGTGCCAATTTCCACATCTTCAAGGCGCGGCTGGAACACGGCGCGCGGATTTGCCGCTCTCGCGTCCAGCGTACCGGGCAGAGAAATCTCACCGCCGTCGAGTTTCCCCTGCAACTCGACGATATTCAGCAAACCGGCCTGATTCGTCATTTTCGCCGACACGTCGGTAAACGCCATGCCACGCCACTGCGCGTTATCCGCCCGCAGAGAGAGGGCCGCAGAAAACCCTTTTAGCCCCTGATAAGCGGGTTCATCAACGCGGGACGCGATAACCGGCCGCGGCCGCGTCGACTGCTGCCCCGTTTGCGCCACGTTTTTGGATGTGCTTGCCACGTCATTTCGCGGAAGAAGGTTATCCAGATTCAGCTTGCCAAATTGCAGATCGATCGCCCATTCCGGCTCATCGCTCAGCGTCACCTGAGCCTGTCCGGTCAGGGTGCTGTCGTTGGCGGTTAAACTGAGCTGACTGAAAGAGAGCCTTTTTTGCCCTTCCTGCCACTGCGCCTGTAATTGCCCCTGGCCCTGAATACCCTGTTTCGGTAAATCGGCTCCCTGCAACTGCCAGTTGAGCTGCTCGATACCGGCCGTTAGGTTGTGCGGATAGTCAGACGCATCGACCGTTCCGTTGAAGGAGAGCGAGAGATCGCGCTGATCGCGGTTCACCCGCCCGGAAAAATCAAACGTCCCGCGATGCTGTTCATCCTGCTCCATTTGCAGGCGAATATCGCGAACCGTAATTTGCTCGTCGTCTTCATGCTGGAACACCAGCACGCTGTCAGCAACGCGTAAGCTGCTGATATCAAAAGACCAGCCACGGTCTTCCGGGACATCCGGCAGCGTATTGTCTTTTGGCGCAACAGGCGCGTCTTCCCGGCGCGCCGCTTCCGTCTGCGGCGTCAACTGGATGACCGCGCCTTTGAGCATCACCTGTTCAACCTTCAACTGATGACTAAGAAGCGGCCACAGCGCAACGTCCAGGCGCATATTGTCGGCCCGAACCAGGGGTTCGCTGGCGCCTTCCGCCGTCAACGCCATCCGTCCAGAGAGGATGCTGAGTTGAGGCCATACGTGCCAGCGCAGAGGGCCATCCAGTTGCAGTTGATATCCGCTACGCGCAGCGACCTGCTGCACCATATACGCGCGGAAATCATTCGGATTCACCAACATCACCAACGCCGAGAAACCGGCCACCAGCACGACCAGGAGAATCATCAGCGTCGTCAGAAATCGTCTCATGCTATCCTCAGTGGAGCAGACTCAGTCTTTGTCAATCCGGCTGGCAACAGCGCCTTGCTGATCGCGGTATTTCGCATCCTGGCGACGGTTATAAGGGCGTGCGGCAGGGCCGGAGAGCGGCTCAAAGCTCAGGGCGCCAATCAGCATTCCCGGACGCAGGGCCAGCGGTAATTTCCCGGAGTTGTAGAACTCCAGAACGATGCAACCGGACCAGCCGGGATCGATACGGTGCGCGGTAACGTGCACCATCAGCCCAAGACGCGCCAGCGAGGAACGGCCATCCAGCCACCCCACGAGATCCGGCGGCAGCGTGACGGACTCAAAGGTCACGGCCAGCGCCAGCTCGCCCGGATGAAGATAAAACGCGTCGCCTTCATCCAGCACGATTTCATCGCTCATCACGCGATCCAGCGCAGCGCTGACCTCATCCTTCGGGCCGCTTAAATCAATAAACGCAGCCGTGTGGCCACGAAATGTACGAAATTTATTGCCAAGGCGCACATCCACCGTCGCGCCATTAATACGCTCAACAGGAGGACGCGGGTTGATCGACAAGCGGCCTTCATCCAGCCAGGCTTCAATATCTCGGTCACACAAACGCATGGCACTTTCTCCTTTCGTGCATCAGGCCCTTAACGTTCAACGCGTCAAGGGCGAACCAGGTTATCACTGAACGGTACACAATTCGCTGGGCTTATTCAAAGAACTGACTGATTTTCGCTTTCAGAATATCAATCGCGATGCGGTTCTTACCGCCGCGCGGTACGATAATATCGGCGTATTGCTTGGAAGGTTCAATAAATTGCAGGAACATCGGGCGTACGGTTTTCTGGTACTGCGCCATCACCGAATCCATTGAACGCCCACGCTCGTTGACGTCGCGCTTAATACGGCGCATCAGGCAGATATCCAGCGGGGTATCGACAAAAATGGAGAAGTTCATCTCTTCACGCAAACGCGCGTCCGTCAGCAGCAAAATCCCTTCAAGAATAATGACTTTTTTGGGCTCGACGCGAACGGTTTCCTGCATGCGGGTATGTTCAACATAGCTGTATACGGGCAATTCAATCGCCGAACCGCGCTTGAGCGCTTGCAGATGCTGGAACAGCAAACTGTGATCCATCGCATTAGGATGGTCGTAGTTGGTTTTTACACGCTCTTCCATCGACAGATGACTTTGATCTTTGTAATAGCTGTCTTCGGGAATAACGCCGATATGTTCATCACCCACTTGTTCACGCAATTCGCGATAAAGGGTACTGGCAATAAGACTCTTGCCGGAAGCCGATGCGCCAGCAATACCGATAATGACGCACTGATGAGACTGAACAGTCATAAATTTAGCGACCTGATTAACCTGGATGTTAGGGAGGGCGACGCCGAAGCGTCAAACGCGGCAATTATAGGGATTTCAGCGGCACGATACCAGTCGAGATAACAGAACGCTAAATTGCCGTCCATCTCTCCCTGTCGCAAATTAAAATGCTTATTTTTAAAGCAGCTGCCGGATTTATTCGTTTATGCCGGAATTAATCCCCCGGAGATGTCAAATTATGAGCCGCTGACGTATAAATCGTAAATTGTTTGTACTAGCATGATCCTGAATGAAAACTGACGCGTCCGGGCCCTCCGCGACGGCAAGGGCTATTCGGATAACGTGGTAATGAGTAAACAAACCCAACATGTTTTAGTTACCTTGCCTCACCCTCTACTGCGTCTCGTCAGTTTAGGTCTGCTCACCTTTATCTTTACACTCTTCTCGCTGGAACTGTCGCGTTTCGATACACCGCTGGCGCCGCTGTGGTTCCCGACGTCAATCATGATGGTCGGTTTTTATCGCCACGCAGGACGGATGTGGCCGGGGATCGCACTGGTCTGTTCCCTCGGCAGCATAAGCGCGTCACTCGTTTTTTCTCCTGCCGGTTCGCTGAATTTTGGCTGGACGGCGATCAATATTATTGAAGCGGTGGTCGGCGCAATCCTGTTACGTAAGCTACTGCCCTGGTATAACCCCTTACAAAATCTGAATGACTGGCTCCGCCTGGCGACGGGCAGCGCGGTGATTCCACCGTTACTGGGAGGCGCGCTGCTCTGGCTGCTGATGCCCGAAGGGACACCAGTAAAAACATTTTTGATTTGGATTCTGTCCGAGTCTATCGGCGCGCTGGCGCTGGTGCCATTAGGCTTGCTGTTTAAACCGCGCTACCTGCTTCGCCATCGCGATCCCCGCTTACTGCTTGAAACGCTGCTTACGCTGACGATAACGCTGGGGCTAAGCTGGCTCTCTATGCTGTACGTCCCGTGGCCTTTCACCTGCATTATCGTTCTGCTGATGTGGAGCGCGATACGTCTGCCGCGTATGGAAGCGTTTCTGATCTTCCTCGCCACCGTCATGATGACGTCGCTGATGCTGGCATCCGACCCGGCGCTGCTGTCAACGCCCAAAACATACGCCATGATGAACGTTCCCTGGCTGCCGCTTTTAATGATCCTGCTGCCCGTCAACATCATGACAATGGTGATGTATGCGTTTCGGGCGGAACAAAAAAATATCACGGAAAGCGAATTACGCTTTCGTAACGCGATGGAATATTCCGCGATCGGCATGGCGTTAGTGGGCACCGAAGGCCAATGGCTACAGGCCAACAAGGCATTGTGTCAGTTTCTTGGCTACAGCCAGGATGAACTGCGCGCCCTCACCTTTCAACAGCTTACCTGGCCTGAGGATCTGCATAACGACCTTGAACAGCTGAATATGCTGGTGCGCGGCGATATCAACAGCTATTCCATGGAGAAACGCTATTACACCCGCGACGGCGATGTGGTCTGGGCATTACTGGCCGTTTCACTGGTTCGCCATAGCGACAACACCCCGCTCTATTTCATTGCGCAAATTGAAGATATCAACGACCTGAAACATACCGAACGGGTAAACAAGCGCTTGATGGAGCGGATTACGCTGGCGAACGAAGCGGGCGGTATCGGCATCTGGGAATGGGAACTGCGGCCTGACGTGATCAGTTGGGATAAGCGCATGTTTGAGCTGTATGAGGTTCCGCCGCATATCAAACCCACCTGGCAACTCTGGCACGACTGCCTGTTGCCGGAAGACCGCGCGCCGACGGAAAAGATCATCCGCGAGTCTCTGGCGGCACGTCTCCCCTTTAAGCTCGAATTCAGGATTGGCGTAAAAGATGGCATCCGGCATATCCGCGCCCTGGCGAACCGGGTGCTGGATAAAGACGGCGACGTGGAACGCCTGCTTGGCATCAACATGGACATGACCGAAGTCAAGCAGCTTAACGAGGCGCTGTATCAGGAAAAAGAGCGCCTGCACATTACGCTGGACTCCATCGGGGAAGCGGTTGTCTGCATTGACGTCGATATGAACGTAACCTTTATGAACCCTGTCGCCGAAAAGATGAGCGGCTGGCAGCAGGAGCATGCGATCGGCATCCCGCTGCTGACGGTATTGCGCATCACTTTTGGCGATAACGGCCCGCTGATGGAAAATATCTATAGCGCGGATATGTCGCGTTCCGCCATTGAGCAGGATGTGGTGCTTCACTGTCGCAACGGCGGTCGCTACGACATTCATTACAGCATTACGCCGCTCAGTACGCTGGACGGCGGGAATATCGGCTCCGTACTGGTCATTCAGGACGTCACGGAATCGCGGAAAATGCTGCGCCAGCTCAGCTACAGCGCCTCTCATGACGCCCTCACCCACCTGGCTAACCGGGTCAGTTTTGAAAGCCATCTGAAAGAAATCCTGCTTACGGTACGCGATACGCGCCAGCATCATGCGCTGGTCTTTATTGATCTTGACCGCTTTAAAGCCGTTAACGACAGCGCCGGGCATGCCGCAGGCGATGCGCTGCTTCGCGAACTGGCCGCCTTAATGCTCAGTATGCTGCGTTCCAGCGATATGCTGGCCCGCCTGGGCGGGGACGAATTTGGCCTCCTGCTGCCGGATTGCAATATCGACAGCGCACGCTTTATTTCTACGCGGATCGTCAACGCGATTAATGAATACCGCTTTACGTGGGAAGACCGCGAACACCCCATTGGCGCCAGCGCCGGAATCACGCTAATCAATAACGCCAATCGTCTGGCGGCAGACGTGATGTCCCAGGCGGATATCGCCTGCTATGCCTCTAAAAACAACGGTCGGGGACGTGTCACCGTGTACGAAGCGCAGCAGGAACAGGCGCACAGCGAGCGGGAAGTCACGTCTCAGGATGAACAATGGCGCATAATCAAAGATAATCCTCTATTGATGATCGCCCGTGGGGTCGCGTCGCCGCGCATCCCTGAAACGTGCGGTTTTTGGCTGATCTCGCTGCGGCTGTGGACCAGCGACGGCGAAATCATGGAGGAGCAGGCATTCCGCGCAGGGCTAACCGATCCCGAACTCAGCCACGCGCTCGATCGTCGCGTGTTTCAGACATTTTTCCAGCACGCGGCATCCACCGTCGCCAGTAAGGGGGTGAGCATCGCCCTGCCGCTTTCCGCCGCCGGACTCAGCCGCGCAACATTCATTGATGAGCTGCTCGAACAGCTGGAGCGCAGCCCACTTCCGCCGCGCTTATTGCATCTGGTTATCCCGGCACATGTCCTGATGCAAGAGTCCGATAAGGCCATACCCGCGATACAGATACTGCGTCAGGCGGGCTGTCGCATTGTTCTCAGCCAGGTCAACCGTGACCTGGCGCTTTTCGATTGCTTAAGCGCCCACATGGCTGACTACCTGTTGCTTGATAGCGAACTCTGCGCCAGCCTTCACGGTAATTTAATGGATGAAATGCTGGTATCGATTATTCAGAGCCATGCGCAGCGGCTGGGCGTCAGAACCATTGCCGGCCCGGTACAAATGCCGCTGATCATGGATGCGCTTTCCGGTATTGGCATCGATCTGATTTACGGCGACGTCATTGCCGATGCCCAGCCGCTGGATCTGTTACTGAACACCAGTTATTTCGCCATCAACTGACGGCTGCCAGCCATCCGTATACCAGATATGCAGCAACGCGTAGGAACGCCAGGGTTTCCAGCGCTCCGCATAACGGCGGATTTGCGCGGGCGTCATTCCCGAAAACCGCTGTTTAATCAGATAATCATCCGGCAAAAAGATATCTTTCGCCTGCCAGCCGCGCAGCGCGAAGTAGTTGGCCGTCCAGCGCCCAATCCCAGGAAAGGTTTGCAGGTTTTTCACCCCCAGCGCAATATCCGGCGGCGCGGACGTCTCTAACGTTCCATCCAGCGTCGCACGCGCCAGATGGATCAGCGCTTCTGCGCGTTTAAGCGGCATCCCCAGTGCTTTAAGCGCGAATGGGTCCGCCGCCGCCAGCGTTTGCGGCGTGGGGAAACAGACATACTCCGGCGCATCGGCAAGCACATCGCCATAACAACGGGCGACTTTCGCCGTCAGCTTTGCCGCCATCGCCACGCTGACCAGTTGCCCGAGTATCGCCCTTACGCCCTGTTCGAAGGCATCCACCGAGCCGGGCAGGCGCAATCCCGGTCGCGCAGCCCCCAGACTGCCGAGCGCGTCGGCAATCTGATCGGGGTTACAGCGCAGATCGAACAGGCGTTCAATTTTTGCCAGACATTCTTCGGCGACGGGCAACAAGCCCGCGCTCAGGGTTACGCGCAGCGTATGCGTCTGGTGCTCCGGTACAACGGCGATCAGTCCCCGATGTTCTCCCGTCGCCAGACTGCGAACGTAACGCGCGGGCTCAACCGTTTCGACGCCGCTCACCGCACGCGCGGCGAGAAAACCCAACATCCAGGACCAGTCATAAGGCGGCTGCCAGCTTAGGATATACATTGCGACTCCTGTTTTTATTCTCCTTCAGCATAAACGCTATTCAAACGCCGCGCCTTGCTTTCATATTCCAGTTGTCGGGATTACAACATTTCGTTAAAGTCACGCCCCTTCTTCACTGGCATGGGGATTATTAAGGTGTTTATTGGTTTTGACTACGGCACGGCAAACTGTTCCGTTGCCGTCATGCGCGACGGGCAACCGCAGTTGCTAAAAATGGAAAATAACAGCACGCTGTTGCCCTCAATGCTTTGCGCCCCGACGCGTGAAGCCGTCAGCGAGTGGCTGTACCGCCATCACGCGGTTTCGGCGACGGATGACGAAACGCAGGCGCTGTTGCGGCGCGCAATGCGCTACAACCGTGAAGAAGATATTGAGGTCGGCGCAGGCAGCGTGCAGTTCGGGCTGGCTTCGCTGAGCCACTACATTGACGACCCGGAAGAGGTTTACTTCGTTAAATCGCCAAAATCCTTCCTCGGCGCTAACGGCCTAAAACCGCAGCAGGTTGCGCTGTTTGAGGATCTGGTTTGCGCGATGATGTTGCACATCCGTCATATGGCGCAAACGCAGTTGCCGGAAAGCATCACACAGGCGGTGATTGGTCGACCAATTAACTTTCAGGGGCTGGGTGGCGATGAGGCTAACCGCCAGGCGCAAGGCATTCTGGAACGCGCGGCAAAACGCGCCGGTTTTCAGGATGTCGTCTTCCAGTTTGAACCGGTTGCGGCGGGTCTGGATTATGAAGCCACGTTGCAGGAAGAGAAGCGCGTACTGGTGGTGGATATTGGCGGCGGGACGACCGACTGTTCATTGCTGCTGATGGGGCCGCAGTGGCATCAGCGCGCTGACCGCGCCTCCAGCCTGCTCGGGCACAGCGGCTGTCGCGTGGGCGGTAACGACCTGGACATCGCGCTGGCGTTTAAACACCTGATGCCGTTGCTGGGCATGGGCGGCGAAACCGAAAAAGGCATCGCATTGCCGGTTCTGCCGTGGTGGAACGCTGTCGCGATCAATGATGTTCCCGCACAGAGCGATTTCTACAGCAGCGCCAACGGTCGCCTGCTCAACGAGCTGGTTCGGGACGCCCGCGATGCGGATAAAGTCGCGCTGCTGCTTAAAGTCTGGCGTCAGCGCCTCAGTTATCGTCTGGTACGCAGCGCGGAGGAGAGCAAAATCGCCCTGTCCGGGCAGCCCGATATCCTCACCACGCTGCCGTTTATCAGCGATGAGCTGGCGACGTCTGTCAGTCAGCAGGGGCTGGAAGCCGCGCTGAGCCAGCCGCTGGCGCGTATACTGGAGCAGGTACAACTGGCGCTGGACAATGCGCAGGAAAAACCGGATGTCATCTATCTGACCGGCGGCAGCGCACGCTCACCGCTGATCAAAAACGCGTTGGCGGAGCAGTTGCCGGGCATTCTGATTGCTGGCGGCGATGACTTCGGCTCCGTCACCGCCGGTCTTGCGCGCTGGGCGGACGTCGTATTTCGTTAACCGCCTCGCAAGCTGAGCGGCTTGCAGATTGACATTATTTTTGCTGTGGCTTATTTTCAGGAGTGAGGGTTAGGGAGGGTTTCCCCTCCCCCTGGTGTCTTAGTAAGTCTGAAAGCTAATCACTAAGAGTATCACCAGTATGATGACGCACTTCATCATAACCCTTTCCTTATTTTGGCCCCTTCCTCGGGAGGGGCTTTCCCGTTCCAGCGTCCTGCTGAAAGCTGTGGCTTACCTCCTTTTTTTGCCGTGCCGCCACTCTAACGTAAGAGTAAATATCCGTGTTTTTCATGGGTGATTGTTGCGTAACGCCTCGCAAAGGCCGACGTCATTCAGACGAATCCAGACAGTGTTTCATAATTCCTCCATTTTTCTCCCGTTATGGATGACTAAACTAGTATCATTCCGCGAAACGTTTCAGGATGAGAAACTTATAACGATGAAAGGCAGTAAAAAATCCCGCTGGGTGATAGCAATCGTGGTCGTTGTGGCGGCCATTGCCGTGTACGGGTTCTGGCATAGTCGCAGCGAAACCCAGGGGAATGCGCCGGGCGCTAACGAACATGCGCAACGTCAGGCTGGCGCAGGACGTCGCGGCATGCGTTCTGGCCCGCTGGCGCCGGTTCAGGCGGCCACCGCAACGGAACAAGCCGTACCACGCTATCTGACCGGGCTGGGCACGATCGCTGCCGCCAATACCGTCACGGTACGCAGCCGCGTGGATGGTCAACTGATGGCGCTGCACTTCCAGGAAGGACAACAGGTCAAAGCAGGCGATCTGCTGGCGGAAATCGATCCCAGCCAGTTTAAAGTCGCCTTAGCGCAAGCGCAGGGGCAGCTCGCGAAAGACAAAGCCACGCTGGCGAATGCCCGTCGCGATTTAGCACGCTATCAACAGTTGGTGAAAACCAACCTTGTCTCCCGCCAGGAGCTGGACGCGCAACAGGCGCTGGTCAGCGAAACAGAAGGCACCATTAAGGCCGATGAAGCCAGCGTCGCCAGCGCGCAGTTGCAGCTTGACTGGAGCCGCATCACCGCACCGGTAGAGGGTCGCGTGGGGTTAAAACAGGTGGATGTCGGTAATCAAATTTCCAGCGGCGATACCACAGGCATTGTCGTTATCACCCAGACGCACCCAATCGATCTTATTTTTACCTTGCCGGAAAGCGATATCGCCACCGTCGTACAGGCGCAAAAAACGGGTAAAACATTGACCGTTGAAGCCTGGGATCGCACTAACTCACAGAAATTAAGCGACGGCGTACTGCTCAGCCTGGACAACCAAATCGACGCCACGACCGGCACCATCAAAATCAAAGCCCGTTTTAACAACCAGGATGACGCGCTGTTCCCTAACCAGTTTGTTAACGCCCGCATGCTGGTCGACACGCAGCAAAACGCGGTGGTGATACCGACAGCGGCCGTGCAAATGGGTAACGAAGGCCACTTTGTCTGGGTGCTAAATGATGAGAACAAAGTCAGCAAGCATCTGGTTAAACCGGGTATTCAGGACAGTCAGAAAGTGGTAATCAGCGCCGGGCTGTCGGCAGGCGATCGCGTCGTGACGGACGGGATCGATCGTCTGACGGATGGGGCGAAAGTCGAAGTGGTGGAAGCGCAAGCGCCTGCGGCGAAAGAAGATAAAGCCACGAATCGGGAATACGGTAAGAAAGGAGTGCGCTCCTGATGCAGGTGTTACCTCCGAGCAGCACAGGCGGCCCGTCGCGCCTGTTTATTATGCGCCCTGTCGCGACCACGCTGCTGATGGTGGCGATTTTACTCGCCGGGATTATCGGTTACCGCTTCCTGCCCGTCGCCGCGTTGCCGGAGGTGGACTACCCCACCATTCAGGTGGTAACGCTCTACCCCGGCGCCAGCCCGGATGTGATGACCTCCGCCGTCACCGCGCCGCTTGAACGCCAGTTCGGGCAAATGTCCGGCCTGAAACAGATGTCGTCACAAAGTTCCGGCGGTGCATCGGTTGTGACGTTGCAGTTCCAGCTGACTCTGCCGCTGGATGTCGCCGAGCAGGAAGTACAGGCCGCCATTAACGCGGCCACAAACCTGCTGCCTAGCGATCTGCCTAACCCGCCGGTATACAGCAAAGTTAACCCGGCAGATCCACCGATCATGACGCTGGCCGTCACCTCAACCGCTATGCCCATGACGCAGGTGGAAGATATGGTGGAAACCCGGGTGGCGCAGAAAATTTCCCAGGTTTCCGGCGTAGGGCTGGTCACGCTGTCCGGCGGCCAACGCCCGGCCGTGCGTGTGAAGCTGAATGCGCAGGCGATTGCCGCGCTGGGGCTTACCAGCGAGACGGTCCGCGCCGCCATCACCAGCGCCAACGTCAACTCGGCGAAAGGGAGTCTTGATGGCCCAACTCGCGCGGTCACGCTCTCTGCTAACGATCAGATGCAGTCCGTCGATGAGTATCGCCAGTTAATCATCGCCTGGCAGAACGGCGCGCCGGTACGTCTGGGCGATGTGGCAACGGTCGAACAAGGCGCGGAAAACAGCTGGCTCGGCGCGTGGGCCAATAAAGAACAGGCCATTGTGATGAATGTGCAGCGCCAGCCCGGCGCCAACATTATCTCCACGGCGGACAGCATTCGTCAGATGCTGCCGCAGCTTACGGAAAGCCTGCCGAAATCGGTCAATGTCACTGTGCTGTCGGATCGCACCACCAACATTCGCGCTTCCGTTACCGACACCCAGTTCGAACTGATGCTGGCGATTGCGCTGGTGGTGATGATCATCTACCTGTTCCTGCGTAATGTCCCCGCCACAATCATTCCGGGCGTCGCCGTGCCGTTATCGCTGATCGGCACTTTTGCGGTAATGGTCTTTCTCGATTTCTCGATCAATAACCTGACGCTAATGGCGCTGACCATCGCCACCGGCTTCGTCGTGGACGACGCGATTGTGGTGATTGAGAACATTTCGCGTTACATCGAGAAAGGGGAAAAACCGCTGGCGGCGGCGCTCAAAGGCGCTGGCGAAATCGGCTTTACCATTATTTCATTAACCTTCTCGCTGATTGCGGTACTGATCCCGCTGTTATTCATGGGCGATATCGTCGGGCGTTTGTTCCGCGAATTTGCGGTCACGCTGGCGGTAGCGATCCTGATCTCCGCCGTCGTGTCGCTGACCCTGACGCCCATGATGTGCGCCCGGATGCTCAGCCAGGCGTCGCTGCGCAAGCAAAACCGCTTCTCCCGCGCGGCGGAAAAAATGTTTGATCGCGTCATTGAGAAATACGGTCAGTGGCTGGCAAAAGTGCTCAACCATCCGTGGCTGACGCTGAGCGTGGCGCTCGGCACCCTGCTTCTCAGCATCATGCTGTGGGTCTTTATCCCGAAAGGGTTCTTCCCGGTGCAGGATAACGGCATTATTCAGGGCACATTGCAGGCTCCGCAATCCAGCTCGTTCGCCAGTATGGCCCAGCGCCAGCGCCAGGTGTCTGATGTGATTTTAAAAGACCCGGCGGTAGAAAGCCTGACCGCCTTTGTCGGCGTTGATGGCACCAACCCGGCGCTGAACAGCGCGCGTCTGCAAATTAACCTTAAGCCGCTGAATGAACGTGACGATCGGGTGCAGAAAGTCATCGCCCGCCTGCAACACGCCGTGGCGAAAGTGCCCGGCGTCGATCTCTACCTCCAGCCAACGCAGGATCTCACCATTGATACTCAGGTGAGCCGCACGCAGTACCAGTTTACGCTACAGGCCACCTCACTGGACGCGCTCAGCACCTGGGTGCCGCAGCTGATAGAAAAACTCCAGCAGCTTCCGCAGCTTTCTGACGTCAGCAGCGACTGGCAGGACAAAGGTCTGGTGGCGTATGTGAACGTTGACCGCGACAGCGCCAGCCGTCTTGGCATCAGCATGGCGGATGTCGATAACGCCCTGTATAACGCCTTTGGCCAGCGCCTGATTTCGACCATCTACACCCAGGCGAATCAATATCGCGTCGTGCTGGAACATAACACCGACACCACGCCGGGGCTGGCGGCAATGGACACCATCCGTCTGACCAGCAGCGACGGCGGGATTGTGCCGCTTAGCGCCATCGCCAAAATCGAGCAGCGTTTCGCGCCGCTTTCCATTAATCACCTGGATCAATTCCCGGTAACGACCTTCTCGTTTAACGTGCCGGATAATTATTCGCTCGGCGATGCGGTACAGGCCATTCTGGACACGGAGAAAACTGTCAACCTGCCAGTCGATATCACCACCCAGTTCCAGGGCAGCACGCTGGCCTTCCAGGCCGCGCTCGGCAGCACCGTCTGGCTGATCGTGGCGGCAGTGGTGGCGATGTATATCGTGCTTGGCGTGCTGTACGAAAGCTTTATCCACCCAATCACGATCCTCTCCACCCTGCCGACGGCAGGCGTCGGGGCGCTGCTGGCGCTCATGATTGCCGGTAGTGAACTGGACGTGATTGCCATCATCGGGATCATTTTGTTGATCGGTATTGTGAAGAAGAACGCCATCATGATGATCGACTTCGCCCTGGCCGCCGAGCGCGAGCAGGGAATGGCGCCGCGTGATGCGATTTTCCAGGCCTGTCTGCTGCGTTTTCGCCCGATTCTGATGACCACGCTGGCGGCACTGTTAGGAGCGCTGCCATTGATGTTAAGTACCGGCACAGGCGCGGAATTACGCCGCCCGTTAGGGATTGGCATGGTAGGCGGCCTGCTGGTCAGCCAGGTCTTAACCCTGTTCACCACGCCCGTCATCTATCTGCTGTTTGACCGCCTGTCGCTGTATGTGAAAAGCCGCTTCCCCCGCCAGGAAGAGGAGGCGTAAATGAAATTTTTCGCCCTTTTCATTTACCGCCCGGTGGCGACCATTTTAATCTCCATCGCCATTACGCTCTGCGGCGTGCTGGGTTTCCGGTTATTGCCGGTCGCCCCGCTGCCGCAGGTGGATTTTCCGGTCATTATGGTGAGCGCATCGCTTCCGGGCGCTTCGCCGGAAACCATGGCGTCGTCGGTCGCCACGCCGCTGGAGCGTTCGCTCGGACGCATCGCAGGGGTCAGTGAGATGACCTCCAGCAGCTCGCTGGGCAGCACACGAATTATTCTTCAGTTTAACTTTGACCGCGATATCAACGGCGCGGCGCGTGACGTGCAGGCGGCAATTAATGCCGCACAGAGTCTGCTGCCCAGCGGGATGCCCAGCCGCCCGACCTACCGTAAAGCCAACCCGTCCGACGCGCCGATTATGATTCTGACGCTCACATCGGACACCTGGTCGCAGGGAGAGCTGTATGACTTCGCCTCAACGCAGCTGGCGCAGACAATCGCGCAAATTGACGGCGTCGGCGATGTGGATGTCGGCGGCAGTTCGCTGCCCGCCGTGCGCGTGGGGCTTAACCCGCAGGCGTTGTTTAATCAGGGCGTATCGCTGGATGACGTGCGCAGCGCCATCAGCAATGCCAACGTGCGTAAGCCGCAGGGCGCGATCGACGACAAGACTCATCGCTGGCAGGTTCAGACAAATGATGAACTGAAAACGGCGACAGAATACCAGCCGTTGATTATCCACTACAACAACGGCGCCGCCGTGCGTCTGGGCGATGTCGCCACGGTAACTGACTCGGTGCAGGATGTACGTAACGCCGGGATGACCAACGCCAAACCGGCGATTTTGCTGATGATTCGCAAGCTGCCGGAAGCCAATATCATCCAGACGGTAGACAGCATTCGCGAGAAGCTCCCGGAATTACAAACGCTGATTCCCGCCTCAATTGACCTGCAAATCGCTCAGGATCGTTCCCCGACGATTCGCGCCTCGCTGGAGGAAGTGGAGCAGACGCTGGTTATTTCCGTCGCGCTGGTCATTCTGGTGGTCTTTTTATTTCTGCGCTCCGGGCGCGCAACGTTGATTCCTGCCGTTGCGGTTCCCGTGTCGCTGATTGGCACCTTCGCCGCAATGTACCTGTGCGGTTTTAGCCTGAACAACCTGTCGCTGATGGCGCTGACTATCGCCACCGGGTTTGTCGTCGATGACGCCATTGTGGTGCTGGAAAATATCTCCCGCCATCTTGAAGCCGGCATGAAGCCCTTGCAGGCGGCGCTTCAGGGAACGCGTGAAGTTGGCTTTACGGTGCTCTCCATGAGCCTCTCCCTGGTGGCGGTATTCCTGCCGCTCTTGCTGATGGGGGGATTGCCCGGAAGATTATTACGCGAGTTTGCCGTCACCCTTTCGGTGGCGATCGGCATCTCGCTGCTCGTCTCGCTCACGCTAACCCCCATGATGTGCGGCTGGATGCTGAAGTCCAGCAAGCCTCGCGAGCAGACGCGAAGCCGCGGCTTTGGCCGTCTGCTGACTGGCCTGCAACAGGGGTACGGCACATCGCTGAAATGGGTGCTAAACCATACGCGGCTGGTGGGCGTCGTCTTGTTGGGCACCATTGCGCTGAATATCTGGCTCTATATTTCCATCCCCAAAACCTTCTTCCCCGAACAGGATACGGGCGTACTGATGGGCGGCATTCAGGCTGACCAGAGTATTTCGTTTCAGGCGATGCGCGGCAAACTTCAGGACTTTATGAAGATCATTCGCGACGATCCGGCGGTCGACAACGTGACCGGCTTCACCGGCGGTTCGCGGGTCAACAGCGGGATGATGTTTATTACGCTGAAATCACGCGGCGAGCGCCATGAAACGGCGCAGCAGGTTATCGACCGGCTGCGGGTCGCGCTGGCAAAAGAGCCGGGCGCAAACCTGTTTCTGATGGCGGTGCAGGATATCCGCGTCGGCGGGCGGCAGGCTAACGCCAGCTACCAGTATGCCCTGCTGTCTGATGATTTAAGCGCGCTGCGGGAATGGGAGCCGAAAATCCGTAAAGCGCTGGCGGCGCTCCCCCAACTGGCAGACGTTAACTCCGACCAGCAAGATAACGGCGCGGAGATGAACCTGATTTACGACCGCGAAACCATGTCCCGGCTGGGGATCGACGTGCAGGCCGCCAACAGTCTGCTGAATAATGCCTTCGGTCAACGGCAAATTTCCACCATCTATCAGCCGATGAACCAGTATAAGGTTGTGATGGAGGTTGACTCACGCTATACCCAGGACATCAGCGCGCTGGAGAAGATGTTCGTCATTAACAGCGACGGGAAGGCGATTCCGCTCTCTTATTTTGCAAAATGGCAGCCCGCCAATGCGCCGCTGTCAGTGAATCACCAGGGGTTGTCCGCCGCCTCGACTATCGCGTTTAACCTGCCTACGGGCACGTCGCTGTCCGAAGCGACGGAAGCCATCAACCGGGCGATGACACAGCTTGGCGTACCGTCAACGGTGCGCGGCAGTTTCGCAGGAACGGCACAGGTTTTCCAGGAGACGATGAATTCGCAGGTGATTCTGATCCTGGCGGCGATCGCGACGGTCTATATTGTGTTGGGGATATTGTATGAAAGTTATGTTCATCCGCTGACCATCCTCTCTACCCTCCCCTCCGCAGGCGTGGGGGCGCTACTGGCACTGGAGCTATTCAATGCCCCGTTCAGCCTAATCGCGCTCATCGGGATCATGCTATTAATTGGCATTGTGAAGAAAAACGCCATCATGATGGTCGATTTTGCGCTTGAGGCGCAGAGAAATGGCAACCTGACGCCGGAACAGGCGATTTTCCAGGCCTGCCTGCTGCGTTTTCGCCCAATCATGATGACCACGCTGGCGGCGCTGTTTGGCGCGCTGCCGCTGGTTATCTCCGGGGGCGATGGTTCAGAGTTACGTCAACCATTAGGGATTACGATCGTGGGCGGACTGGTGATGAGCCAGCTGCTGACGCTCTATACCACCCCGGTGGTCTATCTCTTTTTCGACCGTCTGCGGCTGCGTTTTTCACGTAATAATAGCCAACCGGAATCCATAACAGAGCCATGACAGAACTTCCTGACAGCACACGCTGGCAACTCTGGATTGTGGCATTCGGCTTTTTTATGCAATCGCTGGATACCACAATCGTCAACACCGCGCTTCCCTCTATGGCGCTCAGTCTGGGGGAAAGCCCGCTGCATATGCACATGGTCGTGGTTTCCTATGTACTGACCGTGGCGGTAATGCTGCCTGCCAGCGGCTGGCTGGCAGATAAAGTCGGCGTGCGTAATATCTTCTTTACCGCCATTGTGCTGTTTACGTTGGGATCGCTATTTTGCGCCTGGTCCAGCACGCTGAATGAACTGGTGCTGGCGCGCGTTTTACAGGGCGTGGGCGGCGCCATGATGGTGCCGGTCGGCAGACTGACGGTCATGAAGATCGTTCCGCGCGAACAATATATGGCGGCAATGACCTTCGTCACGCTGCCCGGTCAGGTCGGGCCGCTGCTCGGCCCGGCGCTGGGCGGGATTCTGGTCGAGTACGCCTCCTGGCACTGGATTTTCCTGATTAACATTCCGGTCGGCATTATCGGGGCGATTGCGACGCTCATGCTGATGCCGAACTACACCATGCAAACCCGGCGCTTCGATCTTTCAGGGTTCCTCCTGCTGGCCGTCGGCATGGCGGTACTGACGATGGCGCTGGACGGCAGCAAAGGCACGGGGCTCTCGCCTCTCTCACTGGGCGCACTGGTGTTGTGCGGCATCCTGGCGATTGCGCTCTACCTGAAACACGCCAAAAACAATCCGCGCGCGCTGTTTAGTCTGGCGCTGTTTCGCACCCACACCTTCTCGCTGGGCCTGTCTGGTAGCTTCGCCGGGCGCGTCGGGAGCGGCATGCTGCCCTTCATGACGCCGGTCTTTTTGCAGATTGGTCTGGGGTTCTCGCCGTTTCATGCCGGGTTGATGATGATCCCGATGGTACTCGGCAGCATGGGAATGAAACGTATCGTCGTACAGGTGGTAAACCGCTTTGGCTATCGTCGCGTACTGGTCGCCACCACCCTCGGTCTGTCGCTGGTCAGCCTGCTGTTTATGAGCGTTGCGATGCTTGGCTGGTATTACGCCCTGCCCTTTGTGCTGTTCCTGCAAGGCATGGTCAACTCCACCCGTTTTTCATCCATGAACACCTTAACGCTCAAAGATCTGCCCGATGAACTCGCCAGCAGCGGCAACAGCTTGCTGTCCATGATCATGCAGCTGTCGATGAGTATTGGCGTGACCATCGCCGGGCTGCTGCTGGGCATGTTTGGTCAACAACATATCGCGGCCGACAGCGGCGCGAGCCACACGGTGTTTATGTATACCTGGCTGTGCATGGCCCTGATTATCGCGCTGCCCGCACTCATCTTCGCCCGGGTGCCGAACGACACGCATAAAAACGCCGTCATTTCACGACGCAAAAGGAGCACGCAATGAAGTTCTGGCGGCCCGGTATTACCGGCAAATTGTTTCTGGCGATTTTCGCCACCTGCATTGTCTTGCTGATCAGCATGCACTGGGCCGTACGCATCAGCTTTGAGCGTGGGTTTATCGACTACATCAAACATGGCAACGAACAGCGGTTGCAGATGCTCGGCGACGCGCTGGGCGAGCAGTACTCGCTGCACGGCAACTGGCGTTTTTTACGCAATAACGATCGCTTCGTTTTCCAGATCCTGCGCTCTTTTGAGCATGACAACGACGATAACAAACCCGGCCCCGGGATGCCGCCGCATGGCTGGCGAACCCAATTTTGGGTCGTCGATCAACACGCCAATGTGCTGGTCGGCCCGCGAGCGCCAGTCCCGCGTGACGGCACCCGCCGGGCTATTCACGTAAACGGTGTGGAGGTTGGCGCGGTGATTGCCTCTCCCGTTGAGCGACTGACGCGCAATACCGATATTAATTTTGATAAGCAACAGCGCCGTACCAGCTGGCTGATCGTGGCGTTGTCGACTCTGCTGGCGGCGCTGGCGACGTTTCCGCTGGCGCGCGGGTTGCTGGCGCCCGTTAAGCGGCTGGTGGAAGGCACGCACAAACTGGCCGCAGGCGATTTCACGACGCGCGTAACGCCGACCAGCGCGGATGAACTGGGTAAACTGGCGCAGGATTTTAACCAGCTCGCCAGCACGCTGGAAAAAAATCAGCAAATGCGCCGCGATTTTATGGCGGATATCTCCCACGAACTGCGCACGCCGCTGGCGGTATTACGCGGTGAGCTGGAGGCTATCCAGGACGGAGTCCGCCAGTTTACGCCCGAATCGGTGGCTTCGCTCCAGGCTGAAGTCGGCACGCTCACCAAGCTGGTTGACGATCTGCATCAGCTTTCTATGTCCGATGAAGGCGCGCTGGCGTACCAGAAAACATCGGTGGACCTGATTCCCCTGCTGGAGGTGGCGGGCGGCGCGTTTCGCGAGCGCTTCGCCAGCCGTGGGCTGACGTTACACTTTTCCCTTCCTGACAGCGTGATGGTATTCGGCGATCCGGATCGTCTGATGCAGTTATTCAATAATCTGCTGGAAAATAGTCTGCGCTACACCGACAGCGGCGGCAGCCTGCACATTTCCGCCGAGCAGCGCGACAACATGCTACTGCTAACGTTCGCCGATTCCGCGCCCGGCGTTCGCGATGAGCAGTTACAAAAACTGTTTGAACGTTTCTACCGCACAGAAGGCTCCCGCAACCGCGCCAGCGGCGGGTCCGGTCTGGGACTGGCGATTTGCGACAATATCGTACAAGCGCATAATGGTCGTATTCGGGCGTCCCATTCGCCTTTTGGCGGGCTTAGCATTACAGTAGAGTTACCGCTGGAACGCGATTTACAGAGAGATGTATGACTGAGTTACCCATTGATGAAAACACGCCACGTATTTTAATCGTGGAAGATGAACCCAAGCTGGGACAACTGCTGATCGACTATCTGCGCGCCGCAAGCTATGCCCCCACGCTAATCAGTCATGGCGATCAGGTATTGCAGTATGTGCATCAAACACCGCCAGACCTGATCCTGCTGGACTTAATGCTGCCAGGTACGGACGGTCTGACGCTGTGCCGGGAAATTCGCCGTTTTTCTGACGTGCCCATCGTGATGGTCACGGCAAAGATTGAAGAGATCGACCGCCTGCTTGGGCTGGAGATTGGCGCCGATGATTACATCTGCAAACCTTACAGCCCCCGTGAGGTGGTCGCCCGCGTGAAGACGATTTTGCGCCGCTGCAAGCCGCAGCGTGAGCTGCAACAGCTGGACGCGCAAAGCCCGCTGATTGTCGATGAAGGCCGTTTTCAGGCATCCTGGCGCGGCAAGATGCTCGACCTGACCCCCGCAGAGTTTCGCCTGTTGAAAACGCTGTCTCACGAGCCGGGGAAAGTTTTCTCCCGCGAGCAGCTGCTTAATCATCTCTACGATGATTATCGCGTGGTGACGGACCGCACCATTGACAGCCACATCAAAAACCTGCGCCGCAAGCTGGAATCGCTGGATGCCGAACAGTCGTTCATCCGTGCGGTATACGGCGTCGGGTATCGCTGGGAAGCGGATACCTGCCGGATTGCATAAGTCACGCCTGCAATAGTCGGATGACGCTCCGCTGATCCGGCCGACAAATAAGAGCGTTGTCGGCCAGAGAAGGCGCTACGCCGCCATCCGGCGTTTTTCTTTACCTGCCTCCCCCACAGCGCTACAATGCCCGCCCTTAACGTAGGGGCACTCCCCTAACCGCCTCATTCAGTGAAGCGGATCTGACCTGTCATCAGAACGAGAAAATTATGTTTAAACCGGAACTCCTTTCCCCGGCGGGAACGCTGAAAAATATGCGTTACGCTTTCGCTTATGGCGCAGATGCCGTGTATGCGGGCCAGCCGCGTTACTCCCTGCGCGTGCGCAACAACGAATTTAACCACGAGAATTTGCAGCTCGGCATTAACGAAGCCCACGCGCTTGGCAAAAAATTCTATGTGGTCGTGAACATTGCGCCGCATAACGCGAAACTGAAAACCTTTATTCGCGATCTTAAACCGGTTGTGGAAATGGGGCCGGATGCGCTGATCATGTCCGATCCCGGGCTTATCATGCTGGTACGTGAAAACTTCCCGGAGATGCCGATTCACCTTTCGGTGCAGGCCAACGCCGTAAACTGGGCAACGGTGAAGTTCTGGAACCAGATGGGGCTGACCCGCGTTATTCTTTCCCGCGAACTGTCGCTGGAAGAGATTGAAGAGATTCGTCAACAGGTGCCGGAAATGGAGATCGAAATCTTCGTACACGGCGCGCTGTGCATGGCCTACTCCGGTCGTTGCCTGCTCTCTGGCTACATCAACAAACGCGATCCGAACCAGGGAACCTGCACCAACGCCTGCCGTTGGGAATATAACGTGCAGGAAGGGAAAGAAGACGTCGTGGGCAACATCGTCCATAAATACGAACCGATTCCGGTACAGAACGTCGAGCCGACGCTGGGTATCGGCGCACCGACCGACAAAGTGTTTATGATCGAAGAAGCTCAGCGTCCGGGCGAATACATGACCGCGTTCGAAGATGAACACGGCACCTACATCATGAACTCGAAAGATCTGCGCGCCATTGCTCACGTTGAGCGCCTGACCAAAATGGGCGTGCACTCACTGAAAATCGAAGGCCGTACCAAATCCTTCTACTACTGTGCGCGTACCGCTCAGGTTTATCGCAAAGCGATCGACGATGCCGCTGCGGGCAAGCCGTTTGATCCGCAACTGCTGGAAACGCTGGAAGGCCTGGCGCATCGCGGTTACACCGAAGGCTTTCTGCGCCGCCACACGCATGATGACTACCAGAATTACGAGTACGGTTACTCTGTTTCTGAACGTCAGCAGTTCGTGGGTGAGTTCACCGGCGAGCGTAAAGGCGCCCTTGCCGCCGTTGCCGTGAAGAACAAATTCTCCATCGGCGACAGCCTGGAGCTGATGACGCCGCAGGGGAACGTCAACTTCACTCTGGAACATATGGAAAACGCCAAAGGTGAAGCAATGCCGGTGGCGCCTGGCGATGGCTACACCGTCTGGATGCCGGTGCCGCAGGATATGGATCTGAATTATGCGTTGTTAATGCGTAATTTTTCCGGCGAATCCACGCGGAACCCACACGCTAAGTAGTTAATCCACGTTATTTTTTCATTATGGGAAGATTCTTAGAAATCGATCACATACCGCCTCGTTCATTACGGGTATTATCCGAGGCGCTGAAAAACATAACCCATAAATGCTAGCTGTACCAGGAACCACCTCCTTAGCCTGCGTAATCTCCCTTACGCAGGCTTATTTTTTATCTCATCGTTGCACACTGGAAAAGAGCCATTCCCTCCAGTATCCACATCTTAGTTGTTCCATTCTCGTTTCACATCCATGTGTTTTTGGCACACACGCCTTGTTCACTCAGCGTCCTTCCCCTATAAAAATAGAGGTATAATTTGACAATATAGGGTTAAAACCCTATATTTAAGGCCTGCCATGTAGGGTGTGCTCTTTAACAATTTGTTTTACAGGGGATGTTTTATGACCCAGATACTCTGGACGGGTAGAGCCGTTAAGGATCTGCGAAAGCTACCTGCTGATGATCAAAAAGCTGTACGTGAGAAAGTAAACGCCATGCAGTTATACCCAGACATTAGCTCTCTGGATATCAAAAAACTCACGGATCAAGACGGGCAGTACAGATTAAGGGTGAAAAGCTATCGAGTTCTCTTCGTATTTGTAAACGGAGAGCCGCTGATCGTTGAAATTCAGCGCATATTACGCCGTAGCTCATCAACCTACTGACAGACGGCGGGGAAACCCGCCCGTTTCCCTCTGTAAACAATTTGTTAATTAACCGACAACAACTATTAGCATGTAAATGTAAAAAAGGTAATCTTATGGCCGCTATCCAATTTATTACAGACAGTCGAGGCCGCAGAGTCTCTGCTGTTGTGCCAATTGACCTCTTCGAAAAGTTAGTTAGCGACAGAGATCTTGATGAACTGTATGACACTGTACAAGACGAATCAGGCGCATCTGATAATGTTCGTTACCCCAACGAAGTGATCAGCATACTTTCTGAGCGAAATTGCACCATGCAAGCGGCATGGCGCATTTACAGAGGGATGACGCAAAAACAGGTTGCGGAAGCCCTGGGCATCAAACAGGCGACTGTCTCAGAGTTTGAGAAGTCAGAACGCCCACGTAAAGATAACATCGAAAGATTAGCAAAACTGTATAACTGCGCTCCCGAGCAACTCATCCTCGAATAGCCAAAAAAGCCCCGGAAACCGGGGCTTTTTTGGCTGAGTCTTTATCCTTTCCTTTACGCTCCTGATTCATTTTCAGCCTGTTCTGACCTTTCCGCGCCTTTTCTGCTATACACTTTCAACAGGTTAACGACAGAGGCAAACAAAGGATGGCTACGTTTCCCGCCAGCTTACTGATTTTAAATGGCAAAGGCGCTGATAATCAGCCCCTGCGCGACGCGATAGGGCTACTTCGCGATGAGGGCGTGGAGATTCACGTCCGGGTTACCTGGGAAAAAGGCGATGCCCAGCGTTATGTTAATGAAGCCCGACAGCTTGGCGTTGAGACAGTTATTGCAGGCGGCGGCGACGGCACCATCAATGAAGTTTCCGCCGCGCTGATTCAGTGTCAGGGCGGCAACGTTCCCGCGCTTGGCATTTTGCCTCTGGGCACGGCCAATGACTTCGCCACCAGCGCCGGCATCCCGGAAGCGCTGGATAAAGCCTTAAAACTGGCGATTGCCGGTAACGCGGTTGCGATCGATATCGCTCAGGTCAACGATAAAACCTGCTTTATTAATATGGCGACAGGGGGTTTCGGGACGCGCATCACCACCGAAACGCCGGAAAAACTCAAGGCCGCGCTGGGCGGCGTCTCTTACTTTATTCATGGGCTGATGCGCATGGACACCCTCAAGCCCGATCGCTGTGAGATTCGCGGCGAGAATTTTCACTGGCAGGGCGATGCGCTGGTGATTGGCATTGGTAATGGTCGTCAGGCCGGTGGCGGACAACAGCTCTGCCCTGGCGCACTCATTAATGACGGGCTGCTGCAACTGCGGATCTTCACCGGGGAGGAGCTGCTTCCGGCGCTGTTTTCCACATTGACGCAGCCGGAAGAGAACCCCAACATTGTCGATGGCGCATCCGCCTGGTTTGATATTCAGGCTCCGCATGAAATCACTTTTAACCTTGATGGCGAGCCGCTCAGTGGTCAGGAATTTCATATTGAAATACTTCCCAACGCGCTGCGTTGCCGTTTGCCGCCAGACTGCCCGTTACTGCGCTAACGAAAAAAGAAAGTAAGCGCAGAGAGGGATAATCAGACCGGCGACATCCCGGAACCTCTGCGCTCACAAACGGGTCATTTACCCTGCGGCCCGAACCGGCGGGGCCAGCGTCTCCAGGAGTTGCGGCATTGACGTGTAGCGCCCGATGGCCTCGCTAAAGCAGGGGTGCTGGCAGCCGTCAGACACCACAATGGTATCAATTCCGGCGGCCTGCGCGGCGCGAAAACCGCTCAGGCTGTCTTCAATCACCAGACACTCTGCGGCGGGCAGGCCCAGCTTTTTCAGCGCGGAGAGATACACCGCCGGGTGCGGTTTGCCGTAGCGTTCATCGTCGGCGCTGCAAATGACGTCAAAATGCCCCCGAAGATTAAGTTTAGAGAGAACAGCCTCAATAACCTGATGGGATGATGACGTAGCCAGCGCAATCCGATACCCCCTGTGGCGAAAATGATGCAATACCGCGTAGACGCCGTCCATCGCTTCGCCTTCCGTTGCAATAAGTCCGGTAATGCGTTTGCGAATGGCTGACTCCAGCACCCCAGGGTCTGTCTGCAACGGGCAGTATTCGCACCAGACGCGGGCAATCTCATCCAGTCGCTTCCCTTTGGTTAACGTTTCACACTCCTCGTCATTAACCGTCACTCCCCAGCCTGCCAGCGCGTCTTTTTGCGCCTGACGCCACAGCCCTTCGGAGTCAATGATGACGCCATCCATGTCGAAAATTACCGCTTTACTCTTCATCATTTTCCGCCTTAAAAAGACCCGGCAGCGCAGCCGGGCCCGACATCATTAAGAAATACCGACCGTTTCGCCTTCACATGCCTCCTGACGCGTGAATCCGGGTTGTTCAACACGAATAAACGGACACAGAATAAACGCCACAATATAGAGCAACGTATACGCAATCACGACGCCAATGGTGCTGAAGTGCGGTAACAACACCACGGCGATCGCCGGGGCGAGGAAGTTGGAAAGCCCAGCCGACAGGTTGTAGACCGAAATCGCGGCTCCTTTGTGTTTTGGCTCAAGCGCAGGAAAGACAGCGGCCATCGGCACAAACGCGGCAACGAAGATCCCCAGCGCGATTGCCGGAACCAGCGCCATCGCGAAGTTATGGCCAAAGTGCTGCGGAATGTAATAAAACGCGAGGCTGGAGAGCGCCATCCCGATGCAGCCAAACCAGCGGACAACCTTCATCCAGCCCATTTTCTCTGCCAGTACGCCCCAAAAGACGTTGGAGAAGATGGTTGTGAAGAAGAACGCCGCCCATACCTGTAGCCATTCAGAGGTGGTGAAGCCCAGTTCATCCACAAACATCATCGGCATGACCACCGCAAAACCGAACAGCGATAACGTATTGATAATACGCACGATGCTGGACAACATAATGCTACGGTTGGTGTAAAGCAGCGTGACCGCACGCCCCAGTTCGCTGAACTTTTCACGGGTGGTGAGGTTTTGCATATGGCGCGGCGTTTCAATTTTACGCAGCGAAACCAGCGCGATAACACCGCCGGTCAGGCAGAACGCCAGCGCCAGCCACAGGGTGCCCATTTCGCCAATATGCGGAATGGTAAAACTCGGGATATAACTGCCGAAAACGCCAATCCCAATAGAGTAGACTGCCCAGAACCAGCCCAGCGCGGCGCTGGTGCTGTCGCTACGGACGTTATGCACAATGGCGACGATAAACGCATAAAGGAACAGCGGATACGCCAGACCGCGAATACCGTAAAACAGCAGAATTAAGGCGTAGTTGGACTGACCCAGCCCAAAAACGAGGAACAATACGTGGAATACGCACCACAGCACAAAGCCGATCATCATGGTTTTTTGCGGCGTGATGATCTCCGCCACTACGCCAGATACCCAGGCCGACAGCGCCGCCGCCAGGCCATATAGCGTAAAGGCGAAGGAGGCTTCCGCCGGGGTAAAGCCCAGCGCTTTGATGTAGTGCGACAAAAATGCCAGCTCGAAACCATCACCAGTCATGAATACGGCGATGGCGATATACCCCCAGACCAGACTTAAGGGTAATCCCAGCCATTGTTTGTTAGTTAACGACATATTGACCTCGTTTTAGGGTGCAGGGAGCCACTCCGGTACATTCACCGGAGGGCTTTTGTTATAGAAATTATTGATTTCGATAGTTCAGGTCGTTTCGGTACAGTGCGTTAAACTGCTGATAACGCTGCATTAGCGCCGTGTGGCGAACCGGATCGCCATACCAGGTTTTGTAGACTTCCGGTTTTTCGCAAACGGACGCCAACGGTTTACCTGCCGCAAGGCACGCCAGTCGCGCCGCGCCCAGCGCGCCGCCGGTTTCTCCGCCTTTGTGCGTCACCACGGGCATATCCAGAATATCTGCCAGCAGTTGCGCCCAGAACGGACTTCGGGCGCCGCCGCCCACCAGCGAACATTGTTCGATATTTGTACCGCTCTCCTGCAAAACACGGAGCCCGTCAGCGATGCCGAAACTGACGCCTTCCAGAACCGCATAACCCATCAGCGCGCGCTGGCTGGAGTGCGTCAGCCCCCAGAACATACCCCGGGCGTCAGGATCGTTATGCGGCGTGCGTTCGCCGGAAAGGTACGGCAGGAACATCGGCGCGCTGGCTTTTTCTGCATCGCTTAACTGCGCGATTTCTTCCAGCAGTTCCGTTTCCGTTGTCCCCACCAGGCGGCAGAACCATTGCAGACAGCTGGCGGCGCTGAGCATTACGCTCATCTGGTGCCACAAATTCGGCAGGACGTGGCAAAAAGCATGTACTGCGGATTGCGGCGCGGGACGGTACGCGTCCGTCACCACAAACAGCACGCCGGACGTCCCCAGTGAAATAAACGCATCGCCGGGCGATACCGCGCCAACGCCAATAGCGCTGACCGCGTTGTCTCCGCCGCCCCCGGCGACCACCACCGAAGGGTTTAACCCCCAGCGTTGCGCGACGACGGGATCGAGCGTGGCAGAAATATCGCAGCCTTCCACCAGCTCCGGCATATTGGCCCGCGTCAGTCCGCATTTCTCCAGCAGCGCATCCGACCAGTCGCGCTTCTCGACGTCAAGCCACAGCGTCCCTGCTGAATCGGACATGTCGGAGACTTTTTTACCCGTCATTTTGAAACGCAGATAATCCTTCGGCAGCAGCACCGTTTCGATGCGGGCAAAATTCTGCGGTTCATGGCGACGCACCCACAGCAATTTCGGCGCGGTAAACCCCGGCATCGCCAGATTACCGGCAACCTGATGCAGTTCTGGGGCAATTTCTTCCAGCTCCGCACACTCCTGGGCGCTACGGGTGTCATTCCACAGAATCGCCGGGCGGATCGTATTCCCGGCGGCATCAAGCAGTACCGCGCCATGCATCTGACCGGAAAGACCGATCGCCTTAATCGCCTGCCAGTGATGACCACATTTCTCCCGCAGGGTGGACATCAGATACTCCGTCGCGTCCCACCAGGCTTCCGGTGATTGCTCTGACCAGTGTTGATGGGGCCGCTGAATCGTCAGCGGCGCGCTATGGGTGGCGACAATGTCATTATTTTCATCAATGACCAGCGCCTTCACTTCAGATGTGCCGAGATCGATACCCAGATACATAGCCACCTCTCAGTTAATCAGCGTGTGAACAGCGGCGATTTTCTCGCGCAGCAGCGCGGCGAAATCATCACGTTCCGTCAGGTCGCCAAACAGCGCTTTATCACTGGCATACGCCGCGATCGGATCGGCGGATTCAAACATGGCATGTACCGCTGGCGCATCCAGAATGCCGTCCTGGTACTCATAAGGCAGCGTGCCCTTGTGCCACTGCTCCATAAAGACGTAAAACAGTGCGGGCAGCATAGCGGTAGCGTTCGGCCGCGCATCGCGCTGATAGCACTCGCGCAGCGTCGGCGCAATCATCGCCGGGATTTTCGAGAATCCGTCGGCGGCAACGCGCTGGTTGGTATCCTGAATATGCGGGTTGGTAAAACGCTTAAGCACCACATCACGATAGGTCGGGAGATCGATGCCGTTATCTCCCAGGCAAGGGATCACGTCTTCCGTCACGTAGCGGTCGGCAATCTGGTAGATAAAGTCCGTCAGGGTGCTTTCATGAATATACTGCTGGCCGATTAACGTACCCGCCCACGCAATGCAGCTATGTGATGAGTTGAGGATGCGGATTTTCGCCTCTTCATACGGGATAACAGACGTCACCAGCTCCACACCGACATTTTCCAGCGCAGGACGCACATCGCGGAAACGATCTTCAACCACCCACTGGATAAAGGTTTCGCCCATTACCGGCGCTTTATCATCAATGCCCGTCTGCGCTTTGATACGCGCCGGAAGATCGGCTGCCGGACGCGGCGTGATGCGGTCCACCATCGTATTCGGGCAGGTCGCATTGGCGCTAAGCCAGTCAATCACCGCCTGTTTGCCGGTCAGCTGTAAAAACTCAACCAGACCATCGTGGAACCGTTCACCGTTGTGACGCACGTTGTCGCAGTTGAGCAGCGTCAGCGGCCCTGCGTTATTGGCCATACGCGCTTCCAGAATGCGGGTAATGACGCCGTAAATCGTTTTACAGCCGCCGTTGAGATCGCTCGCCAGATCGGGGTTATTCACTTCCAGCTTGTGGCTGGTGTTCAGGTAGTAGCCCCCTTCCGTCACGGTAAAGGCAATCACTTTGGTCTGCGCTCTGGCGCCTTCGGCAATCAGCGGCTGCAAATCCGCCTGCCACGGCAGCAGTTTCTGAATCGACGTGATCTCTTCGTACTCACGTTCGCCCTCCGGGCTGACCGTTTCCAGCACATAACGACCGTTTTGCGCCGCCAGCGCCTGCACAACGTGCTCGGCGTCATTGCGAATATTGCCGGCGGCAATGTGCCAGCGCGTATCGCCGGAAGCGATCAGACGATGCAGATACCACGCCTGATGGGCGCGGTGAAAAGAACCTAAGCCAATATGAAGCCATGTGTATTGATCGTTCATTGTTCTGCTCTCCAGTGAGGTTATGCCTGCACTCTAGTCGATCATTTGTATTAAATAAGAGCCGTAGATCACAAAAGAGCAATTGCTCTATAAAATTACAAATGACCACAAAAGAGCAAAGAGCTTGCCTCAATCCTGAGCACCCGCCAGAATGACCTTATCGGTTGAGGGAAATTAACGCCCCAACGCCACTCTTAAGGTAGGGAAACGTGAGCAAAGAAGATGACATCAGGCTGGATCAGAAAGTCCGGGCCGCATGGATGTACTACATTGCGGGTTTAAACCAAAGTGAGATAGCCAGCCAGCTTGGGACGTCAAGACCGGTGGTACAACGCCTTATCGCTGCGGCGAAAGAGGAAGGCATTGTTTCGATTGGTCTGCACCATCCTGTCGCGAACTGCCTCGATTACGCGCAGCTTTTGCAGGAAAAGTATCAGTTAATTAACTGCAATATTGTTCCCGCCTACAGCAGCGAAAGCACCCTCGACAGCGTAACCTTTGGCTGTTATCAACTGATGGCCCGCTACTTACAGGGCGACAAACCGACGGTAGTCGGCATTGGTTCCGGGTTGACGCTGAAAAAAACCATCAAACGCATTGATTTCGACAGTCGCAATACGCGCTGCGTGGCGTTGATCAGCGCCATGAACGAACACGGACAATGTAACTATTACGACGACGTCCCACTGTTGCTGGCGCGTAAAATTCAGGGCAAATATTACCAGTGGCCCGCGCCACGCTATGCGCAATCCTGTGATGAATACGAGATGTGGTGCACCAGCCGTCTGTTTCGCAACGTCTCTGCCGTCGCCGAAGCGTCGGAGGTCATTTTTGTCGGCATCGGCGCGCTGGGGAAACAGAGCCCTATCTTCAAAGACGGTTTTATCAATGAGGCGCAACTGGACGAACTGACCGCGCGCGGCGGCGTGGGGGAAATACTTGGCCGCTTTATTGACGCAGACGGCAACGTAGTAGATAGCCTCATCAACCGCTACATCACCAGCTACGATATACGCCAGAGCCAGTGTCCGCGTATTGCGGCGGCCTGCGGTGAAGATAAGCGCCCTGCTATCCTCGCCGCACTGAAAGGCGGCTGGATCAACGGTCTGGTCACCGATGAACATACCGCGCGCTGGTTGCTGACGCGCTAACGCGCCATGTTCTGGCTGGCGATCAATTCTGGCGGGATCTCAATACGACGTATTGTGGTGTCGCCGGAATCCACAATCTCAAACACTTTGTCCAGCATGGCTGGCACATCCTGGCGCACCATATCAATATCGTGCCCCAACAGAGAGACAAACGGGTCCCAGTCAAAACAGCCCATTGGCGGCTGATGGCTTCCCGTCTGCCCGTTCTGCGCCAGCCAGCGCACCACCCCTTCGAGCGAAATTGTCGAATTAACAAACAGCCCCGGCAGCGGAATATCAGGCGACGGATAGACCGATTTCAGTAACCCTTCCACCCTTGCGGAAGAATACCCCGTAACCAGTTGCTGCGTTTCCGGCACCGTCAATCCATGCGCTTTATGCGCGTCGAGGAAGCCGCGCAAGCGTTCGGCGGTGTTATTGTCGGTGATTCGCCCCCCCACAAACGTCAGCGGAGCCAAAACGCCATACCGCTTTTGGCTGCTGGCGAGAATGCTTTCCGTCAGCGCTTTAGCCCCCGCATAGTTATCCGAAATAATCGACGGCGCCAGCGTTCCGGGCAGATCGAGGTTCAGCGTGGGCACACCCGCCTGATGACACATCTGCGCGATCTTATCCGGGTGCGTCGCCCCGGTGGCGATAACCCAGTCCACCTGCCAGGAGAGCATCGCCCTCGCCGCTTCAACCTCCAGCTCCGGTTGACGCCGCGTACAGGTAATGATGGGCAGCAGCCCCCTGGCACGCGCCATCTCTTCAAACTTTTCAGC
Source organism: Citrobacter sp. CK191 (assembly GCF_030333435.1). Taxonomy (NCBI): domain Bacteria; kingdom Pseudomonadati; phylum Pseudomonadota; class Gammaproteobacteria; order Enterobacterales; family Enterobacteriaceae; genus Citrobacter; species Citrobacter sp. CK191. The sequence goes on along the minus strand of NZ_JAOWFX010000031.1, from coordinate 288,691 downwards.
AATGGAGCCAAAGTAGCGGTTGTCGTATTTCGGGACAATCATCCCGATGACATTCGATTTCTTACTGCGAAGCAGGCTGGCCTGTCGGTTCACCGCATATCCCTGCTCTTCTGCAATCCGGGTCACCTTCTCCGCCAGCTTTGCGCTAATGCGTCGCTTCTTCCAGTTGCCATTCAAAATTGCGCTCACCGCGCTGGCGGAAACCCCGGTTAACTCTGCCAGGTCGTAGATGGTTGTTTTCTTCGTTTTCTCAACGCGCGTCACAAAATCGCCTCTTCATTTTGAATGTCTCTTGCTGAGGAAATAAACAAGTGCTAGATCAGCTTCATCGATTGAGCAATATGCTTCACACGCCAGTCAGAACGCCCCCGTTCTTCGCGCAGAAGCAAATACACCTTAAAAATCACCTATGCATAAAGGATTATAAAATGAATCACTCTGTCCCCTCCATGAATACTTCCCTCAACGGCAAGGTTGCAGCCATTACCGGCGCAGCCTCCGGTATCGGCCTTGAATGTGCGAAAACCCTGCTTGCCGCAGGAGCAAAAGTGGTCCTGATCGACCGAGAAGGCGAGAAGCTGAAGAAAATCGTCGCGGAACTGGGCGATAACGCGTTTGCGCTGCAAATCGACTTGTTCAATACCGGGCAGGTCGACAACATGCTGGCAGGCATTATCGAGCTGGCCGGTGGGCTGGATATTTTCCATGCTAACGCAGGCGCTTACATTGGCGGACCGGTCGCCGAGGGCGATCCTGACATCTGGGATCGCGTACTGAACCTCAACATCAATGCCGCATTTCGCTGCGTCCGCGCCGTATTGCCGCATATGATTGCGCAAAAATCCGGCGATATCATTTTCACCAGTTCTATCGCTGGCGTTGTACCGGTCATCTGGGAACCTATTTACACGGCCTCCAAATTTGCCGTTCAGGCCTTTGTCCATACGACCCGCCGTCAGGTGTCCGAACATGGCGTACGCGTCGGAGCGGTGCTGCCGGGGCCGGTAGTGACCGCGCTGCTGGACGACTGGCCGCAGGCGAAAATGGAAGAAGCGCTGGCAAATGGCAGCCTGATGCAGCCGATCGAAGTCGCAGAATCGGTACTGTTTATGGTCACTCGTTCGAAAAACGTCACTGTTCGCGATCTGGTTATCCTCCCCAACAGCGTTGATCTGTGAGGAAAAGCGCCATGAACAGCTTACAGAAAACCGTTATCGGCGTGGATGTTGGTTCAGGCAGCGTCCGCGCAGGCATCTTCGACCTGAGCGGCACGCTGCTCTCTCATGTTACGCAAAAAATCACGACCACTCACCGGAGCGGCAGTCGCGTGGAGCAGTCCAGCCAGGAGATCTGGCAGGCCGTTTGTCACTGCATCCGGGAAGCGCTCAGGCAGTCCGGCGCGGCGCCGGAAAGCGTGGCGGGGATCGGTTTCGACGCCACCTGCTCGCTGGTGGTTCTGGATAAAAACGGCGCGCCGCTCCCCGTGAGCGCCGAAGGCGATGCGGCGCAAAACATCATCGTCTGGATGGACCATCGCGCGACTGAACAGGCTGAACGCATTAACGCCAGCCAACATCCGGTGCTGAACTATGTCGGCGGGAAAATCTCACCGGAAATGGAAACGCCTAAGATTTTATGGCTGAAGGAAAATCGCCGCGAGGTGTACGAAAACGCATGGCAATTTTTCGACCTTGCAGACTTCCTGACCTGGCGCGCCACCGGCGACCTTGCCCGCTCCATCTGTACAGTCACCTGCAAATGGACCTGGCTTGCTCATGAAAACCGCTGGGACCCGGACTATTTCCGCACGATCGGGCTGGCAGAACTGGCTGATGACGAGTTTGCCCGCATCGGACAGCGCATCGTGCCACCGGGTACGCCCTGTGGCGACGGCTTAACCGCACAGGCGGCGCAGGAGATGGGCCTGCCTGCGGGCACGCCGGTCGCCGTGGGTCTGATTGACGCCCATGCGGGCGGCATCGGGACTGTCGGCGTTGAAGGCGGCGCCCTCAATAATATGGCATATGTGTTTGGCACCTCATCCTGCACCATGACTTCAACGAACGATCCCGTTTTCGTTCCCGGCGTCTGGGGGCCGTATTACAGCGCGATGGTGCCAGGGCTCTGGCTTGTTGAGGGAGGGCAAAGCGCCGCGGGCGCGGCTATCGATCAGCTATTGGCGTTTCATCCCGCCGCCGAAGACGCGCGGAAACTGGCGCAGGAGGCAGGATTACCGCTGCCGGTTTATCTTGCCGATCGGGTGTCAGAAAAAGCGCCGCAGGCGTCGGACGCCGTCACGCTGGCGGCGGGTATCCATGTTGTACCGGAGTTTTTAGGCAACCGCGCGCCGTTTGCCGACCCGCACGCACGCGCCGTTATTTGCGGATTGGGTATGGAACGCGACCTGGACAATTTACTGGCGTTGTATGTGGCGGGACTGTGCGGTATCGGTTACGGTTTACGGCAAATTATTGATGCGCAGAATGCCTGCGGCGTACGGAATAAAAATATCGTGATTAGCGGCGGCGCGGGTCAGCACCCTCTGGTGCGGCAACTATTAGCCGATACCTGCGGACTTCCGGTATTAACCACCCAGTGCAGCGAGCCCGTTTTATTAGGTTCCGCAATCCTTGGCGCCGTCGCCGGAAATATTTCCCCCTCGGTTGCCGAGGCCATGACGCAGTTTACGCATGTGGATACCTGTTATTACCCACAGACAGCGTATCAGCCATTACATCATCGTCGTTACGAGGCCTATAAGCAGTTGCAACACATGGCGAAAATGCTCAGAGAGTGATTTTTGCGCCGTCCTGATAACCAATACCCCTCCCCGAAAACCTGGGGAGGGGTACGTGACATCAGGCAATCGTCACTTTATTGTCCAGGTAGACGTCCTGCACGGCGTTAATCAGTTTCACGCCATCCGCCATTGTTTTCTTGAAGGCTTTACGCCCCAGAATCAGGCCCATGCCGCCCGCGCGTTTGTTGATAACCGCAGTACGCACAGCGTCGCTGAGATCGGTCTCACCGCCCGCCGCGCCGCCGGAGTTAATCAGCCCCGCGCGCCCCATATAGCAGTTGGCTAACTGGTAACGCACCAGATCGATAGGGTTATCGCTGGTCAGCTTGCTGTAAACACGATCGTCGGTGTAGCCGAAATTCACCGCCTTATAGCCACCGTTATTTTCCGCCATTTTTTGTTTGACGATATCTGCGCCAATCGTCGCCGCCAGGTGGTTAGCCTGCCCGGTCAGGTCGGCGGAAACATGGTAATCCACGCCGTCTTTTTTAAATGCAGAGTTACGCAAGTATGCCCACAGGACGGTCACCATCCCCAGCTCATGCGCACGTTCAAAAGCGGCGGAAATCTCTTCAATCTGACGACGCGACTGCTCAGAACCAAAGTAAATGGTCGCGCCAACGGCCACGGCGCCCAGATTGAACGCCTGCTCAACGCTGGCATAGAGCGTTTGATCGTACTCCGTTGGGTAGCTCAACGTCTCGTTGTGATTCAGTTTGACGAGGAACGGAATGCGGTGCGCGTAACGGCGTGAAACCGATGCCAGTACCCCATACGTCGAGGCCACGCAGTTACAGCCTGCTTCAATAGCCAGTTCGACGATATTCTTTGGATCAAAATAAAGCGGGTTTGCGGCAAACGACGCCCCGGCAGAATGTTCAACGCCCTGATCGACGGGCAGAATGGAGAGGTAGCCCGTTCCGGCCAGACGTCCGGTATTATACAGCGTCTGCATGTTACGCAGTACGGCAGGCGGACGGTTGTTATCAACCATCACGCGGTCTACGTAGTCATGTCCGGGTAAATAAAGTTGGTCAGAAGGAATGGTCATACAACGATGCTGTAAAAGGCTGTCGGCGTCTTTGCCAAGCAACTGCGCAATATCAGTCATAGCTATGCTCCCGTAAGTTCCGATTGAATACCGGAATGTGGATTGTCCTGACCCGCGTTTTGCGGGCAGCAATAAGCCTGGTACTGACCGGCCATTTTTTCCATCTGTAGCGCATTTTTCAGCGCTATCTGCTGGCACGTTTCAGGTACGAAAAAGTGTTACAGCAGTCAAATTTACGCCCCAAAGGTATTTAAAAGGTATTATTAAGTGGTACTGTCATCACGTACCTTACCTGTCATGAAGGATTTAACGATGAAAACTACAGTGAAACTGTCGTTCATGATGTTCGTGGAGTGGTTTATCTGGGGCGCCTGGTTCGTCCCCCTCTGGCTTTGGCTGAACAAAAGCGGTTTTAGCGCCGGAGAAATCGGCTGGTCTTACGCATGTACCGCGATTGCCGCCATTCTCTCGCCGATTCTCGTCGGCTCACTGACTGACCGCTTTTTCTCCGCACAAAAAGTGCTGGCGGTGCTGATGTTCGCAGGCGCAGTCCTGATGTATTTCGCCGCGCAGCAAACGACATTCGCCGGGTTCTTCCCGCTGCTGCTGGCCTACTCCTTAACCTATATGCCCACTATTGCGCTGACGAACAGCATCGCCTTCGCCAACGTGCCGGACGTCGAGCGCGATTTCCCACGCATTCGCGTGATGGGCACCATTGGCTGGATCGCATCCGGGCTGGCGTGCGGCTTCTTACCGCAAATGCTGGGCTATAACGATATCTCGCCAACCAATATTCCGCTGTTGATCACCGCAGGCAGTTCCGTCCTGCTGGGCGCTTTTGCGTTCTTCCTGCCGGATACGCCGCCAAAAAGCACCGGCAAGCTGGACATTAAAGTTATGCTGGGGCTGGATGCGCTGATCCTGCTGCGCGATAAAAACTTCCTGGTCTTTTTCTTCTGCTCGTTCCTGTTTGCGATGCCGCTGGCGTTCTACTACATCTTCGCGAATGGCTATCTGACGGAAGTCGGCATGAAAAACGCCACCGGCTGGATGACGCTGGGCCAGTTCTCCGAAATCTTCTTTATGCTGGCGTTACCCTTCTTCACGAAGCGCTTTGGCATTAAAAAGGTCTTACTGCTTGGTCTTATCACTGCGGCAATCCGCTACGGCTTTTTTGTTTACGGCGGCGCGGAAGAATATTTCACCTATGCCCTGCTGTTTCTTGGCATTTTGCTGCACGGCGTCAGTTACGACTTCTACTATGTTACGGCCTATATCTATGTCGATAAAAAAGCGCCTGTGCATATGCGTACTGCCGCTCAGGGGTTGATCACCCTCTGCTGTCAGGGGTTTGGCAGCCTGCTGGGCTACCGTCTCGGCGGCGTGATGATGGAAAAAATGTTTGCCTATAAAGAGCCGGTAAACGGCCTCACCTTCAACTGGGCGGGCATGTGGACATTCGGGGCGGTGATGATCGCCGTGATTGCCGTGTTGTTTATGATTTTCTTTCGCGAATCCGACAAAGAGATCACTGCGATTAAAGTGGACGATCGCGATATTGCGCTGACACAAGGGGAAGTTAAATGAAAGCTGAACGTATTCTCGGTGCCCTTTATGGGCAGGCGTTAGGGGATGCGATGGGAATGCCGTCGGAGCTATGGCCCAGAACGCGCGTAAAAGCGCATTTTGGCTGGATTGATCGCTTTCTGCCCGGCCCTGCGGAAAATAACGCGGCCTGCTATTTTAACCGCGCTGAATTTACTGACGATACGTCGATGGCGCTGTGTCTGGCGGATGCGTTGCTGGAGCGCGACGGGCAGATCGACCCGGACCTGATTGGCCGTAACATTCTGGACTGGGCGCTGCGCTTTGACGCCTTTAATAAGAACGTTCTTGGCCCGACGTCGAAAATTGCGCTAAACGCCATTCGTGACGGCAAGCCCGTTGCTGAACTGGAAAACAACGGCGTGACCAACGGGGCAGCCATGCGCGTTTCCCCACTGGGATGCTTGCTTCCGCCACGCGATCTGGATGCGTTTATTGATGATGTAGCCCTGGCCTCCAGCCCGACGCATAAGTCAGACCTGGCTGTTGCTGGTGCGGTCGTTGTGGCATGGGCTATCTCACGCGCGATTGAGGGTGATTGCTGGTCTGATATTGTCGATTCGCTACCGGCTATCGCCCACTATGCGCAGCAAAAACGCATCACGACCTTTAGCGCCTCGCTCTCGGCTCGCCTGGAGATCGCACTGAAGATCGTCCGTGACGCGAACGGCATTGAATCCGCCAGCGAGCAGCTTTACCAGGTGGTTGGCGCGGGCACCAGCACCATTGAATCGGTGCCCTGCGCCATCGCAATGGTCGAGCTGGCCAATACCGACCCTAACCGCTGCGCCATTCTGTGCGCCAATCTCGGCGGCGACACCGACACCATTGGGGCGATGGCAACGGCGATTTGTGGCGCGCTGCACGGCGTGGAGGCCATCGAGCCTGCGCTGAAAGACGAGCTGGACGCGGTAAACCAACTGGACTTCATGCGCTATGCCACCGCGCTGGCGCGCTATCGCCAGCAGCGGGAGGCGGTATGAACACAACGCGCCTGCGGGCGTTGCTGCCCGATTTAACCCGCCGCCAGCCGGTGACGGTCGTGGGCGCTGCGGTCATTGATGTGATTGCCGATGCTTACGCGCTGCCCTGGCGCGGCTGCGATATTGAGCTTAAACAGCAAGGCGTCAACGTCGGCGGCTGCGCGCTCAATATCGCCGTCGCCTTAAAGCGTCTGGGGATTGAGGCCAGTAATGCCCTGCCCCTCGGTCAGGGCGTATGGTCAGACATTATCCGTCATCGCATGGCGAAAGAGGGGTTACACAGCCTGATCGACAACGCAGAGGGAGACAACGGCTGGTGTCTGGCGCTGGTAGAACCGGATGGCGAACGCACGTTTATGTCGTTCAGCGGCGTTGAGAACCAATGGAATGCCGACTGGCTGGCGCAGCTGACAATTCCGCCCGACAGTTGGATCTACTTTTCCGGTTATCAACTCGCCTCGCCATGCGGCGAACTGCTGGTGAGCTGGCTGGAAGGGTTAGAGCGCGTGACGCCGTTTATCGACTTCGGGCCGCGAATTAGCGACATTCCCGACCCGCTAATGGCGCGGATTATGGCCTGCCATCCGCTGGTATCGCTGAACCGTCAGGAGGCAGACATTGCTGCCGAACGGTTTGGCTTTAGTCATGAACCTAACGCGTTTGGCGCCGCCTGGCTTGCGGCGTTTGCCTCACCGGTTATTGTCCGCCACGATAAAGACGGAGCATGGTATTTCAGCCAGCAATCATCCGGCTGCGTGCCGGCATTTGCCACAATGGTCGTCGATACCATTGGCGCGGGAGACAGCCATGCGGGAGGCATGCTGGCCGGGCTGGCATCCGGCTGGGCGCTTGCAGACGCGGTGCTGCTGGGGAACGCGGTCGCCTCCTGGGTGGTAGGCCATCGCGGCGGCGATTGCGCGCCAACGCGCGAGGCGCTACTCCTCGCACACAAAAACGTATAGATCGCTGCGACAGTAGCTGATGCTGTATTCAATGGGCCGCTGTTGCTGGTCAAGCGCCACCTGCTTGATCACCAGCACCGGCACTTTGCTGTCCATCTGAATATGTGACTGAAATTCCGCATCCGGCATGCGCGCGCTGACGCGAGAGCGTGTACGTTGCGGAAAGATATGCTGGCTGCGGAAATAGTCATACAGCGAGATCCCGATGGCGTCCGCATCATGAATCAGGTGCGCAGGCACCCAGGACTCCTCAATGGACACCGCATCCTCATCCACATAACGAATACGTTTGAGCAAGAACACATCGCTGCCTGCGGCGATCGCCAGCTGCTGCGCCACCTCATCCGGGCATTTCACTACCCGCTTGTTGACCCACAGGGTATCCGGCTTTTTACCGCGCAATACCACCTGCTGCGAAAAGCCGCGCGCCTCTTTCAGGGAATATTCGAAGATGTTGTTAATCTGCGTTCCATAGCCACGGGCACGGGTCACGACGCCTTCTTCTTCCAGCGCCTGCATTGCCTTGCGCACCGTAATACGCGAAACGCCGGTCAACTGGCTGAGATCGCGCTCGCCGGGCAAAATGTTGCCATGCTCAAGAATCCCGCTGCGAACGGCATTTTTGACCGTCTCGGCAAACTTCCTGTACAGCGGCGTGTTATCCACCGCGGCAATTCGTTCATTCAGTTGCGCGATAAGCCGGGTATGCGCTTGTTCCATTTATCTTTTTCCAGGCCGACAAGTCTGGGATCAGTATACTACCATTACCACCACGCGTGGAAATGATGTACCGGGCCAATCCCCTCGCCTACCTCCAGCGTATCCGCCTGGGCTAACGCCGCCGAAAGCCAGGTTTTTGCTTCCTGCACCGTATCGGCCCAGTTGCTATGGCGCGGGCGCAGCGCCGCCAACGCCGCCGACAGCGTACACCCGGTGCCGTGGGTATTTTTGGTCATCACCCGTGGGGCGGTAAAACGCTGCTCCCCTTCACGGGTAAAGAGCCAGTCCGGGCTTTGCGCATCATCCAGATGACCACCTTTCATCAGCACGGCGCCACAGCCCAGCGCCAGTAGCGCACGCCCTTGTTCCAGCATTTCCTGCTCCGTGCGGGCGTGCGGCGCATTCAGCAATGCCGCGGCCTCCGGCAGATTCGGCGTGATAATCGACACCTGCGGCAATAGCCGGCTGCGCAACGTTTCCACCGCCGACGGAGAAAGCAGCGGATCGCCGCTTTTCGCCAGCATCACCGTATCCAGCACCACGTTTTGCACCTGGTGACGCTGCAAACGCTCTGCAACAGCTTCAACAATATCCGTTTCCGCCAGCATACCGATTTTGGTGGTGTCGATACGCACATCGCTGAAGACAGAATCCAGCTGCGCTGCGACAAAATCTGGCTCAATGCGGTACACCGACTGCACGCCGCGAGTATTTTGCGCCACCAGCGCCGTAATGACGGAGCAACCATACGCGCCCAGCGCCGAAAAGGTCTTCAAATCGGCCTGAATCCCGGCGCCGCCGCTTGGGTCAGTGCCTGCAATGGTTAACGCGTTAATCCGTTTCATACCTGTTCCTCCGCATTAAGGTGATACAGCGCATCAAGAAAAGCCGGAATAAAGCTCCCGGGCCCCTGACTGCGTTCGGCAGCAGACTGCCCGGCCTGTTTCATCCAGCTACAGGCTGACGCCACATTGTCCAGCGTATTTCCCGGCAGCGCGCAACTGGCCGCCACAATCGCAGATAAGGCGCATCCCGTCCCGACAACGCGCGTCATCAGCACATCGCCGCCGGTAACGCTGACGGTACGCTGCCCGTCGGTGACATAATCCACCTCACCCGTTACCGCAACGACGGCCCCCGTCTGACGCGCCAGCGCCTGAGCGGCCGGTAATGCCGATACCGCCGTATCGGTGGTATCCACTCCACGCCCGCCCGCCGCTAATCCAGCCAGGGCGAGGATCTCCGAGGCATTGCCGCGTATTGCCCTGGGCTTAAGAGACAGCAGTTCCAGACAGAAACGGCGGCGATAATCGAGCGCGCCAACCGCCACGGGATCAAGCGTCCAGGGGGTTTTCGCTATATGGGCCTGCTCTGTCGCAGCGCGCATGGCCTCCGCGCGCGACCGGGTCAGCGTGCCGACGTTAATCAGTAACGCACTGGCGATAGCAGCAAACTGGCGCGCCTCTTCGGGCTCAATCACCATCGCCGGTGAGGCGCCTGATGCCAGTAATGTATTGGCGGTAAAGTTCTGCACGACGTCGTTCGTCATACAGTGGGTCAGCGGAGAAAGGATACGAAATTGTTGTAAGGTATGGGCCGCAAGCGTGCGGCTGTGCAGGTCAGGCTGCATGGTTCAGCTCCTGCCCGCGTGAAGAAGGGACACGAGCAGTGTCAGACTTCCCTACGCTGGCATTATCCAGATCAGGTAATACGGGTATGTCTCAGCCCTTCGTGAAAAGGGGCACCCCGAGTCGTTGAAACCGAAGCATTTATTATGCATGTTTCACCAACAGGATACTGGGTGCGTCAGGGGATGTAAATCAGCGAAATGCCGATATCGCTGGTTCCAGCTCAGGTCAGATAGTTCCCAAAACCGTCATTCGTGATGTGAACTGCCTACGGCATGTGTTGCTTGCGCGCGCTTTCGTTTACACTTTTTACGAAATTATTGGCGTGATAACAAAATAGTTCTTGTCAGACTTGCTGCACAGTGAGAATGATACACGACTGATTTTTATGACCCGAATACGTGGAGAGTTTATGGGTATGAAGAATAAATTTTTAATGGGCGCACTGCTGCTGGCAACCAGCGCAGTCTGGGCCGCACCCGCCGCAACGGGGATTGATCAGTACGAATTGAGCAGCTTTGTTGCCGACTTTACCCATTTCAAACCTGGCGATACCGTTCCTGAGCTGTACCGCACCGACGAGTACAATATTAAGCAATGGAAGCAACGCAATCTGCCAGCGCCCGACGCAGGAACCCACTGGACCTATATGGGCGGCGCTTATGTACTGATTAACGACACCGACGGCAAAATTATCAAAGCCTACGACGGCGAGATTTTTTATCATCGGTAAATGCTTTACTGTAAAAACAACAGACAAAACACGTCCTTTCATTCAGAAAAGGACGCGTTTTCAGAGAAATGACTTAATCATATGAAACAGCAAATATTACTTTGCTTTGCAAATTTCCAGGTCGTAATGGTTCGTTGCTGACTCTGACATATTTTGCGGTGATCGGGATAGTATACTTATCCTCAATACTGGTCATTTTTACCATTGTTCTTAGTATATCACCCTGCATTAAAGGCGTAGTACCTGAGCCACTGTATATCTGAAACCCCACACCTTTTGCACCCTCCGCCAGCGTATTTTTAAGTATCGTGCCGTTTTCATTCCAGTCACCATGAGAAACATTGAAACTCACTGGATTAGTCGTAACATTATATACGCTATCACAGTTTAAAATCAGATTCGTGGTTCCTGTTTTCGTATTATTTCCAGTTATTATCTCATTTAATGTTGTTTCTGGCATCGCAATAACATATTGATTCTGTGAAAAATGGCAGGTCGTAGGTTTATGTTTTACTGTAAAAATAATGTTTTGTGAATAAGAAACATTACTGTTTAGCCTTCCCGTTATCCAACAAATAAGCCATGAGAAAAGATTATTATTACAGGTATTATCAGTAAGAATGCTGATAGCAGGACGGTTTAAGTTAATGCTATTACCTGAAACGGTTAAGTCCGCAGTTCCAGACTTTATATAGTTCGCTTCAAGCGTAAACGACTTCGTATTGATCACATTATCTGTTGTAGTCTCCTGGTTACCAATCGTAACGGGAAACCCATTTCCAGTCAGCTTTAATTGCATAAAAATGGATTTCTGCGACCCTGTCCCTTTAAACTCAACGATATAATTTTGTAAAGGCGTCGCATAGTACATCTTGTCGCTTGACGCATTACAGGTAAACGTATCATGTAAATTAGTTTTGACAGGAATCACCGCAGCACCTGATGTCATATCTATTTCAATAGATTGTTGTGCGGTTGTGTTATTCCCTAGTGAACATTTAGCCTGTGATAAGACAGGGAATAACAGTAATAATATTAACCAATACTTATTCATAGCAAGTCCTTTTCATCGGCAAATATAGGTCTTATTCTCATCAATTACGCCATCAAAAGTAATAATGCAAAACAATCCTTGCTGTTTGTTTGTCGCGACTTTCAAAGAGGCAGGAACATTATCTGTACGGATAAAGAGGCGACTTCCTTGCCCAACTAAGCCAACATTTTTCCCGGAATGATCTTCTACTTCATAACCGAAGGTTAATGGAGAACCATCTGGACGTCGCGCCAGAAAATACCAGGGCTTGCGCCTGTCGGTTTCAAACTCAGCTAACACAACCGCACCACGATAAGGCACAATCCCCTTACGATTACCGCGTAGTTCGACATCACTGTAGGTATGGGAAAGATCCAACGTTAAAAAGTTTTCACGATATGGCGTCAGACTGTCATATATGGCATACCCATTCTTGTCCGTGGTCAGATAACGGTGACCTTGCACTGCTGCCCCTTCTAACCCAGGCGCTTTAATAATGGCAAGTGTATCTGAGAGGCGGTTGGTTAAATGTATGCCATCAGACCAGGCGACAATTCCCCCCTGGATATTCCCACCAGCCTGCCGGTATTTATTAGACTGGCTATAGCTGGCGCCTACCGTCGCAACCGGCGCTCGCCACGTCAGGTTTCCACCTGCGCTTGTTTCATTATTTTGCCGCTGATGCGCAAGATTCGCGCCATAGCTAAATTGATCTCGACCACCCGCAATGCCGCTTAGGCTGGTATTATTCGACTGATAGCCTTCGTTATCAAACGTCGTTGAGTTTGAAACAAAGATATCGCGTTTCGTTGCCGTGACGCCATCGCCCCAAGATAATGGGATGGAAATATAAATATTAAGACGCTTATCCTCCCGATTATCCTCATCATAACTCTGACTCGCAGACTAGGTATAACTAATACGCCGCCAGTCATTAGAATAACTCAACTGATAATCCTTTCCGCTGCCATTGCGTCCCCAATAATCACGCCATAATCCGCTCAGTGCCAGGTTCCCCCATCCCTCTGGTAACCCCTGGTTTATATTGACAGAAAAACTATTCTTACGACCAAAATCATTTTGGTAATAATCAGTGATGTCATACACATCATTGTTATCCCGATGATAGCTGTTTTTATTATTCGCCCAGACATGATCATTAAATGAACGGTAATCACGTGAAGAATAACGATAGGCTGCTAACGCGAACTGCGTACCTGTTTGTGAAACATATTTATTCCACGCTATCTGATAACTTTGACCATTAAAAACATCACCATTATCCTGTTTACTATGAGACTGAGTGGCATCCACAGAAACAGCACCAATATGTGTATTCCACCCTGTGCCTAATGTAAAGGCCTGGTAATGGTCAGACAGCATAGTGCCACCATATAATGTCAGTAGATTATTTAATCCATACTGATAATTGGCTTGCAAAAAATCCGTCTGCTTTGTCGCGCCTTCTATATGGCTACGCCCTGCCGCAATATCGTATTTTGATACGCCAGACTGTAGCATATTAGGTACAGATGAATAAGGCACAAGATAATGGGAAACTGAACCATCAGCTTCTTTTACACTGACATCCAAATCGGCACCACCTCCAGCAAGCTGTAGATCGGCAATCGCAAATGGGCCAGGCGGAACCTCTTTTTGATAGACAATAAAGCCATTCTGTTCAATGGTTACTAAAGCATGACTTTGTGCAATACCACGAACAATGGGTGTAAAGTTTTGTTTCGAATTGGGCAGCATTTGCATATCACGCCAGATACGTATCCCGGTGAAACGTACAGAGTCAAACAGATCGGTTCCGGTATACATATCTCCGGCACGTAGCGTTCCTAATATTTCAGGGATGCCACGTTCCATATACAATGTATTATTTTTCCATTCTCCGCTGTCATCATTACTTTTCGTGAAGTTTGCATTCGAATGTAACTGCCAGCCAAACAGATTTAGCCCACTGTTCAGACTTACGTAGCTGCTTTCATCATTACCAGCACTTTTATAATTACTGTAATACTGACTGGCATAATAAGACATGTATAGAGCATTAATGCCCCGATCCCAGGTTTCAGGTAACATATAACCCGGCTCGTATTCATTCACGTAGGCATGAGGCACCGTCAAATTTAGAGCAAACTGACTGATATCATAGCTAATATCCCCCCCCTGAACTGCGGCTCGTAGCGATACACAATCAACTTTCTTATCCACTTGAAGACCATCGGACTTAATACCAATCTGATGCAACTGAGCTATAGACAAGCAAGTATCATCAGGATCATCCTGGATATTTAATTCGTAACGGCCACGCCACTGATTGTTAAGATAAACATCCATATCATAAAGACCCGGCATCGGTTTATCTCCGTCGATCTGATAACGGGAAACCTTTTCACCTTTTAATCCGCCAAACATAAAGTGTGTGTCAAATGTTTCGGTTTCTCCCCATACCGGGGATATCACCAGCACAGAAAGGATCGCTAACGTAATGGAGTTTATCTTTAACATAACCAATCCTTGGGCTATCTATCCGTTTTTACTTTCTCACTCAAATAATTACCATGATCATCAATAAGTGTGACAGTATAATGATTAACGCCAACAGAAGTGCTTACTAATTTATCTGACCAGGGTGCAAGCACATAAGTTTCTTTATTAATTTTAGTTTTTCCAACAATTTCAGGGATGGTAATCCAGTTTGCTGAATTATTTTTGATGTTTATGCCGTTGTATGATTTACTAATCCGCAGACGAGAAAAGCTATTTTTATCTACAGAAGAAATTCCTTGTGGACGGTAGATAAACTTCACACGGTTTTGCATCGCAAATTTGATTACATTTTTCCCTTCCGTTTCTGCTGAATTTGGCGGGATATCCAACACATTGAGAAAGAACAGACTTTCACGATCACCCGGCAATCTATTTTCAAGTAATTTAATCTTCAGTTGTTGGCCAGAACCCGCAATCACTCGGGCGACTGGCGGTGACAGAACAAATGGCACCTGAATTTTTTCAGGTGGCAAACTGGTATCGCCGTCATCAATCCATGACTGCACCAACGCGCTACGCGTACCTTCATTCATTAACTGTACAGTAATTTCTTTTTTCTGGGCTGGATAAATAATCCGTGTGCCGTAAATATAAATACCTGCCCACGCAGGCATTACAGCACCAGCCAACAATAATGCCATTATCTTTCTCATGGTTAACTCACCTTATTATCAGAGAAATCGGCGGCGACAAAACGCCGCCGACTAAAAGGGTGTGTTAATCAGTTACTACCGTCAGCGTCAAAGAGGAGCTCACCTCACCCGCTGTTACATTATTTTGTCCAGCCAGATTAGCATAACGCGCTGAGAAGCTAAGCTCATATTTCCCATCATCACTTTTTTCCAGAGAAATACCATTATCTGCATTAACCTTAGTCCCGTCATAATAGACAGAAAAACCAGCGCCATTGTTTGATGCAGTATTCCGTGTAACAGAGGTATGTGAACTATCAAACTGTGAACGGGAGAAGGTAATACGAGGTGCATTATCACCCGTACACTCAACTTTCAACGGCGTGATAGTGGAGTTAGAATATCCATCATAAACGCCGCCAGCATTCAGTATATTTAAACGGTCCACCCCCACCTGGTTCATATCAATCTTTGCAGTTGCATCACCAACAAATTTACATGTTGTGCCAACAACTTTACCCGTAATAATCAGTTCGCCATAATCTGCATCCGCCGCAAAAACCCCGGCACTCATAAAAATAGCAGACAATACGGAGGCAGCAATAATTGAACGTTTCATAGTATCTTCCTTAATAAATGAATTTCTATTTGTTAAGAGGGATTAACTCTTGAAACTAAATTCTCACACACAAAACGTTATCGCAATGTAAACGTGTTGTTTTGTTGATTTAAAACAATTTACAGAATGCAATATAATTACAACAAATAAGTTGTACTAATTATCATTTTTAGAATTTATTAATAATCGTGATTTATCATTAAATACATTCAAAATATAAATAAAAAAGCCCACATCATTCATGAAAATAATGTGGGCTTTCTCGTATTCACGTTATTTTAGTCGTAGCGGTTTAAGACTATCTGGCGAGCAGAGCCTCCAGGCAGAGTGATAACTTCCGTTACAACGCCTCTGACCGGCATTGAGGCCGTTTCTCCTGCGTTTGTCAGATAGGTGTTATTACCGCAACGCTGTTGCAACTGAGTATCCACAACGTCAGCGTGACAGGTGGGGGTCGTGACGCTTCCGCTAATCGTGAGCGTCGCGGTATCAGAAGCAAAAACAGGAGAACTCATTCCATAAGCCAGAACTATAATTCCCATCAGCAAAGGATTCTTCATGTTTAGCGTTAATCCTGTCGTAAAAGAGAGCACAGCACAGTTTATCTTCATGGGAAATTATGCTCGCTGGTTCATTGTAAGACCAATCGAGATAATAAATTAATAAGATAGCTATGATCAATTCAAATGATGTATTTGGCGATTTTTTAAGAAAAGCGCCCAAATAATGAAGGGAAAATAAATAATAGCGTGATGATTATTTCATTAATATATTCACCGCATCAATATATTTCTGATGCGGTGAATAGCAGTCATCCTGACGGTTCAGGCGAAATTAAACCGCGCGGAAAGCTATTTCTCCGGGAATAACCTCACCCTGCCAGTACAGTTGCGCCGCAACGCGCCCTGCCAGCTCGCGGTATATCGCGGTAAACTCACTGTCGGGACGGCTGATTACCGTCGGCGTTCCGCGATCGAGATCTTCACGCAGGCTGATATGCAACGGCATCTGCCCCAGCAGTTGGGTGCGGTACTGCTCGGCCAGTTTCTGTGCGCCGCCGGTACCGAAAATCGGCTCATGGTGACCGCAGTTGCTACAGATATGCATACTCATGTTTTCAACAATCCCGAGCACCGGTACTTCGACCTTCTCGAACATCACAATGCCTTTTTTGGCGTCAATAAGCGCGATGTCCTGCGGCGTGGTAACGACAACCGCGCCTGTAACCGGAATGTTCTGCGCCAGCGTCAATTGAATGTCACCGGTTCCCGGCGGCATATCCAGTACCAGGTAATCCAGATCCGGCCACAACGTTTCCTGCAACATCTGCATCAGCGCTTTGCTGGCCATCGGGCCGCGCCATACCATCGCATTGTCATCCGTCACCAGATAGCCGATGGAGTTGGTCGCCAGACCGTGAGACATAATCGGCGCCATATGGGTGCCGTCCGGCGAAGTTGGACGCTGATTCTCAGCCCCAAGCATAGTCGGGATAGACGGGCCGTAGATATCAGCATCCAGAATACCGACTTTCGCCCCTTCCGCCGCCAGCGCTAACGCCAGGTTAACAGCGGTAGACGATTTTCCCACACCGCCTTTACCGGAACTGACGGCGATAATGTTCTTCACGCCGTTAATGCCAGGCTGATTTTTAACGCGCTTCAGCGTCGCGATGTTATGCGACAGCTTCCAGTCAATGGCTTTCGCGCCCGTAATCCGCAGTAAATCGGCGCTGCATTGCTCTTTTAACACCTCAAACGCGCTGTGCCAGACAAACGGCATGACCAGCTCAACGTGCAGCGTGTCATCCAGCCAGGCGACATGGTGCAACGCTTTCAACGTCGTCAGGTTATGCTTCAGGGTTGGGTGCTGAAAATTCGCCAGCGTCCCGGCGACCATCGCGCGCAGGGTCTCTGGTGATTTAGCCTGGGATTGTGCGTTCATCCCGACTCCTTTTTATCGTTATGAAAAGTACAATTGTAACTTTCTAGTTTACTCCTGCGGTAATAATTATTCATTTATGGATTAATGCCCTTATCACTTGGCGTAGTTATTCCCTTTCAGGTAACATCAGAACCCCCTTTTACTAGAGAAGAAGTAATACCTACTATGACTCAAGTCGCGAAGAAAATTCTGGTAACGTGCGCGCTGCCGTACGCCAACGGCTCCATCCACCTCGGCCATATGCTGGAGCACATCCAGGCTGATGTCTGGGTCCGTTACCAGCGAATGCGCGGCCACCAGGTCAACTTCATCTGCGCGGACGACGCACACGGCACCCCTATCATGCTGAAAGCACAGCAGTTGGGTATTACGCCAGAGCAGATGATTGGTGAAATGAGTCAGGAGCATCAGACTGATTTCGCAGGCTTTAACATCAGCTATGACAACTACCACTCAACGCACAGCGAAGAGAACCGCGAGCTGTCCGAGCTGATTTACACCCGCCTGAAAGAGAACGGTTTCATTAAGAACCGCACCATCTCTCAGCTCTACGATCCAGAAAAAGGCATGTTCCTGCCGGATCGTTTTGTAAAAGGCACCTGCCCGAAATGTAAGTCTCCAGATCAGTACGGCGATAACTGCGAAGTGTGTGGCGCGACCTATAGCCCGACCGAGCTTATCGAGCCGAAATCCGTGGTTTCCGGCGCTACGCCGGTGATGCGCGACTCTGAGCACTTCTTCTTTGACCTGCCCTCTTTCAGCGAAATGTTGCAGGCGTGGACCCGCAGCGGCGCGTTGCAGGAACAGGTGGCGAACAAAATGCAGGAGTGGTTTGAATCCGGCCTGCAACAGTGGGATATCTCCCGTGACGCGCCATACTTCGGTTTTGAAATCCCGAATGCGCCGGGCAAATTTTTCTACGTCTGGCTGGATGCGCCGATCGGCTACATGGGTTCATTCAAGAATCTGTGCAACAAGCGCGGCGATCTGACCAGCTTTGACGACTACTGGAAGAAAGATTCTGACGCCGAGCTGTACCATTTCATCGGTAAAGATATCGTCTACTTCCACAGCCTGTTCTGGCCGGCCATGCTGGAAGGCAGCGGTTTCCGCAAACCGACCAACCTGTTCGTTCACGGCTATGTGACGGTGAACGGCGCGAAGATGTCTAAATCGCGCGGCACCTTTATTAAGGCCAGCACCTGGCTGAACCATTTTGACGCCGACAGCCTGCGCTATTACTACACAGCGAAGCTCTCTTCCCGCATCGATGACATCGACCTGAATCTGGAAGACTTCGTGCAGCGCGTCAACGCGGATATCGTCAACAAGGTCGTCAACCTGGCTTCCCGTAACGCGGGCTTTATCAACAAGCGTTTCGATGGCGTACTGGCTGCTGAACTGGCCGATCCCGCGCTGTACAAAACCTTCACCGACGCAGCAGCGGTCATCGGCGAAGCGTGGGAAAGCCGCGAATTCGGTAAAGCGATCCGTGAAATTATGGCGCTGGCGGACATGGCTAACCGCTATGTTGATGAACAGGCGCCGTGGGTTGTCGCGAAACAGGAAGGCCGCGATGCCGACCTGCAGGCGATCTGCTCGATGGGCATCAACCTGTTCCGCGTGCTGATGACGTACCTGAAGCCGGTTCTGCCAACGCTGAGCGAACGTGTGGAAGCGTTCCTGAACACCGAGCTGAACTGGGATGCAATCGCGCAACCGCTGCTGGGCCACAAGGTTAACGCCTTCAAAGCGCTGTATAACCGCATCGACATGAAACAGGTTGATGCGCTGGTTGAAGCCTCGAAAGAAGAGGTGAAAGCGGCGGCGGCGCCAGTTACCGGCCCGCTGGCAGACGACCCGATTCAGGAAACCATTACCTTTGACGATTTCGCTAAGGTCGATCTGCGCGTGGCGCTGATTGAAAATGCTGAGTTCGTTGAGGGTTCCGACAAACTGCTGCGTCTGACGCTGGATCTGGGCGGCGAAAAGCGCAACGTCTTCTCCGGCATCCGTTCCGCGTACCCTGACCCGCAGGCGCTGATTGGTCGCCATACGGTGATGGTCGCCAACCTGGCCCCGCGTAAAATGCGCTTCGGCATCTCTGAAGGGATGGTGATGGCCGCCGGTCCTGGCGGGAAAGATATCTTCCTGTTAAGCCCGGATGACGGTGCGAAGCCAGGCCAGCAGGTGAAATAAACAAAAAAGCCGGAGACATTCTCCGGCTTTTTTATTCCAGTACGCCAGCGAATCACGCCGTAGATCTGGTAAGCGAAGCACCATCAGGCGCAAATGCCGGATGACGGTGCAAACACCTTATCCGGCCTACCGCTTATCTTATTACGCTTTCTTCTCGTGCTGACGCGCCGCCAGCCCGCGCAGGAAATAACGCAAGAACTGATCGCCGCACTCGCGGAAGTTTTTATGCTCCGGGGCGCGCATCATCGCCGTGATTTCCGGCATCGAGACGCGGAATTTTTGCTCCGTCAGAATCGCAAGGATATCGTCGGTTTTCAGCGAGAACGCGATACGCAGCTTTTTCAGCACAATATTATTGTTAACGCGGCGCTCCGGCTCCAGCGCTGGCGCGGACTCATCTTTACCACGCTTTTCGTAAATCAGCCCATTCAGGAAAGCAGAGAGGATGATATCCGGGCAACGTTGAAAGCCCTCTTCCTCTTCTTTACGCAACCAGACAGCAATCTGTTCCGCAGTGGCTTCGGCATTACCCAGCGCCAGAATGCGCACCAGATCGTTATTGTTTGCTTTCAGGATGTAGCGCACGCTACGCAGAATATCGTTACTCAGCATGGGGCCTTCGGGTGTTAATGAGGCAAAAAATCATTTTAGCAGTCTTTTACAGCCCAATCGCCTCTTTTAAACTTTTCAGGTAGCGACGGCTGACAGGAACCGTTAAACCGTTGCGCAAAATCAGCTCGGCCTGACCATTATCCTCCAGACGAATTTCCTGCAACTGCGCCATATTCACCAGATACTGACGATGGCAGCGCAATAACGGTGTGCGGCTCTCCAGCGTTCGCAGCGTCAATTCGGTAAACCCTTCTTTCCCCTCGCTGCTGGTTACGTACACGCCGCTCATCCGGCTGCTGACAAACGCCACGTCATCCATTTGCAACAGATAAATACGGCTGTGTCCGGTGCAGGGAATGAATTTCAACGCTTGTTGATTTTCCGGCAGTACCGAAACGTCCTGCATGTTTCGTTCCTGTCGCAGACGCGCCAACGTTTTCTCCAGCCGCTTCTCTTCAATGGGCTTAAGCAGATAGTCAAAAGCGTGCTCTTCAAACGCTTTAATGGCGTATTCGTCAAAAGCGGTCAGAAAAACAATGTACGGTCGATGTTCTGGATCGAGCATCCCGACCATTTCCAGCCCGCTGATGCGCGGCATCTGGATGTCGAGAAACAGCACGTCCGGGTGCAGCTTATGCACCGCGCCAATCGCCTCTACCGCATTCGAGCACTCACCCACAATCTCAATATCACTTTGTTCCTGTAACAGAATCCGCAGATTTTCCCGCGCTAACGGCTCATCATCCACAATCAGCACTTTAATCATGCGTTTTCCTCCAGGGGAAGTCGTAAGGTTATCCGGGTAAAGAGATCGGGTTCGCAGGCCACGTTGATGCCGTAATCATCGCCAAAGCGTTCGCGCAGCCGCTTATCCACCAGATTCATCCCCAGGCCGCTGGCATTGGTCGTGGGCTGGTACAATCCGGCGTTATCCTCAATGTCCAGCATCAGATGCTGCCCGTCCTGTCTGGCCGTAATGGAGACTTCGCCAGTGCCAAGCAGTTGCGACGTGCCGTGCTTAATGGCGTTTTCCACAATCGGTTGCAGAGTGAACGCGGGCAGTTGCTGGTGCGAAAGTTCCTCCGGCACGTTTAAATTCACCTGCAACCGCGCCTGGAAGCGCGCCTTCTCAATTTGCAAATAGGCATTCACATGCTCAATTTCATCGGCAAGGGTCACAATCTCCGAGGGGCGCTTTAAGTTCTTGCGAAAGAAGGTCGAGAGATACTGCACCAGTTGGCTGGCCTGTTCGCTGTCGCGGCGTACCACCGCTTTAATGGTGTTAAGCGCGTTAAACAGAAAATGAGGATTCACCTGCGCATGCAAAAGTTTAATTTCCGACTGTGTGAGCAGCGCTTTCTGGCGTTCATACTGCCCGGCCAGAATCTGCGCCGACAGCAGTTGCGCAATCCCCTCGCCCAGCGTTCTGTTGATGGAGCTAAAGAGCCGGTTTTTGGCTTCATACAGTTTGATGGTGCCCATCACGCGTTGGTTTTCGCCGCGCAGCGGAATCACCAGCGTTGAGCCTAATTTGCACTGCGGATGCAACGAGCAGCGGTAAGGCACTTCGTTACCATCGGCATACACCACCTCACCGGTCTCAATCGCTTTCAGCGTGTAGCTTGATGAAATAGGTTTCCCCGGCAGGTGGTGATCGTCGCCAATGCCGGTAAATGCCAGCAGTTTGTCGCGATCGGTGATCGCTACTGCGCCGATGTCCAGTTCCTGATACAACACCTGGGCCACCTTCATGCTGTTCACTTCGTTAAAGCCCTGACGAAGGATACCCTCCGTGGAAGCCGCCACTTTCAGCGCGGTGGCGGAAAACGCCGAGGTGTATTTTTCAAACATCGCGCGTTTGTCGAGCAAAATGCGCATAAACAGCGCCGCCCCGACGGTGTTAGTCACCATCATGGGCGCGGCAATACTGCTTACCAGATGCAACGCATCTTCAAAAGGTCGGGCGATCAACAAAATGATCAGCATTTGCACCAGTTCAGCGACGAAGGTAATCGCCCCGGCCGTTAACGGGCTGAAGACTTTATCGGTGCGCCCGCGACGGATCAGCACGCTATGCACCAGACCGCCTAACAACCCTTCGACAATGGTGGAGATCATGCAGCTCAGCGCCGTCATCCCGCCCATCGAATAACGGTGTAAACCGCCGGTGAGTCCGACCAGGCCGCCGACCACAGGCCCGCCCAGCAAGCCGCCCATCACGGCGCCAATCGCACGGGTATTGGCAATGGAATCTTCGATGTGCAACCCAAACCAGGTGCCCATAATGCAGAAAATAGAGAAGACGATATAACAGAGAAATTTATGCGGCAGGCGAACGGTAACCTGCATTAACGGGATGAATAAACGTGTTTTACTCATTAACCACGCAATGACCAGAAACACGCACATCTGCTGAAGCAGCAGCAACACCAGATTAAACTCGTACATACCCGCAAACCACACATCTCTTAAAAACGCGTAACATACATTGGCTGCACTTATCTTTCTTTGAACTGTTGCAAAAAAACATGAATTCGTGAGAACGATCACTCAAAAGCGCACGTCAGGCCACAATCTCACCCGCGCGCTGATTAAAAAACAGACAAAACTACCTGGTTCGTAAAAGAGCGTCTAAAGTAAAACTGGGACCTCGCGAGCAAGGGTGAAACGATGGCGCTTTACACAATAGGTGAAGTGGCTTTGCTTTGTGATATCAACCCTGTCACGTTACGCGCGTGGCAGAGGCGTTACGGATTATTAAAGCCCCAGCGAACAGACGGGGGGCACCGCCTGTTTAATGACGCCGATATCGACAGGATTCGGGAGATTAAACGCTGGATTGATAACGGTGTGCAGGTCAGTAAGGTCAAGGTGCTGCTCAGCAACGATAACATCGATGTGCAAAACGGCTGGCGCGAACAGCAGGAGACGCTGCTGCACTATTTGCAAAGCAACAATCTGCATAGCCTCAGGCTATGGATTAAAGAACGTGGGCAGGATTACCCCGCCCAGACGCTCACCACGCACCTGTTTACTCCTCTGCGACGACGCTTACAGTGCCAGCAACCCACTCTCCAGGCGCTGCTCGGCATCCTTGACGGCATCTTGATCAATTACATTGCGATTTGTCTTGCCTCCGCGCGCAAAAAACAGGGGAAAGACGCGCTGGTGGTCGGCTGGAATATTCACGATACCACCCGGCTGTGGCTGGAAGGCTGGGTCGCCAGCCAGCAAGGATGGCGCGTCGATGTGCTGGCTCACTCGCTGAACCAGCTTCGCCCGGAGCTGTTTGACGGCAGGACGCTGCTTATCTGGTGCGGCGAGACGCAGACGCCCGCGCAGCAGCAGCAACTCAACGCCTGGCGCGCACAGGGGCACGATATTTACCCGCTGGGCCTGTAGCCTTACCGGATGGCGGCACCAATGCGTGATCAGACATTCTGCGCATTTAATGATTCATTAACAAACGTGCTTTACGGTACAATCCTTTTGTTAACATAAGGAGTGCACAATGCGCGCAGCTAAAATCGGTGTGATTACCCTCTTCCTGCTGATGGCTATCGGCGGTATCGGCGGCGTGATGCTCGCTGGCTATACGTTTATTTTACGTGCCGGTTAAGGCGCAGCACCAGACGCTCGAACAGGCGATCGACAATGATCGCCGCCAGCGCGACCAGTAAAGCCCCCTGAATCACATAGGCGGTGTTAAAGCCGCTCAGCCCGATGATAATCGGCGTGCCGAGCGTGCTGGCGCCCACCGTCGAGGCGATCGTCGCAGTCCCAATATTGATGATCACCGAGGTGCGAATCCCCGCCAGAATCACCGGCGCGGCCAGCGGCAGTTCGACTTTCCACAGCTGCTGTCCCCGGCTCATTCCCATCCCGCGCGCCACGCTCATGACGCTGGCGGGAATCGCCCCCAACCCGGCGAGCGTGGCCTGCAATATCGGCAAAACCCCGTAGAGGATCAGCGCGATAATGGCTGGCTCCTGACCAAACCCCATCACCGGAACGGCTATCGCCAGCACCGCGACCGGCGGAAAGGTCTGCCCGACGGCGGCGATGGTTTCCACCAGCGGGCGAAACTCTGCCCCCCATGAGCGAGTGACCAGAATCCCCGCCCCGACGCCAACCGCCACAGCAATCAGGCTTGATACGCCCACCAGCCAGAAATGGGCCAGCGCCAGCGCCATAAAGCTTTCTTGCTGGTAAACCGGTCGTGGTAACTGTGGAAACAGCGCGCCAAACACCGCCTGGCTGTACGGCAGCCCCGCAAGCAGCGCCAGAAAAGCGACAATAAGCCAGAGCAGCGGATCAGACAGTCGTTTCACCGGGCAGCGCCTCCGAAAGCAGATCGCGAAAATGGAGCGTCCCGCAGGGAATACCCTGCTGATCCACCACCGGCAATACGTCGCACCCTCGCGCCACAAAGACAGACAGCGCATCGCGCAGCGTCATCTCTTCCGCCAGCGCGTCACCACCCACTTGCTCATGACGACGCACATAATCCCCCACGCTGCGCAGCGACAGCAGCCGCACGCCCAGTTCGCTGCGCCCAAAAAACGCCTGCACAAAATCATTCGCCGGCGCGGTCAGCATTTCCAGCGGCGTGCCCTGCTGTACCACTCCGCCGCCATCCATCAGCACCAGATGCTCCGCCAGACGCAGCGCCTCGTCGATATCGTGCGTCACCAGCACGATGGTGCGGCCAAGCAGCCGGTGAATACGGGTCATCTCCTGCTGAAGCGCCCCGCGCGTCACCGGGTCCAGCGCGCCAAACGGCTCATCCATCAGCAATACCTGCGGATCGGCAGCCAGCGCGCGAGCCACCCCAACGCGCTGCTGTTGCCCGCCAGAGAGCTGGTGCGGATAACGGTGACGCAAATTCACGTCCAGCCCCAGCAGCGCCATCAGTTCTTCCGTGCGGTCATCAATACGCGAGCGCGACCACTTTTGCAGTTGCGGTACGGTGGCAATGTTTTGCGCCACCGTCCAGTGCGGGAAAAGGCCGATCGACTGGATGGCGTACCCCATGCGACGACGCAGTTCCAGCACCGGCAAGCTGCGGATCTCTTCCCCGGCAAAACGGATCACCCCGCTGTCATGCTCCACCAGGCGGTTAATCATCTTCAGCGTGGTGGATTTTCCCGACCCCGATGTGCCAATCAGCACTGAAAAGCTGCCTTCGCGAAAATGCAGATTGAGGTCGTTGACGGCCTTCTGCGCACCGAAGGTTTTGCTGACATGGCTAAATTCAATCATCATTCGTTACCTTCAGGAGTGCGATCCATAAATCAAACAGCGCGTCGATCAGCACGGCCAGCGCAATGACCGGGATCACCCCCAGCAGAACCAGATCAACGGCGCTGCTGAGCAGTCCCTGAAAGACCAGGGCGCCAAACCCTCCCGCCCCAATCAGGGCGGCGATGACCGCCATCCCCACCGTTTGCACCATGACCACGCGCAGGCTGCGTAAAAAAACCGGCAACGCCAGCGGCAGTTGTACATGGATAAAGCGTTGAGAAGCGCTCATCCCCATCGCCCGCGCGCTTTCCAGCACGTCTCGCGGCACCTGGTTAAGCCCGGCAACCACGCCGCGCACCAGCGGCAGTAACGCATAGAGCACCAGCGCAATCAGGGCGGGCGTTAACCCGGTTCCCGCCACGCCAAGCGTTCCCAGCCAGGGCCACGCCTTCACCAGCCCGGCAAGCGGGGCAATCAGCAGGCCAAACAGCGCAACGGAAGGGATGGTCTGGATAACATTCAGAACGGCAAAGACCGGCCCCTGCCGCGCCGTTGCAAACGAGCACCAGATGCCCAGCGGTACGCCAATCAGCAACGCGGGCAACACGGTTCCCGCCAGCAGCGTCAGGTGCTGAACCAGCGCATTATCAAAAATATCCTGCCGGTTCGCGTACTCTTTGAGTAAAGAGAGATCGTTGAATGCGCCGGTGAGCAGCAGCGCCAGCGGTAAGAGCGCAATTTGCGCATGCAGAAGCCAGCGCCAGAGCGGTTGGGTGGTGATACGGCGAATGGCATCGCTACAGGCCAGCAGGGTAAGCCCAAGACCCAGCCACAGGCCGCTCCCCAGGCTGGTGCGCGCCAGCGGGCTGCCGGCCTGCGCCAGATGCGCTGCCGCTTTCCCCACGCTCCAGAGCATGGCGATCACCAGCGCCTGCGCCAGCACAAGCGTCAGCACGCTGCCCTTTTTTCCAGGGACAAAGCACAACACCAGCAATGCACACCCGGCGCCCGCCAGCAGAGAAACCGAACCCGGCCAGATATCCCAGATCTGACGCCCCTCCCCTGACACCAGGCGATTGGGGGCGTAGTTAACGAAAGGCAGCGCGGCGGCAACCCCCGTCAGGATCACCAACAGCAGCAACACACGGTTAAGACTGACTTTTGACACCTTACTGACCTGATACAAAATATGTTACTTCACCCAGCCTTTTTGCTTCAGGTAATCTGCCGCGACTTTTTTCGCATCCAGCCCTTCAACGGCGATACTGGCATTCAACTGTTGCAGCGTTTTTTCATCCAGGCTGGCAAAGACCGGCTGCAACCATTCCGCCATCTGCGGATATTCTTTTAGCACCGACTCACGAACCACCGGAGCAGGCGCATAGATAGGCTGAACGCCTTGCGGATCGCTCAGTGTTTGCAGCCCCAGCGCCGCAACCGGGCCGTCGGTGCCATAGGCCATTGCCGCGTTTACGCCGGACGTTTGCTGGGCGGCCGCTTTAATGGTCACCGCCGTATCGCCGCCAGCCAGCGACAGCAACTGGTTCTGATTCAATTTAAAATCGTAGGCTTTTTCAAAGGCAGGCAGCGCATCGGCGCGTTCAATAAACTCGGCGGAGGCGGCCAGCTTGAACGTTCCGCCCTCTTTCAGATAGCGTCCGAGATCCGCAAGCGAAACCAGTTTATTCTTTTCCGCAACATCCTGGCGCACCGCAATCGTCCAGGTATTGTTTGCAGGCGCTGGCGTTAACCAGACCAGCTTGTTCTGCTCAGCATCCAGTTTTTTGACTTTTTCAAACCCCGCCTGTGCGTTTTTCCATGCCGGATCGTTTTCGTCTTTAAAGAAGAATGCGCCGTTTCCGGTATATTCCGGGTAAATATCCAGCTCGCCGGAGGTAATCGCGCCGCGTACTACCGGGGTTGTACCCAGTTGCACTTTATTCACCGTTTTAACGCCGTGGCTTTCCAGCACCTGTAAAATCAGGTTGCCAAGCAAGGCGCCTTCCGTATCGATTTTTGATCCGACCGTTACGGGTGATGCGGCCTGCAACGGCAGACTGACCGCCGCTAACAGCAGCAGCGCCCCCGCCCCTGTTTTTGAAATTGTCATGCTGCTTTCCTCATTCTTTTACATCCCTTTTCAGAGACTTGAGGAAAAAGCATAGTTGAAAAATAGCAGAGCGACAAAAGGCAGGAGCAATTCGCAGGCCGGATAAGCGCAAGCGCCATCCGGCAATCAGGCGCACCGGTGCCGGATAGCGACGCTAACGCGTCTTATCCGGCCTACGGAACTGACAGGCATGGCGCGTGGCTACAGCAGTTCAAACTCGCCTTGCTTCACACGGGCGGAATCGACGCCAATAAAGACGTTAAACTTGCCGGGCTCCGCGTCATACTTCATACGCTGGTTCCAGAATTTCAGCGCCTCAATATCAATCGGGAAGCTAACGGTCTGCGTTTCTCCCGGCTTCAGCGTTACCTTCTCAAAGCCTTTCAGCTGTTTTACCGGACGACTCATCGATGCCGTGACATCCTGCAAATACATCTGGATTACCGTCGCCCCCTCGCGCTTGCCGGTATTCGTCACCCGCACGCTGGCCGTTACCGCGCCATCGCGCTTCATGGTGGGCGCAGAGAGCGTCACATCGGAAACGGTAAACGTGGTGTAGCTCAGACCATAACCAAACGGATACAGTGGGCCATTCGCCTCGTCAAAGTAGCGGGAGGTGTACTTGTTCGGCTTGTCGGCGTTATACGGACGACCGGTGTTGAGATGGCTGTAGTAAACCGGGATCTGCCCGACAGAGCGCGGGAAGGACATCGGCAGTTTACCCGACGGGTTATAGTCGCCGAACAGAACGTCAGCAATGGCGTTACCGCCTTCCGTACCGGCAAACCAGGTTTCCAGAATGGCGTCAGCCTGCTGATCTTCTTTCACCAGCGCCAGCGGACGACCGTTCATCAGCACCAGCACCAACGGTTTACCCGTCGCCTTCAACGCCGCGATCAGATCGCGCTGGCTTTGCGGGATCTGAATGTCGGTACGGCTGGAAGCCTCATGCGCCATACCCTGCGCTTCCCCGACAACGGCCACAACCACATCGGACTGTTTCGCGGCATTAACGGCCTCGTCAATCATCGCTTCTGGCGAACGAGGGTCTACTTTCACCGCCTCCTCATACTGGTTGAGGAAATCAACAATGCCTTTGTCATTAGTGACATTCGCCCCTTTGGCGTATATCACTTTGCCTTTGTCGCCCAGCGCGTTTTTAATCCCCGTCAGCACCGTAACGGACTGGCTGGCGACGCCAGCGGCAGACCAGCTTCCCATCACATCACGCTGACTGTCGGCCAGCGGCCCCACCACCGCAATGGTGCCGGATTTATTCAACGGCAGCGTTTCCAGACGGTTCTTCAGCAGCACCAGACTTTCGCGCGCAACGTCGCGCGCGTCTTTGCGATGCAGGCGGCTCTCGGCATTCGTGTCCTGCGGATCGGACTCTTTTGCGCCCAGGTGGCTGTACGGATCGTTAAACAACCCCATGTCATATTTCACGTTCAGCACATGGCGCGCGGCATCGTCCAGTTCCGCCATCGTTACTTTGCCTGATTTGACCAGCCCCGGCAGGTATTTGCTGTAATACTCATCGCTCATACTCATGTTGATGCCGGACTTGAGCGCCACGCGCACCGCGTCTTCCGGGTCGGATGCCGTGCCGTGTTTAATCAGCTCTTTGATCGCGCCGTGATCGGAAACGGTGATGCCTTTAAAGCCCCACTCGTCGCGCAGCACCTCTTTCAACAGCCATGAATCTGACGTCGCAGGCGTGCCGTTCAGTGAGTTGAGCGCCACCATCACCGCGCCGCTGCCCGCGTCCAGCCCGGCTTTATACGGCGGCATATAGTCGTTGAACAGGCGCTGCGGGCTCATATCGACGGTGTTGTATTCCTTCCCGCCCTCAACCGCGCCATAGGCGGCGAAATGTTTCACGCTGGTCATCACCGAATAGCGATCCGCCGGGCTTTTGCCCTGCATCGCCTCGACCATCGTTTTGCCCATGATCGCCGTCAGATACGTATCTTCACCAAAGCCTTCCGACGCGCGTCCCCAGCGCGGATCGCGGGACACATCCACCATCGGCGCCCAGGTCATGTTCAGGCCATCGTCAGCCGCCTCATACGCCGAGACGCGGCCCACGGTTTTTACCGCCTCCAGATTAAACGAGGAGGCCAGGCCAAGGCTGATAGGGAAAACGGTACGCTGCCCGTGCAGCACGTCATAGGCGAAAAAGAGAGGGATTTTCAGGCGGCTCAGTTCCATCACCTGATCCTGCATTTTTCGGATATCCTGGCGGGTGACGGTGTTAAAAATCGCCCCGACCTGCCCGTTTTTGATCATCTCCCGGATGGCTTCTTTCGGGTTGTCGGGCCCAACGCTTATCAAACGCAGCTGACCGATTTTCTCATCAACGGTCATTTTCGTGAGCAATTCAGTGACAAACGCATCCCGAGCTTCAGGCGTCAGCGGATGGTTGCCAGACAACGCTTCCGCCAGCGCTGGCTGCAACGCAAGGCTTACCGCAACACCTACAGAACATAGCCATTTCATCTTGATTCTCTCTTTTTCTTTAGCCCGACGTGGCAGCAAAAATATAACAAAAACCGCAGTTTGCCATAAGCCTAATCGGGAGAGGAGAAGAAAGCTAAGGTTATTCTCTGATTTTTTTAACGTCCCCTGCGCAGGGAGGAGGATCAGGAATACGCTAAGCCTGCACCGAGACAAGTTGCATGAGAAAGCGTATTGTCATACAAAGCGCTATGCTTAGTTCCGATAGTTTGTCCCACCACAAGGAGTGGAGAATGTCTTCCATTACAACGACAGATAATAAAGCCTTTCTTAATGAGCTCACCCGTCTGGTGGGTCATTCGCACCTGCTCACCGATCCTGCAAAAACCGCCCGCTACCGCAAGGGGTTCCGTTCCGGTCAGGGCGAAGCGCTGGCCGTGGTCTTCCCCGGCTCGCTGCTGGAATTGTGGCGCGTACTGAACGCCTGCGTAAACGCCGATAAAATCATTCTGATGCAGGCCGCCAATACCGGCCTGACTGAAGGTTCCACGCCGAACGGCAACGATTACGATCGCGAAATTGTCATCATCAGCACGCTACGCCTCGACAAGCTGCACGTCCTCAGTAAAGGCGAACAGGTGCTGGCATACCCAGGCACCACGCTGTACTCACTGGAAAAAGCGCTTAAACCTTTTGGTCGCGAACCGCACTCGGTTATCGGTTCCTCCTGTATCGGCGCGTCAGTTATTGGCGGCATCTGCAATAACTCCGGCGGGTCGCTGGTACAACGTGGCCCGGCGTATACCGAAATGTCGCTGTTCGCGCGCATTGATGAACAGGGCAAATTACAGCTGGTGAACCACCTGGGCATCGAACTGGGCCAGACCCCGGAACAGATCCTCAGCACACTCGATGATGAACGTATCAAAGATGAAGATGTGCGCCACGATGGCCGCCACGCCCACGATTACGATTACGTGACTCGCGTCAGGGACATTGAGGCCGATACCCCTGCCCGCTATAACGCTGACCCGGATCGCCTGTTCGAATCCTCCGGCTGCGCGGGTAAGCTGGCGGTGTTCGCCGTGCGGCTGGACACTTTCGAGGCGGAAAAAAACCAGCAGGTCTTTTACATCGGCACCAATCAGCCCGACGTGCTAACCGAGATTCGTCGTCATATCCTGGCGAAATTCGACAACCTGCCGGTTGCCGGTGAATATATGCACCGCGATATTTACGACATCGCGGAGAAATATGGCAAAGATACGTTCCTGATGATCGACAAGCTCGGCACCGACAAAATGCCGTTCTTCTTTACGCTCAAAGGCCGTACCGACGCGATGCTGGAAAAGGTAAAAATCTTCCGCCCGCATTTCACCGACCGCGCGATGCAGAAGTTCGGCCATTTATTCCCTAACCATCTGCCGCCGCGCATGAAAAGCTGGCGCGACAAATATGAGCATCATCTGCTGTTAAAAATGGCGGGAGACGGAGTGGCGGAAGCGCAAAGCTGGCTGACCGAGTTTTTCAAAACCGCCGAGGGCGATTTCTTTGCCTGTACCCCGGAGGAAGGCAGCAAAGCGTTCCTGCACCGTTTTGCCGCGGCAGGCGCGGCAATCCGTTATCAGGCGGTGCATGCCGATGAGGTGGAGGATATTCTCGCACTGGATATCGCCTTACGACGTAACGACACCGAATGGTATGAGCATCTGCCGCCGGAAATTGACAGCCAGCTGGTGCATAAACTCTATTACGGTCATTTCATGTGCTATGTCTTCCATCAGGATTACATCGTGAAGAAAGGCATCGATGCCCATGCGCTGAAAGAGCAAATGCTGGAACTGCTGCGCCAGCGCGGCGCGCAATATCCGGCAGAGCATAACGTTGGTCATTTGTACAAAGCGCCGGAGACGCTGGCGCGTTTTTATCGGGAAAATGACCCCACCAACAGCATGAATCCGGGTATTGGTAAAACAAGTAAGCTGAAATTCTGGAAAGAAGCGGCGTCCGACGAGACGCATTGATTTCTCGTATTTACAGCGATGGAGCTGTTTTAAATATCGTGCCGGATGGCGGCGCAAGCGCCTTATCCGGCCTACAAACTGTAGGCCGGATAAATGAAGCGCCATCAGGCACATATCAACAAACTCAATCGTTTTGCGCGGTCTGCTCGCCTGCTGCGGCCATCTGCGCGGCTTTCTGCTTTTTATAACTCAACGCGGCGGCCGGAACGGGCATCGCTTTGCCGGTTTCAATCCAGGTGCGTAAACGGCTGGCATCGGCAAAATGGGTATATTTGCCAAAGGCATCCATCACCACTAACGCCACCGGTTTGTTGTTGATCATCGTGCGCATCACCAGGCAATGACCGGCAGCGTTGGTAAACCCGGTCTTGGTCAACTGAATATTCCAGTTATCGCGGTACACCAGATGATTCGTATTGCGAAACGGCAAGGTGTATGCCGGGTTTGCAAAGGTCGCCATATCCTCACGCGTGGTGCTTAACTGACCAATCAGCGGGTACTGCTTGCTGGCAATCAGCAGTTTCGTCAGGTCACGGGCGGTCGATACGTTATGAATCGACAGTCCCGTCGGCTCCACAAAACGGGTGTGGGTCATGCCCAACGCTTTGGCTTTAGCATTCATCGCTTTAATAAAAGCGTTATAGCCACCCGGATAATGATGCGCCAGGCTTGCCGCCGCCCGGTTTTCCGAAGACATCAGCGCCAGCAGCAACATATTTTTACGGCTGATTTCACTGTTCAGACGCACGCGTGAGTAAACGCCTTTCATTTCCGGCGTCTGGCTGATATCGACTTTCAGTTTTTCATCCAGCGGCAGTCGCGCATCAAGCACCACCATCGCCGTCATTAATTTGGTGATCGACGCAATCGGACGCACAAGATCCGGGTGGTTCGAATAGATCACTTTGTTGGTGTTCAGATCAACAATCATCGCGCTTCCAGAAGCAATTTCCGGTTGAGACGCTACGGCGGCAGCCGCGGTTTTCGCCACAGCGTGTGGCGCAAAAGGGACAGCCAGCATCAGGGCAAGGCTAAATAATGAAACTCGGAATTTCAGCATGATGAGATTTCTGATAATGATTCACGCACGTAGAACGTACACCGCCTGAGCCAGGATTTTACTCAAGCTAGCTCCGGCATCATAGCGACCCGACAGCGTTGTCGCCATAAGAGAATCGTCACGAAATGCTGCATGCTGGCTTTTACACCCGTCTCTTCCCTGTTTCGGGCCGCAGGCGCGCTGCTGTTGTCCATTTATCGCCCTCCTGCGACCCGAATTCTTTTCATATCTCAGAATAACCGGTATCCATATCCCCACAGGATCACCGTCATCGCCAGCAGCACTTCCAGTACCAGCACGCCGATAGCCAGCGTCGAACTGGAAAAGCTCAGACCTTCCTCTTTACTGATATTCAGGAATGTCGGGATGCCGAGATACAGCAGATAACCGGTATAAAACAGTGCGACAGTACCGACTAACGCACAGAGCCACACCAGCGGATAAAGCGCCACCAGACCACTTAAAAACAGCGGCGTTGCGACATACCCGGCAAAGACCATACAGTGTCCCAGGGAAGGCCGTTGCGGGTAGTTGCGCGCCATCCACCAGATGACCCGCCCCATCACGGCAACCCCGGCCAGCATCATGCCGTAAAACAGAACCGCGAACGCCAGCCCCGTAAACAGAGACAAGCGCAGCACATTGCCATCACCAAAATTCCAGCCAATTTGCGTGGTGCCGATAAAGGCGCAAATCACCGGGATCGCCGCCATCAGCAGCACATGGTGGGTATAGTGATGCGACACCGTTTCGTTTTCGCTTTTGATCACGCGCATTTCACGATCGGGATGGGAAAATAGCCCCCAGACATGGTTCATACCGCCCCCCTGCTTGTCAGCTCTGGATCTCAACACTTCAAGTATAATTCAGCTTTCGATTATTTTATGTACAGCGCATAAAAACCGATGCGCTAACGTCGCGCCTTTTCCGGCCATAAACATTGATAGGGTGTATGCTAAAAGCGGGAGGTCGTTTTCACGTATGGATATCAACAGTCTTATCACGCATTACGGTTATGCCGCGCTGATTATTGGCAGTATGGCGGAAGGCGAGACCATCACCCTGTTAGGCGGCGTGGCAGCCCATCAGGGATTGCTTAAATTCCCTCTGGTGGTGCTCTCTGTCGCACTCGGCGGCATGATTGGCGATCAGGTGCTCTATTTGTTGGGTCGTCGCTATGGCGGCAAAATTTTGCGGCGCTTTTCCCAACACCGCGCCAAAATTCATCTGGCGCAGAAAATGATTCAGCGTCGCCCGTACCTGTTTGTGATCGGTTCCCGATTTATGTACGGCTTTCGCATTATTGGGCCGCTATTGATTGGCGCCAGCCACCTGCCGCCTAAAATCTTTCTGCCGCTGAATATTCTGGGGGCGATGATCTGGGCTTTGCTGTTTACCACCCTGGGCTATATTGGCGGCGAGGTGATCGCGCCGTGGCTGCACAGTTTCGACCAGCATATAAAGCATGTGATTTGGCTGGCGCTGGTGGTTGGGCTGGTTTTTGGCGCTCGCTGGTGGTTAAAACGGCGCAATAAGCCTGATGCGCCTTAGCGCTTCACGCCGGATGGCGGCGTGAACGCCTTATTTGGCCTGCATTAAAGCGCCATCCGGCACGACGCTCAAAGATGATAACCGCCGCCCAGCGCGCTGGTGAGCTGGATGGACGCATCCAGCCATTGCCCTTGCAAAATCAGGCCGTTGCAATGTTCCCGCAGCGCCGGGATCTTCGCCTGGCTGACGCGGGAGCCCGCAATAATTCCGGCATTAAACCGCGCCTGTGCCAGACCAACCACCCGCTGTGCGTCATGCTCAATCTGCCGTTGGTGCTGATTTTTTTCAGCCATCGTTTCAACCTGACTGGCGGCGCGCGCCACATCATTCACCGCATCCACCACCGCTTTGTTGTAATTCGCGACAGAGAGATTACTTTGCGCTTTCGCGATATCAAGACTGGCGTTCAGCCTGCCGCTGTCAAAGATCGGCAGCGTCAGCCCGGCGGTGACGCCCATCTGCTGTGCGGAATGGCGAAACAGATCGCTCAGGTGCAGGGCGTCCTGTTGCAGAAACGCCATCAGGTTGATATCGGGATAAAACGCCGCTTTTGCGGCGTCAACGCTGCCTAAAGAGGACTCAATGTACCAGTGCGCCGCCTGTAAATCGGGTCGGCGAGCCAGAAGTTCATAGCTCAACTGAGCGGGCAACTGGCTTTCAGTCACTGGCAGAGCAACCGTATGCAGGGTCAGCGGGGCCGATTGCGCATTGGTCAGCGCACTCAGACGCGCCTCAATAATCTTCATTTTACCGGCCACATCATTTAGCTGCTGCTGCGTTTTACCGGCATCAATATCGGTTTCCACCCCTTCGACCGAGGAGGTAATACCGTTTTGATACAGCTGGCGATCAACCGTAATGACGTTTTGCTGTTCATGTTCGATTTGCGTCAGCACCGCTTTAAGCGCCGCCTGCGTCTGCCATTCCCAGTATAAACGCGCGACGCCGCTTGCCAGCAGTTGCCGGGTTTGCGCCTGTTCCGCTTCACGCGCTTTCACTACGCCGATTCTCGCGCTGACTTCAGCCCGATTCTTGCCCCAGAGATCCAGATCCCAACCGGCGGTTAAGCCGAACGTCCCGTTGGTGTACCACGGCCCGGTGGTTCCCGCCGCCGGATCGGTGATGGCAAACGGCCCCATCAGCCCTTCCGCAGACATTTTCTGGCGCTCAACATCCGCAGAGAAATCCAGCCGGGGGCCATCCTGCGCTTCAACCGCCTTCGCCTGCGCCTCGGCGAGCTGTATACGCTGTTCAGCCACCTGCATATCAGGAGAATGCTGTAATGCGTTGTTAATTAAGGCATCAAGCTGGAGATCGTGGTACGCCTTCCACCACTGGCTGTCCGGCCAACCGTTTTTTATTGCCGTCGGTAATGGTGAATCAACCTGTGCAGCAGGCGTTTGTCGCATCAGCGACTGGCGGGTATCGTGCATCGGCGCGCAACCCGCCAGCAGCGTAAAAAGAGACAGGCACACCGTTGTGGCCAGGAGAAAATCGCGGTTCATGGAGACGTTCTGGTAAGAAAAGGTGCGCAGAGATTACGTGGTGTTGCGTCCTGTTTTTTAGTTACGCGTGGCAATACATCTTTGGAAAAGGAAAAATATAATTAGAAAATTATAATTGAAACAAATGATTATGATTAAAGTATTTCATGAAATGATATTTACCCTTTGCGTAGTTCCCTGTCGAACCGCTGACCGCTGCCGGATGGCGACGTACCGTCTTATCCGGCCTACACAGTCTGTAGGCCTGATAAGCGAAGCGCCATCAGGCACGCGGCCAGATAAGGCGATTTAAATATCAATGGACTGAATGGCGCGAGCAATATCGGGGGAATTATTAAGCGCTCGGATTTCCTGAAATAGCGCGGTGGCTTCCGTATATTCCTTACGCAAATACCCCAGCCACTGCTTAATACGCGCGACATGATACAGCCCGGTATCCCCCTGCTTTTCCAGCCGGGTGTATTTTTGCAGCAGTAAAACCACTTCCGGCCAGGGCATACGCGGTTCGTTATATTTCACCACGCGGCTGAGATTCGGGATGTTTAACGCTCCACGTCCCATCATCACCGCGTCGCAGCCGCTGACCGCCATACACTCTTGCGCGCTCTGCCAGTCCCAGATTTCACCATTGGCGATAACCGGAATAGTGAGTCGCTGGCGGATCTCGCCAATCGCCTGCCAGTCAATATGTTCGGCTTTATAACCCTGCTCTTTGGTGCGCCCATGCACGACAAGCTCTGTCGCCCCTGCCTGCTGGACGGCATCGGCAATTTCAAATTTTCTTTCGCCGCTGTCCCAGCCCAGACGCACCTTCACCGTGACCGGTAAATGCGCAGGCACGGCTTCGCGCATCGCTTTTGCCCCCTGATAGACAAGCTCAGGATCTTTGAGCAACGTCGCCCCGCCTCCGCTGCCGTTCACCATTTTCGACGGACAGCCGCAGTTTAAATCCACGCCATATGAGCCCAGCTCCACCGCGCGGGCGGCGTTTTCCGCCAGCCACTGCGGGTATTGCCCCAGCAGTTGAATACGCACGACTGTGCCGGACGCCGTGCGGCTGGCATTGTGCAGTTCCGGGCAGATGCGATGAAACACTTTTACCGGCAGAAGCTGATCCACCACGCGCAAAAACTCCGTGATGCACAGATCGTAATCATTAACCTCGGTCAGTAGCTCGCGCACCAGAGAGTCGAGCACGCCTTCCATCGGCGCCAGTAAAACACGCATAGCATTTCGTTACCTGCAAAAAAAGAGGCTCTATGGTAGCGCCTCTGTGGTGCGGTTTAAAGTCTCTCAGCGCGGCTCAAGGCAGTTATCTTCCTTCCAGCCATACAGCCACTCAATGCCGCGATAAAACTCCTGCTGGGATTTGCCTTTCCACAGCAGATTACGCACCTGTCGCTCCACGCCTGCGGCATGGTAGACGCGCCCCATCTCGCGGGTTGACCAGACAATTCGCGCCGTGCGGGGAATACGCACCAACTCATACAACGCAAAGGCCTGCTGCGCATCACCATGACAACGCTCCAGCGCTTTACCCAGCGTAACGGCATCTTCCAGCGCCATGCAGGCACCCTGCGCCATATATTGCGCAACCGGGTGCGCGGCGTCGCCCACCAGCGTGATGCGGTCGGTTCCCCATTTCTCTACCGGTTCCCGGTCAGCGGTCGCCCAACGGCGCCAGGAGGTGGGTTTGTCGAGCATTTGACGCGGACGCGGGTGAATCCCGGCAAAATAAGAGAGCACCTCTTCTTTGCTTCCGTCTTTCACGCCCCACTCCTCCTGCTGACGGCTATGGAACGTCACCACCAGATTGTACTGTTTCCCGCCGCGCAACGGATAATGCACCAGATGGCAGTGCGGCCCGGCCCACAGTACCGGCGCGTTGATGCGCAAATCTTCCGGCATGTCGTCGCACTCCACCACGGCCCGGTACACCACATGCCCGGTCACGCGTGGAGTATCGCCAAGAAGACTCTGGCGCACGACCGATTTCACGCCATCGCAGCCCAGCAGAATATCTGCCGTCCAGCTATTCCCCTGCTCGTCAAACACCGTTACATCGTCCGGCGTCTGGCGGATATCGACAATATTCGTCGAAGTCCGGTACTCCACGCCCGGATGGGTCAGCGCCGCTTCCCAGACGGTGGCATGAATATCCACCCGGTGAATCACGGCATACGGGCCGCCAAAATGGTCGCGAAAGGCCTGGCCGGTTTCAATGCGCACGACCTCTTCGGCATTCACGGCGTCCATCATCGTAATATGATCGGTAAAGACCGCGCGCTGGCGAGCCACTTCACCAACGCCGAGGCTGTCCAGCGCGGAAAACGCATTCGGCCCGAGCTGAATCCCCGCCCCAATCTCACCAATTTCATGAGCCTTTTCCAGCAGCATCACTTTAATGCCCTGGCGCGCCAGCGACAGCGCGGTCGCTGCGCCGCCAATACCGCCACCCACGATAATTGCGCTTGTCACTTTAGCCATTGTCGTTCTCCTTATCAGGCTGAAATTTTGTCTTGTTGATTTTCGGGGGCAGCGGCGATAAAGGCCGGAAGCCGGGTACAGGCGTCATAAACCGCCTTGCAGCGCGGATAACCGCTCAGGTCGCATCCCATTCGCAGCGCATTGGCCCATTGTGGAATCAGGCAGCAATCCGCCAGCGTGGGCGCATCCCCCACGCAAAACTGCCCGGACTGCCCCTGGCGCAACAGTTGTTCCACCGCGCTAAGCCCTTGTTGCACCCAGTGGGCGTACCAGCGTTTCTTGTCTTCTTCGCCGATCTTCAGCTCGTCAGTCAGGTAGCGCAGTACGCGCAGGTTGTTCACCGGGTGAATATCACAGGCAATGGCATAGACAATTTCCAGCGCCTGGCTGCGCGCCGGATCGACCAGCGGCAGCAACGGCGTCTGCGGGAAGTGGCGATCCAGCCAGTCGATGATTGCCAGCGATTGCCCGAGAGATTCACCGTCATCAGTCACCAGCGTCGGCACCAGCCCGATCGGGTTCATCCGTCGATAGCTCAGCGCATTCTGCTGGCCGATACGAATGTTGACGCCCACCGTCTCATAATCGATGCCTTTTAATGCCAGCGCGATACGCACGCGATAAGACGCCGAGCTATTAAAAAAACTGTACAGCTTCATCATGCACCTCAGACAATCTTCACGGCGATCGGCGTTAACCCTTCCACATTGCCGGTAATCACATCCCCTTTCACCACTGCCCCGACCCCTTCCGGCGTGCCGGTGAAAATCAGGTCGCCCGGTTGCAGTTCAAAAAAGCCGGACAGGTAGCTGATGGTTTCATTGACGGACCAGATCAGATGGCGAATATCGCTGCGCTGATGATCTTCCCCGTTTACCTGTAACCAAATCGGCGCGTTGTTGACGTCTGCCACATCGGTCGCTTTATGCAGCGGCGCAATCGGCGCGGACAAATCAAACGCTTTGCCAATTTCCCACGGGCGCCCCATCTGACGCATTTCCATCTGACGGTCGCGGCGGGTCATATCCAGCCCGGTGGCATAGCCCCAGACATACTCATGCGCCTGCTCAAGCGGAATATCGCTGCCCTGTTTGCCTATCGCCACCACCAGTTCAATTTCATAGTGATAGTTATCGGTCTGCGACGGATAGGCCAGCGCCAGCGTTTCGCCAGCCGCAACCGGTACGACCGCATCGGCCGGTTTGCAGAAGAAGAACGGCGGCTCACGATCGGGATCGAACCCCATCTCACGGGCATGGGCGGCGTAGTTACGGCCAACGCAGTAGACGCGGCGAACCGGGAATTGCTCATCGCTGCCAACAACCGGCACCGCGACTGGCGCCTGAGGTTCGAATACATATTTGCTCATCTTTTCTCTCCCAATTTAATCACGCGCTTCGCGGAACAAGCCGAGGGCTTCCTGAACCGGTTTGTCCGAAAAACTGAATAAAACGGTATCTTCCGTGGTCTGGAACGACACCCCGTGCCATGTCGGCACCACAAAGATATCTTTCGCCGTGAAGTGGAACGTCTCATTGCCAATGATGACCTGCCCGGAACCTTCCACAACGTGATAAATGGTGCTGTCGGTCGTGCGCGCCACGCGCGACGCAAACCCTTTCGGCAACAGTTGCAAAAACGCGCCCATCGAAGGCATCGGATAGCCCCCGGTGACCGGGTTGACGTAGCGCATCTTGTAGCCATCCCACTCGTCAGGTTCCCCCATCCGGGTCAGGTCATGCAGCGCTTCACGGCTACGGTCGTAGCGGTAGTTGAAAATCGGCGAGGAATTGCCGACCTGGTGGCGTAGCGGCAGCATGTTGGCGGCGTAGCGCGGCAGGTAATCGCCTTCTTTGCGCGTCACCGGCTGCTGTTCTTCCGGGTAATCTTCCGCAAACCCGCAGCCCAGCGTATTCACCAGCGGCAGATCCAGACCGTCCAGCCATACCACCGGCTCGTCGCCAG
The DNA here is from genome assembly GCF_030333435.1 of Citrobacter sp. CK191. NCBI lineage: Bacteria > Pseudomonadati > Pseudomonadota > Gammaproteobacteria > Enterobacterales > Enterobacteriaceae > Citrobacter > Citrobacter sp. CK191. The sequence continues at coordinate 248,202 of NZ_JAOWFX010000031.1, read as the reverse complement.
GGTTGCCGTGATCGTGCCAGCGCCACTGCGGCGTCAGAATAAAGTCGCCCGGGTGCATCTGCGTCCGCTCGCCGTCAACGGCGGTGAACGCGCCTTGCCCTTCCACAATAAAACGCAGCGCCGACTGGTTGTGGCGATGACTCGGCGCCACCTCGCCCGGTAAAATCAATTGCAGCCCTGCGTACAGCGTCGCGGTAATTGACGACTGTCCGCGCAGCGCCGGGTTTTCCAGCACCAGCACCCGGCGGACAGCCTCTTTCGCGCCAATCAGGTTGCCGCTTTCCAGCAACAGCGGGCGGATCTCCTGATAGTTCCAGTACGCAGGCGCGCAATTGGCGTTCGGCGTTTGCGGCACCAGGTGGTGCAGCGACTCCCAGAGCGGCGTCAGGTTTTGCCCGGAAATGTGCTGATAAAACTGCTGACGGTTGTGTTTAACATCCTGATTCACTTCAGACATGGAGGTTCTCCTTATTCGTTCACGACGCCTGCCCGGGGCAGCACGTCAGGTTCAGAGGCAGAGTGGCGGACAACCGCCGTCAACATGGCGAGCATCGCCGCGCTAATGGCTGCCGGGATCGCGATGACGAAAAACAGCGTATCGAAAGAGAAATTCATCGCCATCATCATGCCGCCGGAGAGCGAACCGACAATGGCGCCGCAGCGCCCGACGGCATTGGACCAGCTCACGCCGGTTGCACGGCTTTGAGTCGGGTACAGCGTCGCAGTTAAGGCATTCAACCCCACCTGCGATCCGCTGATGCCAATGCCCGCACCAAAAATCGCCAGCGCCATCAGCCACAGTCCGTTTTCGCTCAGGCCAATCATCACGATGCAGACCGCGCCCAGCGCGTAGCTCACGGCCAGCACCCGGAACGGATTGTGTTTGTCCATCAGTACGCCGAGTAACAGCGCACCGAGCGTACCGCCGACCTGGAATGCGGCAGTGACCCAGGAGGCATGCTGCAAATCGATTCCCCGGTGATTCAGGAGCGTCGGCATCCAGCTGGAGAGCAGGTAGATAATGAGCAGGCTCATGAAGAACACGACCCATAACATCAGGGTAATGGGAAGCTGACGCCCAACAAAAAGCTGGTGGATACTGCCTTTTGAAATGGCGGCGGCTTCATGAAGATAGAAATGCGTATTGTCGTAGCGTTCGCCGGTGATGGCGCTAACCGTTCTGGCAATCGCCGCCTGCGGGCGCTGACGACGCACCTGCCAGCGTGGCGACTCGGGCAGAACAAACAGCAAGGCGAAGAACAGCATTAAGGGCAATACGCCGCCGAGCACCAGAATGCCGTGCCAGCCAATCAGCGGCACCAGTTGCGCGCTGACGATGCCGCCCATCGCCGAACCGAGGGTAAACCCGCAGAACATCAGCGTTACCAGCGCGCCGCGACGGCGGGCGGGAAGATATTCCGACGTCATCGTGATGGTATTCGGCATCGCGCCGCCCAGCCCTAGCCCGGTTAAAAAGCGCAGTACCACCAGCGTTTGCAAATCCGGCGAGAAGGCGGAAAGCAGGCTCAAGGCGCCAAACAGCGCCACGCACAGTTCAATCACCCGTTTACGGCCAAAACGGTCTGACAGCGGGCCGCACAATAGTGCCCCTGCCGTCAGCCCCAGCAGACCCGCGCCGAACAGCGGTGCCAGATCGCTGGCGCTCAATTGCCAGTGCGTACGGATATCCGGCGCAATAAAGCCAATTGCAGCCGTATCAAAACCGTCGAGCATTACCACCAGAAAGCAGCAGATGATAACGCGCCACTGCATTTTGCCGACGGGGGCGGCGTCAATCAGTGCTTGTAGATCACGTCGTTGAGTCATAGTGAATGCCTCGGTGCAGGTAAGGTAGATGTCATTTTTGTTTTTTGTATGTTGCAAGTTTGTAATCATGGCGATGAAATGTACAATGGCATTTCGGGCAGAGGCATAACCTGGGGGTTATATCAAATGGCGAATTGGGCGCAAAAATTGAAGCTGCACCACCTGCAAATGCTGGTCGCGCTGGGGGAACAAGGGAATCTGACCCACGTTGCGCGAATGATGAACATCACCCAGCCCGCGCTGTCGAAGTGGCTGTCACAGCTTGAAGATGAGATCGGAATCACGCTTTTTGAACGCCACAGCAAGGGGTTACGCCCTTCAGAAGGGGGCAAGCTGTTGCTCCAGCATGCGCAGCGGCTCATCAACGATATGGAACGTTCGCAGTATGAGATCGCGCGCTTTAAGCAAGGTGGGCTGGTGGGAAGCCTGAAAATCGGCTGTTCACCGGTCGCGACAGATTGCGTGTCGCAGGCGATCCTCTGCCTGCTCAATGAGATGCCGACGCTGCACCTGAATATTGAAGAGAAAGTCATGACCCCGCTTTTACACGATCTGCTCGCCGGGTCGCTGGACGTGGTGGTAGGCCGCGTGGGCGGTCGGGCGCTCCAGCTACCGTTAAATTATCAGGTGCTCTACACCGAACCGGTCTGCTTTGTCGCCCGCCCCCATCATCCCCTGGCCTCACACGCCACGCTTTCCTGGAACGACCTCGCCCACTGGCGCTGGATTGTCTGGCCGACCGGTACGCCAATTCGCATCAGCATTGATAACGCCCTGGTGGACAACGGCGTGATGCTGCCGGAAAACACCATCGAATCCGCCTCGATGAACGTCAGCACCAATTTGCTGCAAAGCAGCGATATGATCTCTATTCTTTCTCTACGCCTGGCGCAACGCTATGCCAGCCAGGGCCAGTTGGCTATCTTAAACCTACCGAAAATAGAACAGAAAGGAAGCGTGGGCATGTTCTGGCGCAAGAACGAGACCCCTTCTCTCGCGTTGAGTCGTTTTCTGCATTTTCTGGCGCAGGTTTAGCGCGGGCAACGGGGCGTTGCCCGATGTTCCCGTTGTCTATTTCCACTATGCTCAGAATTCATGATGTGATCGGTAGCACGTTTTAAAGTTTAATTGTATGATGAATCTGTTTCATCAAGGGCTTTTACCATGAGTAAATCACTGAATATCACCTGGCAGTATTTACGCGCATTTGTACTGATATATGCCTGTTTGTATGCGGGTATTTTCATTGCATCGCTGCTTCCTATCACGATTCCCGGCAGCATCATCGGCATGTTGATTCTGTTTGTTTTACTGGCGCTACAAATTCTGCCAGCGAAGTGGGTAAACCCGGGATGCTATGTCCTGATCCGTTACATGGCGCTGCTGTTTGTGCCGATTGGCGTCGGCGTCATGCAGTACTTCGATTTGCTGCGCGCGCAGTTTGGCCCGGTGGTGGTCTCCTGTGCGATCAGTACGCTGGTTGTTTTCCTGGTCGTGAGCTGGAGTTCGCATATCGTACATGGTGAACGAAAAGTGTTAGGGCAGAAAGGATCGAAAAAATGATGTCGTATATCTGGTGGTCGTTACCCCTGACGCTGGCGGTCTTTTTCGCCGCCCGCAAACTGGCTGCGCGCTTTAAGATGCCGTTGCTTAACCCGTTGCTGGTTGCCATGGTGGTCATCATCCCGTTTCTGATGCTGACCGGCATTCCTTACGATCACTATTTTAAAGGCAGCGAGGTGCTCAACGACCTGCTGCAACCCGCCGTCGTGGCGCTGGCGTACCCTTTATATGAACAACTGCACCAGATCCGCGCCCGCTGGAAATCCATCATCACGATCTGCTTCGTCGGCAGCGTGGTCGCCATGGTGACCGGAACCACTGTCGCCTTACTGATGGGCGCCACGCCGGAAATCGCCGCGTCGGTATTACCGAAATCGGTCACAACCCCAATCGCAATGGCGGTGGGCGGCAGCATCGGCGGCATTCCCGCCATTAGCGCCGTCTGCGTTATTTTCGTCGGGATACTGGGCGCCGTATTTGGTCATACCCTGCTCAACCTCATGCGTATCCGTACCAAAGCCGCACGCGGTCTGGCAATGGGAACCGCCTCGCACGCCCTGGGCACTGCGCGCTGCGCCGAGCTGGATTACCAGGAAGGGGCATTCAGTTCGCTGGCGCTGGTGATCTGCGGGATCATCACCTCGCTGCTGGCGCCGTTTCTCTTCCCGATTATTCTGGCGGTAGCGGGTTAAAATTTGCGATGCGTCGCGCATTTTTAATTTAAGTTTCACAAGTTGCAATCACAATGAGATTTGGATCACATATAAAGCCGTAACAGCTCCGTAAACTACGATTCCATTACATTGTTATGAGGCAACGCCATGCATCCACGTTTTCAAACTGCTTTTGGCCAACTTGCGGATAATCTGCAATCAGCGCTGGCGCCGATTCTGGCAGATGAGCATTTTCCCGCCATACTGACTGCGGAGCAGGTCTCGACGCTTAAGCGTGAATCGGGGCTGGACGAAGACGCGCTGGCTTTCGCGCTCCTGCCGCTGGCTGCCGCCTGCGCACGCACCGACCTTTCCCACTTCAACGTTGGCGCTATCGCGCGCGGCATCAGTGGAACCTGGTATTTCGGTGGGAATATGGAGTTCCTGGGCGCGACGATGCAGCAAACCGTTCATGCCGAGCAAAGCGCGATCGGCCATGCCTGGCTGCGCGGTGAAAAAGGGCTCGCCGCCATCACGGTTAACTACACCCCTTGCGGTCATTGCCGTCAGTTTATGAACGAACTGAACAGCGGCCTGGATCTGCGTATCCACCTGCCGGGGCGCGTACCGCATACCTTACGCGACTATCTGCCTGACGCTTTCGGCCCGAAAGACCTGGAGATCAAAACGCTGCTGATGGACGAGCAGGATCACGGTTTCGCGCTGGAGGGCGACGCGCTGACTCAGGCAGCGATTGCCGCCGCCAATAAATGTCATATGCCTTACAGCCACTCCCCAAGCGGCGTGGCGCTGGAATGCAAAGACGGGCGTATTTTCACCGGCAGCTATGCCGAGAACGCCGCCTTTAACCCTACGCTGCCGCCTTTGCAGGGCGCACTGAATCTGCTGAACCTGAACGGGTATGACTATCCAGATATTCAGCGCGCAATTCTGGCGGAGAAAGCCGACGCGCCGTTAATCCAGTGGGACGCCACCGCCGCCACGCTGAAAGCGTTAGGCTGCAATAATATCGACCGCGTACTGCTGGGTTAAGCCCTGGAACACGCAATGTGCGTAGGCCCGATAAGCGCAGCGCCATCGGGCAACATGCAAATGGCAAGAATGTCTAAAATCCCCCCAATCAGACTGCTGTTTCTTGCGCTTCGACAGCGGGTACAGTAGCCTGATTGAAATTTCATCCCTTTATCGAGTTCTCTGCATGTTAAAGCGCGTGTTTTACAGCCTGTTAGTCCTGATCGGCTTGCTGCTGTTGACTGTGCTTGGTCTCGACAGATGGATGAGCTGGAAAACCGCGCCCTATATTTACGACGAATTACAGGATCTCCCCTACCGCCAGGTGGGAGTGGTATTAGGCACCGCAAAATACTATCGCACCGGCGTCATTAATCAGTATTACCGCTATCGCATTCAGGGCGCGTTAAACGCCTACAACAGCGGCAAAGTCAATTATCTGCTGCTCAGCGGCGATAACGCGCTGCAAAGCTATAACGAACCGATGACGATGCGTAAGGATCTGATCGCCGGGGGCGTTGATCCTGCCGACATCGTGCTCGATTATGCCGGTTTTCGCACGCTGGACTCCATTGTGCGCACGCGCAAAGTGTTTGATACCAACGACTTCATCATCATTACCCAGCGTTTTCACTGTGAACGCGCACTGTTTATTGCGCTGCATATGGGAATTCAGGCTCAGTGCTATGCGGTGCCGTCGCCAAAAGATATGTTAACGGTACGCGTACGTGAATTTGGCGCCCGATTCGGCGCGCTGGCGGACCTCTATATTTTCAAACGGGAACCTCGCTTCTTAGGCCCGTTAGTTCCCATTCCAACAATGCATCAGGTGCCGGATGACGCCCAGGGCTACCCGGCAGTAACGCCTGAGCAATTGCTGGAACTGCAAAAGAAACAAGGAAAATAAGCGTGGAAGGGAAAACGATCTTTGTGGTCATCGCCGTCCTGATGGTGATGCTGTTTAGCTTACGGGAAGCCTACAAAGGCTGGCGCTCTGGCGCCGTGGATAAAATCGTCAGGAACGCCCGCGAACCCGTATACGCCTACCGTGCAGAAACCCCTCTCCTTTACTGGAGCTACATCGGGTTATATCTGTGTATGTCGGTTTGTACGCTCGCCGCAGGCATTTATTTTCTGTTCTTTAGATAACGCGCAGAAACAAAAAAGCCCGAAACAGTTACCTGCTTCGGGCTTTTTCATGTCGGTAATTACTTCTTACGGGCGTATTTCAGCGAGTCCAGCGCCACCGCGAAGATAATGATGCCGCCTTTAATGATGTACTGCCAGTAAGGGTTCACGCCGATATAGGTCAGGCCGTAGTTGATGACGGTAAAGATAATCACACCGGTCACAACGCCGAATACCGTCCCGACGCCGCCGCTAAACGACACGCCGCCGACCACGCAGGCGGCAATCGCATCCAGCTCATACATAAAGCCGAGGTTGTTGGTCGCAGAACCGATACGCCCCGCTTCCAGCAAACCGCCGAATGCGTAGAACACACCGGACAACGCATAGATCATCAGCAGGTTCAGCCCCACGTTAACGCCGGACACTTTTGCCGCTTCCGGGTTGCCGCCGATAGCGAAAATGTTCTTACCGAAACGGGTTTTATTCCACAGGATCCAGACAAACGCCACCGCAATCAGCGCATAGAAGGTAATGTAGGAGAGCCGGAAACTGCCCAGCGCAATAAAGCCCTGCGCAAACGTCGAGAACCCGCTATCAAACCCCGAAATCGGCGACGCCCCGACGAAGTCGTAATACAGGGAGTTGATGCCATAAACGATAATCATCGTGCCCAGGGTCGTGATGAACGGCGTCACATTAAGGTACGCAATGATAATACCGTTAAGCAGACCAATGACGGCCCCAATTGCGCAGACAATCAGGATCACCAGCGGAATCGGCATGGTGGCCATTTCCGGGAAGACCTTATTGGCGTTTTCCACGGACTGCAACAGCGTTGCGGCGACCACGGCCGCCAGGCCAACCTGACGCCCCGCAGACAGGTCAGTCCCCTGGGTGACAATCAACCCTGCCACACCCAGCGCGATAATAATACGCACGGAGGACTGCGTCAGAATGTTACTTAAGTTCAGCAGACTTAAAAATGTAGGGTCCTGGAAAATAATAATGGCCAGCAAGACTAAAAGAACAACGTAAATTCCGCCTTCTTTCAGATAAGTAAGAAAACTTTTCTTATTTAACGCACTCATGAGGAGCCCCTGATCTTAAAGGTGCAAAGACGCAAGACGCAGAATTTCGTTTTGCGTTGTTGTTTTTGTGTCAACAATCCCGGCAACAAGGCCATTGCTCATTACCAGAATACGATCTGTAATCCCTAACAATTCCGGCATTTCGGAAGAAATGATAATAATCCCCTTCTCTTTTTTCGCCAGTTCCGCAATCAGTTGATAGATTTCAAATTTTGCGCCGACATCAATACCGCGCGTTGGCTCATCCAGCATTAATATTTCTGGCTGCGTTAACAGCCACCGGCCAATAATGACCTTCTGCTGGTTGCCCCCCGAAAGAGAGCCAATTTGCGTGCGATGACCTGGCGTTTTCACGCGCATTGAGTCAATAACCCACTGGGTATCGCTCTTCATGCGGGAATTATCCAGCAAACCGACTTTATTTCTGTAATTGCGGATGTTGGAAATTAAAGAGTTAAAACCAATATCCAGATACGCGTAGATCCCGGTTGAACGACGTTCTTCCGTTACCAGCGCGAAACCGTGATTAATGGCTTCGTTCGCGTTGTGGTTATTAATCTTTTTGCCGTGCAGCGTAATCGTACCCGATGATTTTTCCCGGATACCAAAAAGCGTTTCAACAATATCGGTACGCTTTGCCCCTACCAGACCCGCAATCCCGAGAATTTCCCCTTTATGCAGATCAAAAGAGACATCGCGGATCGACGGCTGGCGCAGAGACGTCAGGTTACGCACTTCCAGAATGACCTCTCCCGGCTTGTTTTGCTTGTCCGGGAAACGCTGGTTCAGGGAACGACCCACCATCATGGCGATGATCTTGTCCATATCCAGCCCTTCCAGCGGCTGCGTCGCAATCCACTGGCCGTCGCGCAAGACGGTAACTTCATCGCACAGCTGGAAAATCTCTTCCATTTTATGCGAGATATACACAATACCGCAGCCGCGCTCCTTCAGTTTGCGAATAATAGTGAACAGATGGTTAACCTCTTTTTCCGTTAATGAAGAGGTCGGCTCATCCATGATCACAATCTTGGCATTGTAGGAAAACGCCTTCGCAATTTCGATCATCTGCATTTGTGAAACGGATAATGTCCCGACACGCGCACGCGGATCGATATCAATATCCAGTTCATCAAATATCGCTTTGGTATCCCGGTACATTTTATCCTGATCGACAAACATACCTTTGGTTGGGTAACGCCCTAACCACATGTTATCCATGACGGAGCGCTGTAACACCAAGTTTAGCTCCTGGTGAACCATCGAAATACCATTCTCCAGGGCTTCTTTGGCAGAATGAAAATCGATCTCTTTCCCCTGAAATAAAATGCTACCGGAATCTTTTTGATAGATCCCAAAAAGGCATTTTAATAATGTTGATTTTCCTGCGCCATTCTCCCCCATTAAGGCGTGAATCGAGTGCGGGCGGACTTTTAAATTAACATTATCAAGTGCCTTTACGCCGGGAAAAGACTTGTTGATGCCGCTCATTTCCAACAAGTATTCGCCTGACGACGGAGTAGTAGTGCTGACCATAATTATACCTTGTTGGCCTCGCAGAGTGCGTTAATAAAGGGCGCAATGTTATTGCGCCCAAAGAAAACGATATACGAATTACTTGTTGGTAAACTCAGCCAGATTGTCTTTATCAACACCTACGTACGGAACGCGAACAATTTTGTTCTCGATTTTCCAGTCGGTGCCGTCAGCCGCGCCTTTACCATCGGCCAGGTTTTTCGCCAGATCAAAGGTGGCTTTCGCCTGGTTGTTGGCATCGTTCAGCACGGTACCTGCCAGCGCACCGGATTTCACCAGTGCCAGCGCTTCAGGTAACGCATCCACGCCGAATACCGGAACGCTGGTTTTATTGTGCGCTTTCAGCGCTTCTACCGCGCCCATCGCCATTGCGTCGTTATTCGCGATAACCACTTCAATTTTGTTGGCGTTCGGGCCGGACAGCCATGCGTCCATCTTGTCTTTCGCCATTGCGGTATCCCACATCGCGGTATCCATTTGCAGCTGCTCAGTTTTGATGCCTTTGTCGTTCAGCTCTTTGATAACATAGGTGGTACGCGCTTCAGCATCCGGGTGGCCCGGCTCGCCTTTCAGCAGTACGAACTGGATTTGGCCATCTTTGTTCAGATCCCAACCCTGGTTAGCCTGCCAGTGTTTAGCGATCAGATCGCCCTGGATGATACCGGATTCTTTGGAGTCAGTGCCGACGTAATAGGCTTTGTCATAGCTATCCAGCGCTTTGCGGGAAGGTTCTTTGTTGAAGAACACAATCGGGACATTCTGACCACGCGCTTTCTCAATTACCGTACCTGCCGCAGCCGGGTCAACCAGGTTGATCGCCAGCGCTTTTACCCCTTTTGCCAACAGCACGTCGATCTGGTCGTTTTGCTTGGACTGATCGTTCTGCGAGTCATTCATCAGCAACTGCACATCAGGCGCCGCCTGGGCGTCTCTTTCGATAGCCTTACGCACGACGGACATAAAGTTATCGTCATATTTATAAATCGTCACACCAATGCGAGTATCAGCAGCGTGCGCAGCCGCGCCAAATAACATGCTTGCCATCACAGCAGACAGAGTTAACGCCTTCTTATTCATGGTATCTCCGGTTTTATTATGCAGGGTAGTACTTGAGAAAAATGCTCGGCAGGGCAGAACGTTAATGAAGTGTTACTGAACGCCGAAGCTCACTGTTAAAAAATCTTTCTTCCGTGCCCGGTAACGCTCCAAAAATATGCTTTAATTGCTGTTTAATGCCCTGACGATGCGTTAAAAGTGATTATTCACCGTTACATAGTATTTACAGTGCTTCAAACGGTGCCATCATAGCTATCGTATTGTTAAGATACTGTGAATTTACTCACATATTGAAAGCGGTTACATCCCCTGACGTTGCTGGTTAGTGATCGGGGCCGCATTCTGTCTTAGCGCAACCGAATGACGACGCACCAGCGTTGGCATAAAACAGTGCGTCGCCGTTGAATCCAGCGTGCCGGCCGCGCCCTGCAACGCCAGTTCCGTTGCCATTTTCGCCATCGAAGCAATGGGATAACGCACCGTGGTCAGTTGCGGGTCGGTGTAACGGGCAATAGGAATATCATCAAAACCGATGATGGAAAGATGTAACGGGATGGCAATGCCATTGTCTTTTAACGCCGTGAGCGCGCCAGCGGCCATGCTGTCGTTATAGGCGAATACGGCGGTCAGTTGCAGGTTTCGCCCCAGCAGTTCCACCATCGCCGCTTCACCGCCCTGCATGTCCGGGGAACCCGTGCCAATCCAGCTTTCTGGCGGCGTAATCCCCTGCTCCTGCAACGCGCTCAACCACCCTTCTTTACGCATCGTGTCATCTTCAATGCGGTGGCTGGAAGCCAGATAACCAATCCGTTGATGACCATTATTGAGCAGCATGCGGGTCGCCATTTTTGCGCCGCTGATATTGTCCAGGCACACGCAACGGTGGGCATAACCCGGCACAATACGATTGATCAGCACCATGCCTGGGATCTGGTCCATAAACGCTCCCAGCTCCTGGTCACTTAACGCTTTCGAGTGAACAATCAATGCGTTACAGCGCTGTCGAATCAGAACCTCGATGGCATGACGCTCTTTTTCAGCCTCATGATAACTGTTGCCGATCAGCACATATTTGTTGTGTTGTTGGGCAACCACATCCACCGCTTTGACCAGTGCGCCAAAAAACGCATCTGACACGTCCATCACCACCACGCCGATGGTGTCGCTTATCTGCGTCGCCAGCGCTTGCGCATTAGCATTAGGACGGTAACCCAGCAGAGTGACCGCCTTCATTACCGCTTCGCGCGTATCGGGACTGACCAGCGCACTGTTATTCAGCACGCGAGAAACGGTCGCTACGGAAACGCCAGCCTGACGTGCCACATCACGAATGGTTACCATATTCACTACCCTGTTTGAGATTGCCGTTGCTCACAGACACCCTGTGTTTAGCAGGTGGGTATTTTGTCAGCGCTTCGTTCAGGACTACGTGAGTAAGGTCACAGGGCTGGAAACGGTTACATGCGTTTTGTTAATGAATGTGATCCAGATCGTTATCTGGATGTTCCCGATAATGACGTCCCGGAAGCACGGAGGGTTAATTGCCGCCAGAGCCATTCCACCGGCCCTTGCCGATAGAAACGCAGCCAAATCCAGGAGAAAAGCAGGTTCGCCAGCCAGACAGGAATGACAAATATCAGCAGCGTCAGTCGGTCGAATTTCATAAATAAACCGAACTGGTAGAACAGCGTGGTGCAGATCAGCGTCTGCAACAGATAGTTGCTCAACGCCATCCGCCCTACGCAGGCAATGGCAATGACCAGTTTAAAACGGCTGAGCTGCGGCCAGAATCCCAGCATCAACGCGGTGTAACCTATAGTCTGAAACGGCGCGCTCAATTCACGCGGCGCCTGTAACAGAAAAGCGCACCAGCGATACGCCCAGTCCAGCCGCCACTGTACAATAATGGCCGGAAGGTTAATCAGCACGCCGACGACGACAAGCAATACGCCCGTACGCCGGTAGTGTTGCAGACTGTACTGGCCCTTCAGCCAGCCGCTGCGCATCAGCGCCGCGCCCAGCAGCATCATTCCCGCCAGTTGCCAGCCATACTGCGCCCCCAGCGCCAGCAGACTGTTCGATAGCAGATCGACCCGGTTGCTGACCGCCTCCATGCCGCCGTTAATCTTCCAGTATTTTTCATACAACAAGGCAGAGGCATCCGGCGTCCAGGCGCGGCTGGTTTCACTCGCCGAGATGGACCCTAACAGCAGCAACACGCCAATCCCCGCCAGATAGAGCAAAATACCGGTATTAAATAAACTTTTTACCGACGGCGCGTCGCGCACCAGCCGCCAGCAAATCAGGCCGACAAGGCCATACGCCAGCAGAATGTCGCCATCCCAGAACAGCAAACCGTGGATAAAGCCCAACAGGACGAGCAGCGTCAGACGCGACTGAATCCAGCGTTTGCCGCGCGGCAGCAGCATTTGCAGACCCGCGCCGAATAACAGCGCAAAAAGCGTAAGAAATTTTACCTGCGCGAACAGGTCGAGGATCGCCCACGTCCATGCGTCAGACGCGGTGATCTTGCCATACCAGGCGGGATTAAGGTAAGCCGCCTTTGGCAAGCCAAAGGCGCTGATATTAAGAAGCAGGATACCGAGGATGGCGACGCCACGAATAAAATCCAGCGTGACATTACGCTCCATACTCCCTGCCCTGATCAGTTATAGTGACGCACGGCGCGCAGGAACTCCTGGCGCGTGTTCTGGCTGGATTTAAACAATCCGCCGAGGGAAGTCGTGGTGGTGGCGCTGGTCGCATCGCGAATGCCGCGCGCTTTCACGCAGTAATGCACAGCGTCGATTGAGACCGCGACGTTATTGGTGCCAAGCAGCGTTTGCAGCGCGGTCAGAATCTGTTGGGTCAGACGCTCCTGAACCTGCGGGCGCTGCGCAAAAAACTGCACAATACGGTTAATCTTCGACAGGCCAATCACCGAATCTTTCGGGATATAGGCCACCGTCGCTTTCCCGTCGATCGTGACGAAATGGTGTTCGCAGGTGCTGGTAAGCGTGATATCGCGCACCGTCACCATTTCATCCACTTTCATCTTGTTTTCAATCACGGTGATCTTCGGGAAATTGGCGTAATCAAGGCCGGAGAAAATCTCATCGACATACATTTTAGCGATGCGATGCGGCGTTTCCATCAGACTGTCATCGCTCAAGTCGAGATTCAGCAACTGCATAATCTCGGTCATATGCCCCGAAATAAGACGTTTGCGCGTTTCGTTATCCATCTCATGCACGGGCGGGCGCAGCGGCGTTTCCAGACCACGCGCAACCAGCGCTTCATGAACCAGGGCCGCTTCTTTACTGAGTGATGACATTTATTCTTCTCCTGCAGGTGTGGCGCCTCTGCCCTGCGTGGGGCAAAGTTTTTAGGCTGTTGGCAGCCCGTTTATTGTGCGTGAGGCGGCGCACATAATCCAGTATTCACAACGATAATTATTGAAATCGCTGCTGCCTTTCATGTCCCGGATTCCCCACGGCGGTTCCGCGCGCTAAATCTGACGGGCCATGACGCCAGGTGTGAATGTAAAGTTGTGTAGATGATGAAGCATGTTAGATAAATGCGGAAGTGAAAGTTACTCACAGCACAATGAATAATCTGTATTATGGGGAAATTGCACGACTCATTCAGGTTCAACACAAAAGGAGCCACGCATGGATATGCTCGAAGAGCACCGTTGTTTTGAAGGCTGGCAGCAACGCTGGCGACACGACTCCACCACGCTGAATTGCGCCATGACATTCAGCATCTTTCTCCCGCCGCCCCGCAGTACAACGCCGCCTCCGGTGCTGTACTGGCTGTCAGGGTTAACCTGTAATGATGAGAACTTCACCACCAAAGCCGGTGCGCAACGCATTGCCGCCGAACTGGGCATTGTGCTGGTGATGCCGGACACCAGTCCGCGCGGCGAACAGGTCGCCGACGACGAAGGTTATGATTTAGGTAAAGGCGCGGGATTCTATCTCAACGCGACGCAGCAGCCCTGGGCCGCGCATTTCCGCATGTACGACTACCTGCGCGATGAACTCCCGGCGCTGATCCAGTCGCAGTTTAACGTGGGTGAACGTTGCGCGATCAGCGGACATTCAATGGGCGGACACGGCGCATTGATCATGGCGCTGAAAAATCCGGGGAAATACACCAGCGTTTCCGCCTTTGCGCCCATCGTGAATCCGTGCCGCGTACCGTGGGGAGAAAAAGCGTTTACGGCCTATCTGGGGGAAGAGAGATCGGCCTGGGTTGAGTGGGACAGTTGCGCGCTGATGCTCGCCAGCCAGCCGGAACACGCCATTCCAACGCTGATTGATCAAGGCGATAACGATCAGTTCCTCGCCGATCAGTTACAACCGGCGGTACTGGCCGAAGCCGCGCGCCAGAAGGACTGGCCGATGACGTTACGTATTCAACCGGGCTACGACCACAGTTATTACTTTATCGCCTCGTTTATTGAGGATCATCTGCGCTTCCATGCACAGCATCTGCTGAGCTGATCACCAGTACACGGCTTTTTCCAGCGCCGCAATATCGTTATTGTCATCGGCTTGCGGCGCAGACGATTTCCGGTTTAAATCAGCAACCTGCTGGCGAATCTGAAGTCGCCCGGCACTCTCGCTCTCGCTAAAATTGCGCATTTCTGATTCAAACAAAATCGCATCCAGATTGTGCAGTTTATCAAGCGCGCGCAGGAGAGAAATCAGCGTATCGAGGTTCAGGCCAGCGCCTTTCTCAATACGCTTGATCGTCGCGATGCCTACCTGCGCGCGATCGGCAAGCTGCTGTTGCGTCATAGACAGGGAAATCCGCGTTTCCTTGATACGCGCGCAGAGCGACCAGACGATCTCGTCATTATTCATTGTTTGGTATTTCAATGTACTAGCACCTTTTTCTTGGCTGAATTTTTCCGAGGCATCCGTGGTAAGTCTCGCGATATTTTGCGCTCATGTCTTTGCCGGTTTCATACATGGCGGCAATAATTTCATCCAGAGAAATACAGGGCTCGCTGATGCGGCTCATCGCCATCGTCGCCGCATTAATGGCTTTTACGGCAGAGATGGCGTTTCTTTCTATACAGGGAATTTGTACCTGCCCGCCAACCGGATCGCAGGTCAACCCCAGATGGTGCTCCATCGCAATTTCCGCAGCGCTTAATACCTGCCCGACGGATGCGCCCATCAGCTCCGCCAGCCCTGCCGCCGCCATCGAACATGCGACGCCGATTTCCCCCTGGCATCCCACTTCCGATCCTAAAATCGACGCATTCTGTTTAAACAACAGCGCGACGGCACCTGCCGTAAGAAAAAAACGGGTGATGGCGCCCGCGTCCAGCGGACAAACAAACTTATCGTACCAGCTTAGTACCGCCGGAATAATGCCGCTTGCGCCATTCGTCGGCGCCGTGACAATCTGCCCGCCTGCCGCATTCTCTTCACTCACGGCAATAGCAAACACGTTAACCCAGTTCAGGGTCGTCAGAAAATCCGCTGCCGAAGGCTTCATACACAACGATTTATGCAATGCGCAGGCCCGACGCGGGATCTGATAAGGGCCGGGAAGCAGCCCTTCGGTATGCAGGCCACGGTGAACGGCCTGCTTCATAACCTCCCAGACCTGCGTTAAATAGCGCTGTAATGAGGGCTGAGAATGGCTGTTCAGCTCATTTTTCATCATCAGCGCCGCAACGGAAAGCCCGTTGCGTTGGCACAGCGTCTGCAACTGCGCGGCGTTGCGAAAGGCAAAGGGAGAGGCGCGTGTCTGATCTGTCGCCACGGGCGCAGACTCACCGTATTTTCGTACCTGCCCGGCGCCGGTCGAAAACCACGTCTCCTCGTATAACGTAAAGTAATCATCTTTGGCGCGAAAGGTCATCGCATAAGGATGTCCGGGATGCGCATGGTGATTCGCAATAATTTTCACCGCCACTGTCACCGTACTGTTCGCCGGGGCTGGCACGTCAAGCATACCGTCATTTTCCGCACGCCTGATGGCGGTCAGTTGCATACGTAAATCCACCTTCTCCGGCTGATTTCCCAGCAACCCCAGATAAAGCGCGGCATCAACATTGTGGCATTTACGGCTTAACGATAATGCGCCAAACAATTCAATTTCAATATTCCTGAGTAACGGCAGCGTATCCTGCCGTTTTAGCTGCGAAATGAAATTGCAAGCCGCACGCATTGGCCCCACGGTTCTTGAACTGGATGGACCTATCACAATTTTGAATATATCAACGCAACTTTCCATTTTTATATATGTATTCCTAAAAAAAGCGCAGGGTGGGATGGCGATAATATACCGTAATCAACATATTAAAAATGATACTTTTCATGCTTATTCATTATCAGGTATTAAAAACAATACCATTTTATCTTTTCTTTAACATTCATATCTGTGATAGCACGACGCACAAGAAACAAACGCCGCCCATTATAATAAAGCGCAATGTAAAGGAGCAACATGATGGCAATAACTTACTTCGTCACATCAACAAACACAGAGCAACTTCAGGCGTGGTTATATAATGATTTTCTTCGTTCTCACGCAATGCAATGTCATTATTTATTAGAGCGTCGGCATCTGGCATTAATCAATAAGGATTATTTAAAACTTACGCTACCCGATGAAATGCTGACGCAGGCTATTTATCAGAAATTACGCGCTGCATCACTGCAATTGCAGTTTGATTTTTTTGTCAAACCTCAGAGCATCCCCACAAAGGGACTGATTGCATTTGATATGGACTCAACGTTTATTGAAGAGGAAGGCGTGGATGAAATCGCTCACACGCTTGGCATCTCTGCGCAAATCGCGGAGATGACCCAACAGGCGATGGAAGGGAAAGTAGATTTCGACACCAGTTTTACCCGCCGTATTCGCATGCTAAAAGGCACGCACTGTGATGTCCTCAATGCCGTTTGCGATCGAATGACGATTTCCCCCGGCCTTGCCGCTATGTTGCCGGTACTGAAAAACAAAGGGTTTAAAACGGCCATTATTTCCGGTGGTCTGGATATTTTCACCCAACGACTGAAAGAAAAGTATCAGCTCGACTACGCCTTTTCCAACACGGTTGAAATAAAAGATAACGTCCTGACGGACAATATTACCTTCCCGATCATGAATGCCGGGAAAAAGCGGCAAACGCTCTCTGCGCTGGCAACACAACTCAACCTCGCTGTACACAACATTATTGCCTGCGGCGACGGCGCAAACGATCTGCCGATGCTAACGTACGCGGGAACCGGTATCGCGTGGCGGGCAAAACCCGTTGTCAGAGAAACAATCCATCACCAGATTAATTTTCATGGATTCGAATCACTTCTGTTCTTTATTGAAGATGAATTATAACCACATTTCCGTCGCCGGAAGGGAAACTCACGATGAACATAAAAGCATTTATTTTCAGTCAGGCCGATCGGCCTGTTATGAACGCGAAAAAAGAGATTGATCATACTTATAAAAAATTTCGCACAGAGATCATCACCTCGGTATTTATCTCTTATGCCGTATTCTATCTGACCCGTAAAAACTTTTCTGCTGCGATGCCAGCCATGCTGGCGGATACGTCGCTAACCGCAGAAGATTTCGCCATCATGTCCTCCATTTTTTACATTCTTTATGGTTCCATGAAGTTTGTTGGCGGCATGCTGGTTGATAAAATTAACCCTAAAGCCATGACCGGCCCGGTGCTGATTGGCGTCGGCATCGTCAATATTCTCTTTGGCTTTTCCGATAGCGTCGCGGCGTTCTACGTATTGTACAGCCTCAATGCGATTCTCCAGGGCACCAGCTTCCCGCCAATGGCGAAAATTATGGCCTCCTGGTTCTCAAAAAACGAACGCGGGCGCTGGTGGGCAATCGTTGAAGCAGCGCATAACATTGGCGGCAGCCTTGCCCCGCTGCTCACCAGCTTCGCCATTGCCTTTAGCGGCAGCTGGAAAATGGGCTTCTATGTCCCTGGAGTCATTTCCCTTCTGATGGGGGTTGTCGCGCTGTTTACGATTCAGGATCGTCCCGGCACCCTCGGGCTACCCAATGTCGGCGAATGGCGTAACGACCCTACCGAGCTTGCACAGGTAAAAGCCAGCCCGGTCAATCTGAGCTTCTGGCAGGTGTTCGTTAAATACATTCTGACCAACCCACTGGTATGGATCATCATCGTAGGCGATATGTCCGTGTATATTGCGCGCACTATTCTCAATGACTGGCCGCAAATCTATTACTCGCAGGTACACGGCTGGAGCCTGATTAAAGCAAACTCCATTATCTCGTGGTTCGAAGCTGGCGGGCTGGCAGGGGGACTGCTGGCCGGATATTTGTCAGACTTTATGTTTAAAAGCAACCGCTGGATGACGGGGTTAATCTTCGCCTTAATGCTCTGCGTATGCATCGTGCTTATCCCACTGGTGCAGGATACCTCTTACACCATCACCGCCGTACTTTTCACCATCATGGGATTTGCACTGTACGGGCCGCATATGCTTTTTGCCGTCGGCTGCCTGGACGTTACTCACAAAGATGCTGCGGGTTCTATTACCGGTTTCCGGGGATTATTCAGTTATGTTGGCGCGGCAATGGCCGGCGTACCGGTCATTCTGGTGAAAAATAGCTGGGAATGGTCTGGCGTCTATATTTACGCCTTCATCGCTATTTTATTAACCACGCTCTCCCTGGCGCTACTTTCTCGTCTCCATCGTCTGTAAAAAACGATAATCTATTGCCATAACGTAACAACGGAGGGTATCTGCCCTCCTTTTCATCCTTCATTTCTCCATTTTTTCTTCAAAATTTCCTCACATTTACGATCCGCCATCTTATTGATTTGAAATCCCTTTCCGTGAAAAACAATTAAACACAAATGATTTCAATTATCATTTGTGTTTACAAATATTCATTCTTTTGTACAATTCGTCCCGCTTATTCACCGCAAAGAGTACTTAAAAGACAAATACATACCGTTGTCATGGCCTTTTTTCATGGCTCGCAGTTTTACTCATTTAATGGAATGACAAAAATGACCATACCTCACGTTAAGGCTATCGCTGCCGCAGTATGCGCAGCGTGTCTCCCATCGCTCGTCTATGCTGCCGATCAGGACACCGTCGTTGTTACCGCCACGGGATTTGAGCAGAAAATCCAGAACGCCCCCGCGTCTATCTCCGTTATCACCAAACAGCAGATCGAAGACAAAGCCTATCGCGATGTCACCGATGCGCTGAAAGATGTGCCCGGAGTCGTCGTTACCGGCGGCGGCAGCAGTAGCGATATCAGCATCCGCGGGATGGCTTCGCAATACACGCTGTTCCTGGTCAACGGTAAGCGCATCAGCACGCGCGGCACGCGTCCGAACAGCGATAATTCCGGGATCGAGCAAGGCTGGCTGCCGCCGCTGGAATCGATCGAGCGTATTGAAGTTATTCGCGGGCCAATGTCATCGCTTTACGGTTCAGATGCGATGGGTGGCGTCATTAACGTGATCACCAAAAAAGTGTCCAACACGAAAGGCTGGACCGGCTCCCTGCATGGCGACGCCACCTTCCAGGAAGACAGGGACTCCGGTGATTTGTACCAGACCAACGCTTATGCGTCCGGCCCGCTGATTGACGGATTGCTGGGGGCGAAAGTGACCGGGCTGCTCTCTCGCCGTGCGGAAGACAAAATCGTCAATGGCTACAACGAGCAGCGCCTGCGCAACGGGGCTTTAACGCTTAACTTTACGCCGGATGATAAAAACGATTTTGACTTCGACATCGCGCGTGAATTGCAGGATCGCGACAGTACGCCAGGCAAGTCAATGGCAGAAGAAAGCTGCCGCAACGGTAGCTGTAAGCCAAACAGCAAAAGCGAAAACCGCTATGAGCACACCACCTATTCCTTAACCCACAGCGGTTATTACGACGACTTCAACACCACCAGCTACATTCAGCAGGAAGAGACCAACAACCCCGGTCGCCAGATGAAGTCTTACAACACCATCTTTAATAACCAGAACCAGATCTTCCTCGGCGCGCATACCCTGACATTAGGTGGGCAGTATCGTTACGAGAAACTGAGCGATAACGGCAACCAGTTAAAAGCCTACGAAGACGTGAACAAGCTGACCCGCTGGAGCTGGGCGCTGTTTGCTGAAGATGAGTGGGCGATGACCGACAGCTTTACGCTGACCGGCGGTATCCGTATGGATAAAGATGAAAACTATGGCGACAACTGGACGCCGCGTGGCTATGGCGTATGGCATCTTACCGATCAGTGGACCTTAAAAGGCGGCGTCTCTGCGGGCTACCGCGCACCGGATCTGCGCCAGTCCTCCCCGACCTGGGGACAGATTACCGGCGGCGGTCGTCTGAACGGTATTATTGTCGGTAACGCAGACCTGAAACCAGAAAAGAGCCTGAGCGAAGAGTTGGGCCTGCTGTGGGATAACGGAGATAACCTTAACGCTGGCGTGACGCTGTTCAATACCGACTTCAAAGATAAGATAACTGAAGTGCGTCGCTGCAACAGCAGTTCAGATCCGGCCTGTACTATTGGTGGTGAGAAATACGACTTTGTCAGCGATCGCGTCAACGTTGATAAAGCCAATATGCGCGGCGTGGAGTCCACCTTTGGCTGGAAGATCACCCGCGATCTCAACTGGACGGCGAACTACACCTATACCGAATCTGAGCAGAAAAGCGGCCAGTTCTCTGGCAAGCCGTTGAATAAAATGCCGAAGCATATGTTCAATACCACGCTGGACTGGCAGGCAACGCAGGATGTTGGCTTCTGGAGCCGTCTGAACTTCCGCGGCAAGACCTCCGAATACCTGAGCCGTACTTCAATGGCCCAGGGAACGCCGTCTTATACGCAGGTTGATGTTGGTGTGCGTTATTACGCGTACAAAAATCTGCTGTTAACTGCGGGCGTGTATAACGTTCTGGACAAACAGATCGATTACGAGACTTACGATACCATTCTCGACGGTCGTCGTTACACGGTTGGCCTGACTTATAACTTCTAAGTTCAGTACAACAAAAAGCCCCGGCATGATGAATGCCGGGGCTTTTTTATTTTACCTGCCGGATGGCGGCGTAAACGCCTTATCCGGCCTACAAATGTCGCTCCTGTAGGCCTGATAAGCGCAGCGCCATCAGGCACCAGGTTATTTCTTCACACGCTCCGGGAAGTGCATTTCACTGTAGCGAACAAAGTGCGTTCCCTTTGTCAGCTTGTAGCCAAACCAGATAGCCAGGAACAGCGGAATCCCGATATAGGTTGCCGCTACGCCGCCCCAGTCAATGGTGTCTTTCAGGAAGGCTTCATAGTTCTGCCCCAGCGTGATGGTCAGACACAGCACAAACGCAAAGATCGGCCCCAGCGGGAAGAATCCAGAACGATACGGCAGATCTTTCACATCGTTACCCTGCAACACATAGCCACGGCGGAAACGATAATGGCTGATGGCAATCCCCAGCCAGGCGATAAAGCCCGTCATCCCGGAGGTATTCAGCAGCCACAGGTATACCGTCTGGTTGCCAAACATCGACGTCAGGAAACAAAGCCCCGCAATTACCGTCGTCGCATACAGCGCGTTACGCGGAACGCCGCCGCGTGACAGCTGCGCGAAAATACGCGGCGCTTTACCGTCACAGGCCAGGGTGTAGAGCATACGGGTAGACGCGTACATCCCGGAGTTACCCGCCGACAGCACCGCCGTCAGGATAACCGCGTTCATTACCGCCGCAGCGGAAAGCAGACCCGCATGCTGGAACACCAGAGTGAACGGGCTGACGCTAATGTCTTTCACATCGTTACGCAGCAGGCTCGGGTCGGTATACGGGATAATCAGGCTGATAATCAGGATCGCGAACACATAGAACAGCAGGATACGCCAGAATACCTGACGCACCGCGCGCGGAATGTTTTTCTCTGGATCTTCAGACTCACCCGCCGCGATACCAATCAGTTCCGTCCCCTGGAAGGAGAAGCCGACGATCATCGCCACGCCAATCATCGCCGCAAAACCCCCGGCAAACGGCGCATCGCCGGTCGTCCAGTTGCTCCAGCCCACTGGCTGCGCCCCTTTGAAGATGCCGACGATCATCATGACGCCCACGATGATAAAGATAATGACGGTCGCCACTTTGATCAGCGAGAACCAGTATTCTGCTTCGCCAAAGCCTCTGACCGAGATGTAGTTCAGCAGGAAGATCACGCCGAGGAACAGCGCACTCCAGATCCAACCCGGCGTATCCGGGAACCACCAGTTCATCACCAGCTGTGCGGCCACGAGGTCTACGGCGATGGTCACCGCCCAGTTGTACCAGTAGTTCCAGCCAAGCGCGAAGCCAAAGCCTTCTTCAACATAGTTCTGACCGTAAGTCGCAAATGAACCGGATACCGGCATATACGCCGCCAGTTCGCCGAGACTGGTCATCAGGAAGTAGACCATCAGACCGATCAGGATATAAGAAAACAGCGCGCCGCCTGGACCCGCCGCAGAAATGGTTGCACCAGATGCAACGAAAAGACCCGTACCGATGGAACCGCCAATGGCGATCATTGTCAGGTGACGCGCCTTTAATTCGCGACGTAACGCGGGCGCTTCTGTGGTTTTAGTTTCGGAAACCATGTGAAAATGCTATCCATCCAAAAAATGAGGCGCGATTGTAGCAGACGAAACGCCATCCTTCCGGCACAAATGCGCAGTTATAAGAGACCTTCATGACTGGCCGCGGATTATAAGTAAAGTGTAGATCGGATAGACGTTAAGACATTCGCCTGATGGCGCTACGCTTATCAGGCCTACAGGATCGACATTTGTAGGCCGGATAAAGCGTCGAGTTTGTAGGCCGGATAAGGCGTTTACGCCGCCATCCGGCAAAGGACGCTTATTCGCAGTAGCGCAGAAAACGCTGTAAGGCATTGGAAAGGTGTTTCTGGCGATGGTGGATTCGCCACAGGGTTCGCACCAGGCGCGGCAAAGGCACCGCGATTTCACTCAACGTTCCCGCCTGAAGCTGTTCCTCAATAACCCGCCGCGACAGGCAGCTGATGCCCAGACCATGACGCACGGCGTGTTTGATCGCTTCGGAGTTACCCAACTCCATCGCCATTTCGAATTTTGGCAAGTGCGAAAGCAACAGGTAGTCAACAATCTCACGCGTACCGGAACCGCGCTCGCGCAGTATCCAGGGCGCGGCGGCAAGTTGTTCAAGCGTTACCGGCCCTTGCGCCAACGGCGAGGACGGTGCGGCAAACACCACCAGCTCATCGTCCAGCCACGGCTCAGAAATAATCTCAGTATTGTGGCACGGGCCTTCAATCAGGCCGATATCTACCCGAAAATCGAGCACCGCCGTAATGACATCCTGGCTGTTGCCCACGCTAAGTTCCAGCGGCAGATCGGGAAAGTCTTTCCTGTAACGGGCAATTACCGCAGGCAGGATGTAATTACCGATGGTGCTACTGGCATAAACGCGGATTGCGCCATTGTCTTCCCGAAACAGTTGCTCAATTTCGACAGCCTGCTCCAGCAGCGCCAGCGCGCGCGGGTACAGCAAGCGCCCGTGTTCATTAACCACCAGCCGTTTTCCGACGCGGTCAAATAGCTGTACGCCAAGCTGACCTTCCAGATCGGTCAATGCCGCGCTTACGGCCGACTGCGACAGCGACAGCATGACAGATGCCTGGGTCGTCGAGCCGCTTTTTAGCACCTCAGTAAAAACTTCTAGTTGTCGTAGCGTGATATGCATTGTTGTTTTCCACTGGCAGGCCGTCGCTTACCACTTATAAAGATTAATTATAAATATATAATCAATTTTATTTTTAAACCAGTTCGCCATAACATTTTACCCATATAGAGGAGAAGGTTATGACAGAACTCACCTTACAGAATCACCATCGTACAGTGTGGCATTTTATACCGGGGCTTGCCCTGAGCGCAGTTATCACAGGGGCCGCCCTGTGGGGTGGATCTATTCCAGCCGTCGCGGGAGCCGGGTTCAGCGCCCTCACCTTAGCCATCTTACTGGGAATGGTCATCGGCAATACGGTGTATCCGCAAATCTGGAAAAGCTGTGACGGCGGCGTGCTGTTCGCTAAACAACATCTATTACGCCTGGGGATCATTCTCTACGGGTTTCGCCTCACCTTCTCACAGATTGCAGACGTGGGCGTCAGCGGGATTGTGATTGATGTACTGACGCTCTCCAGCACTTTTTTACTCGCCTGTTTCCTCGGGCAGAAAGTGTTTGGTCTGGACAAGCACACCAGTTGGCTGATTGGCGCCGGAAGCAGCATTTGCGGAGCGGCGGCAGTGCTGGCAACGGAGCCCGTCGTTAAAGCGGAGGCCAGTAAAGTTACGGTGGCCGTCGCGACGGTGGTGATTTTCGGTACGCTGGCAATCTTCCTCTACCCGGCAATGTATCCGCTGCTGGCGCACTGGTTCAGCCCGGAAACCTACGGCATCTATATTGGTTCGACCATGCATGAAGTAGCCCAGGTCGTTGCCGCCGGACACGCCATTAACCCGGACGCGGAAAACGCCGCGGTGATTGCCAAAATGCTGCGCGTAATGATGCTGGCGCCGTTTCTGATTCTGCTGGCCGCCCGCGTGAAACAACTTTCTCCGGCGACGGGCGCGGAGAAAAGCAAAATCACCATCCCGTGGTTTGCGGTGCTGTTCATCGTAGTGGCAATCGTTAACTCGTTCCATCTGCTGCCGCAGGCGGTGGTAAACATGTTGATTACGCTGGATACGGTTCTGCTGGCGATGGCAATGGCCGCGCTGGGCCTTACAACGCACGTCAGCGCGCTGAAGAAAGCCGGGGCGAAACCGTTACTGATGGCGCTGGTGCTGTTTGTCTGGCTGATTGTTGGCGGCGGCGTGATTAACGTACTGATTCACCATCTTATCGCATAAAGCACTACATTTTGCCCCTGTTAACCCGCTATCATTGGAGAGTATTTTTTTCGAATACACGACATTATTCAAACCTGAAGAATAATGTGTATAGCGGGTTTAACAGGAGTCTTCCATGAAATATATCGGAGCGCATGTCAGCGCCGCTGGCGGGTTAGCCAACGCTGCAATTCGCGCCGCAGAAATTGACGCAACCGCATTTGCACTGTTCACGAAAAATCAGCGTCAATGGCGCGCCGCGCCGCTCACTGCCCAAATCATTGATGACTTTAAGGCCGCCTGCGAGAAATACCACTATTCGCCTGCGCAGATCCTTCCCCACGACAGCTATCTGATCAACCTCGGGCACCCTGTCAGCGAAGCGCTGGAAAAATCGCGCGATGCGTTTATTGATGAAATGCAGCGTTGTGAGCAACTGGGGCTATCGCTGCTCAATTTCCACCCGGGTAGCCATTTACAGCAAATCCCGGAAGAGGAATGTCTGGCGCGAATTGCAGAGTCGATCAACATTGCCCTTGAGAAAACGCAAGGGGTCACGGCAGTCATTGAAAACACTGCGGGTCAGGGGAGCAATCTGGGATTCAGGTTTGAGCATCTCGCCGCCATCATCGACGGCGTGGAAGATAAGTCCCGCGTGGGCGTCTGTATTGATACCTGTCACGCGTTCGCGGCCGGTTACGATCTGCGTACCACCGGCGAATGTGAAAAAACATTCGCCGACTTTGAGCGTGTTGTGGGCTTTACATACCTGCGCGGCATGCACCTGAACGACGCGAAAAGCGCCTTTGGCAGCCGCGTTGACCGTCACCACAGTTTGGGCGAAGGCAACATTGGTCATGATGCATTTCGCTGGATTATGCAGGACGATCGTTTTGACGGTATTCCGCTGATTCTGGAAACCATCAACCCGGATATCTGGGCAGAAGAGATTGCCTGGCTGAAAGCGCAGCAAACGGCAAAGGTGGTTGCGTAATGATGAACGACAGGGAAAAGCAGATCCTCAAGATCCTGCGCCGCAATCCGCTCATTCAGCAAAATGAAATCGCTGATATTTTGCAGATCAGTCGCTCACGCGTGGCGGCCCATATTATGGATCTGATGCGCAAAGGGATGATCAAAGGCAAAGGCTATATCCTCACCGAGCAGGAGTATTGCGTGGTGGTCGGGGCGATCAATATGGATATTCGCGGCGTGGCGGATATCCATTATCCGCAGGCGGCTTCCAACCCTGGCAGCATTCACTGTTCTGCTGGCGGCGTGGGGCGCAATATTGCGCATAATCTGGCGCTACTGGGTCGCGATGTGCATTTGCTCTCTGCGGTCGGTAGCGACTTTTATGGTGAAACGCTGCTGGAGCAGACTCGTCAGGCTGGTGTGAACATCTCCAGCTGTATCCGTCTGCATGGGCATAACACTTCAACCTATCTGTCCATCGCCAACCAGCAGGAAGAGACAGTGCTGGCGATTAACGACACCCACATTCTGCAACAGCTGACGCCGCAGTTGCTGAATAGCTCGCGGGATCTGATCCGTCACGCTGGCGTGGTGCTGGCGGACTGCAACCTGACGCCAGAAGCCATCGAATGGGTCTTTACCATTGCGGATGAAATCCCGGTCTTTATTGATACCGTTTCAGAGTTCAAAGCGGAAAAAATCAGGACCTGGTATTCACGCATTCATACGTTAAAACCCACGCAAAAAGAGCTGGAGATTCTGTGGGGAAAAGCGGTGCGTTCCGATGCCGACCGTGTACAGGCCGTCAATGACCTGCATCAGCAAGGCGTACAGCGAATCTTCGTTTGCCTGGAAGATGAAGCGGTCTTTTGTAGCGAGAAAAACGGCGAGCAGTTTTTACTCACCCCGCCGCCTCACACCCGCGTGGACAGCTTCGGCGCGGATGATGGCTTCATGGCCGGGTTGCTCTACAGCTTTCTGGAGGGAAGTGATTTTCGCGATAGCGCGAATTTCGCGATGGCCTGCGCGGCGTTATCGCGCGCCAGCATCAGTATTAACAACCCCACCCTCTCCGCCGATAACGCGCTTTATCTGCTGAAAACAACCCTGGCATAATGCCTGATGGCGCTTCGCTTATCAGGCCTACGGAGTGCGTCACTGTGGGTCGGATATGCCTGATGGCGCTACGCTTATCAGGCCTACGGAGTGCGTCACTGTGGGGCGGATATGCCTGATGGCGCTGCGCTTATCAGGCCTACGAATTGCGTTACTGTGGGTCGGATATGCCTGATGGCGCTGCGCTTATCAGGCCTACGAGGTGCGTTACTGTGGGTCGGATATGCCTGATGGCACTATGCTTATCAGGCCTACGGGTTGCGTCACTGTGGGTCGGATATGCCTGATGGCGCTGCGCTTATCAGGCCTACGGAGTGCGTTACTGTAGGCCGGATAAGGCGAAGCCGCCATCCGGCAAAATCGTCTACTACAACTACGCCAGCCCGATAAAGAACCCCGCGATAGTAGCACTCATCAGGTTAGAGAGCGTTGCCGCCGCCAGCGCCCGTAAACCTAGCTGAGCGATTTCCGGCGCACGCTGCGGCGCAATCGCAGAAAACGCGCCCACCACCACGCCAATCGAACCAAAGTTGGCAAAGCCACACAACGCGAAAGAGATGATCGCTATCGTCTTCACATCCAGCGTACCGGCAGCTTGCAGATACGGAGAGAAGTTGAGGTAAGCGACAAACTCGTTAATCGCCAGTTTTTGCCCAATCAGGCTACCGGCAAGCGTCGCATCGCTCCAGTCCACGCCCATAATCCAGGCCAGCGGCGCTAAAACCCAGCCGAAGATCCCTTCTAGCGTGGCGTGACCAAAGCCGAACCAGCCGCCAACGCCGCCGATGATGCCGTTAATCAGCGCGATAATCGCCACAAACGCCATCACCACCGTCGCCACACCGGCGGCGATTTTCAGCCCGGTCATCGCGCCGCTGGCCGCCGCTTCGATGATGCTTTTTGGCGGCGTTTCGGTAAATGACAGATTTTCAAACGTCACCTTCGATTCTTCCGTCGCCGGGCTCAGCATACGGGCAAACAGAATGCCGCCAGGGATCGCCATTAAGGACGCCGCCAGCAGATAATCAATCGGCACCCCCATTCCGGCATAGCCGATCATCATCGAACCGGCGATTGAAGCCATGCCGCTACAAATGGCGGTAAACAGTTCATTACGATTTAGACGGTCGATAAACGGCTTAACAATCGCCGGGATCTCGTTTTGCCCGAGGAAAATGGTAGTGACCGCAACGAACGACTCGATCTTGCTGATGTTCAGCGCTTTCTGGAAAATACCACCGAGAATACGGATCAGCAGTCCCATCACGCCAATGTAGTAAAGCAAGCTGATCAGCGCAGTCACAAAGATGATGGCCGGCAACACGCGAAAGGCAAAGATAAACCCAGCGCCGTCAAACAGCACATCCATTTTTGGCCCTACTAATGAGCCAAAGATAAATGCGCTACCCGCGTCGCTGTAGGACATCACCTTGTGGACACCGAGCGCGGCCTGCTCCACCAGCCATTTCCCCGGCGGGAAATAAAGCATGATCCCACCGATGGCGATTTGCAGCACCAGCGCCGCGCCAACGGTACGCAGGCTGATACGTTTTTTATTCACTGACAGCAGAAATGCGATTGCCAGTAGTACCACCATACCCACAACACTTCTCATTATATCCATAATGATTTTCCCTTCATGCCAGGAAACCCGGCGTGAAAGCCAGGTTTGATATCGCGGGCGACCGCTCTCTGCCCGTGCGTTTTTATCAGGCGAGGCGTTGATATTCCTTCGCTATTTCACAGGCCAGTACAGCGTTGTTGAACACCAGTTGGATATTGGATTTCAGGCTATCGCCGCCGGTCAGTTCCGCCACGCGCGCCAGCAAGAATGGCGTGCTTTCTTTCCCCACGACGCCCTGCTCTTCCGCTTCTTTCACGGCCTGATCGATCGCCGCGTTGATTTTCTCTTCCGCCATCGCAAACTGTTCCGGGATCGGGTTTGCCACAACCAGACCACCGTTCAGGCCGGTTTGCCATTTCACCGCCATTGCGCGGGCGATGTCTTGCGCGCTGTCCAGGCGAATACTGACGTCAAACGGACTGGTACGGCAGAAAAATGCCGGTAATGCCTGGGTCTGATAGCCAATTAACGGCACGCCAAAAGTCTCTAAATATTCGGTGGTTAATCCCAGGTCGAGAATTGATTTCGCCCCCGCACAAACTACCGTGACATTGGTATGCGCCAGCTCCTGTAAGTCAGCAGAAATATCAAACGTATGTTCTGCGCCACGATGTACGCCACCGATACCGCCGGTTGCAAATACTTTAATTCCGGCCAGTGCGGCAATAATCATGGTGGATGCGACCGTCGTTGCGCCATTTTTCCCAGCGGCAACCACAAATGGTAAGTCACGACGACTGACTTTTGTAACGTTATGTCCTTCACGACCTAATAATTCAATTTCTTCTTTATTCAGGCCCACTTTCATTACACCGCCAATAATGGCAATGGTTGCGGGCACGGCGCCATGCTTACGAATGGTTTCTTCAACTTCAATTGCCGTTTGCGCATTTTGCGGAAAAGGCATGCCGTGGGAAATAATGGTTGATTCCAGCGCAACAATGGGTTTCTTACTCTTTAATGCGTCCTGTACTTCTGGCGAAATTTGTAATAATTCAGAGGAAAGAGTTAATTCAGACATTCTGTGTTCTCCACTAACGATGTAACATTCGCGACAGATAAATCAGGGTTATTGGTATATTCACAGGCAAGCGCCATTGATGAACAACCCTGTGCAAATCGAACCGAATCTATAAAGGGTAAGCCGTCCATCCAGCAGGCGGCGAGTCCCGCCATCATGGCGTCGCCAGCGCCGGTCACATTGACGACGTTGGTTTTAATGGGGAGCGACCAGCCGTTTTCGCCGTTGATATCGCTGTAATAAACGCCGTCGCCACCCATACTGAGCACCAGACGGTTCAGGCCATGTTCATGAAACCATGCCGCAACGCTCCCGACATCTTCCCGCCCGGAGAGGGGAATGCCGCTGAGGGTTTCAGCTTCAAGCCGGTTGGGTTTCAGCGTGTGAATTTTGCCAAGTCGCTCGCGAATTTTGACACACTTCCAGGCAGAAACCGGATCAACAAACACCGGCACATCGCCCGCATTTTCCAGCACCCAGTTCAGTGCCTCTTCGCTGATATTACAATCGGCGACAATCACTTTTGCCCCACGAATAAAATCAGCATGCTGTGATAAAAATTCAGCCGAAATAAAGTCGGTAATGCTCATGTCATTTATGGCGACCAGCATTTCTCCGGTATTGTCGAGCAGGGATAAGTAACTTGACGTATTTTCTCCCGGCACAATCAGACATTTATCAACGTGCACACCGGATTGATTCGTTTGCGCCATTAATGACTGCCCATAGAAATCACTCCCGACTGCCGTCAGTAGCCATGAGTTTTTTCCCAGTAGCGCCAGATTATGCGCAATATTGCGCCCCACGCCGCCGGGGGTAAATTTTATTTTTCCCGGATTGGAGTCCGCATAATTTAAAGAAGCATGCGAATACCCGGCAACATCCATATTGGCTGAGCCAATCGTCACTATGTATTCCGTTTCACGCATAGAACGTCCTCTGGCATTAAGCTGCCATAACAATGAGTTCGTTAAGAATAACCACCGCCACAATCGAGATTATTAGAGCACATGTTCATATTAAAACATGTGTTCATGATATGCGTGTTTTTGATAAAGTAAATCCATCCGCAAGCCCCAAAGCGAATAGATATGAACAGAGTCACAATTTTTTATAGATACAGTTTGCAAGGGAGGAAAAAGTTGCGAGCCAGGA
Source organism: Citrobacter sp. CK191 (assembly GCF_030333435.1). Taxonomy (NCBI): domain Bacteria; kingdom Pseudomonadati; phylum Pseudomonadota; class Gammaproteobacteria; order Enterobacterales; family Enterobacteriaceae; genus Citrobacter; species Citrobacter sp. CK191. The sequence continues at coordinate 217,529 of NZ_JAOWFX010000031.1, read as the reverse complement.
CACAAAATAGGGGGGATAAAAAAGGCAGAAAAATGCCGGATGGCGACGCTAATGCGTTTTATCCGGCCTACAGGATCGGTATCCGTAGGCCGGATAAGGCGCTCACACCACCATCCGGCACAAGGTTTTACATTATGCCGCTTTCGCGATAACTTCAGCTTCCGGGCGTTTCAGGAACGCATAGGCCAGACCGGCAACCAGCGTACCCGCAACAATCGCCAGCAGATAGCCCAGCACCGGTGTAATCGCGCCAGGAATCAGCAGCACAAACAGACCGCCGTGCGGCGCCATCAGTTTCGCGCCAACCCACATTGAGATTGCGCCTGTCAGCGCGCCGCCGACGATACAGCATGGCAGGACACGCATTGGGTCGCGCGCCGCAAACGGGATCGCGCCTTCGGTAATGAAGCACAACCCCAGCACCAGCGCGGCTTTGCCCCCTTCCTGCTGCGCCTTGTCGAACTTACGACGCGCAACCAGAGTTGCCAGCCCAAGAGCCAGCGGAGGAACCATGCCTGCCGCCATAATCGCCGCCATCGGCGCATAAGTCTGGGTACTCAGCAGACCAACACCGAACGCATACGCCGCTTTGTTAACCGGGCCGCCCATATCAGTACACATCATACCGCCGAGGATCGCGCCCAGCAGTACCGCATTCGCCGTCCCCATCGTTTGCAGCCAGTGAGTCAGCCCTTCCAGAATGCCGGCAACCGGTTTACCGATAAGGTAAATCATCGCCAGACCGACAATCAGACTGGAAATCAGTGGAATGATCAGGATCGGTTTCAGCGCTTCCATACTCTGCGGAAGTTTTAGTTTAGTGCTGATAAGTTTCGCGACATAACCGGCCAGGAAGCCCGCGATAATACCGCCGATAAAGCCAGATCCGGTGCTCACCGCCAGCATACCGCCGATAAGACCCGGCGTCAGGCCTGGACGATCCGCGATGGAAAACGCGATATATCCCGCCAGCACTGGCACCATTAGCGCGAAGGCGGAACCGCCGCCGATCTGCATCAGCACCGCAGCCAGCGTACCTTCTTCTTTAAACGCCTCAATACCAAACGCAAAGGAGAGCGCGATACACAACCCACCTGCAACCACCATTGGCAGCATGTAGGAAACGCCCGTCAGCAGATGGCGATATGCGCCAGCGCTCTCTTTTTTCCCTTCTGTCGCGGCGGCCTGCGCTTTGCCCGTAGGCGCATACGGCGTCGCTTCCGCTACGGCTTTGTCCAGTTCCTGCGCGGTTTTCTTCAGCGCCAGGCCGGTTGATGTACGGTACATCGGTTTTCCGGCAAACTTCGCCAGATCCACTTCGATGTCAGCCGCCACGATCACCAGATCCGCTTCCGCAACCTCTTCCGGCGTGATGGCATTGCCTGCGCCCACGGAGCCGCGGGTTTCGACCTTCACCCACCAGCCACGTTTTTTCGCTTCGGTTTCAATCGCCTCAGCCGCCATAAAGGTATGCGCGACGCCTGTCGGACACGCCGTCACCGCCACGACGCGTTTCGGGCCGCTGGCCGCTGCCGGGGCGGCAACCGCTGTCGGCGCGCTGTATGGCGTCGCGTGTCCTTTCGCTTCATTGAGGAACAGTTCCGGGTGCGCCACGGCACGGGCAATATCGCCCAGCCAGACTTTTTTACCGTTCAGCGCGCTGTCGTTCGGCACAGCGTCAGCCAACACAATGGCTAACTCTGCGTCATTCGGATTGTCGATAATTTCCAGATTTGCTTTATGTGCCGCCGCGCCGAGCAGGGTCTTCGCCATGTAAGCGCGAGCCTGGCCGAGATTGGCGTCAATAATCAGCAGCGTTTTCATTATGCCTCTCCTGCTGTCAGTTAAACGGTTTTAAGTCGACGCGCGCCATCATTGCGGCCAACTGAGGACGATCGGTAATGCCCACATTGCTCTGGCTTACCGCAAGCGCGGCAACGGCTGTCGCCAGACGCAACGTATGTTCACTGGATTCACGCATCAGCAGGCCGTAAATCAGACCGCCAACCATAGAATCCCCTGCACCTACGGTACTCACCACATCAACGGACGGTGGCTTCGCGATCCATTCGCCGGATGCGTTCACCCACAGCGCCCCTTCCGCACCGAGAGAGATCACCACATGCGCAATACCTTGCTCACGCAGGGCGTGCGCCGCGTCGATCACATCTTTCATTTCCGGCAGCTTACGGCCTGCCCAGATTTCTAATTCACGACGGTTCGGTTTCACCAGCCACGGCGCCGCTTTCAGACCCGCCACCAACGCTTCACGACTACTATCAAAGATAATGCATGGGCACTGGCTACGCAGACGCGTCATCCAGTCGGTAAACGCTTCCGGGCTGACGCCTGTCGGCAAGCTGCCGCTGACGCAGACCATATCGAACTGACCCAGCCAGCTCAGCGAATCGTTCACAAAACGTTCCCAGTCAGCCGGAGTCACGTCAAAACCGGAGAAGTTAAAGTCGGTCACTTCACCGTCTTTTTCCGTCAGCTTAACGTTGATGCGGGTACGCCCCTGCACCACCTGAAAACGGTTGGCAATGCCCAGCTCGCTGAACAACTGCTGGAAACCGTCCTGGTTGTCTTTACCCAGGAAACCGCCAACCGTGACATCAATACCTAAATCTTTCAGAACCCTGGCAACGTTGATGCCTTTACCCGCCGCATGCAGACCCGTGGTTTTCACCAGGTTCACTTCGCCGCGTTCAATCTCCGGGCAGAAACCGACCAGGTCGTATGCCGGATTAAGGGTGATAGTAGCAACACGTCTGCTCATTACGCGCCCTCCCCAAGACCAGCGGCAATGGCGTCGCCAATCGCTTTCAGCGCCTGTTCAGCATCTTCGCCCTGCGCCGTAAAGCGCAGACGATGGCCTTTCTTCACACCCAACGCCACCACTTTCATCAAACTGCGTCCATTTGCCGGTTTTCCGGTTCCATCAAGGTTTGCCACGGTAATTTCGCTATTAAATTGTTTAATGGTATTCACCAGCATGGTGCCCGGACGGGCGTGTAAGCCATGCTCATTGCGCACGACAAATTCGGCGCTCAGCACGTCGTCAGTCAATGCTTCATCACTGGTCAGCAGCGCCAGCACGGTGGCGGCATCCGCTTTCAGCAAACGGTCAGCTTTATTGTTCAGCAGCAGATCGCCAAGGCGCTTCAGCACGGCGACGGGCTGATCGTCATTCATCGCGACAGTCACCAGCAGCGCAGCCGCTTCGCCCTCTACGTCAAACGCCGTGGCCGCACGGCTCACAGCGATAGCGCTGCGCAGGTTGCCGTCCGCGCTGTCGTTCAGCCAGATGCCCTGGCCGAGATTCATCGGCTGTTCATTGATGGTTCTGGCGACAAACGCGGCATCCACAGCGCCTGCTTCTTTCAGGCGCGCGGCGTTCAGCGCCTGTAGCGTCACCAGGTCGCTGGCCGTCACATCCAGCGTCAGGGTGTCGTTATCCAGCTTCAGCTGTTCGCTCTGCTTTTCACCCATCAGCAACGCGCGCAGTTCTTCTGCCGTCGTGGCGGATTTCAGCTGTTCAGCCACAGAGTCATCGCTTAATACGTGCGTCAGCTGACGCAGCAACCCGAGATGCTCATCGGAGCTGGCGGCAATACCAATCGCCACATAGGCCACTTGCCCTTCGCCCCAGGTTACGCCCTGCGGAAACTGGAACACCTGCACGCCGGTTTTCAGCACCTGATCGCGCGTGTCGGTCGTTCCGTGCGGAATGGCGATACCGTTGCCAAGGAAAGTGGATGTCTGTTGCTCACGCGCCAGCATGCCGTCGACGTAGCCGTCTGCGACGTTGCCCGCCTGCACTAACGCAGCGGCAACCTGGCGAATGGCCTCTTCTTTGTTTCCGGCCTGTTCGCCCGGATGAATGTCCTGAACCGATAACTGGAACATAGTTCTCCTCTCCTGCTGAACTTGAAACGATTCAGCTAACATGAGAAAAAAGGCGCTAATCTGACTTGTAATCAAAAACAAAATAGCGCTGAAACGTTTCAAGAAGTCTTGCGCTTTCTGCTTCAGCACGCAAGTAAAGTCGTAAAATTGATGACAGAATTTAGAGATAAAGCACACTTTTCATTCAGGCAGGTAATAAATGCTGAAGTGAATTGCCCGTAAAACGATCTGTTTCAGCACCGTCAGCATCTTCCCTTCATAGACTGAAATGCTATTTTGATTTTTTGTGGCGATTTTGATTTGGGCACCTGTTTATTTCCTGACGAGCAGCGTAAACTCCGCGTCTCTTCACACCACTGATATAGAAACATGCATAACACCCCCGTTGCCGCCACACCAAAAACGTTTGATTTGACGTCTTCGGCATTCCTGCTCGTCGCGTTTCTGACGGGTATCGCCGGTGCGTTACAGACGCCGACGCTCAGTCTTTTTCTGACGGATGAGGTACACGCTCGTCCGGGCATGGTTGGCTTCTTTTTTACCGGCAGCGCCGTTATCGGCATTCTGGTGAGCCAGTTTCTGGCCGGGCGCTCCGACAAAAAAGGCGATCGCAAAAGCCTGATCGTTTTTTGCTGTGTGCTGGGCATGTTGGCCTGCGTGCTGTTTGCCTGGAACCGCAACTATTTTATTTTGCTGTTCGTCGGCGTTTTCCTGAGTAGTTTTGGTTCGACCGCGAACCCGCAAATGTTCGCCCTTGCCCGCGAACATGCCGATCGCACCGGTCGCGAAGCCGTGATGTTCAGCTCGATATTGCGCGCCCAGGTTTCGCTGGCGTGGGTGATCGGGCCGCCGCTGGCCTATGCGCTGGCGATGGGGTTCAGCTTTACCGTGATGTACCTGAGCGCGGCGGCGGCGTTTGTCGTCTGTGGCGTTATGGTCTGGCTGTTTTTACCGTCAATGCGTAAAGATGCGCCGCTTGCTGCCGGAACCCTTGAAGCGCCGCGCCGTAATCGCCGCGATACGCTGCTGCTTTTTGTTATCTGCACATTAATGTGGGGAACCAACAGCCTCTATATCATTAATATGCCGCTGTTTATCATTAACGAACTGCATCTGCCGGAAAAACTTGCCGGCGTCATGATGGGGACTGCCGCCGGGCTGGAAATTCCCACTATGTTGATTGCAGGCTATTTTGCTAAACGTCTGGGGAAACGCCTGCTGATGCGGATCGCCATCGTGGCGGGGTTTTGCTTTTATGCGGGTATGCTGCTGGCGCACTCGCCTGTCGTTCTGCTCGGCTTGCAGTTGCTGAACGCAATTTACATCGGCATTCTCGGCGGCATCGGGATGCTCTATTTTCAGGATCTGATGCCCGGCCAGGCGGGTTCAGCAACCACGCTGTATACCAATACCATCCGCGTAGGCTGGATTATCGCCGGATCGCTGGCGGGGATTGCGGCGGAAATCTGGAATTACCACGCCGTATTCTGGTTTGCGCTGGTGATGGCCCTCGCGACGATGGTTTGTCTGGCACGCATTAAAGACGTTTAAGGCGCCGTGAGCGTTTCCAGTTCAATGAGGTAGATCATTGCCTGCGCCCTTGTCTGACCGCACATATCGGCGCTGGGTTGCAGACCTGCGCAGACCTTTGGACGCAGCGGCGAACCGAAGATCTTACAGCGTTGATGTTCATCAAGCTGGACGCACGGCGTGTTTGCGGGTTTACCGTCAGGCATACCCGGAATGGGGCTGGAGATTGAAGGCGCGGTGCAACATGCTCCGCAATCCGGGCGGCATTCCATACAGTATTCTCTATTCGTAAGCCACCGGACTGAAAGTGGGCGAACAGTATACACAAAATCATCCGGGATGCACCGAGGCAGCAAGTGAATGTGAATTCCACTTGCCTGAATCGCCCGGCGCGAGTAGTTTGACGCGATATTTTAGACATTCTCTACAACAGGATTTTTTCGATGCCAAGAGCGAACGAAATTAAAAAAGGTATGGTACTGAACTACAACGGCAAACTGCTGATTGTAAAAGATATTGATATTCAGTCACCGACCGCCCGCGGTGCCGCGACGCTGTACAAAATGCGTTTTTCCGACGTCCGTACGGGTCTGAAAGTCGAAGAGCGTTTCAAAGGCGACGACATCGTTGATACCGTCACCCTGAGCCGCCGTGGCGTCGATTTCTCTTATATCGACGGCAACGAATATGTGTTCATGGATAAAGAAGACTATACCCCGTATACCTTCACCAAAGATCAGATTGAAGAAGAACTGCTGTTTATTCCTGAAGGCGGAATGCCGGATATGCAGGTGCTGACCTGGGACGGTCAGTTGCTGGCGCTCGAACTGCCGCAGACGGTTGATCTGGAAATCGTGGAAACCGCACCGGGCATTAAAGGCGCGTCAGCCAGCGCCCGCAACAAACCCGCAACGCTGAGCACCGGTCTGGTGATTCAGGTGCCGGAATACCTGAGCGCCGGTGAAAAAATCCGTATTCACATTGAAGAACGTCGCTACATGGGCCGCGCGGACTAAGCGCCCGTTGCCGATGCACCAACAAAAAAGGACAGCCAGGGCTGTCCTTTTTTATGACCAACAGGTGTTACAGCAAATCGCGGAACTGGGTCTTTTTCAGCGCCAGTTCAACGCCACGAATTTCCGCCAGCCCTTTCAGACGACCAATAGCGGAGTAGCCGGGGTTGGTTTTCTTATGCAGATCGTCAAGCATCTGATGACCGTGATCCGGGCGCATTGGGATCGGACGCAGATCGCCTGCCAGCTTACGACGCTGTTCTTCCGTAAGAATTGCGGTAATTACCGCAACCATATCGACATCCCCTTGCAAATGCGCGCCTTCGTGGAAGGTTTTCGGGTTATCTTCACGGCAGGTTGAGCGTAAATGGGTAAAGTGAATGCGGTCGCCAAACGTCTCGATCATTTTCACCAGGTCGTTATCCGCGCGTACGCCGTACGAACCGGTACACATGGTGAACCCGTTGTTAATGCTGTCTACGGTTTCTTTCAGCCACTGCATATCTTCAATGGTAGAAACGATGCGCGGCAGGCCGAGGATGGGGCGCGGCGGATCGTCAGGATGCACTGCCAGGCGCACGCCGACTTCTTCTGCCACCGGTACAATCGCACGCAGGAACACCGCCATATTTTCGCGTAAATCCTCTTTGCTGATACCGTTATATTCCGCCAGACGCGCACGGAACTGATCCAGCGTATAACCCTCTTCAGCGCCAGGCAGCCCGGCGATAATATTCCGGGTCAGTTTTTCGATATCCGCAGCGCTCATGGCGTTGAAGTAGTCCAGCGCCTGGCGCTGCTCTTCTTCGCTGTAGTCCGCTTGCGCGCCGTCACGCTTCAGGATGTGCAGTTCGAAAGCCGCAAAGGCAATCTGATCGAAACGCAGCGCTCTGGAACCATCGGGCAACGGATATTCAAGGTCGGTACGCGTCCAGTCGAGAATCGGCATAAAGTTGTAGCACACGGTATCAATACCGCAGGCGGCCAGATTACGGATGCTTTGCTGATAATTTGCAATCCAGGTCTGGTACTGCCCGGAGCGTGTTTTAATCTCTTCATGCACCGGAATACTTTCGACAACAGACCAGGTCAGCCCTTTCTCAGCCAGAATGGCCTGGCGCTTTTTAATCTCTTCAACCGGCCACACATCACCGTTCGGAATGTGGTGCAATGCCGTCACAACCCCCGTTGCGCCAGCCTGACGCACATCATCAAGCGATACCGGATCGTTAGGCCCGTACCAACGCCAGGTTTGTTCCATTGCTTCACCTCACAAGTTGTTATACCAAATTAGTTTACCTGAGTGATGACTACCATACAGGTATCGCGTAAATGGTCAACGCAGGGCGCATGATTGATTGATCCAGCTCACAATCCCCGGATAAATGCGGCATACCAATTCAATTTGGTGTCATATAACTTTACACTACCATTGTTAATTAATGGTTAATCAGGTGTGTTCTTAATGAAGACTATTGCCTCTGCCCCACTCCCGGAAGGCGTACAGACGCCTCGCTACGATCGACAACAACTACAAACCCGGATTGTGCACTTCGGTTTTGGCGCGTTTCACCGCGCCCATCAGGCATTATTGACCGACAGAGTGCTGAATGCGCAAGGCGGAGACTGGGGGATCTGCGAGATCAGCCTGTTCAGCGGCGATCGCCTGATGAGCCAGCTTCGCGAGCAGAATCACTTGTACACCGTGCTGGAAAAAGGCGCGAACGGCAATCAGGCGATTATCGTCGGCGCGGTCAAGGAGTGTCTGAACGCAAAGCTGGATTCGCTTGCCGCTATTATCGAAAAGTTCTGCGAGCCGCAGGTGGCGATAGTGTCACTCACTATCACCGAAAAAGGATATTGCATCGATCCGGCAACCGGTTCGCTCGACGTGTCAAACCCGCGCATTATTCACGATATGCAACACCCCACGGAGCCGCACTCGGCGCCGGGGATTCTTGTGGAGGCCCTGCATCGTCGGCGTGAGCGCGGGTTGTCGCCTTTCACGGTTCTCTCCTGCGATAATATCCCGGATAACGGCCATGTGGTTAAAAACGCCGTTCTGGGCATGGCGGAAAAACGCGCGGCGGAGCTGGCGGCGTGGATTCAGCAGCACGTCAGCTTCCCGGGAACGATGGTAGACAGAATCGTGCCTGCCGCCACAGAGGAATCACTGGACGAAATTACCCGCGAGCTGGGCGTCGCCGATCCCTGCGCCATCAGTTGTGAACCGTTTATACAGTGGGTCATTGAAGATAACTTTGTGGCAGGCCGCCCGCAGTGGGAAGTCGCTGGCGTGCAGATGGTTGATGACGTGCTGCCCTGGGAGCAAATGAAACTACGCATGCTCAACGGCAGCCATTCGTTCCTTGCGTATCTCGGCTATCTGGCCGGGTTCCAGCACATCAGCGATTGTATGCAGGACAGCGCGTTTCGCGAGGCCGCTTACCGCCTGATGATGAATGAACAGGCGCCGACATTGCGCATCACCAACGTCGATTTATCCCGCTATGCCGCCAGCCTGATTGAACGCTTCGCCAATCCGGCGCTGAAGCACCGGACCTGGCAAATCGCGATGGACGGCAGCCAGAAATTACCGCAGCGGATGCTGGAAGGCATTCGCGAACATCTGGCGCGTGGGAGTGACTGGCCGCTGCTGGCGCTGGGCGTAGCAGGCTGGATGCGCTACGTCAGCGGCGTGGACGACGCTGGTGCAACGATTGATATTCGGGACCCGCTCAGTGAAAAAATTCGCCTGCTTGTTGAAAGCAGCAGTGACGCGGAGCGGGTTAGCGCGCTGCTGTCGTTGCAGGAGGTTTTCGGCACAGATCTCGTGAAAAATCCCCTGTTTGTGCAGGCCATTGAGCAAGCCTGGCGGCGCATTGCGCAACATGGCGCGCATCAGGCGGTCATTGATACGTTAAAAAATTAACAATTTATGTCTTTCCAGCGGATGAAAAAATTCTTCGTCCGCTCTGCCCTTCTCTTTTTCGTTTTTTTTCGCCAGGATTAGCACGAGCCGTTACGGCATATCATTATTCTGGAGCAGACGTGACCAAAACCAACCTCATTACCGGCTTTCTCGGCAGTGGAAAAACAACCTCTATTCTTCATCTGTTAGCCAACAAAGATCCTGCGGAAAAATGGGCCGTGCTGGTCAACGAATTTGGCGAAGTGGGCATTGACGGCGCACTGCTTGCGGACAGCGGCGCATTGCTGAAAGAGATCCCCGGTGGTTGCATGTGTTGCGTGAACGGATTACCAATGCAGGTGGGGCTAAATACCCTGCTGCGCCAGGGCAAGCCGGATCGCTTGCTGATCGAACCGACAGGACTTGGCCATCCGAAACAGATTCTCGATTTGTTAACCGCGCCGGTTTACGAGCCGTGGATCGACCTGCGCGCCACGCTGTGCATCCTTGATCCGCGTTTACTGCTGGATGAAAAGAGCGTCGCCAACGAAAACTTCCGCGACCAGCTGGCTGCCGCCGATGTCATCGTCGCGAATAAAACCGATCGCGCTACGCCGGAAAGCGAACGCGCCCTGCAAACCTGGTGGCAACAGTACGGCGACAATCGTCAACTGGTTCATGCCGACCACGGGCAAATCAACGGACAGCTGCTGGATTTACCGCGCCAGAACCTGGCGGAACTGCCCGCCAGCGCCGCCCACACGCACCAGCATGCCGAAAGAAAAGGGCTCGCCGCGCTTAGCCTGCCGGCGCAACAGCGCTGGCGTCGCAGCCTGAACAGCGGCCAGGGGCATCAGGCCTGCGGCTGGATTTTTGATGCGGATACCGTGTTCGACACCATCGGCCTGCTCGAATGGGCGCGCCTCGCGCCGGTTGGACGAGTGAAAGGCGTTATGCGCATTAAGGAAGGTCTGGTGCGTATTAATCGTCAGGGCGACGATCTTCATATTGAGACCCAAAACGTCGCGCCGCCGGACAGCCGCATCGAACTCATCTCAGACCGTGAAACAGACTGGAACACATTACAGACCGCATTGTTGAAGCTTCGTTTAGCCGAGGACGCGTAAGGTTGCCTCCGTTTTACTGAATGGCGAGATGATAATGAAAACCCGGTATCCCCTCATACTGCTGATTAACGCTGCGGGTCTGGCGTTGTTTTTGTCGTGGTATATTCCAGTCAATCACGGATTCTGGTCTCCTCTCGACGCAAACATTTTCCACTTCTTTAACCAGAAGCTGATTGAAAGCCGCGCATTTCTCTGGCTGGTGGCGATCACCAATAATCGGGCGTTTGATGGTTGCGCGCTGCTGGCGATGGGCTGCCTGATGCTGAGCTTCTGGTTAAAAGAGACCCCGGCGGGCCGTCGGCGTATTATCATCATCGGCCTGGTGATGCTTTTATCTGCGGTTGTGGTGAATCAGTTAGGCCAGGCGTTTATTCCGGTCAAACGCGCCAGCCCTACGCTGACGCTTGAAAATATTCACCGCGTCAGCGATCTCCTGCATATTCCCACCAAGGATGCGTCAAAAGACAGTTTCCCTGGCGATCACGGAATGATGCTGCTTATTTTTTCCGCATTTATGCTGCGTTATTTCGGAAAAGTCGCAGGTTTCATCGCCCTTATTATATTTGTGGTTTTTGCCTTTCCGCGCGTAATGATCGGCGCCCACTGGTTCACGGATATTGCGGTCGGTTCGCTGACAACGGTGCTGATTGGATTGCCCTGGCTGTTAATGACGTCGTTCAGCGATCGCGTGATACGGTTTTTCGATAATTATCTGCCCGGTAAAAACAAACAAAATTTAAACAAATAAATCACATTAATTAACATCGTCATCAGAGAGCGTTCTCACTCCTGATGGCGATCGTCGATTATTTCCCGCCCCGCCGTCATCTTCCTGTCATCTTCTTCCCGTTGAAAATGAACGCATTGCCTGTTATTCGCCTCATTTGCGTTTAATTTAGCCAATGCCACTAATTCACTTTCAGTATCATAATTTCTTATAAAAAATCCCGCCAAACTGCTCGCAATGGCAGCAACGATCGGGTAATCTTGAACTCGTTTTGCCTCGCTGGATAATTATTCTCTTTGCGAATAAATTTGTGCGTTCCGCCACAGATTTGACCTTAAAGAATTGTCTCATTGTGCGCAGGTAATTAGTCTCGTCACGTTTGGCATTTTTATAACGATATTTGTCGTTAAGGACTTCAAGGGAAAACAAACAACATGGTCAGGTCTCAACCGATTTTGAGATATATCCTGCGGGGAATTCCCGCGATTGCAGTGGCGGTTCTGCTTTCTGCATGTAGCACTACAAATACCGCAAAGAACGTGCATTCTGAGACGCATGCTGTGGGCAATGGAGATAACTCTTCACTGCAAGCCTCTCAGGATGAATTTGAAAATATGGTGCGTAACCTCGATGTTAAATCGCGGATTATGGATCAGTATGCTGACTGGAAAGGCGTACGTTACCGCCTTGGCGGCAGCACCAAAAAAGGTGTCGATTGTTCCAGCTTTGTACAGCGTACATTCCGTGAACAATTTGGTTTAGAACTGCCTCGCTCAACCTATGAGCAGCAGGAAATGGGCAAATCCGTTTCGCGCAATAACCTGCGCACGGGCGATCTGGTTCTGTTCCGCGCCGGTTCGACGGGCCGTCATGTAGGCATCTACATCGGCAACAACCAGTTTGTTCATGCGTCTACCAGTAGCGGCGTTATTATTTCCAGCATGAACGAGCCTTACTGGAAAAAACGTTACAACGAAGGGCGCCGGGTTCTGAGCCGCAGTTAATTTTTCGTCTGACCGCTATCCCTTGGCAATCCTGACGAGACACATAAAAAGCACTGCTTCGGCGGTGCTTTTTTTGCGTTCTATCGCATCCCTGTAGAAAAGTATGACGATGCAGTTTAATCCAGGTTATAGTCTTTTAAATCAAGCATTTTAATCGCATTCGGTTACCTCAGGTAGAACCAGTAACTATGTTCACACGCGCCTCCTCGTCCTCGCGAAAAATCCTGCTCACCTGCATTCTCACAGGGGTCATCGTCGCGTTACTTATCAGTAGCCTGCAATTTTTAATGTCATGGCATAAACGTGAAGTCAAATACGACACGCTGATATCCGACGTACAACATTATCTGGTGAGCTACTTCGCCGACCTTAAAGCCACGACGGATGTGTTACAGCCCCTGACGCTTAATGACTGCCAGCAAGTCTCTTCCGAGCTGACCTCCCGCGCCGCTTTTAGCCTGAATGTGCGCGCCTTTTTGCTCGTCAAAGACAAAATCGCCTTCTGCTCGTCGGCAACCGGATCGATGGACACGCCGCTTACCGACCTGGTATCCAATATCGACATCCGCAAAGAGATTGATATGGCGATACTTCCCGGCACGCCGATGATGCCGGATAAACCGGCGATGGCGATTTGGTATCGCAACCCGTTATTAAAAGAGAGCGGCGTATTTACCTCGCTGAATATCAACCTGACGCCCTACCTTATTTACACCGCCCGACAGGAAGATTTTGATGGCATCGCATTAATTATTGGCGATACCGTGCTCTCGACGTTTTCTTCGCATTTAATGACCGTGAAAGAGCTGTCGGGTACGCCTTCGCGCCAGGCGACAATAAAAGGGCTGCCGCTGAAGATACAGCTATACGCCGACAGCTGGACCTATAACGACGTGGGCTATGCCCTGCTGCTGGGCAGTATGAGTGGTATCATCGCCGCCCTGCTCTGCTACTACATCAGCTCTATCCGCCTGAAGCCGGGGCGAGAGATCCTGGTGGCTATCAAGCGCGAACAATTTTATGTGGTCTATCAACCGGTCGTTGATACCCAAACGCTCAGGGTCACGGGTCTGGAAGTGCTGTTACGCTGGCGTCACCCTACGGCAGGCGAAATCCCGCCTGACGCGTTTATTCATTACGCAGAAGCCCAGCAGCTTATTGTGCCGCTCACCCAGCATCTGTTTAAACTCGTGGCGCGCGACGCCCCCGCGTTGCAGAAGGTACTGCCTGTCGGGGCAAAGTTTGGCATCAATATCGCGCCTGACCACCTGCACAGCAACAGCTTTAAAGAGGACATCCGTCTCCTGGCGGAATCCTTACCGCCGCATCATTTTCAGATCGTACTGGAAATTACCGAACGCGATATGCTCAATCAGCATGAAGCGGCTAAATTATTTGAGTGGCTGCACTGCGCTGGATTCGAAATCGCAATTGATGATTTTGGCACCGGCCATAGCGCCCTCATCTATCTGGAACGCTTTACGCTGGACTACCTGAAAATCGACCGGGGCTTTATTAATGCGATTGGTACGGAAACCGTGACCTCTCCAGTTCTGGATGCGGTTTTGATGCTCTCTAAGCGCCTGCATATGCTGACCGTTGCGGAAGGAGTGGAAACCCCGGAGCAGGCCCGATGGCTACGCGATCATGGCGTCAACTTCCTCCAGGGGTACTGGATTAGCCGCCCTTTAGCGCTTGAGGACTTCGTTCACTGGATGAATACCCGGCCCGCGCCAAAATGGTGACGGCACTCTTCTGCCCGAATGGATTCACAACAGAGGCTGCGTCACTTATTATTCAGGATTGACGCTTGCCTGACGGTGGCAGGTGATAAGAAAAGGAAACCATTTTCCGATGATTGCTCGCGTAATGCTTCTGTTTGTCGCCCTGGCCAGCTTTGGCGTACAGGCTCAGGCCATCAAAGAAAGTTACGCCTTTTCCGTGCTTGGCGAACCCAAATACGCCTTCAATTTTAATCATTTCGATTATGTCAATCCGGCGGCGCCAAAAGGGGGGCGGATAACGCTTTCCGCGACCGGGACATTCGATAATTTCAACCGCTATTCCATGCGCGGTAATCCTGGCGCACGTACCGAGCAGCTTTACGACACGCTTTTTACCACCTCTGACGATGAACCCGGCAGCTACTACCCGCTCATTGCCGACAACGCGCGATATGCGGAGGATTACTCCTGGGTGGAAGTGACCATCAACCCACGCGCCCATTTTCATGATGGTTCGCCCATCACTGCCCGCGACGTCGCCTTCACCTTCCATAAATTTATGACCGAGGGCGTGCCGCAATTTCGTCTGGTGTACAAAGGCACGACCGTCAAAGCCATCGCTCCGCTTACCGTCCGCATTGAATTAGCCAAACCCGGTAAAGAGGATATGCTCAGCCTGTTTTCTTTACCGGTCATGCCGGAAAAATTCTGGAAGGATCATAAGCTCAGCGACCCGCTCTCTAAGCCTCCTCTTGCCAGCGGCCCGTACCGCATAACCCAGTGGAAAATGGGCCAGTACATTGTCTATTCCCGGGTAAAAAACTATTGGGCTGCTAACCTGCCGGTAAACCGGGGGCGCTGGAACTTTGATACCATCCGCTACGACTACTACCTTGATGACAACGTTGCGTTTGAAGCCTTTAAGGCCGGGGCGTTTGACCTGCGTCTGGAGAATGACGCGAAAAACTGGGCGACGCGCTACACCGGTAAAAACTTCGATAACCATTACATCGTTAAAGACGAACAGAAAAATGAATCCGCACAGGATACGCGCTGGCTGGCCTTTAATATTCAGCGTCCGGTATTTAACGATCGTCGCGTGCGTGAAGCGATAACCCTGGCATTTGATTTCGAATGGATGAACAAGGCATTGTTTTATAATGCCTGGAGCCGGGCAAACAGCTATTTCCAGAATACCGAGTATGCCGCCAGAAACTACCCCAGTGCGGACGAACTGGTCTTACTCGCACCCATGAAAAAGGATCTGCCGCCGGAGGTCTTTACCCGGATTTATCAGCCGCCAGTCTCAAACGGCGATGGCTACGATCGGGAAAACCTGCTGAAGGCCGATAAATTACTCACAGAGGCGGGATGGGTACTGAAAGGCCAGCGACGCGTTAACAGCGCGACCGGCAAAACGCTGAGCTTTGAACTGCTGCTTCCGGCAGGCGGCAACAGCCAGTGGGTTCTCCCCTTCCAGCATAATTTGCAGCGTCTTGGCATCACGATGAACATCCGCCAGGTTGATAACTCGCAAATCACCAACCGTATGCGCAGTCGCGACTACGACATGATGCCGCGACTGTGGCGCGCCATGCCGTGGCCCAGCTCCGATCTACAAATATCCTGGGCGTCTGAATACATTGACTCCAGCTATAACGCGCCAGGCGTGCAAAGCCCGGTCATTGATAAACTGATTGCCCAAATCATTGCCGCCCAGGGCGATAAAACAAAGCTGGTTCCCCTCGGGCGGGCGCTGGATCGGGTATTGACCTGGAATTACTACATGCTGCCAATGTGGTATATGGCGGAAGACAGGCTCGCCTGGTGGGATAAATTTTCCCATCCGGCCATTCGGCCGATCTACACCATTGGACTGGATACCTGGTGGTATGACGTCAACAAAGCGGCAAAACTTCCCGCCGCCAGACGACAGGGAGAATAAATGGGCGCCTACCTGATTCGACGTCTGTTACTGGTGATCCCGACGCTGTGGGCCATCATTACAATCAACTTTTTTATTGTCCAGATCGCACCGGGCGGCCCGGTTGACCAGGCGATCGCGGCCATTGAATTCGGCCAGTCTGGCGCCTTGCCCGGCGCCGGTAGCGAAGGCGTTCGCGCCAGCCACGCCCAGACCGGCGTAGGGAATATTAGCGACAGCCACTATCGCGGCGGACGTGGGTTAGATCCCGAGGTGATCGCGGAGATCACGCATCGCTACGGCTTTGATAAGCCGGTTCATGAGCGCTACTTTAAAATGCTCTGGGACTATGTTCGTTTCGATTTCGGCGACAGCCTGTTTCGCAGCGCATCCGTACTGACGTTAATCAAAGACAGTCTGCCCGTGTCCATTACGCTCGGATTGTGGAGTACGCTCATCATTTATCTGGTGTCGATCCCGCTGGGCATCCGCAAAGCGGTATATAACGGCAGCCGTTTCGACATCTGGAGCAGCGCTTTTATCATCGTTGGCTACGCTATCCCCGCCTTCCTGTTCGCCATCTTATTGATCGTTTTCTTTGCTGGCGGTAGCTATTACGACCTCTTCCCGCTGCGCGGCCTGGTATCCGCCAATTTTGATTCCCTGCCCTGGTATCAGAAAATTACCGACTACCTCTGGCATATCACGTTACCGGTACTGGCGACGGTGATCGGCGGGTTCGCCGCGCTGACCATGTTGACCAAAAACTCTTTTCTGGATGAAGTCCGCAAACAGTACGTTGTCACCGCGCGCGCAAAAGGGGTGAGCGAAAAAAACATTCTGTGGAAGCACGTTTTCCGCAACGCCATGCTGCTGGTGATCGCCGGTTTTCCGGCCACCTTTATCAGCATGTTTTTCACCGGTTCGCTGCTCATTGAAGTGATGTTTTCCTTAAACGGGCTGGGGTTGCTGGGCTACGAAGCGACCGTGTCACGCGACTACCCGGTAATGTTTGGCACGTTATACATTTTCACCCTGATCGGCTTGCTGCTGAATATTCTGAGCGATATCAGCTATACGCTGGTTGATCCACGCATTGATTTTGAGGGACGCTGATGCCGCGATTAAGCCCTGCAAACCAGGCCCGCTGGGCGCGTTTTCGTCATAATCGCCGGGGGTACTGGTCACTGTGGATTTTCCTGGTGCTGTTTGGCCTGAGTCTGTGCGCCGAACTGGTCGCCAACGATAAACCGCTGCTGGTGCGCTATGAGGGAAGCTGGTACTTTCCGCTGGTCAAAAACTACAGCGAAAGCGATTTCGGCGGGCCGTTCGCAACGCAGGCGGATTATCAGGATCCCTGGCTACAAAAGCAGCTTGAAAACCACGGATGGGTGCTGTGGGCGCCCGTGCGTTTTGGCGCCACCAGCATCAACTTTGCCACTGATAAACCCTTCCCCTCTCCGCCATCCACACAAAACTGGCTGGGAACCGACGCGAATGGCGGCGACGTGCTGGCGCGCATCCTCTACGGCACGCGAATCTCTATCCTGTTTGGTTTGATGCTTACCCTCTGTTCCAGCGTAATGGGCGTGCTGGCAGGCGCGTTGCAGGGGTATTACGGCGGAAAAATCGACCTGTGGGGGCAACGGTTCATCGAAGTGTGGTCAGGAATGCCGACGCTGTTTCTGATTATTCTGCTCTCAAGCGTAGTGCAACCCAATTTCTGGTGGCTGCTGGCCATTACCGTCCTGTTTGGCTGGATGAGCCTGGTCGGGGTGGTTCGCGCGGAATTCCTGCGCACGCGCAATTTCGACTACATCCGCGCCGCACAGGCGCTGGGCGTCAGCGATCGCAGCATTATCCTGCGTCACATGCTGCCCAACGCGATGGTCGCCACGCTGACCTTTTTACCGTTCATTTTGTGCAGCTCGATTACCACATTGACGTCGCTGGATTTTCTCGGATTTGGCCTGCCGCTCGGCTCCCCTTCCCTCGGCGAATTACTCCTGCAAGGTAAAAATAATTTGCAGGCGCCGTGGCTTGGGATCACCGCGTTCCTGTCCGTCGCGGTGTTATTGTCGCTGCTGATTTTTATTGGCGAAGCAGTACGCGACGCGTTTGATCCCAACAAGGCGGTATAAGATGACGCATCCTCTGTTAACTATTGAGAATTTATCGGTAGGTTTTCGCCATCAGGAGAACGTGCGCACGGTTGTTAACGACATCTCTCTACAGGTTGACGCAGGCGAAACGCTGGCGCTGGTGGGCGAATCCGGCTCCGGTAAAAGCGTCACCGCGCTGTCGATTCTGCGGTTGCTGCCCTCTCCACCTGCGGTGTATCTCGCGGGCGATATCCGTTTTCATGGCGAGTCATTGCTCCACGCCAGCGAGCAGACGCTGCGCGGCGTGCGGGGCAATAAAATCGCCATGATTTTTCAGGAACCGATGGTATCGCTAAACCCGTTGCATACGCTGGAAAAACAGCTCTACGAAGTGCTGTCCCTGCACCGGGGAATGCGCCGTGAGGCCGCCAGGGCCGAAATCCTGAGCTGCCTGGATCGCGTAGGGATTCGTCAGGCCGCGAAACGGCTGAGCGATTATCCCCATCAGCTCTCAGGCGGCGAACGCCAGCGCGTGATGATCGCAATGGCGTTGCTCACGCATCCTGAACTGTTAATCGCCGATGAACCCACGACCGCTCTGGATGTCTCCGTACAGGCGCAAATCCTGCAACTGCTGCGTGAACTGCAACGCGAACTGAATATGGGTATGCTGTTTATCACCCATAATCTCAGCATTGTGAAAAAACTGGCGGACGCCGTGGCGGTGATGCAAAACGGACGATGCGTGGAGCAAAACCGTGCGTTGCCGTTGCTTAGCGCGCCTGAGCACCCCTATACGCAGAAGTTGCTGAACAGCGAACCCACCGGCTCCCCGGTTCCATTGCCCGGTGAGTCGTCGCCGCTACTGGAAGTGAGCCAGCTTCGCGTCGCATTCCCGATTCGAAAAGGGGTTCTGAAACGCGTGGTGGATCATAACGTCGTGGTTAACGAGGTGAGTTTCGCGCTTCGACCCGGTGAAACGCTGGGGCTGGTCGGTGAATCCGGGTCAGGAAAAAGCACTACCGGTCTGGCCTTACTGCGGTTGATTCGCTCGCAGGGCAGCATCACTTTTGACGGCCAGCCGTTGCAAAATTTAACCCGCCGTCAGTTGCTGCCGGTTCGTCACCGTATTCAGGTGGTATTTCAGGACCCGAACTCATCGCTGAACCCCCGCCTCAACGTACTGCAAATTATTGAAGAAGGCTTACGCGTCCATCAACCGGCCCTTTCTGCCGGGCAGCGCGAAGAACAGGTTATCGCCGTCATGAAGGAAGTGGGTCTGGATGCTGAAACGCGCCATCGTTACCCGGCGGAATTTTCCGGCGGCCAGCGCCAGCGTATCGCTATCGCCAGGGCGCTAATACTGAAACCATCGCTGATTGTTCTGGATGAACCGACATCATCGCTGGACAGAACGGTTCAGGCACAAATCCTGGCGCTGTTGAAATCTTTACAACAAAAGCATCGCCTGGCTTACATTTTCATCAGCCACGATCTGCATGTTGTGCGCGCATTATGCCATCAGGTCATTGTACTGCGACAAGGAGAAGTGGTGGAACAGGGGCAATGTGAGCGTGTCTTTACCGCACCACAACAGGAGTATACGCGTCAGTTGCTCGCGCTAAGCTGACGCTCAAAAAGGATTGTTGTTCGAAAAGGGTTCCGCTATCGCTACGCCGAAATTTTTCAGGCGGCAGGTCGCGGCAAATTCGTCCTGACGATTAACAAACAGGCACGGCTCGCCTTCGCACTCCAGAACAGAGCAAGGCACTTCGATGTCGCTAAGCGCCTGGCTAAGTGTATGCATCACCGGCCATGCGCTGTCGCCATCGGGACTCAGGAGTTTGAGCGCCACCAGACTGTTTTCTGTGTTCTGCCCGTTTTGCGGAATCGGTTCAACTTTTGAACCTGCAAAACCCGTTAACCACCGATAGTTCTGCGGTAAACGATGAATGATTGAGAGTTGTAATGTAGTCACTTTCTTTCCCCGGAAGCACATTCACTTCACAATTTATTTACATCCATATTAACACATCATTGACAACCCGTCCTTAAACAGATCGAAAACGCTTACATCCCTGGTCTGAGCGGCCTGTACAGCCCGTTATTAAAATATTTTTTGCCAGTGCCGGACGTATTTGCGGGCTATATGTACCCGTTTCTGCGATCTAACTCAACCTTTTTAACTACAATGATGTGACTTTTTACATAAATTGATTTTACATAAAATAAACATAAATGGAAAAAATGATGGATTTGACGTTGATGTACGTCAACAAAGGAAGCCTTCCGGCTTCCATGTTGTGTATTAGATCACCGTTTTTTCGGGCGGCTGGCGTAGAGATAGAAGAGAATGGAGCAGGTTGCGCAGAAAGCAATCGACCAAATCATCGGCCAGGCGGAGGTAAAGGTTGCCAGCGACAGCAGCGCCCCAACAATCGCGCCAATGCCAAACCGGAACGTACCGGCCAGCGACGAGGCGGTGCCCGCCATATGCGGAAATTCATCCAGAATAACGGCCATCGCGTTTGAAGAGACCATAGAAACGCATCCGACAAACGCCGCGACGCCAACCACCAGCGCCCAAAAGCCCACGCCAAACAGCGCGCTGAATACCATCCAGGCCGCCATCACAAACTGAATCCATAACCC
This sequence comes from Citrobacter sp. CK191, assembly GCF_030333435.1. NCBI lineage: Bacteria > Pseudomonadati > Pseudomonadota > Gammaproteobacteria > Enterobacterales > Enterobacteriaceae > Citrobacter > Citrobacter sp. CK191. Next base: position 196,906 of record NZ_JAOWFX010000031.1, on the reverse strand, counting down.
GGTACGGAACATATTCAACGCCCCAACCCGGCGCACGAAGCGGCTGTTGATAATGGTCATCACAAACAAGAACACAATGTTCAGCGCAAAGTAATAGCCAAAATGCTGCGGCGACACATGGTTAATCTCGATGTACACAAACGGGCCGGCGCTGAGGAACGAGAACATTCCCGCAAAGCTAAATCCGCTGGCCAGCATATAGCTCAGTACGCGTTTGTGTCGGAACAGCGAGGCAAAGTTCCCTATCGTGGTACGAATATGGAACGGCTGACGGCGTTCAACGGGAAGCGTCTCGTTAATCAACAAGAAGATCATCACCGATGCCAGAATCGCCGCCACCGCCAGAATCCAGAAGATGTAATGCCAGCTCAACCACACCAGAACCCACCCACCAATAATCGGCGCCATCAGCGGCGCGATTGTCGTCACCAGCATGACGAATGACATCATGCGGGAGAACTCTTCTTTCGGGTAGATATCGCGCATCAGAGCATTGATCACCACGCTCGCCGCAGCGGCGGCAAGACCGTGGAAGAAACGCATGATGATCAACTGGTCGATAGTCTGCGCCAGCGCGCATGCCACCGCCGCCGCCGCAAACACCAGCGTCCCGCCGAGGATAACCGGCTTGCGCCCGAGACTGTCCGCCATCGGGCCGTAAATAAGCTGCCCCACGGCGAACCCCAGAATATAGGTACTGAGGGTCATCTGCGCGCTGCCCGCCGGTACGCCAAACTGGGCAGAAATCACCGGCAGCGCCGGAAGATACATATCAATCGACAGCGGCATCAGCATGGCTAACAGGCCAAGGATAAAAACAATGGCAAAGGATGAGTGCTGCCGGGTGGTCACAAATGAACTCCTGAATTTAGCGGGACGTAAAGCGCCTGGCTCACCGGGTCTATAAACCGACGCTGGCGATTTCTTCTTCGGTCAACGGGCGATACTCGCCAGGTTCGAGGTCGTCATCCAGCACAATTGCGCCGATGCGTTCGCGGTGCAGTTCGACAACATGGTTCCCCACGGCGGCGAACATCCGCTTCACCTGGTGGTAGCGCCCTTCGCTAATGGTCAGACGCACCTGCGTCGGGGTGATCACCTCCAGCACGGCCGGTTTGGTGAGGTCTTTCTCATTATGCAGTTGCACGCCTTTGGCAAACTGTTCGGCGGTATCCGCAGCTACCGGCGATTCCAGCGTGACCAGATAGGTTTTCTCACAATGATGGCGCGGAGAGGTGATCCGGTGCGACCACTGGCCATCATCCGTCATCAACACCAGTCCCGTGGTGTCGATATCCAGCCGCCCGGCGGCATGCAGCTTGTACGCGACAGGTTCATCAAGGAAATAGAGTACCGTGGGATGATCCGGGTCGTCCGTTGAACAGACATAGCCCTGAGGCTTATTAAGCATAAAGTAGCGCGGACCATTTTGCTGAACCAGCGTGTTGCCATCGTACTCGACATTATGTTCTGGCAGGAGTTTAAACGCCGCGTTTCGGATGATTTCGCCATCGACGATAACACGGTTACTACGAATCTCACGCCCGGCAATAGCACGGCTGACGCCGAGTTGCTGAGCGATAAATTTATCAAGTCGCATGAGTTTGATTTTGCCTGTAATAATACGGAAATCGGGCATAACGCCCGAAAAATGAAGCCGTTGTCCATCCAGTATAACGGGCTCTAACCATCGCTCAAGGGAAATGATTCATGGCATACTATTCCCTGTACCGTTCATCGTAGTGAGACCATGATTTTTACACTTCGCCCTTACCAGCAAGAAGCCGTGGATGCCACGCTCAACCATTTTCGCCGCCACCGCACGCCTGCCGTGATTGTCCTGCCAACCGGCGCAGGCAAAAGTCTGGTGATTGCCGAGCTGGCGCGAGTGGCGCGTGGGCGCGTGCTGGTGCTGGCGCACGTAAAAGAGCTGGTCGCGCAAAACCATGCCAAATATTGCGCGCTGGGGCTGGAGGCCGACATTTTCGCCGCCGGTCTGAAGCGTAAAGAGAGCCACGGCAAGGTGGTGTTTGGCAGTGTGCAGTCGGTCGCCCGTAACCTTGACGCCTTCCAGGGCGAGTTTTCGCTGTTGATTGTCGATGAATGTCACCGCATCGGCGACGATGAAGAGAGTCAGTATCAGCAAATCCTGGCGCACTTGAGTAAAGTGAACCCCCACTTACGTCTGCTCGGCCTGACGGCCACCCCTTTCCGGTTAGGCAAAGGCTGGATTTATCATTTTCATTACCACGGCATGGTGCGCGGCGACGAAAAAGCGCTCTTTCGCGACTGCATTTATGAGTTACCGCTGCGCTACATGATTAAACATGGCTATCTGACGCCGCCGGAGCGTCTGGATATGCCGGTGGTGCAGTATGATTTTAGCCGCTTGCAGGCACAGAGTAACGGCCTGTTCAGCGAAGCTGACCTCAATCGCGAGCTGAAAAAGCAGCAGCGCGTGACCCCGCACATCATCAGCCAGATTGTTGAATTTGCCCAAACCCGCAAAGGGGTGATGATTTTCGCCGCCACCGTCGAACATGCCAAAGAGATTGTGGGTTTGCTGCCCGCCGATGATGCAGCGCTGATTACCGGGGACACGCCGGGCGCAGAGCGCGACGTGATGATTAACGATTTCAAAGCCCAGCGCTTTCGTTATCTGGTGAACGTCGCCGTGCTGACGACGGGGTTTGACGCGCCGCATGTCGATCTTATCGCTATCCTGCGCCCGACAGAGTCAGTCAGTCTTTACCAACAAATCGTGGGGCGCGGTCTGCGGCTTGCGCCTGGAAAAACTGACTGTCTGATCCTCGACTATGCCGGAAACCCGCACGATCTGTATGCGCCGGAAGTGGGCACGCCAAAAGGCAAAAGTGACAACGTTCCCGTGCAGGTGTTCTGCCCTGCCTGCGGGTTCGCCAATACCTTCTGGGGGAAAACCACCGCTGACGGCACGCTGATTGAGCATTTCGGTCGCCGCTGCCAGGGCTGGTTTGAAGATGATGACGGGCATCGCGAACAGTGCGATTTTCGCTTCCGCTTTAAAAACTGCCCACAATGCAACGCGGAAAACGATATCGCCGCCCGGCGCTGCCGGGAGTGCGACACGATTCTGGTCGACCCGGACGATATGCTGAAAGCGGCGCTAAAACTCAAAGATGCGCTGGTATTGCGCTGTAGCGGGATGGCGTTACAACACGGGCATGATGAGAAAGGCGAATGGCTGAAAATCACCTACTACGATGAGGACGGCGCCGATGTGAGTGAGCGCTTCCGATTGCAGACGCCCGCTCAACGCACCGCCTTTGAACAGTTGTTTATTCGCCCGCATACCCGCACGCCGGGTATTCCGTTACGCTGGATCGCTGCGGCGGATATCCTGGCGCAACAGGCGCTGCTTCGCCACCCTGATTTTGTCGTCGCCCGCATGAAAGGCCAGTACTGGCAGGTGCGCGAAAAAGTCTTCGATTATGAAGGCCGCTTCCGGCGGGCACATGAATTGCGCGGTTAATCGTACTTTTGATTGATGTGATAGCCATTTGAGTATAGAATCTCGCCCGCTTTTGCATACGCAAAGCAGATCACTTACCTGTTGCTGGGTCGCCTGTAACAGGAATTATTTAAGAGAGATTTAAATGTTTACTATCAACGCAGAAGTACGTAAAGAGCAGGGTAAGGGTGCGAGCCGCCGCCTGCGCGCCGCTAACAAGTTCCCGGCAATCATCTACGGTGGCGCTGAAGCCCCGATTGCTATCGAACTGGACCACGACCAGGTTATGAACATGCAAGCTAAAGCTGAGTTCTACAGCGAAGTTCTGACCATCGTTGTTGACGGTAAAGAAGTCAAAGTTAAAGCTCAGGCTGTACAGCGTCACGCGTTCAAGCCGAAGCTAACTCACATCGACTTCGTTCGCGCGTAATCGCCAACAAGTTGAAGAAAAACCCCGCCACGGCGGGGTTTTTTTATGGTGCGCGACAAGGCGATGAACCGTAAGCCGAATAAGGTGCCTGCACCGCTATCCGGCGTTACAACACATAACGTCAAAACCGTTAATTACCGCCGGACGTCCGACGCTGGAGCTGATCGCGCAGGTTTGGCGGCGTTCCCTTGATCGTCAGCGTATCGGTCGCCGGGTCCCAGAAAATCCGCTCACCTAACAGCATGGCGTCGAAGTTGATGGTTAACCCACCGCCGCTCCCGGCATATTTCGTCAGCTGACGCAGCGTGCTGCGGTCCGCCGGGAAACTCTCTTCCAGCTCATAGCCTTTGTCAGCGGTAAATTCTCTGAAGCTGACTTCGCTGACGCCGGATAACTCTTTCGACAGCGATTCAAGCTCAATCTCTTCACCAGACTGCAATTGCTCATTGCAGTAGCTGTACACCTGCTGACGGACATTCTGACGTTCAGCTTTGTCCAGCTGCGCTTCTGCGGTGAAATCGTCCACCGCCTGCAACAGCCCCCGGTTTTGCGCTTTCGCGTTCAGCCCTTCGCTGGCGCCCAGAAAATCCATAAAGAAATCGGCCACTTTGCGCCCTACCCGGCCTTTCAGGAAGGTCAGATAACGGGTGGATTCCGGGTTCGTTTCCCATTCGGTCAAATCGATACGCGCCACAATATCCGCATGGTTAATATCCAGATAGTGCGTCGGGTTGATATCCAGGTTCTCATTCACGCGCATGCTGCTTAAGTTGTTCAGCACCGCCACCAGCAGATACTCCACCGCCAGATAACGGTAATGGCAGAACAGGACAATACCGCCGTCCGCAAACGGGTATTTCGCCAGTTCATCGCGTAAACGGCCGGTCGCCGCACGGCTAAAGGCAAGAAAATCCTCCTCGCCCTGACGCTGCAACCGCAGCGTTTGCGCCAGTTCACTCTCTTCGCTGAACAGGCCGTACGCTTTGTTCTTGGCGCTATAGACCCGGTGCAGTTCAGCCACCATATCGACAACGGTGGTTGTCGGCTCCAGTAATGAATCGCGCAAGACCAGCTCAAGATTTTGCTCATCACGTTTGATAAGCTGGTGCAGGGCAATCTGGTTGATATCCAGACTCATGATAAACTCTCCTTTATGACCGGGCGGTATTCAATCACCTGACGGGCGGTGACGCAACAGGAGATAAAAAAGCAGAAAAAAAACTGTTGCTACGGTAATATGTTGCCCTTTCATGAACAAACTGATTGCGATTTATGCCACAACACTCCCGCTATAGTGACGAACACGTTGAACAATTACTGAGTGACCTGCTCAACGTACTGGAAAAACATAAGGCACCGACCGACCTTTCCCTGATGGTGCTGGGAAACATGGTCACCAACCTTATCAACACCAGCATCGCACCGGCTCAACGCCAGGCGATTGCGAACTCTTTTGCCCGCGCATTACAGTCTTCAATTAACGACGACAAAGCGCATTAAGGGAAACGAACGGCTATTTATGGTAACTCATCGTCAGCGCTACCGTGAAAAAGTCTCCCAGATGGTTAGCTGGGGGCACTGGTTTGCACTGTTCAACATTCTGCTGGCCATGGTGCTCGGTAGCCGTTACCTGTTTGTCGCAGACTGGCCGACAACGCTTGCAGGGCGTATTTACTCGTACCTGAGCATTGTCGGGCACTTCAGCTTTCTGGTGTTCGCCGCCTACCTGCTGATCCTGTTTCCTCTGACATTTATTGTCATGTCTCAGCGGCTGATGCGTTTTTTGTCAGCCATCCTGGCGACGGCGGGCATGACGCTGTTGCTGATCGACAGCGAAGTTTTTACCCGCTTCCACCTGCACCTGAATCCCATTGTCTGGGAACTGGTCATTAACCCCGATCAGAACGAGATGGCGCGCGACTGGCAGCTGATGTTTATTAGCGTGCCGGTCATCCTGTTAATCGAAATGCTGTTTGCGACCTGGAGCTGGCAAAAGCTGCGCAGCCTGACGCGACGTCGCCATTTCGCCAAACCGCTTGCCGCGTTCTTTTTCGTCTCATTTATCGCTTCGCATGTGGTGTATATCTGGGCAGACGCCAACTTCTATCGCCCAATCACCATGCAGCGCGCGAATTTACCGCTGTCATACCCGATGACGGCGCGCCGTTTTCTGGAAAAACACGGCCTGCTGGATGCGCAGGAGTATCAGCGCCGTCTGGTGGAACAAGGCAACCCGGAAGCCGTTTCCGTTCAGTATCCGCTGAGCGATTTGCAGTATCGCGACATGGGCACCGGCCAGAACGTACTGTTAATTACGGTCGACGCGCTGAACTACTCCCGCTATGAAAAACAGATGCCCGCGTTGGCCGCATTCGCCGAACAGAATACGTCATTCACGCGCCACATGAGTTCAGGCAACACGTCTGACAATGGGATATTTGGTCTGTTCTATGGCGTATCGCCCAGCTATATGGACGGTATTCTGTCGACCAGAACGCCTGCCGCGCTGATCTCGGCGCTGAACCAGCAAGGCTATCAGTTAGGGTTATTCTCTTCTGACGGCTTCACCAGCCCGCTCTACCGCCAGGCGCTGCTGTCAGACTTTTCCATGCCAACCGTGCAAACGCAGTCCGACGAGCAGACGGCAAGCCAGTGGATTAACTGGTTAGGACGTTACGCCCAGGAAGATAACCGCTGGTTCTCATGGGTTTCCTTCAACGGCACAAACGTTGACGACAGCAACCAGAAAGACTTTGCGAAACGGTATGCCCGCGCCGCAGAGAACGTGGATGCCCAGATTAACCGGGTGCTCAGCGCACTGCGTGACGCAGGGAAACTCAACAACACCGTGGTGATCATTACGGGCGGTCGCGGCGTACCGTTAGCGCAGGAAGAGAGCCATTTCGCCTGGTCTCGCGGCCATCTGCAAGTACCGTTGATCATTCACTGGCCGGGCACGCCAGCGCAGCGAATCAACACTCTGACCGACCATACGGATTTGATGACGACGCTGATGCAGCGACTGTTGCACGTCAGTACGCCAGCCAATGAGTACTCGCAGGGACAGGATCTGTTCAACGCCACGCGCCGCCATTACTGGGTGACCGCGGCGGACGGCAGTACGCTGGCGATTACCACGCCGGAAATGACGCTGGTACTGAACAATAACGGCACCTATCAGACATACGATCTACACGGCGAGAAGATCAAAGACCAGAAGCCGCAGCTGAGCCTGTTGTTGCAGGTACTGACCGACGAGAAACGATTCATTGCTAACTGATTAATTATAAATCAGTTAGCAAGACATCCCCTTGCATTCGTGGTGGAAAGCGGTAGTATTGGCATCCACAAGTCGGCACGTAGCGCAGCCTGGTAGCGCACCGTCATGGGGTGTCGGGGGTCGGAGGTTCAAATCCTCTCGTGCCGACCAAAATCCCTTAGAAAAACCAACCTCTTACGGTTGGTTTTTTTATGCCTGCCGTTCTCTTCCAGTACCGTGCTAACACCGCATAATCAAAAGGTTTTACTACTTACCCATGCCCAAAATAGGGTAAAATTTATTCTCTCATCAACGCGATGAATCTGGACGATTTTCGCGCTAAAAACAATAATGATACGAGTATGTACTCAGGAGAATAGTATGCCTGAAGCAACGCCTTTTCAGGTGCTTATTGTGGACGATCATCCACTTATGCGACGAGGTATTCGTCAATTACTGGAACTGGATACCGCATTTAATGTCGTTGCCGAAGCTGGCGATGGGGCGAGTGCTATCGATCTGGCAAGCCGTCTCGATCTTGATCTGATCCTGCTTGACCTGAATATGAAAGGCCTGAGCGGGCTTGATACGCTGAATGCGCTGCGTCGGGATGGCGTCACCGCACAGATCATTATCCTGACGGTTTCCGACTCTGCCAGTGACGTGTACGCGCTGATTGATGCCGGGGCGGACGGCTATTTACTAAAAGACAGCGACCCGGAAGTGCTGCTGGAAGCGATTCGTGCTGGCGCCAACGGCGGCAAGGTATTCAGCGATCGCGTCAGCGAATACCTGCGCGAACGGGAACTGTTTGGCGCAGAGGAAGATCCCTTTAGCGTGCTCACTGAACGCGAACTGGACGTGCTGCACGAACTGGCTCAGGGACTGTCGAACAAACAGATTGCCTCCGTGCTGAATATTTCTGAGCAGACGGTTAAGGTGCATATTCGTAATTTACTGCGAAAGCTGAACGTGCGCTCGCGCGTCGCGGCGACCATTCTCTTTTTACAAACACGCGGAATGCAGTAACAAGATATGCCCGATGGCGCTACGCTTATCGGGCCTACAAGCCGCGTGGCAAGTACCGTCCGGCCTTGCCACACTCATTTATTCCGCCTGCGGCGAAAGCTGCGCTAATGCCTGCTTAATACTGCGTTCAATCACTGCCCGGCGGGAATCATTGGCGGGCAGCAATTTCAGCATCATCTCCCAGGCTGCGACCGCCTCGCCGAAACGCTGCTGCTCGAAGGCATTAAACGCATACATACTCAACGTCCGAATATTGGCATGATCGCTTCTCACCAGCTGGCGCAACAGCTCCCCTCCCCGACGATTATCATCAGGATCGGAAGAACGGGTCAGCGCTTCCGCATACCCTAATGCGGCATCGCTATTTTTGGGGTCCAGTCTGTACGCATTGGCATACGCTTCCGTCGCCGTGCTGGCATTCCCCAGCACCATGCCGATACGCCCAAGCATAATCCAGCCTTCCACATTGCCAGCATCGCTTTGCAGTCGGGTACGCAAACCAAGCGCCAGGCGTGTCATCTCTTCTTCATTCAGCGGCTGCGCATCAGGGTCCAGCGCGCGCTCCAGCAGCGCTGGCGTCTGCGCCGTAGCCTGTTGCCAGATTTTTACCTGCTGATAGTTACCGGTCTGGTAGTAACTTACCGCCCCGACAATCAGCGCGATCACAACCCCGGGAGCAAACAGCCATAATCCTGCCTGGCGTCCCTTCGGCGTCACCTCATCAGAAAAGGTTTCCTGTTTTACACGTACGCGCCGCCGCGAACGGGCGAAGATAATCCAGCCGCCAGCACCAATAGCGGCAATCGGCAAGATCCACAACAGCACGGTAAGCGGCGTCAGCGGCGGATCGTAGGTGACGAAGTTACCGTAGCGCGCCACCATGTAATCAACGATCTCCTGCTTGCTTTTACCTTCCTGCATCAGTTCATAAACCTTCTGACGCAGGTCGGTGGCAATCATCGAGTTAGAGTCCGCGATGCTGTTGTTCTGGCATTTCGGGCAGCGCAGCTGCTCGGTGAGCTGGCGGAACTGCTGCTCCTGCGCTTCATCTTTGAACTGCATAACATCAATGGCAGCCAGCGACGAGCCGGAGATCACCAGCATCAGCACGCCCAGTAAGAATCTCATTGCGCGGCCTCCTTGCTGTACTGCTCCCAGAGCGGTTTTATTTCACTTTCCCATACCCTGGCGTTCAGATCGCCTGCATGGCGATAACGAATGATCCCTTTACCGTCGATCAGGAAGGTTTCCGGCGCGCCGTAAACACCCAGATCCAGCCCAAGCATACCGTCGCCATCAAACAGGCTTAACGCATAAGGATTCCCTAACTCTTTCAGCCAGGTAATCGCTTTCTGGCGATCGTCTTTATAATTCAGGCCAACCACGCGAATTCCCTGCGCAGACAGCTGATTCAGATACTGATGTTCAGCGCGGCAGGTCGGGCACCAGGTCGCCCACACGTTAAGCAGCACCGGTTTCCCCTGCGTTAGCACGTCTGCCTGATAATGCTGACCAGGATTTTCCAGCGATTCGAGACGGAAGGTCGGCACCGGTTTGCCAATCAGCGCCGATTCCAGATTCGTCGGATCGTCCCCTTCTGCATTACGCGCCAGCTGCCACAGCAACGCCGCCGCAATAACCAGAAAAATGACGAAAGGTATTAACAGTACGTTGCGCTTCATACAGCCTCCGGCGCGGTTTTTTGCGGGCATGAACGCTGGCGATAGCGCGGATCAAACAGGCAGAACAACCCGCCAAGCGCCATCAACAGTCCTCCCGCCCAGATCCAACGGATAAACGGTTTGTAATACAGGCGCACCGCCCATGCGCCATTGTCCAGCTCTTCGCCGAGAGCGGCATACAGATCGCGGGTGATCCCGCCATCGATCGCCGCTTCCGTCATCATTGAGCTGGTGCTGTTATAAAAACGTTTTTCCGCATGCAGCGTCGCTTCTGCTTTACCTTCCCGCGTCACGCCGATAATCGCCACCCCGCCGCGATAGTTCGGGCCGGTAATCTCCTTCACTTCACGGAAGGTGAATTGATAGTCGTGGATGCTGACGCTGTCGCCCGCTTTCATGCGGACATCACGTTCCACGCTGTAGTTTTGGCTAAACGCGATGCCGACAATCGTCACCGCCAGCCCAACGTGCCCGGCGACCATTCCCCAGTAGCTGAGCGTCATTTTCGTACCGCGCGAAACGCGCTGCGCGACTTCCGCTACCGCCAGCACAAATACCCAGCACGCCATCGCCAGCCCGACCACCGTCATGGCGACAATCTTGTCTTCAAACAGCCACGGCAGCAGCATCGACAACACTAACGTGCTCACCAGCGCGATAACCAACAACCGCTGCAACTTGCGCGGTCTGTCACGTCCCCAGCGAACCAGCGGCCCAATGCCCAGCAGCAGCGCGAACGGCGCCATCAGCCAGGTGAACATGGTATTAAAGAACGGTTCGCCGATTGAAATACTGCCCAGACCGAGCTGTTTATGCACCAGCGGCAGCAATGTTCCCAGCAACACCACCAGCATGGCGGCGATAAGCAGGACGTTATTGGCTAACAGCAGTGACTCACGCGACCAGAGCGCGTTATTCACCCGCGAGCGAACCTTGTGTCCGCGCGTCGCGAACAGCAGCAGCGAACCGCCGATCACCAGTACCATAAAGGCGAGAATAAACATCCCGCGCGATGGATCGGAGGCAAAAGCATGCACCGACACCAGCACGCCAGAACGCACCAGGAAAGTACCGAGCAGGCAGAGTGAGAAGGCGCATATTGAAAGCAGGAGCGTCCAGGCTTTGAAGCTGGCGCGCTGTTCAGTCACCGCCAGGGAGTGCATCAACGCGGTGCCCACCAGCCACGGCATAAATGAGGCGTTTTCCACCGGGTCCCAGAACCACCAGCCGCCCCAGCCCAGCTCGTAATAGGCCCAGGCAGAGCCAAGCACGATACCCAGCGTTAAGAATACCCATGCAGCCAGCGTCCAGGGACGGGAAAAGCGGGCAAAGGTGCTGTCCAGACGCCCACTCATCAGCGCGGCGATCGCGAACGCGAACGCCACCGAGAAACCGACATAGCCCATATAGAGCAGCGGCGGGTGGAAGATCAGCCCCGGGTCCTGCAACAGCGGATTCAGGTCGCGCCCTTCAATCGGAAAGTTGGGCAACGTACGGGAAAACGGGTTGGAGGTGAACAGAATAAACAGCAGAAAACCGACGCTGACCATCCCCATCACCGCCAGTACGCGGGCGACGATATCCAGCGGCATCCGCTGACTGAACACGGCCACGGCAAACGTCCAGCCACTCATCAGCAATACCCATAGCAGAAGCGACCCTTCGTGCGCTCCCCAGGTCGCGGCGACGCGATACCAGACCGGCAGTTGCGTGTTGGAGTTGCTGGCGACATAGGTAACGGTAAAATCATTCACCACGAAGGCATTGATCAGCACCAGAAACGCGCCCATCACCAGGATAAACAGCAGCCAGGAGAATGGCCTCGCCGAGGCCATCATGCGCACATCGCCGCGCCCCACGCCCCACAGCGGATAAACGGATAGCAACAGCGCCACGCCGAGTGCGAGACACAGCAGCGCGTTGCCAATTTCAGGCATCATGATGCTTTATCCTTATAAACGCTTTCCGGGCGACGATGGTTTTCCTGCATCGCTTTTTCAACTTCCGGCGGGGTATAGTTTTCATCATGTTTGGCGAGCACCTCTTTCGCCTGCACATGGTTTTTCTCGCCCAGCTCCCCCTGCACCACCACGCCCTGCCCTTCGCGGAACAGATCCGGCAGAATGCCTTCGTACGTCACATCCACCACGCCTTCGGCGTCGTAGATGCTGAAATTCACTTTCAGCGAATCCGGGTCGCGCTTCACGCTTCCGGGCATGACCATGCCGCCGACGCGCAGGCGTTGCCCCACTTCAGGCAGTTGGTGCGTTTCGCGTTTACCGTAGAGAATTTCGCCTGGCGTATAGAACAGGTCGATATTGGAACGCAGCGCATAAAGTACCAGCGTGATAGTCAGAGCCAAACCGGCCAGCACCGCGCAGGCTATCCACAAACGATTTTTACGACGGAGATTCATGCGGCCTCCCGCTGCGCCTGCGCCGCACGCATCCGCGCTTCACGCGCTCGCTGCTGCGCCACGCCGCGCAAAATCACGCGGTGCTGCATGGCGGTATGCACCACCAGCGCCGCCAGCGGGATCACTGTCATCACAACCGCCAGCCAGACATAAAAGGCGTAACCGCCCATAGCAAAGAAATCACTCCAGGATGCAAATGCGCTGGTCATTGGCGGCCTCTTTTTAAAATCAGTTCACTCACCCACGGGCGACGTTTTTCCATTAACAAAATCAGGTTACGCATCCGCATCAGCGCCAGCGTGATAAACAGCAGCAGATAACCGATAATCGCCAGGCGCAGCGGCGCGCGCATCGCCGGGTCAATGCTCTGCTGCATACGAGTTGATCCCTGATGTAGCGTATTCCACCACTCCACCGAGTAGTGGATGATCGGCAAATTAACGACGCCAATCAGCACCAGAATGCCCGCCGCGCGCCCCGCCAGGCGGCGATCGTCAAAGGCGTGCCACAACGCTATCGCCCCGACGTACAGGAACAGCAGCACCAGTTCAGAGGTCAATCGCGCGTCCCATACCCACCAGGTTCCCCACATCGGTTTGCCCCAGGCGGAACCGGTAACCAGCGCGATAAAGGTAAACACCGCGCCAACAGGCGCCATCGCCGCCACCGCCAGGTTAGCCATTTTCATTTGCCAGACCAGACCGATGAATGCGGCGACCGCCATCGAGGCGTAAATCCCCATCGACCAGATCGCCGCCGGGACATGCAGGTAGATGATGCGGTAGCTTTGCCCCTGCTGATAATCCGCAGGCGCGAAGCCAAACCCCCAGACCCAGCCCGCCGCCAGCACCACCACGCTGGCTATCGCCAGCCACGGGATGAACCAGCCACAGATCTGATAAAGCCGTGGGGGAAGCGCCAGTTGATGAAGTGTTTTCCACATAGTTCAGTCACCAGATTCAATCAAAACGAATGAAACTTCAGTTATGCCGGATGACGGCAAAGACGCCTTATCAGACCTACAGACTTTCCTGATAAGCGTAACGTCATCCGGCATCCTACAGTTTGTCGCCAGTCAAAGACCGCGCTACTGCATGCTGATACGTAACGCTGCCGCCGTAGCAAAAGGACTTAACGTTGCGCTGCCCGCCAGCAACGCGCCCAAAATCGCCATATATCCCTCAACGGGCAAATGCATGGAGGCCGCATCCATCGCCGCAGTGGCGAAAATCAGTAACGGAATGGTCAGCGGCAGCACCAGCACGCTCAGCAATACGCCGCCGCGCTTCAGGCCCACCGTTAACCCCACGCCCGGCGCGCCAAGAAAACTCAGGGTCGGCGTGCCAAGCAGCAGAGTCAGCGCCATGATTTGCCAGCCGTACATATCCATTCCCAGCAATAACGCCACCAGCGGGGAGAGGATCAGCAGCGGCAGGCCGGTCACCACCCAGTGCGCCATCACTTTCGCCAGCACTACCGCCGGTAACGGCAGCGGCAGGAGCATCAGTTGCTCCAGGCTGCCGTCCTGTAAGTCATCGCGAAACAGACGCTCCAGCGCCAGCAGCGAGGAGAGCAACGCCGCCACCCAGATAATGCCGGGAACAATGCGCGCCAGCAGCTGCGGCTCCGGGCCAATGCTCAGCGGGAAAAGCGTGATAACAATCAGAAAGAACCACAGCGGGTTAGCGATTTCCGCGCTATGACGAAACGCCACGCGCAGCTCAAGACGAAAGATTTGCCACATCATTGCGCTACCCTCTCGCCGGTCAGCGCGATACGCCGTATTTTGTCAGTCGCGACATTCAGCGGCTGGTGCGTGGTGAGGATGACGATCCCGCCCTGCTGTGTATGTTCAGCCATGCGCTGCGTCAGGCGCTCAACGCCATTGACATCAATGGCGGTAAACGGCTCGTCGAGGATCCAGAGCGTCGCGCGGGTCAGCCACAGACGCGCCAGTGCCACGCGCCGTTGCTGTCCAGCGGAAAGCTGGTTGACGGGGATGTCTTCGTATCCGGCCAGCCCCGCCTGCGCCAGCGCGGCCAGACACTGCGCCGTATCGCCGTCATGGTGGAAAAAGCGCAGGTTCTCCAACGCCGAAAGCCGGGTTTTAATCCCCGGCTGATGTCCAATCCACAACAGATTTTGATGGTAGCTGTCGCGCACGCGGTGCAACGCCTGCTCTTGCCAGCACACTTCCCCTGCGTCGGGGCGCGCCAGCCCGGTGAGCAACCGCAAAAGGGTGGTTTTCCCCGCGCCGTTGCCCCCGGTAATTTGTACCCATTCCCCTGCGTTCACGCGAAACGACAGCCCACTGAACAGTATTCTGTCATCCCGCTCGCAGAGCAGTTCTCTGGCTTCAAGCATACCCACTCATTATTAAAAGCCCGGTTTCACTTCGCGCATATCCGGGAGTTTATGCGCAATCCCTTTGTGGCAGTCGATACAGGTTTGCCCCTCTTTCACTGCCTGGTCGTGCATTTTGGCGGCAACGCCTTTCTGAGCGGTGAGATCCATAAATTCGAAGTTGTGGCAGTTACGGCACTCCCGCGAATTGGTGTCTTTCATCCGTCGCCACTCGCTCTGCGCCATTGTCAGACGGTGATCTTCAAACTTCTGCGGAGTATCTATAATGCCGAACACCTTCCCGTACAGCTCTTTACTGGCCTTGATCTTACGGATCATTTTCGGGCCCCACTCGTGCGGAACGTGACAGTCAGGACAGGTGGCGCGAACGCCGCTGCGGTTGTTGTAGTGCACGGTTTCCATGTATTCCTGATAGACGGTGTTGCGCATTTCGTGGCAGCTGATACAGAACTCTTCGGTGTTGGCCTTTTCCATCCCGGTGTTGAAACCGCCCCAGAAAATAATGCCGCCGACAAAACCGATTAACAGCAACGTGCCAATCGCCAGGCGGCTAGGGCGACGCCACCATTGCCAGACCCGCTTAATCACGCCAGGTTTACGGTTAGAATTTTCCATAATGACCTCTTATTTCCCGTAACCTTTCGACGGGGTAAAGGTATTACCCACGATCGGCGCGGCATCCGCCTGCGGCACATGGCACTGCAAACAGAAGTAACGACGCGGCGCGACTTCGCCTAAAACTTTGCCGTCGCTGTCCATAAAGTGCGTTGGGCTAATACGCGGCGCGCCGGTAGTACGGTAGCTTTCCACACCATGACATTGCAGGCAGCGGTTGGTATTGGTCGTTACCTGATAACCTTCAACGCTATGCGGGATCATCGGCGGCTGATTAACATAGTTCAGCGGCATACGTTCCTGCTCTTTCGGCATGCGAATCGCCCCTTCCTGCGTCCCCGAAACTTCCGGCGACTGGCTCAGATCCACTCCGTTTGCTGCCCAAACCGCACCACTCACCACCAGGGCAAGCAGGGCCGTCCATTGACACAGCGCTTTCTTCAGGTCATGGCTTTTCATGATTTCGCTCCCGAACTCCATCGTGTTGTTATTGTAAATACGTCCTCAGAACAGACATCCACGCAGCGACCGCACGTCATGCAATCGCGGCTGGTGACCTGCACCGGGCTTTGCTCATCCAGCACCGGCGCACGCAGGACGTGCGGTTCCGGGCAAACATGAAAACAATCCATACAGCGGTTACATTTCTCGCGATCTTTCGCCGCCACCGTTAGCGCGCCTTTACTTCCCAGCACGCCATACAACGCGCCCAAAGGGCAGATATGTCCGCACCAGCCGTGTTCAACGACCAGTAAATCAAATAAAAACAGAGCGATAATCAGCAGTGCACCGCTACCGAATCCCATCACCAGGCTACGCCCCAGCAGGGAAACCGGGTTTATCCATTCCCACAGTAGCGTTCCGGTTAGCGCCGATCCCACCAGCACGACAACCAGAAGGACGTACCGTATATGACGCGGAATCGTTGCGGACTGATTCAGGTCAAACCTTCTGCGTAGCCAGTTCGCAAAATCGGTAATTGGGTTCAGCGGACAGACCCAACTGCAAAATAATCGCTTTCCTGCCAGGGCATACAGCACCGTAATAATGGCGGCGCCGGTCAGCGCAACGGCGGCCGGTAAATGCCCGCTGGCAAGGCTTTGCAACGTTATCAGCGGGTCGGTTAAAGGAATGGTATCCAGCAACAAGCTACTGCTGTAGTTACCGTGCAGAATCCAGACGCCCGCCCACGGGCCACTGAGAAACATTCCCAGCACCAGAAACTGACTTATCCGCCGCAAAACCAGCCAGCGATGGCTGCGCCACCAGCCTTTTTTCGCTCGCGCTTCGCGCCCGGCATCGCGTTTACGATTTGCCATCTTTCCCCTCCAGCCAGCCGAAGCGGTAGTGGTGCCCCAACTCCCCTTTCGCCAGCGACAGCGGCAACACTTTTATCGCCGGTTGTTCCAGCACACAGACTTTTTCGCATTTACCGCAGCCGGTGCAGGCGTCGCTGTGAACGGTGGGAAGAAAGCGCGCATGTTTGCCGGTACGCATATTGCGATCCAGCTCCAGCGTGATCGCCTCATCGATTTTTGGGCACTCGCGATAACAAACGTCGCAGCGCAGTCCCTGGAAGTTAAGGCAGTTCTCCTGGTCCAGCAGTACCGCCAGCCCCATGCGCGCATCGTCAATGGATTCGATCTCTCGATCCAACGCCCCACTGGGGCAAACTTTAGCGCATGGAATGTCTTCACACATTTCGCAGGGAATATCGCGGGCGACAAAGTAAGGCGTACCGGCAGACAAACCCGAAGCCAGCGTCGCCAGCTTCAGGGTGTCATACGGACATGCCTGAACGCACTGCCCGCAGCGCACGCAGGCGCTGGCGAACGCGTCTTCACCCAATGCCCCCGGCGGGCGCAACCGCACGCCCGTTGCGCGAGCGGTTTGCTGCTGTAACCCCAGCGCTACGCCAACGGCAGCCAGCCCGCCTGCCGTGCGAACCATATCGCGCAAAAAGCGGCGGCGGCCATTTTGGGGTTTCGCTGACCGGGACATGGTGTGTTACACCTTCGCCAGTTTGACGGCGCA
This sequence comes from Citrobacter sp. CK191, assembly GCF_030333435.1. Lineage (NCBI taxonomy): Bacteria > Pseudomonadati > Pseudomonadota > Gammaproteobacteria > Enterobacterales > Enterobacteriaceae > Citrobacter > Citrobacter sp. CK191. Next base: position 179,587 of record NZ_JAOWFX010000031.1, on the reverse strand, counting down.
CTTCTTGAAATCCGTCTCTTTAGAGAGCGGGTCCGTCGCATCCAGCGTCAGGTTGTTCACCAGCTGTGCGGCATCGAAGAACGGCATGTACACCAGTCCCTGCGGCGGACGGTTACGCCCGCGCGTTTCAACAACCGAAATCACTTCCCCACGGCGGGAGATGACTTTGACCTTATCGCCACGGCGCAGGTCACGCGTTTTCGCGTCCAGCGGATGAATAAAGAGCACCGCTTCCGGGAAGGCGCGATGCAGCTCAGGCACGCGGCGCGTCATGCTGCCGGTGTGCCAGTGCTCCAGTACGCGACCGGTAGAGAGCCACAGGTCATACTCTTTATCCGGCGCTTCCGCGGCGGGTTCAAACGGCAGGGCGAAAATCACCGCTTTGCCGTCCGGCTTACCGTAAAACTTGTAGCCTTCTCCCGCTTTGACATACGGGTCATGGCCTTCGCTGTAACGCCACTGGGTCTCTTTACCATCAACCACCGGCCAGCGCAGACCGCGCGCTTTGTGATAATCATCGAACGGCGCGAGATCGTGGCCGTGTCCGCGACCAAACCAGGCGTACTCTTCAAACAGCCCTTTTTGCAGGTAGAAACCCAGCTCACGGGATTCATCGTTCAGCTGGTCTTCCGCCAGATCGGTCAGCGGGAATTTGCTGACCGCAGGCGTGGCAAACAGAACGTCGTAGAGGGTTTTGCCGCGCAGTTCTGGTTTTTGCGCCAGCAGATCTTCCGGCCAGACCTCTTCCGTTTTGAAACGACGAGCGAACTGCACTAGCTGCCACAGGTCTGATTTCGCTTCACCCGGCGCTTTAATTTGTTGACGCCAGAACTGGGTACGACGCTCAGCGTTACCGTAGGCCCCTTCTTTCTCCACCCACATCGCCGTTGGCAGAATCAGGTCAGCGGCCAGCGCGCTGACGGTCGGGTACGGATCGGAGACGATGACGAAGTTACGCGGATCGCGCCAGCCCGGCATACGCTCTTCGTTGATGTTCGGCCCGGCCTGCATGTTGTTGTTGCACATCACCCAGTAGACGTTCAGCTTGCCGTCTTTCAGCGCACGATCCTGCGCTACGGCGTGCAGACCGATTTTCGCCGGGATGGTGCCCGTTGGGATCTGCCAGTGTTTTTCGCAGATATCACGGTGTTTTTCATTAGTGACCACCATGTCCGCAGGCAGACGGTGGGAGAATGTCCCAACTTCACGCGCCGTACCACAGGCGGAAGGCTGACCGGTCAGGGAGAACGGACCACAGCCTGGCTGGGAGATCTTGCCGGTCAACAGGTGCAGGTTATACACCAGGTTGTTGGCCCATACGCCACGCGTATGCTGGTTAAAGCCCATCGTCCAGTAGGAGATCACTTTTTTCTTCGGATCGGCATACAGCTGCGCCAGCTGCTCCAGCTGATCTTTCGGCACGCCGGTCATTTCTGCGGTTTTCTCCAGCGTGTACTCCGCGACAAACGCTTTGTACTCGTCGAAGCTCATCGGCTCAGAGGCGTCGGAGCCCGGATTCTTCGCCGCTTTTTCCAGCGGGTGCGTTGGACGCAGACCATAACCGATGTCGGTCGTCCCTTTACGCAGGTTGACGTATTTGCTGAAGAAATCCTGATTTATCGCATTGTTTTGAATGATGTAATTGGCGATATAGTTGAGGATCACCAGATCGCTTTGCGGCGTAAAGACAATGCCGTTATCCGCCAGCTCAAAGCTACGATGCTGGAAGGTTGAGAGAACCGCGACATTAACGTTCGGATCGGACAGACGGCGGTTGGTGATGCGCGACCACAGGATCGGGTGCATCTCCGCCATGTTAGAGCCCCATAGCACAAAGGCGTCGGCTTGTTCGATATCGTCGTAGCACCCCATCGGCTCATCCATACCAAAAGTACGCATGAAGCCCACCACCGCCGACGCCATGCAGTGGCGCGCGTTCGGGTCGATATTGTTGGAACGGAAACCGGCTTTGAACAGCTTCGCGGCGGCATAACCTTCCCAGACCGTCCACTGCCCGGAACCAAACATACCAATCGCTTCCGGCCCTTTTTCTTTCAGAGAGGCCTTAAATTTCTCTTCCATCACATCGAAAGCCTGATCCCAACTGATTGGGGTAAATTCGCCTTCTTTGTTGTACTGGCCGTCTTTCATGCGCAGCATCGGCTGCGTTAAACGGTCTTTGCCATACATAATCTTGGGCAGGAAGTAGCCCTTAATGCAGTTAAGGCCACGGTTGACCGGCGCATCAGGATCGCCCTGACAGGCCACAATACGGCCCTGCTGAGTACCGACCAGCACGCCGCAACCCGTTCCGCAAAAACGGCACGGGGCTTTGTCCCATTTGATGGCTTCCTGCTGACCAACCACTGCGCGGGCGACGCCCGGCACGCTTAGCCCGGCAGCCGCCGCAGCGGCCGCAACGGCGTTAGCTTTCATAAAGCTACGACGACTGAGTTTCATGGTGTTTCCTCACCTTGCTCATCCTGCTGGTGATAAACCAGCGACACCGCCAGCACGCCCGCAACGTTGCGTACCGACTCAATTGTTTGCATCAGCGTTCCGCTGTGTTCTGCTTCCACCACCACGATCAACTGACCGCTGTCGACATCGCTCAGCGCGACTTCACAGCCCGGAAACTGGTGCAATTGCGTGCTGATGTCGGTGATGTGCTGACTTTTGGCCTGGACGACCAGGCTACAGACCTGCCAGTTACTGTGCTGCATGGTTGTACTCCGCATTGATCGCTGATGTCGGGCAAATGGCGACACACGCCCCGCATCCGCTGCATGCCTGATTGTCGAGTTGCGGCTGATAAATGCCTGACAGCGTGGGGCGAAACGTTATCGCCAGTGGTTCGCAGCTATCCTGGCAGCGATGACACTCAACGGACTGATACGCCAGACAATTCTGCCCAATCGTAAAGTTCAGATCCCAGGCCCTGGTGTGGCGCGGAAGGAAGAGTGATTCAGGACAGGCTTGCGCGCAGGCATAACAAAAGCTGCATTCACCCTGCTTAAAATTAACGCCCGGATAGCCGCCTTGCCCCCGCTGTAAAATGTCGGTTTCACATGCCTGAATGCAGGCGTCACAACGGATGCAGTGCGTCAGGAAGTGTGATTCGTCCCCAGACCAGGGCGGACGGAGCCCGCTGTTGGCTTTGCGCCAACTGCCTGTCAGTATTCCTCGACGGGATAGATCAACCATGACATCGCCCTTCCATCACGACGCTCACACCGGAAGGTGAACGACTAAATAAACCGCACTACCACTAAGTCATTATTATGATCGGTAAGATATTTCAGGATGTGTTAGAGGTGCATACCCCGATTGGGGTAAATGCTGTCGCCGGATCAAAAGAGTGTGGGGTTAGCGTATCTGAATGTGCTTTTGTTCACATTTCAAAGTGTTATATCAATAAGTATATAACGAAAGGCTTAAATGGAGAATAATCCTATTTAACATGTATAAAATGGAATATATCGCTATCAAACAAGTAAACATTCAATTAACCATCTTAAAATATAAGTAAATTTAGATTAATAGCCAATATGAATGTGTTAACCTGCCGGGAATCGTTCAGAAGACAGAAGAAAGGAAACGCGGTGAACTCGAAAATGAAGACAATTGTACCTGCCGTACTGTTAGCGGCTTTCGCCAGTACCTCCGCATGGGCGGCGACCAGCGATGCCAGTACGCAACCTCTGGAAAAAATCGCGCCGTATCCGAAAGCGGAAAAAGGGATGAAGCGCCAGGTTATCCAGCTTACTCCCCAGGAAGATGAGTCTACCCTGAAAGTGGAACTGCTGATCGGCCAGACGCTGGAAGTGGATTGCAACCATCACCGTCTTGGCGGCGAACTGGCGAGCAAAACGCTGGAAGGCTGGGGTTACGACTACTACGTTTTTGATAAAGTAACCTCCCCGGTTTCTACCATGATGGCCTGCCCGGATGGCAAGAAAGAGCAGAAGTTTGTGACGGCCTATCTGGGCGATGCCGGAATGGTGCGTTATAACAGCAAGCTGCCGATCGTGGTGTACACCCCGGCTAACGTAGAGGTGAAATACCGTATCTGGAAAGCGGAAGATAAAGTACAGGACGCAGTGGCGCGTTAAGGAACGTTTTGCCGGATGGCGGCGTACCGCCTATCTGGCCTACATATTGCTCGTTGTAGGCCGGATAAGTGCAGCGCCATCCGGCATGCCGCAATACGTTTTTACAGCGCGATATCCGCGACAGCTTTATGCGCCGGCTGCGGTTGAACCTGCGGCTTAAGCTGCGGTTTTGGCGCTTCGTCCACCACCTGCGGCTTGTCATATTTCAGCCCCAGAACGTCGCTGGTGTATTGCAGCTCTTGTTCCGTGGCCTCAATATTGCCGTTCAGCTTAGTCCCGTAAGACGGAACAATCGTTTTCAGTTTCGCCTGCCATTCCGGGCTGGCCACTTTCTCTTTAAACACTTTTTCCATCAGATGCAGCATGATCGGCGCAGCAGTGGATGCCCCCGGAGACGCGCCCAGCAGCGCGGCAATCGTACCGTCTTTGTCGCTGACCACTTCAGTGCCCAGACGCAGTACGCCGCCCTTGTCTTCATCACGCTTGATGATCTGCACGCGCTGGCCCGCCTGCCACAAACGCCAGTCTTCTTTCTTCGCCTGCGGATAGTACTCTTTCAGCGCTTCAAAGCGTTCATCATCGCTCAGCATCACCTGGCTAATCAGGTATTTCACCAGATCGAAGTTATCCATCCCTACGTTAACCATCGGCATAAAGTTAGAGGTCGTGGTCGAACTCAGCAGATCCCACAGCGAACCGTTTTTCAGGAACTTCGTGGAGAACGTCGCGAACGGCCCAAACAGCACGACGCGTTTACCATCCAGGATACGGGTATCGATGTGCGGTACGGACATCGGCGGCGCGCCGACCGACGCCTGGCCATATACCTTCGCCAGGTGGTTGTTAACCACATCCGGGTTCTCTGAAACCAGGAACTGGCCGCCAACCGGGAATCCCGCGTAATCTTTCGCTTCAGGAATGCCCGTCTCCTGCAACAGCTTCAGCGCCGCGCCGCCCGCGCCGATAAAGACAAATTTCGCCTTAATCGCATGTTCTGCTTCACCGTTTTTCAGATCGGCGACGGTCACGGTCCAGGAGTTATCCGCGTTACGTTTAAATCCACGGACTTCGGTACTCAGTTGCAGCGCAAAGTTCGGTTTTTTCTGCAACGATGCCACCAGCTGACGCGTGATTTCCCCGTAGTTCACGTCAGTACCGATTTCAGTGCGGGTCGCGGCAACCTTCTGTTTCGGGTCGCGACCTTCCATGACCAGCGGCGCCCACTCTTTAATTTGCGCATGATCTTCGGAGTAACGCATACCGCGGAACAGCGTGCTCTGCTGCAACGCGGTATAGCGGGCGCGCAGGAAATTGACGTTATCATCGCCCCAGACAAAGCTCATGTGCGGAACGGTATTGATAAACGAGTGTGGTTCGTGCAGAACGCCGCTCTGTACCTGATGCGCCCAGAACTGGCGGGAAACCTGGAAGGCTTCGTTAATGTCGACTGCCTTTTCGATGCTGACGGAACCATCGGCTTTTTTCGGCGTGTAGTTCAGTTCCATCAGCGCGGAGTGGCCTGTTCCGGCGTTGTTCCAGCCGTTGGAACTCTCCTGTGCAACCCCATCCAGTCGCTCAACCATGGTCATTGACCACTCCGGTTCCAGCTCCTGCAAATAGGTTCCCAACGTGGCGCTCATGATGCCGCCGCCAATCAACAGTACATCCGTTTCCTGCTCTTCGGTCGCTTTCGCTTTTGCCGCCATCGAGACAGCATTCAGCCCCACAGCCATGGTGAAGAGCATGGCAGTCACTTTTTTCATAATGTTAATGCCTTACTTTTAGTATCGTTTTTTTGCTTTTTGCAGGTGAAAATCGAGCGGCATCAACGTTAACACTTCAGGTAAAAGATTTAAATATTGTTTATAAATTATATTAAGATTTTAAAAACGTTAGTAATACGTTGAATATTTATAAGGTTATTGACAATTAACGAGACAACAGCATTCCCGCATCGCTAATCGCCATGCTTTTGCTGCTACGGATGATGAGACGTAATCAGGCGGTTAAAGCAGAAATACCGTCGCCAGCCCCAGAAAAATAAAGAAACCGCCGGTATCGGTAATGGCGGTAATCATCACGCTTGAGCCGACCGCCGGGTCGCGCCCGAGCTTTACCATCGTCATCGGGATGATCACGCCCATCAGCGCCGCCACCAGTAAATTCAGCACCATCGCCAGCGTCATAACGCCGCCAAGGGCGATATCGTCGTAGAGCCACCAGGTCACGCCGCCCATGATGCCGCCCCAGACAAGGCCGTTGACCAGCGCCACGCCCATTTCACGCAAAATGAGAAAGGTCAGGTTGCCGGGCTGAATATTTTGCAGCGCCAGCGCGCGAACAATCATGGTAATGGTTTGATTCCCGGTATTACCGCCAATCCCGGCGACAATCGGCATGAGAGAAGCCAGCGCCACCAGTTGCGAGATCGTGTGTTCAAAGCCGTCGATCACCCGGGAGGCGATAAACGCCGTGCACAGGTTTATCGCCAGCCATGCCCAACGGGTTTTTACCGCTTTGGCGACGGGCGCAAAGACATCTTCTTCGGCGCTCAGGCCCCCCATGCGACGCAGATCGGTGTCGGTTTCTTCGTAGACCACATCAACGATCTCATCGATGGTCAGGCGTCCCATCAGTTTGCCGGAAGGATCGATCACGGCGGCGCTGACCAGGTTGTCACGTTCAAAGGTGCGCGCCGCATTCTCAGAGATATCTTCCGGGGCAAAGGTCAGCGGATCGTCATCCATCACGTCGCTGACTTTACGCTGCGCGTCACTGAGCAGAATACGCGTCAGAGACAGCTCGCCGACCAGTATTTTATTCCGGTTCGTTACAAAGAGTTTGTCGGTGTTTTCCGGCATTTTTCCCAAACGGCGTAAATAGCGCTGCACTACCTCCAGCGTCACGTCCGGGCGCACGGTGATGACCTCGAACTCCATGATCGCCCCGACGCGATTCTTCTCGTAGTGCATAACCTGACGGACGCGGGCGCGCTCCTCTGGCGGCAGCGTCGCCAGCAGTCGCCCGGTGAGGTTACGCGGCAGGTGCTGAACGAGATAAATCTGTTCGTCAATGTCGAGGTATTGCAGCGCGTCCAACAGCGCGCGGTCGGTCATTTCATCAATCAGGTCATCCCAGACGTTTTCGGACGCTTCCAGCAGCACTTTGCCGCGTTTTTCATTCTCGACCAGCCGCCATAAGGCATGACGTTCTTCGGAAGGCAGCGCTTCAAGGGTATCCGCCAGGTCCGGCGGCGGCAGGTGAGCCACCAGCGCCCCTACCTCAGCAATATCGTCGGCCAGCGTACCGACATCATATTGCTCAGCCAGGGTGAGCTTGCCTGACAGGGCGGAAATAATCGCTTTATCGGTGGTGAGCAGCCAGATAAGACGCGCACGCTCTTCATCGCGCAGTCTGGCGCTGTTTTTGGTCATTGCGGACATTAATTATAAATCCATGAAATGAGATGCCATTAAGCATGGCGCGAGGTTATGTAAATAACAATAAACGGCGCCGCGAGTGGATAAAAAATCAGCATCATGCAGGGAATGGCAGGCCCGATAAGCGTCGCGCCATCGGGCAACCAGGCCGGATGCGGCTAATCCTTATCCGGCCTACAGGATCAGGCGGTACGCGCAACCGCATCGTGGGAGGCGGCGTCGCGTTCATCGCCGACCAGCTCACTCAACTGCCCGTTACGCATCTCCAGCAGGCGATCGGCGTGAATAAAGTAATGATCGTCATGACTGATCGCAAAGATGGTTTTGCCCATCTCCTGCATCAGCGGCAGCAGCACCTGATAAAATTCACGGCGGAAATGCGGGTCCTGATCGGCGGCCCATTCATCCAGCAGAATGATGTCACGCTCCTCCGCCAGCGCCAGCAGCAACGCCACGCGCTTTTTCTGCCCTTTCGACAGCTTCAGGTTCAGAATCCGGCCATCGCGTAGCTCCAGCTTGTGCGCCATTTTCAGTTGCTCAAGCCACTTTTCCACCAGTTCCGCTTTGGCCGGTTTGCCTTCCGGCCCCAGCAGTTGATCAAACAGCCAGACATCGGTAAACACAGCGGAAAAGAGTTTCCGGTAGTCCTCAGGACGCTCTGCGGAAAGCGTTTTGCCATCCAGTAAAATTTCGCCTGACTGAGGCTGGTACAGCCCCGTCAGCAGCATCGCCAGCGTCGATTTCCCGCTACCATTGCCGCCAATCAGAAACAGCAGTTCCCCGCGCTGGATGGTCAGGTTGATCGGCCCTACTGAAAACGCATTATCCTGATAATGGAAAACGACATTGCGTAACTCCAGCGTTTTCCAGTCAGGAAAGGCGTCAGGACGAGGAAATTCCGCTTTAAACGGCGCCAGCGAAAATTTATTCAGCTTGTTGAAAGCCACCTGCGCGGTGAGCAGCGTCGGCAACGCGCCAACCGCAGAGAGCAGCGGCGTGCGCAGGAACAGCAGCGTCAGCGAATAGATCGCCGCCACGTTGGTATCCGCCCAGCCCAGGCTGTTCGCCATCCAAAACACCAGACCAATCGCGCCCAGCATCATAATGTTTGACCAGTTAACGGCGCTCAGGTGGAACGTATCGGCGCGAATAATATGGTGGCGATACTCTTTCGCATCCGGGATATACGAATGGTTAAAGATATGTTCCGCGCGCTCACGGTTCAGGGTCAGCTCTTTGCGCCCTTCCAGCACCGTCTGAAAATCCTGATACAGCTTATCTTCCGTTTCGCGCAGCGTCGCCATGTGCTTATACACGCGCGCCACCAGCACAAACCCGCCCCAGATGGTGATTGCCATCCAGATTGCCGTCACCAGCAGCATTTTGGTGGATAACATCGCCAGATACGCGGCGGAACCCACCGTCAGGATGATCCCCTGAACCAGCTCCGGCAGGCGCACGAATGCGATCGTGATGTTGCGGATATCACTGGTTAACCCTGCCAGCAGCGAGGCGCTGCCCAGTTGTTCGATGCGCTCAACCTGCGTGTCCAGAATACGTTTGATAAATTCGCTGCGCAGGCGATAGACAAAATGGTGCCCTAACGCGGTTAAGGCCAGTTGGGAGCCCAGCGTCACCGCCATCAGTAAAAGCAGCAGCGCGAGAAATTCCGGCAGCACCATCAGCGTGGTATCCACCGTTTCGATGAGGCGCTGATTGATAAAGGCAATCAGACCAATCCCCAGCGCAGCGCTGGCGAGGCTGAGCGCCATCACGCTGATAAATGGCCAGCGATACTGCCGCCAGACAAGAAGAAGTAGTTCCATTCATACAACCCGGGCAAGGAATAACAGCCCGCAGTTTAAACATCTCAACGCCGACAGCAATAATAATTCTTATTTTTATTCTTTTTTACCCGCCTGGCGAAACGTCAGGTTGTAACGACAGTCCGCCGTCAGCGGATGAAAGCCCGCTTTAAGCGGTTGTATGCCGTGGTAAAACAGTCTCGATTCACCGCCCCAGACCACCACATCGCCGTGCTCCAGCAAAAGGCGTTTTAACGGATCGTTACGACTCAGGCCGCCAAACTGAAAAATGGCCGGAAGGCCCAAAGAAACCGACACAATCGGCGCGCGCAGATCCGGTTCGTCTTTATCCTGATGCAACGACAACTTTGAGCCGGGCGTATAGCGATTGATAAGACAGGCATCCGGCTGAAAATCAGCATAGCCCGCCGCGATCGCCGCGCGATGGCACAGGCTGGTAAAGACCTCAGGCAGCGGCGGCCAACGCCGCCCGGTTAACGGATCGACGGGAGAATAGAGATATCCGTGCTGATCCGTCGTCCAGCCGAGCTGACCGCAATTTGTCATCGCCACCGACATGGTATAGCCGCCGGGCGTTACCATCTGGCGAAATGGCGACTGCGCGGCGACCACCGCGATGGCCTCAATCAGCGATGGCGCCTCGCGAAAGGCGAAACGGCGCAAGATAACCGCGCCGGACGCCAGCGGCTCTTGCCAGGGTTCAGCATCCGCAAATAAGTCCAGCATCATTTATCCTCATGTCGCGCCTCTCGTTGCAGAAGCTGCGCCTTGCGCGCCACGCCCCAACGATAACCCGATAGCGCGCCGTCGCCGCGCACCACCCGATGGCACGGGATCACAATCGCCAGTTTATTTGCCCCGCAGGCGCTGGCAACGGCACGAACCGCCTTCGGCTTGCCAATTGCGCTGGCGATCTGCTGATAGCTGACGGTTTCCCCACAGGGAATCGTGCGCAGCGCCTGCCAGACCTGCTGCTGGAACGCGGTGCCCTGAATATCTAACGGCAGTGACAGCGGCATATCGCGTGCATTAATACTGGCGATAACCTGGCGCACGCGCTGCTGGAAAGGTCGATCAGCGGGTTCATCCTGCGCGGCGGGAAACAGTTCATGCAGGCTGGCAATAAGCCCGGCATCATCATCGCCCAGTAAAATCGCGCAGATTCCCCGCTCGCTCTCCGCAACCAGGCAGCGTCCCAGCGCACAATCCGCGAGGGCATAGCGAACGGGGAGATTATCGCCGCCCTTACGAAACTGCTTCGCCGTCATGCCGAGCGTCTCATCCGCTTTGCGATAGTAACTGCCGCTGTCGGGAAAACCGGCGTTCAGGATCGCTTGCGTTACCGTCTCTCCTTTCGCCAGCGCATCGCGCAGACGGCGGGCGCGCCAGGATTGCTGCCAGGCTTTTGGCGTCATTCCCGTCGTGGCTTTGAACAACCGATGCAGATGAAATGGGCTCATTGCCACCTGCTGCGCCAGGGCGTCCAGCGTGATGGGGGCATCCTGTTCCAGTAAACGACAGGCGTGCGTGATTTTATCCAGCTGATGCTGTCGGGCGTTGTCTTTGTCTGGCTGGCAGCGTTTGCAGGGGCGGAATCCTGCGGCCAGCGCCTGCTCCGCACTGGCAAAGAAACGAACGTTTTGCCGCAACGCGTGTTTTGCCCGACAGGACGGTCGGCAAAAGATGCCGGTGGTCTGTACCGCAAAAACAAACTGACCATCGGCGTCAGGATCGCGATCCAGCACCGACTGCCAGCGCGCATCGTCATTTATGCGTGAGAGATTTTTCATCATGGACTCCTTCATTAAGCATAGTGCTTAGTCTCAGTGTGTCCGTAAGTCAGCGCACGAAAACCCGAAATCTTGCTTTTTAATTTTTATCACTCACGAGGAAGCTTTTGAACTGCGGCGACATCCAGGTTTTAAAACCCTCGCCCTCTTTCATGATCATGTACACCGCCAGCCCTTCCCGGCGCACCACCTCTTTGGCCTTTTCCGTGCCGAGCACCATCAACCCGGTATCCCAGCCGTCCGCTTCCAGCGCCGTCGGAGCGATAACCGTCACGGAGACCAGATTGTGTTCTATGGGACGCCCGGTCTGCGGATCAATGACGTGAGACAGGCGCTTCCCGTCCAGTTCGTAATAGTTACGGTAGCTGCCGGAGGTACTGATGCCATGCCCGTTAATATCGACAATTGCCTGCACCGCGTTTTCTTGATCGGTCGGTTTTTGGATCGCCACACGCCAGGGCTGCCCCTGCGCATTCATGCCGCGACTGTTCAGGGCGCCGCCGACGGAGACCAGATAGCGGGCAATGCCTTCCTGTTCCATCAAGCGCGCCAGATGATCGGCCGCATACCCTTCCCCCACGGTTGAGAGATCGACAAACAGATCCGGCAGATCTTTTTGCAGATATTGTTGTCGCGCCTGATTGATAACCCGCAGATGTTGCAGCCCGGTCTTTGCTTTTGCGCTGTCAATCTGCGGCTGTGTGGGAACATGTATCGGCTGTTGCTCCGGGCCGAACCCCCACAGATTCACCAGCGGCCCCACGGTGATATCCATCGCGCCGTCGGTTTTCGCGCCAATGCGCAGCGCCGAGGTAATGATATCGGCCATTGCTTCGCTAACCGGCCAGGGAGAAAGACTTTGCGAATGGTTGAAGCGCATCAGCGCCGAGTCATTTTTGTACGTGGACAACAGCTGATCGTCGGCATCAAGCTGCGTCTGAATTCTGTTACGTAATTCCTCAGCACGGCTGGCGTCCACATCCACCACGCTGACCCGCCAGAAGGTGCCCATCGTTTTCCCTTCCAGTACGGTTGCAGCAGGTGACGCTGTATCAGCCGGTTTTGGGGCATCATCGCACCCCACAAAAAAGATCGTCGTGGCCAGCAGCGCTGCCCGACAAAAGGTCATTTCCATACGTGATTATCCTCATGCGAACGCGCGCAAGAGTACACCAAAAATCGCTATTTGTACGCCGTAAAAAACGCATTAAAAAAGGGCCCGCAGGCCCTTTAGTTGACATTGTCCGCAATCAGAACTGGTAAACCAGGCCCAGAGCAACGATGTCGTCAGTGCTGATACCCGCGTTACGGGTAAAGGTGTTGTCATCCAGCAGGTTGATTTTGTAATCAACGTAGGTAGACATGTTTTTGTTGAAGTAGTAGGTCGCGCCAACATCAACGTATTTCAGGATATCCTGATCGCCGTAGTTGGTGGTGCCGTTGGAGATGTCCTTACCTTTAGATTGCAGGTAAGCCACGGACGGACGCAGACCGAAGTCGAACTGGTACTGTGCAACCACTTCGAAGTTTTGCGCTTTATCAGCGAAGCCATAAGAGTCGCTACTGCCGTTCTGGGAAGAACCAAAGCGGGTTGCGTTGTAAGTCTGAGAGTACTGCGCTGCCAGGTAAACGTTGTTAGCGTCGTATTTCAGACCACCGGTATAAACGGTCGCACGATCGCCGCTGCCGTATACGCCAGCCGAATTCTGGTCAGCAGTACGTTTGGAAGAGGTGATTGCACCACCAACGCTGAAGCCTTCGCCGATATCATAGGTCAGAGATCCGCCGAAGCCGTCGCCGTTCTGTTTCAGCAGGCTACGACCATCCGCAACGTCGTTTTCACCGCTGGCGCTGCCGTTTTTACCCTGATACTGCAACGCAAAATTCAGACCTTCAACCAGACCGAAGAAGTCAGTATTACGGTAGGTTGCCAGGCCGTTAGCACGCTGCTGCATGAAGTTATCCGCACCGTAGGTGTCGCCGCCGAATTCCGGCAGAACGTCGGTCCAGGCCGTTACATCGTAGATTACGCCGTAGTTACGACCGTAGTCGAAGGAACCTGCATCGCCAAATTTCACACCAGCAAACGCCACACGGGTCCAGGAGTTGTTAGTGGTTTCAGCGTCGTTACCCTGAATCTGATATTCCCACTGACCGTAGCCGGTGATCTGATCGTTAACCTGGGTTTCGCCTTTGAAGCCGAGACGCATATAGGTCTGATCGCCGTCGTTGCCATCGTCATCAGAGAAATAGTGCAGACCGTCGACTTTACCGAACAGGTCCAATTTGTTGCCGTCTTTGTTATAAACTTCAGCCGCATTTGCTGCGCCTGCTACCAGCAGAGCCGGTACCAGGAGGGACAGTACTTTAACTTTCATGTTATTAACCCTCTGTTATATGCCTTTATTTGCTTTTTTATTGCCACTGCATACTGATTAACCCTCTTAACCAGTCGGCAATTTCATTCTCCGCAAAAATGCAGAATAATCCAACACGGATATGATACTAAAATCTTTAAAATGTTTCATTTATCGCCATAGGTGTTTCAAATTATTAATGGCATGGAACTTTTTTAAAAGCAAAAAATGGGACAAATAAGCACGAATCATCAAAACATATTTATTTTTCATTATAATTCAATGCATTATATTCATGAAAATCATAGCACTGAATGATAAAACAAAATCTTCACTCGCAACTAAAATAGTCAGCGCTATCATCATTAACTTTATTTATTACCGTCATTCATTTCTGAATGTCTGTTTACCCCTATTTCAACCGGATGCCTCGCATTCGGTTTTTTTTTACCCTTCTTTACACAACTTTTATCTTCTTGTGCTACCGGATTTAAATAATCACAACGGTTTACTACCCCCCTCGTGATAATCACCAGTCATGCCAACAAATAATTTCTTGTTATTTAGTGCTAAATTTTATTTCATTGTGTTTATATTTATACATCTGCGCCAACGCTGTACACGTTTTGCTTAGGGAAACGCCTTCGCGGCTCGGGCGGAAAAATGCAGCGTGTCTGATGAGCGAGAGTATGGAAATTCACACAGTACCCTTTATACTGCCCTTTCCTCTTTAGCGTTGTTTTAACAGGTCATAAACACGAATGAGTCAGTCTGATACAACGGTTTCTACCCGATTCTCCCTTCTGCCGGGAAGCATTACCCGTTTCTTCTTATTACTGATCATTGTGTTACTTGTAACGATGGGCGTGATGGTGCAAAGCGCGGTCAACGCCTGGCTGAAAGACAAGAGCTATCAGATTGTCGATATCACCCATGCTATTCATAAGCGCGTAGACACCTGGCGCTACGTGACCTGGCAAATCTATGACAACATTGCCGCGACGGCTAACCCATCCACGAGCGAGGGTTTGCAGGAAACGCGTCTGAAACAAGACGTCTACTACCTTGAAAAACCGCGCCGTAAGACCGAAGCGCTTATTTTTGGCTCGCATGACAGTTCAACGCTGGAAATGACCCAGCGGATTTCCACCTATCTCGATACGCTGTGGGGCGCGGAGAACGTGCCCTGGTCGATGTATTATCTGAACGGGCAGGACAACAGCCTGATTCTCATCTCCACCCTGCCGCTCAAGGATCTCTCCTCCGGCTTTAAAGAGTCCGCCATTGGCAATATTGTCGATTCCCGTCGGGCGGAGATGCTGCAACAGGCGAATGCGCTGGATGAACGCGAAAGCTTCTCTTCGTTACGTCGTCTGGCGTGGCAAAACGGCCATTACTTTACGCTGCGCACCACTTTTAATCAGCCGGGGCATCTGGCGACGGTTGTGGCGTTCGATTTGCCGATCAACGACCTGATCCCGCCGGGAATGCCGCTGGACAGCTTCCGCCTGGAACCCGACTCCTCAACCACGACGGTACGTAATACGGAGAAAGAGTCTCCAGACAGCGTCAGCATCAGCTTCAACAGCGCCAAAATTGAGATTTCTTCCGCGCTGAACTCAACCGATATGCGGCTGGTCTGGCAGGTTCCTTTCGGCACGCTATTGCTTGATACGCTGCAAAATATCCTGCTGCCGTTACTGTTGAATATCGGCCTGCTTGCGCTGGCGCTGTTTGGCTACACCACCTTCCGCCACCAGCCTGGCCGTTCAACGGAAGTGGCGACAAGCAATACCGCAAATAATGAACTGCGTATTCTGCGCGCGATTAATGAAGAGATCGTCTCCCTGCTGCCGCTGGGGCTGCTGGTGCATGACCAGGAGGCCAATCGCACCATCATCAGCAATAAAATCGCCGACCATTTGCTGCCGCATTTAAATCTGCAAAACATCACCAGCATGGCGGAGCAGCATCAGGGCATCATTCAGGCGACGATCAATAACGAGCTGTATGAAATTCGCCTGTTCCGCAGCCAGGTCGCCCCTCGCACGCAGATCTTTATTATTCGCGATCAGGTCCGGGAAGTGCTGGTGAACAAAAAGCTCAGGCAGGCGCAGCGTCTGTATGAGAAAAACCAGCAGGGCCGCGCCGCGTTTATGCAAAATATTGGCAATGCCCTGAAAGAACCCGTGCGGATACTGGCGATCAACGCCGCTGCCGCAGACACGCCGGAAAGCCAGAAGCTGGCGAACCAGGCGGATGTTCTGGTGCGTATGATAGATGAAATTCAGCTGGCGAATATTCTGGAGAATGATACCTGGAAAAGTGAGCCGACGCTGTTCTCCATTCAGGATCTGATTGACGAAGTGGTGCCGGACGTTCTGCCTGCGATTAAGCGTAAAGGTCTGCAACTGCTGATCAAAAACCACCTTAGCGCCAACGATGAACGCCGTGGCGACCGTGACGCCCTGCGCCGCATTCTGCTGTTGCTGATCCAGTACGCGGTCACAACCACGCAGATTGGGAAAATCACGCTGGAAGTCGATCAGGATGAGTCGGCTAAAGAACGCCTGACCTTCCGCATTCTGGATACCGGTGAAGGCGTGACGCTCAATGAGATCGACAATCTCCATTTCCCGTATATCAATGAAACGCAAAGCGACCGCTACGGGAAAGCGAATCCGTTAACCTTCTGGTTGTGCGATCAGCTGGCGCGTAAGCTCGGCGGGCATCTGAATATTAAAGCACGCGATGCGCTGGGGACGCGCTATACCGTACATGTTAAAATGACCCCGCATGACCAGCATGTAAATGATGAAGAGCGCTTGCTGGATGACGTTTGCGTAATGGTTGACGTCACCTCTAATGACGTGCGCAATATTGTGTTGCGTCAGCTGGAAAACTGGGGAGCCACCTGCATCACGCCGGATGATCGGCAAATAAGTCAAGAATATGATCTCTTTTTAACTGATAATCCGTCTAATCTTACTGCCTCCGGCTTGCTTTTAAGCGATGATGAGTCAGGCGTGCGGAAAATGGGTCCTGGCCAACTGCGCGTCAACTTTAATATGAGCAACGCTATGCAGGAAGCTGTACTACAACTGATAGAAGAGCAACTGGCGCAGGAAGAGATTCCAGAGTCGCCCCTCGGCGGAGATGAAAACGCCGAACTTCATGCCAGCGGTTATTACGCGCTCTTTGTAGACACAGTACCGGATGATGTTAAGAGGTTGTATACTGAGGCAGCGACCAGTGATTTCGCTGCGCTGGCGCAGACAGCTCACCGCCTGAAAGGCGTGTTTGCTATGCTTAATCTGGTACCCGGCAAGCAGTTATGTGAAACGCTGGAACATCTTATTCGTGAGAAAGATGCTCCAGGTATAGAAAAATACATCAGCGACATTGACAGCTACGTCAAGAGCTTGCTGTAGCAAGGTAGCCCAATACATGAACAATATGAACGTAATTATTGCCGATGACCATCCGATTGTACTGTTCGGTATTCGCAAATCACTTGAACAAATCGAGTGGGTGAATGTTGTCGGCGAGTTTGAAGATTCCACAGCACTGATCAACAACCTGCCTAAATTAGATGCGCATGTGTTGATTACCGACCTCTCCATGCCGGGAGATAAATACGGTGACGGGATTACCCTCATCAAATACATTAAACGTCATTTCCCGAGCCTGTCGATCATCGTTCTGACGATGAACAACAACCCGGCAATTCTGAGCGCGGTGCTGGATCTCGACATTGAGGGGATTGTGCTGAAACAAGGCGCGCCGACTGACTTGCCTAAAGCGCTGGCCGCGCTGCAAAAGGGCAAGAAGTTTACCCCGGAAAGCGTCTCCCGCCTGCTGGAGAAAATCAGCGCGGGCGGTTATGGCGACAAACGTCTGTCCCCGAAAGAGAGTGAAGTCCTGCGTCTGTTCGCAGAAGGTTTCCTGGTGACGGAAATCGCCAAGAAACTGAACCGCAGTATTAAGACCATCAGTAGCCAGAAAAAATCGGCGATGATGAAGCTGGGCGTCGAAAACGATATCGCGCTGCTGAATTACCTCTCTTCCGTCACGCTGAGCCCGGCGGACAAAGACTGATCAAACGTCAGGTGCCTGATGGCGTTGCGCTTATCAGGCCGACGTTGATGATTGCAGTAGGCCGGAGAAGGCGAAACCGCCATCCGGCCTTTTTTATGCCCGCGTCTTTCTCACCCGCTCCGCATACACCGCCAGCGTCTGCTTAAGCACATCTAACGTCACCGGCTTGGACAGGCAGCTATCCATACCGGACTCCAGACAACGCTGTTTCTCTTCCGCCAGCGCGTTAGCCGTGACGCCGACCACCGGCAGCGTCAACCCTAGCTGGCGAATGCGCTGCGTCAGGCGGTAGCCGTCCATATTCGGCATGTTGACGTCGCTCAGCACGATATCAATATGGTTTTTACTCAGCACGTTCAACGCATCGACGCCGTCATTCGCGGTCTTGCATTGATACCCCAGCGATCCCAACTGATCGGCCAGCAAACGACGGTTGATCGGATGATCGTCCACCACGAGGATCATCATGTCGTCATTCGTCGCGTCGGTTTTATCCGGCGCAGGCAGCGCCGTTGCAAGCGCGTCGTTATCAAGCTCAATACTGTAAATCCGCGCCAGCAGCGCAGGCAATTCATGCGGCGACGCCACGCTGTGTACCCACTCGCCCGGCGCTCTTTCCTGCGGAATACCAATATGGCGGCGACTGAAAACAACCGCCGCACGCCCCTGCCATGCCTGCTCCAGCACATCGTCCGTAATCAGAATATCTTCCGGCGCCGGTTTTTGCCCTTCGTAACGAAGCACATCGACACCGCTTCGCGCCAGGCTGGACTCAATAAAATGACACAGCGACGCGTTGCGTACCGCCAGCCAGCAACGCGTTTGAGCCAGCCCTTCGACGCCTTTTTTCTGCGGGTACTGCGCGCCATAAAGTGGAATGCGTAACGTAAACTGGCTGCCCATCCCGGGCTCTGAATCGACGGAGATATCCCCATCCATCATGCTGATCAGTTTTTCACAAATCGCCAGCCCCAGGCCGGTTCCCTGGAAATTACGCTGCACGCCGGTTCCCACCTGGAAGAAAGGATCGAACAAACGCACAACCTCTTTCGCCGGAATCCCCACGCCGGTATCGCGTACCTGAATACTGAGATAATCGCCATCACACTGCACATGCAGCACAATACAACCGGTATCGGTAAATTTGATGGCGTTACTCAGCAGGTTAGAAATCACCTGTTGCAGACGCATCGGGTCGCCGTTCAGCGCAACCGGTACATCCGGTTCAATAAAGCAGTACAGGCCAAGCTGTTTTCTCACCACCAGCGGTAAATAGTTGGCCGTAATATGGTTCATCACCTCACGCGGCGAGAACTCACGCGGTTCAATCTTCAACTGCTCGGATTCGATTTTTGAGAAGTCGAGAATATCGCTGATGATTTTCAGCAGCAGGCTGGAGGAGTTGTTCATCGCCGTAACCAGCCTGTCGACCCCTTTCGGCAACGCTTTGGTTTGCAGCAGATCGAGGTTACCGATAATCCCGTACAGCGGCGTGCGCAGCTCGTGGCTCACGGTCGCAAGGAACATTGATTTGGACTGGCTCGCCTGCTCCGCCGCCTGCGCCATCTCCTGCAACGACTCTTCCATTTTGACGCGCGCGCTCACATCCACCAGCACGCAAATCGCCACGTTTTCATTACGATAGCGCGAATGGACAAAGCTGATTTGCAGATTGGTATTGTTGCTGGTCAACACATCGACGAAGTTAACCTGCTGACCACAGATAATTTGCGTCAGCCTTTGCCGGTCCTCATGGGTGAGCATATTGAGGTAGGTATGCGCCAGTTCATTACTGAGAATATTGACCCCGTCAATGGTGCGCAGGATGCAGATCCCCACCGGCGCGGAAGCGACGATTTTCCGGTTAAACTGCTCATGCTCTTCCAGCCGCTGAGCATCGCTTTCCGCCGGAATAAAGATACGCCGTTCATACATACGCGCCAGCGTGAACAAGGCGGCGCCCACCAGCACATTCAGCAGAATGGCATTCAGAATCAGCATTCGAATATGCTCCAGCACCAGGTCGACCGGTACGGAGTAGACAATGCTGAGCGACGATGGCGGCAGACTTTTCTTCAGAACCAGCTCACGGAACCCTGGCGTGTAGCCAAACCAGGAGCGCTCCTGCATCCAGCGGGGTTCCGGCCTGATGTTGCTTTCCGGCCCGGTCAGCGAAATCAGCGGATGACCATTTTCATCGAGGATCGTCACCCCCATAGGCAAACTTCCCGGCGTGAAAAAGTTCTCCATCCGAATGGACTGCTCGACGCCCAGCAGCGCCTGCAAGCGGTTGGCCAGATAAACCGGCGTCAGGGCATAAAAATAGCCGATGCCGGGGCGCGGCCCCTGGCTAATCCAGAAAAGGTTATTCCCGCTCTCTTCCTGCGGGGCATTGCGGTACTTAACAATGCGCTCATGCAGCGTTTTCAGCGCATTATCACGTTCGACCGGCATATCGCGCAGGCCGAAATTCGCCATACAGAGATTGTCGCTGCCAATCAGGAAAACACGATTCAGATCGTAGGCCGCAGAAAAATTGTCGCGCCAGTAGCGCATAAACCAGGCCAGCGACTCCAGCGACCCGCGCCAGGCATTCCCCATCGCCGCACAGTCGGAGTCGGCAAACAGCGGCTCAAAATTGGGCACCACGGTTTTATCGTCGCGCGCCCGGCTGGACATCACGCCGTTTTCCGCCGTTAAGCGATTCTCGGCAATGTATTTAAGTTCTTTCATTACGTCAGACGTGCGCTGAATATAGCGCTGCGCCTGGTCGGAACTGAGATTGAATTCCTGACGGATTTCAGACTCTCTCTGATGCAGCGCATTGACGATGTAAAACACCGAAGCAAAAGCGATCAGCAGCCAGATCAGTAACGCCAACGCTCTGAACAGGTAGCGCGAAACTTTCAGGGTTGTACGAAAGGAAGCAAGGTATTTCAAAGGGGCGAAGCTCCGCCTCAGGCGATAAATAGAGTGTGGTTAAGGTAGCGGTAAATGCCCGGCGTCGCAATGCCCTCTCTTTGCGGGAATATGATATACCGCTGAGAAACCTGCGCCTCAACCCCCGATAATTGGCGTTTGCCTGATAAAGACCACACGGATGTCAGCATGCGCTACCTGAGACGGCTTTACCCGCGACGCTTACGCAATCAAATGATACTGATGGCTATCCTGATGGTCATCGTGCCGACGCTCTCTATTGGTTATATCGTAGAAACCGAAGGCCGATCAGCGGTCTTATCTGAAAAAGAGAAAAAATTATCGGCTGTCGTGCATCTGCTTGATGAAGCGCTGGGCGACAGCTTCACCCAGCAGGAAAATCTGCCGCGCGATGAGCGTATCCGCGCGCTGAATGCGCAGTTATCACCGGTCACTGAGCGTATCACCCGCGCGTTTCCGGGAATTGGCGCGGGCTATTACAATAAGGCGCTGGACGCCATTATCACCTACGCCCCTTCGGCACTGTATCAGAACAACGTCGGGGTCACTATCGCTCCCGATCATCCTGGCCGGGAGGTCATGAGTACCAACGCCCCGGTGGTATTTTCAGGCCGGCAGGTGCGCGGCGATATCCTCAACTCAATGATTCCGATAGCGCGGCATGGCGAGGTCATTGGTTATATCTGGGCGAATGAGTTGACCGAAGATATTCGCCGACAGGCCTGGAAAATGGATGTTCGTATTATTGCCGTTCTGGCGGCGGGGCTTATCAGCAGCCTGTTACTGATCATTCTCTTCTCACGCCGCCTGAGCGCCAATATCGATATCATTACTGAAGGCTTGCCTACTCTTGCGCAGAAAACGCCGGCCCAGTTACCCGATCTCCCCGGTGAACTGGGGCAAATCAGCCGCAGCGTCAACGCTCTGGCGCAGACACTGCGGGAAACTAAGACGCTGAACGATCTGATTATTGAGAACGCCGCCGATGGGGTTATCGCAATCGACAGACAAGGTAATGTCACCACGATGAATCCTGCCGCAGAGACCATCACGGGTTATACGCTGCATGAGCTGGCCGGGCGCCCCTACTCAACGCTGTTCGCCGATCCTCATTTCTCCAGCCCTGTGCTTGACACTCTGGAGAACGGCACTGAACATCTGGCTCAGGAAGTCAGCTTCCCCGCGCGTGACCGGACAATTGAACTCAGCGTCACCACCAGTCGTATTCATAACGCTGACGGTGAGTTGATTGGCGCGCTGGTGATGTTTTCCGATTTAACCGCCCGTAAAGAGGCGCAGCGCCGTCTGGCGCAAACGGAGAGACTCGCCACGCTGGGTGAACTGATGGCAGGCGTGGCGCATGAAGTGCGCAACCCGCTCACCGCCATCCGGGGTTATGTGCAGATTATTCGCCAGCAAATCAATCTGCCTGTACATCAGGAGTACCTGTCCGTCGTACTGAAAGAAATTGATTCTATTAATAAAGTCATCCAGCAACTGCTGGACTTCTCCCGACCGCGACAAAGTCAGTGGCAGCAGGTATCCATTAATACGCTGATCGAGGAGGCGTTGATCCTGGTGCAGACTTCCGGGGTGCAGGCGCGAATTAACTTCAATACGGAATTCAACGCCGCATTGCCCACGATCGTCGCCGATCGCGAACTGCTCAAACAGGTGCTCCTGAACATGCTTATCAACGCGGTGCAGGCGATAGGCGCGCGCGGCGAAATTCGTATCCGAACCTGGCGCTACACGACCACGCATCTGGCGATCGCCATTGAAGATAATGGCTGCGGTATTGACGTCGCTTTGCAGAAAAAAATCTTTGATCCGTTCTTCACCACCAAAGCGTCAGGAACCGGCCTCGGGCTGGCGTTAAGTCAGCGCATCATCAATGCGCATCAGGGCGACATATACGTTACCAGTATGCCCGGATGCGGCGCGACCTTTACCCTTATTTTACCGATTAACCCGCAGGAAACCTCGTCAGAATGAAAACTCGCTACCGTATTCTCATCGTTGATGACGAAGATAATGTTCGCCGTATGCTCGCCACCGCGTTTTCGCTGCAAGGGCATGAAACCCAGTGCGCCAGTAACGGTCAGACAGCGCTGCAACATTTTGCCGACACGCCGCCCGACGTGGTGCTGATGGACATCCGCATGCCGGAGATGAACGGCATTGAAGCGCTGAAAGTGATGCGCGCACAGCATCCACGGGTCCCCATTATTCTGATGACAGCCTACGCTGAAGTGGAAACCGCCGTAGAAGCACTGCGCAGCGGCGCATTTGATTATGTGATTAAACCGTTCGACCTCGATGAACTGAACTTATTGATTCAGCGGGCCTTGCAGCTTCAGGCCATGAAGCAGGAGATCCGCAGCCTGCATCAGGCGCTGAGCACCAGCTGGCAATGGGGACATATCCTGACCAACAGTCCGGGGATGATGGATATCTGCAAAGATACCGCGAAAATCGCGCTTTCCCAGGCCAACGTGCTCATTAGCGGCGAAAGCGGCACTGGAAAAGAGTTGATCGCCCGCGCCATTCACTATAACTCACGCCGGGCAAACGGCCCCTTCATCAAGATTAACTGTGCGGCGCTGCCGGAATCACTGCTGGAAAGCGAACTGTTCGGCCACGAAAAAGGGGCGTTTACCGGCGCACAAACGCGACGTCAGGGGCTGTTTGAGCGCGCTCATCAGGGAACGCTGCTGCTGGACGAAATAGGCGAAATGCCGCTGGTGTTACAGGCTAAGCTGCTGCGAATCCTCCAGGAGAGGGAGTTTGAACGCATTGGCGGGCATCAAACCATTCAGGTTGATATCCGCATTGTCGCCGCCACCAACCGGAATTTGCAGGAAATGGTGAAAGAAGGCACCTTCCGTGAAGATCTGTTTTATCGGCTGAATGTGATTCATCTGACGCTTCCTCCTTTGCGTGAGCGGCGGGAAGATATCCCCCTGTTGGCCAACCACTTTTTGCAGAAATTCAGCTCAGAAAACCAGCGGGATATTATTGAAATTGACCCTTCCGCTATGTCACTTCTCACCGCCTGGCCGTGGCCCGGTAATATCCGCGAATTATCCAATGTGATTGAGCGCGCGGTGGTGATGAACACCGGGGCGGTGATTTTTGCCGAAGACCTCCCTACCCAGTTCCGCCAGTCGGTGAGTCACGCCAGCGGAATAAAGCCAGCCCAACCCGGTGAACGGAACCTGAAAGAAGAGATTAAACGCGAAGAACGCCGAATCATTATGGAGGTTCTGGAGCAGCAGGAGGGAAACCGCACGCGCACCGCGTTAATGCTGGGCATCAGCCGACGCGCGTTGATGTACAAATTGCAGGAGTACGGCATCGATCCGGCAGGCCTCTGATACCAGAAGTTGCTATGCAGAATTTTGCACAGTGCGCAAAATTCTGCATAGCGCCTCACGCCCTCTCATCCCCCTTCCGTGAAAATTAATTTTTATATTCATCAGGTTAACCCTTCTCTTTTCGGTTTATTAATCCTGGCATCCCGCTTGCTATTCCTTTTGCGTACCCAAAATGGAGTATGCAAAAGGGAAACATAATGAAAACAAAACTGATTACCTTACAGAACGCCTCAGGCTTCTTTCGTGACGGCATGACCATCATGGTTGGCGGTTTTATGGGGGTAGGCACCCCGCCCCGCCTTGTTGAAGCCTTACTTGAATCCGGTGTCAGGGACCTGACGCTGATCGCCAACGATACCGCATTTGTCGATACCGGCATCGGCCCGCTTATCGTAAATGGCCGGGTGCGCAAGGTCATCGCCTCCCATATCGGCACCAACCCGGAAACGGGTCGGCGGATGATTGCCAAAGAGATGGAGGTTCAACTGGTTCCGCAAGGCACCCTGATTGAACAAATCCGCTGCGGCGGCGCCGGGCTGGGCGGTTTTCTGACCCCGACTGGCGTCGGCACCGTGGTTGAAGAGGGAAAGCAAACGCTTCAGCTCGATGGCAGAACCTGGCTGCTGGAGCGTCCACTGCGTGCAGATCTGGCGCTTATTCGCGCCCACTGCGCCGACCCGCTCGGCAACCTGACCTACCAGCTCAGTGCCCGTAATTTTAACCCCCTCATTGCTCTCGCCGCAGACATCACCCTGGTTGAGCCTGACGAACTGGTTGAAACAGGCGAGCTACTGCCTGACCAGATTGTCACCCCTGGCGCCGTTATCGACCACATCGTTATTCCACAGGAGAGCAAATAATGGATGCTAAACAACGTATTGCGCGCCGCGTGGCGCAAGAGCTGCATGATGGCGACGTGGTTAACCTGGGAATTGGTTTGCCGACGATGGTTGCAAACTACCTGCCGGATGACATTCACATCACCCTGCAATCTGAGAACGGCTTTCTGGGACTGGGGCCGGTCACGACGGCCCACCCGGATCTGGTGAACGCTGGCGGTCAACCCTGCGGCATTTTGCCCGGCGCGGCAATGTTCGACAGCGCCATGTCGTTCGCATTGATTCGCGGGGGCCATGTTGACGCCTGCGTACTCGGCGGGCTACAGGTGGATGAGCAGGCAAACCTCGCCAACTGGGTGGTTCCCGGCAAAATGGTCCCCGGCATGGGGGGCGCAATGGATCTGGTCACCGGCGCGCGCAAAGTGATCATTGCAATGGAACATTGCGCGAAAGACGGCTCGGCGAAAATTCTGCGCCAGTGCACCATGCCGCTCACCGCCCAGCACGCGGTGCATATGCTGGTTACCGAACTGGCTGTATTTCGCTTTATCGACAGCAAGATGTGGCTGACAGAAATCGCCGAAGGGTGTGATTTGGAAACCCTGCGGGCAAAAACTGAAGCGCACTTTGAGGTTGCGGCCGATCTGGTCATTCAGAGAGGTGACGCATGATTGGGCGTATTTCACGCTTTATGACGCGGGTCGTCAGCCGCTGGCTTCCTGATCCGCTGATCTTCGCAATGCTGTTAACCCTGCTGACGTTTGGGATCGCTCTCTGGCTGACGCCGCAAACGCCGGTCAGTATGGTGAGGTTCTGGGGCGATGGCTTCTGGAACCTGCTGGCTTTCGGTATGCAAATGGCGCTGATTATCGTGACGGGCCACGCCCTGGCCAGTTCCGGTCCGGTTAAAAGCCTGCTGCGTACCGCCGCTTCAGCCGCTAAGACGCCCGCTCAGGGCGTCATGCTGGTGACCTTCTTTGGCTCGGTCGCCTGCGTGATCAACTGGGGCTTTGGTCTGGTGGTCGGCGCAATGTTTGCCCGTGAAGTGGCCCGTCGCGTGCCGGGTTCCGATTATCCGCTGCTTATCGCCTGCGCCTATATCGGTTTTCTCACCTGGGGCGGCGGCTTCTCTGGCTCTATGCCCCTGCTGGCCGCAACGCCGGGCAACCCGGTAGAACACGTCGCGGGGTTGATTCCGGTTAGCGACACCCTGTTCACCGGGTTCAATATTTTCATCACGCTCGGCCTCATCGTGGTGATGCCGTTTATTACCCGAATGATGACGCCAAAACCCTCCGACGTGGTCAGCATCGATCCGAAATTGCTGCTGGAAGAAGCCGATTTTCAGAAGAAACTGCCGGCTGACGCGCCACCGTCGGAAAAACTGGAAGAGAGCCGCATTCTCGCGCTGATCATTGGCGCATTAGGGATTGCCTATCTGGGGCTCTACTTCGCCGAGAAGGGATTCAACATCACCATCAATACCGTCAATCTGATGTTTATGATCGCCGGTCTGCTGCTGCACAAAACGCCAATGGCCTACATGCGCGCCATCAGCGCCGCAGCGCGCAGTACCGCCGGTATTCTGGTGCAGTTCCCCTTCTACGCCGGGATCCAACTGATGATGGAACACTCCGGCCTCGGTGGCCTTATCACTGAATTCTTCATCAACGTCGCCAACAAAGACACCTTCCCGGTGATGACCTTTTTCAGCTCTGCGCTGATTAACTTTGCCGTGCCATCAGGCGGCGGCCACTGGGTTATCCAGGGACCATTCGTCATGCCTGCGGCTCAGGCGCTGGGGGCGGACCTCGGCAAGTCAGTCATGGCGATCGCCTACGGTGAGCAGTGGATGAATATGGCGCAGCCATTCTGGGCGCTGCCCGCCCTGGCAATCGCCGGACTCGGGGTACGCGACATTATGGGCTACTGCATCACCGCCCTGCTCTTCTCCGGGATCATTTTTGTCATCGGTTTGACCTTTTTCTGACGGCAACCACGCACTTTTAAGGAACAGAAGATGAAAAACTGTGTCATCGTCAGCGCGGCGCGTACCGCAATCGGCAGTTTTAACGGCGCACTGGCAACCACCAGCGCCATCGACCTTGGCGCCACCGTGATTAAAGCGGCGCTTGAACGCGCGCAGCTCGACCCGCAAAGGGTGGATGAAGTGATTATGGGCAATGTGCTACAGGCTGGTCTTGGGCAAAACCCGGCGCGTCAGGCACTGCTCAAAAGCGGCCTCGCAGAGACGGTCTGCGGCTTTACCGTTAACAAAGTATGCGGCTCCGGCCTCAAAAGCGTGGCGCTTGCCGCGCAGGCGATTCAGGCCGGACAGGCACAGGCGATTGTCGCAGGCGGTATGGAAAATATGAGCCAGGCGCCGTATCTGCTGGATGCCAAAGCCCGCTGGGGCTATCGCCTTGGCGACGGACAGCTCTCCGATGTGATCCTGCGCGACGGTCTGATCTGCGCCACTCACGGCTACCATATGGGGATCACGGCAGAAAACGTCGCCCGGGAATACGGCATCAGCCGGGAGATGCAGGATGAGCTGGCGCTGCTCTCACAGCGTAAAGCCGTTGCCGCTATTGATTCCGGCGCATTCCAGGCCGAAATTGTGCCGGTTAGCGTCACATCCCGTAAGAAAACCGTGGTGTTTGAGCGCGACGAGTTTCCGAAAGCCGATTCAACGGCGGAAGGTCTTGCTGCATTACGCCCGGCCTTCGACAAGGCGGGTACGGTAACGGCAGGAAACGCCTCTGGGATCAATGACGGCGCGGCAGCGCTGGTAGTGATGGAAGAATCCGCAGCGCTGGCGGCGGGCCTGACCCCACTGGCTCGTATCAAAGCCTACGCCAGCGGCGGCGTCGCCCCGGCGTTAATGGGGATGGGGCCGGTTCCCGCCACGCAGAAGGCGCTGCAACTGAGCGGTTTAACGCTTTCGGATATCGATCTGATCGAAGCCAACGAGGCGTTTGCCGCACAGTTCCTTGCCGTGGGTAAGACGCTCGGTTTTGATCCGCAGAAGGTGAACGTCAACGGTGGGGCTATCGCCCTGGGACATCCCATCGGCGCCAGCGGCGCGCGTATTCTGGTGACGCTGCTGCACGCCCTCTCTGCACGCGATAAAACGCTCGGGCTGGCCACGCTCTGCATCGGCGGCGGTCAGGGTATTGCGATGATAGTGGAAAGGATGAATTAAGGACTTGCGCCTTTGCCGGATGGCGGCCTGATAAGGCGTTTACGCCGCCATCCGGCAAAAAAAAGGAGGCGCAATGGCCTCCTTTCACACACAATTCACAATGCCGAATTACTCGTCAGCGTCATCCGCTGCGTCGTCATCGATTTCCGCTTCCGGGGCGATATCCTCGTCCCCTTCCGCTACGCTGCCGTCGATGGAGTCGAGTTCCTCATCATCCACCGGCTCAGCAACACGTTGCAGACCCACCACGTTTTCATCTTCCGCCGTGCGGATGAGGATTACGCCCTGGGTGTTACGGCCAACGACGCTGATTTCCGATACGCGGGTACGAACCAGCGTACCGGCATCGGTGATCATCATGATCTGGTCGGCATCATCCACCTGTACCGCGCCAACAACGGAACCGTTACGCTCGGTGACTTTAATGGAGATAACGCCCTGCGTGCCACGAGACTTGGTTGGGTATTCGCCTTCCGCCGTACGTTTACCGTAACCATTCTGCGTCACGGTCAGGATAGCGCCTTCACCACGCGGAATAATCAGGGAAACGACGCTGTCTTCGCCCGCCAGTTTGATGCCACGTACGCCGGTCGCGGTACGACCCATCGCACGAACGGCATCTTCTTTAAAGCGCACCACTTTACCGGCAGCGGAGAACAGCATGACTTCGTCGGAACCGGAGGTCAGATCCACGCCGATCAGCTCGTCGCCTTCGTTCAGGTTCACCGCGATGATACCGGCGGAACGCGGACGGCTGAACTCGGTCAGCGCCGTTTTCTTCACCGTACCGCTGGCGGTCGCCATAAAGACGTTAACGCCCTCTTCGTACTCGCGTACCGGCAGAATGGCGGTGATACGTTCATCGGCTTCCAGCGGCAGCAGGTTGACGATCGGACGGCCACGCGCGCCACGGCTCGCTTCCGGCAGCTGATAGACCTTCATCCAGTACAGACGGCCACGGCTGGAGAAGCAGAGAATCGTGTCGTGGGTGTTAGCCACCAGCAGACGGTCGATAAAGTCTTCTTCTTTTATACGCGCGGCAGATTTACCTTTCCCGCCACGACGTTGCGCTTCGTAATCGGTTAGCGGCTGATATTTGACGTAACCCTGGTGAGACAGCGTTACAACCACATCTTCCTGGCTAATCAGATCTTCGATATTAATATCGGCGCTGTTAGCGGTGATTTCAGTGCGACGCTCATCGCCAAACTGATCGCGGATCAGTTCCATCTCTTCGCGAATCACTTCCATCAGACGATCGGCGCTGCCCAGAATGTGCAGCAGCTCTGCGATCTGTTCCAGCAGCTCTTTGTACTCGTCGAGCAGTTTTTCATGCTCAAGGCCGGTCAGTTTCTGCAAGCGCAGATCCAGAATCGCCTGTGCCTGTTGTTCAGTCAGGTAATACTGACCATCACGCACGCCAAACTCCGGCTCCAGCCACTCAGGACGGGCAGCATCATCACCGGCGCGTTCCAGCATAGACGCCACGTTGCCCAGATCCCATGAACGGGAGATTAACGCCGCTTTTGCCTCTGCCGGCGTTGGCGCACGGCGGATCATCTCGATGATCGGATCGATGTTCGCCAGCGCAATCGCCAGCGCTTCAAGGATATGCGCGCGATCGCGGGCTTTACGCAGTTCGAAAATAGTACGGCGTGTCACCACTTCGCGACGGTGACGCACGAACGCGGAAATGATCTCTTTCAGGTTCATGATCTTCGGCTGGCCGTGGTGCAGCGCAACCATGTTGATACCGAAAGAAACCTGCAACTGGGTCTGGGAATAAAGGTTGTTAAGCACCACTTCCCCGACGGCATCGCGTTTCACTTCAATCACGATGCGCATCCCGTCTTTATCAGACTCGTCGCGCAGCGCGCTGATGCCTTCAACGCGTTTGTCTTTCACCAGTTCAGCGATTTTCTCGATCAGGCGCGCTTTGTTCACCTGGTACGGAATCTCATGAACGATGATGGTTTCGCGGCCGGTTTTCGCGTCAGCTTCCACTTCCGCGCGAGCGCGAATGTACACTTTCCCGCGACCGGTACGATAGGCTTCTTCAATACCGCGACGACCGTTGATGATCGCGGCGGTCGGGAAGTCCGGGCCAGGAATGTGTTCCATCAGCCCTTCAATGCTGATGTCTTCATCATCGATATACGCCAGGCAACCGTTGATCACTTCCTTCAGGTTGTGCGGCGGGATATTGGTGGCCATACCTACCGCGATACCGGACGAGCCGTTTACCAGCAGGTTAGGAATTTTGGTCGGCATGACGTCAGGAATTTTTTCCGTGCCGTCATAGTTGTCAACGAAATCCACCGTCTCTTTTTCGAGATCGGCCATCAGTTCATGGGCAATCTTCGCCAGACGGATTTCCGTATAACGCATTGCCGCGGCAGAGTCGCCGTCGATAGAACCAAAGTTGCCCTGACCATCCACCAGCATGTAACGCAGCGAGAAAGGCTGCGCCATACGGACGATAGTGTCGTACACCGCGGAATCACCATGAGGATGGTATTTACCGATTACGTCACCAACAACACGGGCAGATTTTTTATAGGCTTTATTCCAGTCATTGCCCAATACGTTCATGGCGTATAGTACGCGACGGTGTACCGGCTTCAGGCCATCTCGGACATCCGGCAGCGCACGGCCAACAATGACCGACATCGCATAATCCAGATAAGAGCTCTTCAGCTCTTCCTCAATGTTGACCGGTGTAATTTCTCTCGCAAGGTCGCTCATCTAACCGCTATCCCTCTACTGTATCCCGGATTCAAAGGTCGCAAATTATAACACAATCGCAATGAGACAGGTAAATGGAATGGTCTTCTACGGAGGCTTTATTCATCCCGTCGTGCTGATATACTCAGGCGACTTGCCAAATAAGGAGTAAAAGCGCCAATGAATGCCGAAAAACCCCCGGTGACGCATAACGTTGATCACGAAGAAATCGCCAAATTTGAAGCTGTCGCGTCACGCTGGTGGGATCTTGAGGGTGAATTTAAGCCTCTGCACCGCATTAACCCGCTGCGCCTGGGCTACATTGCCGAGCGTTCCGGCGGCCTGTTCGGCAAAAAGGTGCTCGACGTTGGCTGCGGCGGCGGCATTCTGGCTGAGAGCATGGCGCGTGAAGGTGCGACGGTAACGGGCCTGGATATGGGCTTTGAGCCTTTGCAGGTCGCGAAACTGCACGCGCTGGAAAGCGGTATTCAGGTTGATTACGTGCAGGAGACGGTTGAAGAGCACGCGGCGAAACATGCGCACCAGTACGATGTCGTGACCTGTATGGAGATGCTGGAGCACGTACCGGACCCGCAATCGGTCGTCAGGGCCTGTGCGCAATTAGTTAAACCGGGCGGTGAAGTCTTTTTCTCGACCCTTAATCGCAACGGCAAGTCGTGGCTGATGGCCGTGGTGGGGGCGGAGTATATTTTACGCATGGTGCCGAAAGGCACGCACGATGTGAAAAAATTTATTAAGCCTGCGGAGTTGCTGAACTGGGTCGATCAGACCGTGTTGAAAGAGCGTCACATGACCGGGCTGCACTACAATCCGATTACCAACACCTTCAAGCTCGGGCCGGGCGTTGATGTTAACTATATGGTTCACACTACCGCACAAGTTGACTAACTGCGTCTGTAGGCCGGATAAGGCGTTTATGCCGCTATCCGGCAATTTTGCCCGGGGCGCTGCGCTTGCCGGGCCTACAAACCATCGCCTACCAATCCTGAGTAGGATCGTCAGGGCAATTTTTGCGCCAGATCATAGGAACTTTTCCTGCCTTAGATGAAGAAATCAGCACTCGATCAAATTTTCATTTTTTTTTATGAATTATTGACATGCCCTCCAGGCCTTATAAGACGCGCACTTAGCGATTATCACCCTTTTGCAACCTCAATTTAACCTCAAAATCAACTCTTGTACTGAAAAGAATCCCTACTAGAATACTCACCATATAGCGTTTCATTTATCAGTTACCCCCTATATATAGTATTTATCCACAGACTTAGTCACAACGTGGCATTGTGGATAAACGGGGGATATTTTTTCTTTCACGGACAGGTAAAACCCACATGAATCAGAGTCTGCTGGTGACAAAGCGTGATGGTCGTACTGAACGCATCAATCTCGACAAAATCCATCGAGTTCTGGATTGGGCGGCAGAAGGACTGAATAACGTATCCATCTCCCAGGTTGAACTGCGTTCTCATATCCAGTTCTACGACGGTATCAAGACGTCCGATATCCATGAGACCATCATTAAGGCCGCTGCCGACCTGATCTCCCGCGATGCGCCGGATTATCAGTACCTGGCCGCGCGCCTGGCGATTTTCCACCTGCGTAAAAAGGCTTACGGCGAGTTCGAACCGCCAGCGCTTTACGATCATGTGGTGAAAATGGTTGAGCTGGGTAAATACGACAATCATCTGCTGGAAGACTACACGGAAGAAGAGTTCAAGCAGATGGATTCGTTCATCGTACACGACCGTGATATGACCTTCTCCTACGCTGCCGTTAAGCAGCTGGAAGGTAAATACCTGGTACAGAACCGTGTAACCGGCGAGATTTATGAAAGCGCGCAGTTCCTTTATATTCTGGTTGCCGCTTGCCTGTTCTCTAACTATCCGCGTGAAACCCGTCTCGACTACGTGAAACGTTTCTACGATGCGGTTTCTACATTCAAAATTTCTCTGCCGACGCCAATCATGTCCGGCGTGCGCACCCCGACTCGTCAGTTCAGCTCCTGCGTGCTGATCGAGTGCGGCGACAGCCTGGACTCCATTAACGCCACCTCCAGCGCGATCGTGAAATATGTTTCTCAGCGTGCCGGTATCGGCATCAACGCCGGTCGTATTCGCGCGCTGGGTAGCCCGATTCGCGGCGGCGAAGCGTTCCACACCGGCTGTATTCCGTTCTACAAACACTTCCAGACGGCGGTGAAATCCTGCTCTCAGGGCGGCGTGCGCGGCGGTGCGGCGACGCTGTTCTACCCGATGTGGCATCTGGAAGTGGAAAGCCTGCTGGTACTGAAGAACAACCGCGGCGTGGAAGGCAACCGCGTGCGTCACATGGACTACGGCGTACAGATCAACAAGCTGATGTACACCCGCCTGCTGAAAGGTGAAGACATCACCCTGTTCAGCCCGTCCGACGTTCCGGGTCTGTACGACGCTTTCTTCGCCGATCAGGACGAGTTCGAGCGTCTGTACACCAAATACGAAAAAGACGACAGCATTCGTAAGCAGCGCGTAAAAGCCGTGGATCTGTTCTCGCTAATGATGCAGGAACGCGCGTCAACTGGCCGTATCTACATTCAGAACGTGGATCACTGCAACACCCACAGCCCGTTTGATGCGCAGGTTGCGCCGGTACGCCAGTCCAACCTGTGCCTGGAAATCGCCCTGCCGACTAAACCGCTGATGGACGTTAACGACGAAAACGGTGAAATCGCGCTGTGTACGCTTTCCGCCTTCAACCTGGGCGCAATTAACAGCCTGGATGAGCTGGAAGAGCTGGCGGTGCTGGCGGTACGCGCGCTGGATGCGCTGCTGGATTACCAGGATTACCCTATTCCTGCGGCTAAACGCGGCGCAATGGGTCGCCGTACGCTGGGTATCGGCGTGATTAACTACGCTTACTATCTGGCGAAACACGGCGTGCGTTACTCTGACGGCAGCGCGAACAACCTGACGCACAAAACGTTTGAAGCCATTCAGTACTATCTGCTGAAGGCCTCTAACGAGCTGGCGAAAGAGCAAGGCGCATGCCCGTGGTTTAATGAAACCACTTACGCTCAGGGCATTCTGCCGATCGACACCTACAAAAAAGATCTGGATGCGATCGCCAACGAAGCGCTGCACTACAACTGGGAAGCGCTTCGTGAGTCCATCAAAACGCACGGTCTGCGTAACTCCACGCTTTCCGCCCTGATGCCGTCTGAGACCTCTTCGCAGATCTCCAACGCCACTAACGGTATTGAACCGCCGCGCGGCCATGTCAGCATCAAAGCGTCGAAAGATGGCGTACTGCGCCAGGTGGTGCCGGATTACGAAGGGCTGAAAGACCGCTATGAGCTGCTGTGGGAAATGCCGAGCAACGACGGCTACCTGCAACTGGTCGGTATCATGCAGAAATTCATCGACCAGGCGATTTCCGCCAACACCAACTACGATCCGACGCGCTTCCCGTCTGGTAAAGTACCGATGCAGCAATTGCTGAAAGATCTGCTCACCGCCTATAAATTTGGCGTGAAAACCCTGTACTATCACAACACCCGTGACGGTGCGGAAGATGCGCAGGACGATCTGGTGCCGTCTATTCAGGACGATGGCTGCGAAAGCGGCGCATGTAAGATCTAAGTTATTTTTGCCGGGTAGCGCTACGCTTACCCGGCCTACGGTTTTGTAGGCCCGGCAAACGAAGTGCCGCCGGGCGATACAATCTCAACAGGACTCACTTCAATGGCATACACCACTTTTTCACAGACGAAAAACGACCAACTCAAAGAGCCGATGTTCTTTGGCCAGCCGGTCAACGTGGCACGCTACGACCAGCAAAAATATGACATCTTCGAAAAACTGATCGAAAAACAACTCTCCTTCTTCTGGCGCCCGGAAGAAGTTGACGTTTCACGCGATCGTATCGATTTCCAGTCATTGCCGGAACACGAAAAACATATTTTCATCAGCAACCTGAAGTACCAGACGCTGCTGGACTCCATTCAGGGACGTAGCCCGAACGTGGCATTACTGCCGCTGATCTCCATCCCGGAGCTGGAAACCTGGGTAGAAACCTGGGCGTTTTCTGAGACGATCCACTCGCGCTCGTATACCCATATCATCCGCAACATCGTTAACGATCCGGCGGTGGTATTTGACGACATCGTCACCAACGAACAAATTCAGAAGCGCGCGGAAGGCATTTCTCACTACTACGATGAGCTGATTGAAATGACCAGCTACTGGCATCTGCTGGGGGAAGGTACGCACAACGTGAACGGCAAAACCGTCACCGTAAACCTGCGTGCGCTGAAAAAACAGCTCTACCTGTGCCTGATGAGCGTTAACGCGCTGGAAGCGATTCGTTTCTACGTCAGCTTCGCCTGCTCCTTCGCTTTCGCGGAACGTAAGCTGATGGAAGGTAACGCCAAAATCATCCGCCTGATTGCCCGCGACGAAGCGCTGCACCTGACCGGCACGCAGCATATGCTGAACCTGCTGCGTAGCGGCATAGACGATCCAGAAATGGCGGAAATCGCCGAAGAGAGCAAGCAGGCGTGCTATGACCTGTTTGTACAGGCCGCGCAGCAAGAAAAAGAGTGGGCGGATTACCTGTTCCGCGACGGTTCCATGATCGGCCTGAACAAAGATATTCTGTGCCAGTACGTCGAGTACATCACCAATATCCGTATGCAGGCGGTCGGCCTGGAGCTGCCGTTCCAGACGCGCTCCAACCCGATCCCGTGGATCAACACCTGGCTGGTTTCCGATAACGTCCAGGTGGCGCCGCAGGAAGTGGAAGTCAGTTCTTACCTGGTCGGCCAGATTGACTCGGAAGTTGATACCGACGATCTGAGTAATTTCCAGCTCTGATGGGACGCGTGACGCTACGTCTTTCCGGCACCGAAGTGCTGTGTCGGGAAGAACACCCTTCTCTGCTGGTGGCGCTTGAGGCGCATCAGGTTGAAGTGGAGTATCAGTGTCGTGCGGGCTATTGCGGCTCCTGCCGCTGCCGTCTGGTCGCAGGCCAGGTTGACTGGCTGACCGAACCGCTGGCTTTTATCAGCGAAGGGGAAATTTTGCCCTGCTGTTGCAGGGCAAAAGGCGATATTGAGATAGAGATGTAGCCTTGTCGGGTGGCGCTTACGCTTACCCGACCAGTTCACAGGCCGGGTAAGGCGAAGCCGCCACCCGGCTTTTTAGTGCTTATCCTTCAAAAACACCACCGCTTTATCCGGGAAATCGGTGAACAATCCATCCACACCCGCCTTGTTATACAGGATGTCATAAAGCTGATTAACATCCGTGGCGTAGTCAGGAAGCTGATCGGCGCGTACGGTGTAAGGGTGTACCACCATATTGTTCTGCTGCGCCTCTTTCACCATGCCGGTCAGCGTGATATGCCCGACCTTCGATTTTTCATCAATCAGCATATGGTAGTCCGGGCCGATCCCGTCAGCATAGCTGGCGATTTCTTTCATCGCGCCAGGCTTGAACATCCAGTCGTAGTTATAGTTAACCCAACTGCCGTCCGGCTGTTTTTGCTGAGTTTCATTCCAGTCGGTGTACGCAATCAACTGCACCAGATTGAGATCCATCCCCCTCTTCGGTTCCAGCTCATTCTTAATGCGCTTCAGCTCCGCGGCATCGAAACACTGCAAATAAACGTTATCTTTTTTACCGGTATAACCATACTTTTTCAGCACATCCAGCGTCTTAGCCGCAATATCCTTCCCTTCCTGATGATGGAACCACGGCGCTTTGATTTCTGGATAAATACCGATATTTTTTCCGGTCGAATGATTCAGCCCCTGAACAAACTCAATCTCTTCCTCAAAGGTATGCACGCGGAAATCTGATTTTCCCATCGGGAAACGGCCAGGGTAAGTCTGTACTTTCTTGCCGTTCTCAATATCAAAACCTTCGGTGAACTTCAGGGATTTAATTTCATCCAGTGTGAAATCAATGGCGTAGTAACGCCCGTCCTTGCGGGCGCGATTCGGAAAACGTTCGGCAACGTCGGTAACCCGGTCAAGGTAGTGGTCATGCAGGACGACCAGATGGTCGTCCTTCGTCATCACCAAATCCTGCTCCAGATAATCGGCACCCTGCGCATACGCCATCGCTTTCGCTGGCAGTGTGTGCTCCGGCAGATAGCCGCTGGCGCCACGGTGCGCAATCACGATTTTATCCGCAGCGATTGCCGCGCTGCTCACAACCATACCCGCCAGCATCAATGCCACGCTGAGATTTTTCAGTGTCGTCTTCATTCACTTAAGCTCCGTTGCGTTTCAACATCAGCTCTTCATGGTGGCGTTTTTCACCAATCATCACGATAATCAGCAGGATAACCGCCAGAACGCTGCCGCCGATCATCACCATGAAGCCGCCGTCCCAGCCGAAGAAGTCAACGGTATAGCCGACAATGGCGCTCGCCGCGACGGAACCGCCGAGATAACCAAACAGGCCGGTGAAGCCCGCCGCCGTACCTGCCGCTTTTTTCGGCGCCAGTTCCAGCGCGTGCAGACCAATCAGCATGACCGGGCCATAAATCAGGAAGCCGATAACGATCATACAGGCCATATCCACGGTCGGATTTCCTGGAGGGTTCAGCCAGTAAACAACTGTGGCAATGGTCACCAGCGTCATAAAGAACACGCCCGTTGCGCCACGGTTGCCACGGAACACTTTATCCGACATCCAGCCGCACAGCAGCGTACCCGGGATACCGGCATATTCGTACAAGAAATACGCCCAGGACGATTTATCCAGCGCAAAGTGTTTCACTTCTCTCAGGTAAGTCGGCGACCAGTCGAGGATGCCGTAACGCAGCAGGTAAACGAACACGTTCGCAATCGCGATGTACCACAACAGTTTGTTCGGCAGCACGTACTGCATAAAGATCTGTTTTGCAGTCAGCTCTTCTTCCGCTTTTTCGTTGTAATCATCCGGGTAGTCGTTTTTGTACTCTTCAATCGGCGGCAGACCGCAGGACTGCGGCGTATCGCGCATCAGCGCGAAAGCGAAAATCGCCACCAGGATCGCACCAAACGCCGGCATGTAGAGCGCGGCTTTCCAGTCATTAAACCAGGCCATCCCCAGCAGGAACAGCAGCGGAGGAATACCGCCGCCAACGTTATGCGCGCAGTTCCAGACGGAGACGATACCGCCACGTTCTTTCTGTGACCACCAGTGCACCATTGTACGACCGCACGGCGGCCACCCCATTCCCTGGAACCAGCCGCAGAGGAACAGCAGCACGAACATCACGGCAATGCTGGACGTGGCCCACGGCACAAAGCCCATAAACAACATCACGGCCGCCGCCAGAATCAACCCTGCGGGCAGGAAAACGCGCGGATTCGAGCGGTCGGAGACCGACCCCATGATAAATTTCGAAAAACCATAGGCGATGGAGATCCCGGACAGCGCAAAACCCAGATCGCCGCGCGAGAATCCCTGCTCTACCAGGTAAGGCATCGCCAGCGCAAAGTTCTTACGCACCAGATAGTAAGCGGCATAACCAAAGAAAATCCCCAGGAAAATCTGCCAGCGCAGCCGACGATATGTCGGATCAATCTCCGCTGCTGGCAAGCGCGTTTTATGTTGCGCAGGTTTAAAAATACTTAACATATGTAGCCTCCGTGGCCGTGTCTTATTAGAGGTAAACACCGCAGTTCGTTTAACTAACCAACCTCGCTGCTCCCAGTGTGGGCGCGATGTTAAGTAAAGATACCTGTCGTTAATGTGAATTACAGCACAGATTGTTACACATTTATGACAAATGTTCAGAAAAGCGCACGAAATCACGTTTCATTTTCGAATCATGAGCGATTATGCGCGAAATCAAACAAACCATGCTTTTTATGTGGCTAAATGATAAAAAACGAACTGTGAGGGATAACCATGAAAACTCGCGACTCGCAAACAAGTGACGTGATTATCATTGGTGGGGGAGCCACAGGCGCAGGGATCGCCCGAGACTGTGCGCTACGCGGATTGCGCGTTATCTTAGTTGAGCGCCACGATATCGCGACCGGCGCAACCGGCCGTAACCACGGCCTGCTGCATAGCGGCGCCCGCTATGCCGTTACCGACGTGGAATCTGCCCGCGAATGCATCAGCGAAAACCAGATTCTGAAACGGATCGCCCGCCACTGCGTTGAGCCAACGGACGGTCTGTTCATTACCTTGCCGGAAGACGAATTATCCTTCCAGGCCACCTTTATTCGCGCCTGCGAAGAGGCGGGCATTCGCGCCGAAGCGATTGATCCGCAACAGGCGCGGCTGATCGAACCGGCCGTCAATCCGCAGTTGATTGGCGCGGTGAAAGTGCCTGACGGCACTGTCGATCCCTTCCGGCTGACCTCCGCGAATATGCTGGATGCCAGAGAACATGGCGCAATCATTTTAACGGCGCATGAAGTCACCGGACTTATTCGCGAAGGCGCGACCATTTGCGGTGTGAACGTGCATAACCATCTCACAGGGGAAAGCCAATCGCTGCATGCGCCGGTCGTGGTGAATGCCGCAGGCATCTGGGGTCAGCGCATTGCGGAATACGCCGATCTGAGCATCCGCATGTTCCCGGCGAAAGGGTCGCTGCTGATTATGGATCATCGCATTAACCAGCATGTGATTAACCGCTGCCGCAAGCCGTCCGACGCCGATATTCTGGTGCCCGGCGATACCATCTCGCTCATCGGTACTACGTCGACCCACATTGATTACAACGAGATCGACAGCAACCGCGTCACTGCGGAAGAGGTTGATATTCTGCTGCGTGAAGGGGAAAAACTGGCGCCGGTGATGGCGAAAACGCGCATTTTGCGCGCCTACTCGGGCGTGCGTCCGCTGGTCGCCAGCGATGACGATCCGAGCGGTCGTAATGTCAGCCGCGGCATTGTGCTGTTTGACCATGCTGCACGCGACGGGCTGGACGGGTTTATCACCATTACGGGCGGTAAGCTGATGACCTACCGCCTGATGGCGGAATGGGCAACCGACGCGGTATGCCGAAAACTGGGCAACACTCGCCCCTGCGTCACCGCGCAAACCGCCCTTCCCGGCTCGCAGGAACCCACGGAAAACACGCTTAAACGCGTGATCTCGCTGCCCGCCCCGCTACGCGGTTCCGCCGTCTATCGTCACGGCGATCGTACTCCGGCCTGGCTCAGCGAAGGTCGCCAGCACCGCAGCCTGGTCTGTGAATGCGAAGCGGTCACCGCAGGCGAAGTGCAGTACGCCGTCGAAAATTTAACCGTCAACAGCCTGCTGGATCTGCGCCGCCGTACCCGCGTAGGCATGGGCACATGTCAGGGAGAACTGTGCGCCTGCCGCGCCGCCGGGCTGCTGCAACGTTTTAATGTCACTACCGCCGCTCAGTCTATCACTCAGCTTTCTGCGTTCCTCAATGAACGCTGGAAAGGCGTACAGCCTGTCGCCTGGGGAGACGCGCTGCGCGAAAGCGAGTTCACGCGCTGGGTTTATCAGGGATTGTGCGGTCTGGAGAAGGAGCACCAGGATGAAATTTGATACGGTCATTATGGGTGGCGGTCTCGCCGGATTACTGTGTGGCCTGGAATTGCAAAAACACGGTTTGCGCTGTGCGATCGTCACTCGCGGCCAAAGCGCGCTGCACTTCTCCTCCGGCTCGCTGGATCTACTCAGCACCCTGCCGGACGGTCAGCCCGTCACAAATATCACTGAAGGTCTGAATGCGTTACGCGAACAAGCGCCGACGCACCCTTACACCACAATTGGCGCGTCAACCGTTCTGGAACTGGCGCAGCAGGCGCAAGCGTTGCTGGAAGCGTCTGGCGCGCATTTACAGGGCGATGTACAACAGTCGCATCTGCGCGTTACGCCGTTGGGAACATTGCGCGCCACCTGGCTAAGCTCGCCGGAAGTGCCCGTCTGGCCGCTGGCCGCGCAACGCATTTGCGTCGTCGGCATCAGCGGTTTACTGGACTTTCAGGCGCACCTCGCGGCGGCGTCGCTGCGTCAGCACCATCTCACGGTAGAGACGGCAGAGATCGACCTGCCTGAACTGGACGTATTACGCGATAACCCGACGGAGTTTCGTGCGGTGAATATTGCGCGTTTGCTCGATAACGAAGAAAAATGGCCGTTGCTCCACGACGCGCTCTTACCGATAGCAAAAACCTGCGACATGATCATCATGCCCGCCTGTTTCGGCCTGGCGGATGACAGCCTCTGGCGCTGGCTCAATGAACGCCTGCCCTGCTCGCTGAATTTGCTGCCGACGCTGCCGCCTTCTGTGCCGGGCATTCGCCTGCACAATCGCTTGCAGCGCCAGTTTGTTCGTCAGGGCGGGATCTGGATGCCGGGCGACGAGGTGAAAAAAGTGACCTGCCGTAACGGCGTCGTGAGCGAAGTCTGGACCCGCAACCATGCCGACATTCCTCTGCGCCCGCGCTTTGCGGTACTCGCCAGCGGCAGCTTCTTCAGCAGCGGCCTGGTCGCCGAACGCGACGGCATTCGCGAACCCATTATGGGACTGGACGTTCAGCAAACAGCCACCCGCGCCGAATGGTATCAGCGTGATTTCTTTGATGCGCAACCCTGGCAGCAGTTTGGCGTCACGACCGATGATGCGCTGCGCCCCTCAC
Source organism: Citrobacter sp. CK191 (assembly GCF_030333435.1). Classification (NCBI taxonomy): domain Bacteria; kingdom Pseudomonadati; phylum Pseudomonadota; class Gammaproteobacteria; order Enterobacterales; family Enterobacteriaceae; genus Citrobacter; species Citrobacter sp. CK191. Next base: position 138,249 of record NZ_JAOWFX010000031.1, on the reverse strand, counting down.
TGGCGGGGCAGACCGTAGAAAATCTGTTTGCCATCGGCTCGGTGCTCGGCGGATTCGATCCGATAGCCCAGGGATGCGGAGGCGGCGTATGCGCGGTCAGCGCCTTACACGCCGCACGTCACATTGCAGAACGTGCAGGAGGTCAGCAATGAACGATACGAGTTTCGAGAGTTGTATCAAATGCACGGTGTGCACCACCGCCTGCCCGGTCAGCCGGGTGAATCCTGGCTACCCAGGCCCCAAACAGGCAGGGCCGGACGGCGAGCGCCTGCGCCTGAAAGACGGCGCGCTGTACGACGATGCGCTGAAATACTGCATTAACTGCAAACGCTGCGAAGTGGCCTGCCCGTCAGACGTTAAAATTGGCGATATCATCCAGCGTGCGCGCGCCAGGTATGACACTTCGCGCCCGTCGCTGCGCAACTTTATCTTAAGCCACACCGATTTAATGGGCAGCGTCTCTACGCCGTTCGCCCCGGTCGTCAATACCGCGACGTCGCTGAAACCGGTTCGTCAGTTGCTCGATTATGCGTTGAAGATCGACCATCGCCGTACGCTGCCGAAATACTCCTTCGGCACCTTCCGCCGCTGGTATCGCAGCGTTGCGGCACAGCAGGCGCAGTACAAAGATCAGGTCGCCTTCTTCCACGGCTGCTTCGTCAATTACAACCATCCGCAGCTTGGTAAGGATTTAATTAACGTCCTGAACGCAATGGGCACCGGCGTGCAGTTGTTAAGTAAAGAGAAGTGTTGTGGCGTGCCGCTGATCGCCAATGGTTTTACCGATAAAGCGCGCAAGCAGGCGGTGAGCAATGTGGCGTCGCTCAGAGAAGCGATTGGCGTAAAAGGCATTCCGGTTATCGCAACCTCATCAACCTGCACCTTTGCCCTGCGTGATGAATACCCGGAAGTGCTGGACGTGGATAACAGCGGGCTGCGTGAGCATATCGAACTCGCGACCCGCTGGCTGTGGCGTAAGATCGATGCAGGCCAGACGCTGCCGCTGAAAAAATTACCGCTGAAGGTGGTTTACCATACGCCGTGCCATATGGAGAAGATGGGCTGGACGCTCTATACGCTGGAGTTGCTGCGCCAGATCCCAGGTCTGGAACTGACCGTGCTGGACTCCCAGTGCTGTGGGATTGCCGGAACCTACGGTTTTAAAAAGGAAAACTACCCCACCTCGCAATCCATCGGCGCTCCGCTGTTCCGCCAGATTGAAGAGAGCGGCGCGGATATTGTGGTAACCGACTGTGAAACCTGTAAGTGGCAAATTGAGATGTCGACAAGCAAACGCTGCGAACATCCGATTACCCTGCTTGCCCAGGCATTAGGTTAAGCGCGTTAACGTCTTATCGGGCCTGCAAACCACGGCAGGCCCGATAAGCGCAGCGCCATCAGGCTACAGGGTTAACGACTCCACCACCTCAATCCAGCCATGTTCACTGGCAATATCCTGACCGTTTAACCACCGACGCACCATATTCAGCGCCATCATGGCGCAAACTTCCTGCCGCACCGCCAGACTGTAGCGGCTGGCGCTGAAATGCACGCGCAGGGCAAATGTCCCATCCGGCGTCGCCAGCGCGAAATTAAGATGGTCGTTTTCCAGCCCGGATACCGCCAGCGCCAGTCCGGCGTAGTGGTTGCTCCGTCGCTCTGTCGTCCAGTGCGCGGTCTGAGCCAGCGTCTCTTCCTGGGAAGGCACCACTTCGCTGGCAAGAATCGGCGCATTCGCACGGGAAAGCTGCAAAGCCAGCAGCCCGCTGGTGAACTGTTCGCTGAGCGTCAGGCTGAGCTGGCGCGTCTGCAAACAACGGGCGATTTGCGCAGGCAGTCCTTCCGTCCCTTCAAAAATCAGGTTCTGCCCTGCCACCCGCTTTACCTCCGGCCATAGCGCCAGCATCGCGTCCCGCTGCGCATCCGGGCCGGTGAGTTTCAGTTCAATAATCGGCATTGAAGAGCGATATCCCATCGTCACGCCCGCCGGTAGCGGCAGCGAATCGAGGCTCTGCGCCAGATCGCTTTCCGAACGTCCAAACGTAGTGAGTCGCAGACAAACCGGCGGTTCAGGAAGCGCAAAACGCGCACGCAGACGCGGCATAATTTCATGCTCGACCATCACCTTAAATTCAGACGGGACGCCAGGGGTAAAGAACATCAGGCAGCGATTTAGCTTCACCGCAAACCCACAGGCGGTGCCAACCGGGTTATTAATAAACTCGGCGCTGGCGGGCAGTTCTGCCTGCTTGCGGTTACTCGGCGCCATAACCCGCCCGCGCTCATGGAAAAAACGCTCCATCTCAGCCAGCCACGCGTCATGAAGCACCAGACCTTCACCTTTCGCCGTGGCGGCGGCCAGCGCGCTTAAATCATCGCTGGTCGGCCCCAGGCCGCCATTCACAATCAGCACATCAGCATGTTCGCTACGTTCGCGTAAAATGGCGACCAGCGCATCCAGATTATCTCCCACCGTATTTCGGCGTGATAACGGCAACCCCTGATTAAAGAAAAAATCGGCCAGCCAGGCGGCATTCGTGTCGACGATTTGCCCGTGCAACACTTCATCCCCGGTGGATAACATCTCCACGTTTAACATCGTGTTCTCCTGCTTCTATGATGAAAACACTATAACGCAAAGCCCGCTGGGGCGGAGTAAGAAACTCAGAGGAAACAAACCGGGAAAGAAGGCGATAGCATACAGGAAACGGCGCGACGGATGCCGCGCCCGAAAATCAGAAGCTGGCGTTAACGCCGACGTACGGGCCATCGGCAATCGCGTTGTCACGGTTACCGTCTTTACCCGCCAGGTTCAGATAGCGATAGCCCGCTTCAATGCTCAGCGGACGCATAATGGTAAAGCGCGCTCCGGCATTGGCTTCTTCATAGCTGTCGATGCCGCTGGACAGTGAATCTGGAGAGTAGTAATACTCGCCAAACAGACGGAAGCTGTCGCCGATTTTCCACTGTAACCCGCCGCCTACCGCCGCCGCATAGCCTTCATCGCCGTCGTTCGGATTGGTATAAACGCCTTTCCCGCCGACCGTTGCCAGCAGCGGCCCAACCGGAATATTCAGGCCGAGCCCCACGCCGGCAGCGTCGCCGTCGTCGTCGTTATGCATCCAGTTGCCGCTCAACGCCAGCCCGGTGGATTCAGTACCGAAACCTACGCCAACGTTGGTGTAATCTTTACCCGCCTGGCCGCTAATGCTCATCGCATTCGCCGATGCAGAAGCGAACAACAGTCCGGCAACGCCTAATAAAATGCTTTTTTTCATTTTCACCCTTTCCAGCAAAGAAATAAACAAAAGACCCCAAAACCGCAGGATTGTACTGCCAGGCGCAACAGAATCAATGAGCTAAAAAAGCGATCTAATAACATATTGTAACTAAACACTACCTTTCAGGTTTATTAAACGTTACAAGAAGAGGCGTTTAGCGCAGCAGTCATTGCCCGAGATCAATATTTCATTCACAAATATTTTCTACATTAGTTTCCGAAATTAAACGGAAATTAAACATTTTTTCTAACGATCGTCGGGAGATAAAGATGAGCAAAAAAGGACTCACCACCGCAGCAGGCGTGCCTGTCGCCCATAATAACAACGTTGCAACCGCAGGCCCGCGCGGCCCCATGCTGCTACAGGACATCTGGTTCCTGGAAAAACTGGCCCACTTCGATCGTGAAGTGATCCCTGAGCGCCGTATGCATGCCAAAGGCTCAGGCGCGTACGGCACCTTCACCGTCACGCACGATATTTCACGTTACACTCGCGCAAAAATCTTTTCGGAGCCCGGTAAAAAAACGGATCTGTTCCTGCGTTTTTCCACCGTGGCGGGAGAGCGCGGCGCGGCGGATGCCGAGCGCGATATTCGCGGGTTTGCGATCAAGTTTTACACTGAAGAGGGCAACTGGGATCTGGTGGGTAACAACACGCCCGTTTTCTATCTGCGCGATCCGCTGAAATTCCCGGATCTGAACCATGTCGTGAAGCGCGACCCACGCACCAACCTGCGCAATCCGACCTACAAATGGGACTTTTTCTCTCATCTGCCGGAATCGCTGCACCAGTTAACTATCGACTTTAGCGACCGGGGTTTGCCTTTCTCTTACCGTACTATGCACTGTTTCGGTAGCCACACATTCAGCTTTATCAACAGCGACAACGAACGTTTCTGGGTGAAATTCCACCTGAAATCGCAGCAGGGCATCGCCAACCTGATGGATGACGAAGCGAAACGCCTGGTGGCGGACGATCGCGAAAGCTCTCAGCGCGACCTGTACAACGCCATTGAACAGGGCAACTTCCCCCGCTGGAAATTCTACGTGCAGATCATGCCGGAAGCCGAAGCCTCGCAGGTGCCGTACAACCCGTTTGATCTGACCAAAGTATGGCCGCACGGCGATTACCCGCTGATTGAAGTCGGCGTGCTGGAACTGAACCGCAACCCGGAAAACTATTTCTCCGAAGTGGAACAGGTGGCGATGAATCCGGCGAACGTCGTGCCGGGGATTAGCTTCTCCCCTGACCGTATGTTGCAGGGGCGTCTCTTCTCCTATGGCGATGCGCACCGCTATCGTCTGGGCGTTAACCATCAGCAGATCCCGGTCAACGCCCCGCGCTGCCCGTTCCATAACTACCATCGTGACGGCGCGATGCGGGTGGACGGCAACAGCGGCAACGGCCCAACCTATGAGCCAAACAGCTTTGGCGTCTTCCAGGAACAGCCTGATTTCAGCGAACCGCCGCTCTCTGTCGAAGGCGCTGCCGCGCACTGGGATCACCGGGAAGATACGGACTACTTCAGCCAGCCGCGTAAGCTGTATGAGTTGCTGAGTGATGAAGAACATCAGCGTATGTTCGCGCGCATCGCCGGCGACATGAAAGATGTGCCGGAATTTATTCAGCAGCGTCAGATTGGCTTGTTTAGCGAAGTTCATCCTGACTATGGCGCGGGCGTCGCCGCTGCCCTGCGGGCGTTAAAAGAAGCGAAATAACCGTTTCCACGGGAGCTGCGGCTCCCGTGTTGCTTACATTACGGACGGTTAGCGCGCACCCACTCCTGCAATGCCCGGCGCGAAACTTTGATCCCGCCGTTTTTCAGCGCTGATGGCAACGTCAACCAGCGTACCGGCTGCTGAAAACGCGCCAGCTTGTCTTTCACCCATTCCGCGAGATCGACGTTCCCGGCCTGCGCGTCATATTCCACCACCGCCACCGGACGATGGCCGAACTCCCTGTCCTCTACCGGCACCACGAACGCCTGTAGAACATATGGATGCGCCGAGATAACGCGTTCCACCTCTTCCGGCTGAATGCCTTCCCCGCCGCTGAAGAACAGATTATCCAGCCGACCGGCAATCGTCAGCTTACCGTCGTTCAGTTCGCCGCGATCGCGGGTGGCGAACCAGCCTTCGCCGTTCACCAGCGGGATCAGCTTACCGTCGCGCCAGTAGCCTTCCGCCATGCTGGCAGCGCGCAGCCAGACTTCGTCATTCACGATTCGGACTTCCCGCCCCGGTAACGCCGCGCCGACATCGCCCAGGCCGTCGGCTTCTTTCGCGCACACCGTCGAGGCAAATTCCGTCAGGCCATAACCGCACCAGCAGCGAATACCCTGCGCGCGAGCCTGCTCCGTCAGTTCAACCGGGATAGCCGCGCCGCCCAGCAGTACCGCTTTCAACGTTACCGATGCCGGATTCTCCAGCAGCCGCCACAGCTGAGTGGGAACCAGGGACGCATGCGTACACCCTTGCAGCATTGCTTCCAGCGGCTGCTTCTCACGCACGGTCATTCGGGCGCCCGCAAACAACCAGCGCCACATAATACCCTGGCCGGAAACATGAAACAGCGGCAGCGATAACAGCCAGTCATCCCCATCGGCAAACGGCATCAGGGACAGCACCCCTTCCGCGCTGGCCAGATGCGCCTGGCAGGTATGCACTGCGGCTTTGGGTAATCCGGTTGAGCCAGAGGTCAGCGTCATTGAACTCAGCCGCGTCGGCTGCCAGTCTGCGGCGTGTTCGCCTGCCTCTTGCTGCATTTGCAGCGGTTGCAACGCCGGGAAGGTATTCTCCCCCTCCAGCAGCAAAGCAAACCGGAGCGTTAAGTCCGGCAGCAGCGCGTCGAGCAGCGGTTGTGGAAGCTGCGGGTTAACCGGCAGGACTCTTGCCCCGCATTGCAGTAAAGCCAGCCAGGCCAGCAGCGTTTGCGGGTGATTCCAGGCGCGCAGCATCACGCCGCAGCCTTCAGAGACACCCTGAGCGGCAAAACCGCTCGCCAGCGCGTCAATACGGGTACAGAGTGTGTGCCAGCTTAGCACTTCATCATTAAGGCGTAAGGCGGGCGCATCTCCCCGCACCTGCCGCCAGTGACGCCACGGCCAGTCATTAAAAGATGACGGCTGGAGGCCCGATACGCTTGCGCTATCGGGCATTTCCCGGAGGCTCATAGCAGCCGTTCCAGCGCATCGTCGCTAACACACGGCAAAGCGCTGCCCGGCCAGCGGCGCACCTGCTGGGTTTGCATCAGGCTTAGCGTATCCAGACCCGGAATGGTCTGCGGCGTCAGCCACGCGGCAATACGCGCCAGTTGCGTTAAGCCGAGGCTCGACTCGATGGAAGAGCTGATCACCGCCGTCAGTCCCAGCGTATGCGCGGCCTGTACCTGCTCGCGAACCTTTTCCAGGCTTCCGGTGAGCGTCGGTTTGATGACCACCGCGCTGACGCCCGCTTCCGCCGCAAAGACAAAATCGTCTTCACGCAGACTTTCATCCCAGGCAATCGCAATCCCGGTTTCACGCGCAAAAGCGCGGGAGTCGTCGCGGGTTTTACACGGTTCTTCGAGGAAGGCGATGCGGGCACGGTAGTCCGGGTTGACGTATTTCGCGAACTGCTGCGCTTTCAGCGGCGTCCAGGCGCGATTGGCATCCAGACGCAGATGCAGATCGGGAACCGCCTCCAGCAGCAGGTTGACCACCATTCCGTCGCGTACCGCTTCGTACAGACCGACTTTGATCTTGGCGACTTTCTCGCCATGCATATCAGCCAGTTGCAGCACCAGATCGTCTGGATCGCCCGTACACAGCGGCGCGGCGCGGTAATCCGCCGCCTCTGGCAACGTCCCCGCCGCCTCCGCCAGCGCACAACTAACGCCAAACGCCACGGAGGGCACTTCAGGCAACGTTGACTGGCCTTGCAGCCAGCCGTTAACCCAGTCCAGCAGCGCGGCCTGCGCCTCTTCCAGGGTTTCCTGGCTGAAACCCGGAAGCGGGGAGATCTCCCCCCACCCTTCGCGCTCGCCGTCGCACAGACGGACATACAGCCCGTCGCGAGTTTTTAACCGCCTGTCGCGCAGAACCACCCCCGCGTCCATGGGGATCTGCCAGCGGTACACCTGCGCGCTACGCATTACGGATTCCGTTTGAATTTGCTGAAATCAGGCTGACGTTTCTGGTTGAAAGCGTTACGGCCTTCCTGACCTTCTTCCGTCATGTAGAACAGCATCGTGGCGTTGCCCGCCAGCTCCTGTAGACCCGCCTGACCGTCGCAGTCGGCGTTCAGCGCGGCTTTCAGGCAGCGCAGCGCCATCGGGCTGTTCTGCAACATTTCGCGGCACCAGCGCACGGTCTCTTTTTCGAGGGAGTCCAGCGGTACGACGGTGTTGACCAGCCCCATATCCAGCGCCTGTTTAGCGTCGTACTGACGGCACAGGAACCAGATTTCACGCGCTTTTTTCTGCCCGACGATACGCGCCATATAGGAAGCGCCCCAGCCGCCGTCGAAGGAGCCGACTTTCGGGCCCGTCTGGCCGAAGATAGCGTTTTCCGCCGCGATGGTCAGGTCACACATCATGTGCAGTACGTGACCGCCGCCGATAGAGTACCCTGCGACCATCGCCACGACCGGTTTTGGGCAGGTACGGATCTGGCGCTGGAAATCCAGTACGTTCAGGTGATGCACGCCGGAATCATCCTGGTATCCGCCGTAGTCGCCGCGTACCTTCTGGTCGCCGCCCGCACAGAAGGCTTTCTCGCCTTCGCCGGTCAGAATAATAACGCCCACGTTGTCGTCATACCGGGCATCCGCCAGCGCCTGGATCATCTCTTTGACGGTCAAAGGACGGAATGCGTTGCGCACCTGTGGACGGTTAATGGTGATTTTTGCAATACCATCGGTGGATTTTTCATAACGAATGTCCGTGTAACCTTCGGAGCAGTCGTGCCATTCAACCGGTGCGTAAAGCATTGTTTCATCAGGATAGATCATAGTGTGTCCTTTAGTCAGAGACGCAGAATCTGAGCCAGACTGTCCACCACGCCTGCGGGATTTTCCCGATGCGCGTTGTGTCCGGCGTTACGAATCATATGGCAAGGTACAGACAACTCCGCCGCCAGCGCGCGGAATTTGCTGTCGCGTTCACCACATAAATAATAAAACGGAAATGTGCGCGCATTTAGCCGCGCGCGTAAATCAGGCTGTACGGCAAGCGAGGTTGCCTCCAGCATCGCCGCCAGCGTTTCGCCATTGTTCTGGCTGCGCAGCGCGACTAACGCCTCTCTTTGTGAAGCATCCAGCGAAGCGAAAACCGGTTGCTGATACCAGTCAGTAAACACGTCGCGCAGCGGTTCACGGCGAAAGCGCGCTGCCCAACGACCGTCAGACCGTCGGCGCGCGTCACGCTCAGCCTCGCGTTGCAGTCCCGGGTGACCGCCTTCAACCACCAGCCCGCAAAGACCCGGCAGAGTCTGGCACGCCGCCATCATCGCCACTCTGCCGCCGAGCGAGTAGCCGACCAGCCAGTATTTAAGTATGTTGTAACTAAATAATGTGTTACGCAATAAGTCGCACACATCAGCAAAGCCGCTGACACGAATATCGGCAGAATCGCCGTGACCAGGCAAGTCGATATACAGGCGCGAAAAGTCAGGAAACTGCTCACCGATCTGCTGCCATTCCCGGCAATCACCGGAAAATCCATGCAGGAAAACCAGCCAGGGAGACCCCGGCTGACCACCGTTCGCCTGCGCGCGCAGGATCATAGATGGCTCACCTGCGCCAGCAGCTGTTGCAGGGTTTGCGCCCCGTCGGTATCGTTCACGACCAGCTCAATCACCGTGGTTGTCGGCGTTCGCCAGGCGCCAGCCAGCGCCGCATCCAGCTCATCCCAGCTTTGCGGGCGGTGATATTTGAGGTTAAACATAGCCGCTGCGTGTTCAAAGTGGACGTTTTGCGGCATCAGGTAAAACCGCTCGCGCTCGCTCTGCGGTGTCGGCAACAAAGAGAAAATTTGTCCGCCGTTGTTATTCACCACAATCAGCACAAACGGCGCGGACACCTGGCGCAATAGCGCCAGTGCGTTGAGATCGTAGAGCGCAGACAGATCGCCGACGATAGCCAGCGTCGATTTCGCGCTGGCGCGCTGAACGCCCGCCGCCGTCGAGATCAAACCATCAATACCGCTGGCTCCCCGGTTGCTGTACACCGGGTAGCCCGCCGGTAGCTGCGACAGCGCGTCAATCAGGCGCACCACCAGGCTGTTGCCGACAAACAGTTGCCCTTGTTCCGGCAGATAGTCGCGAATGCGGTGCGCCAGTTGCGCTTCGCCGAACATATCGCGACGCGCGACAACCGCCTGCCACGCCTGCTCTGCCAGGCGCGGGATATCGACGCACCAGGGATGGCGTTTCTCCGCCGGATGCAGCTCCAGCCAGTCGGCGATTTTCGCCACCAGCCTGCGTCCGCGATGATGCGCCGGGTCCAGACGACCTTCGATATTATCAATAATCCAGTACTCTTCCGGCTCGCAGGCGGCCTGCCATTGCAGCAGGCGCTTTCCGGTCAGGCTGCTGCCGAGTTGCACCACAATTTGCGCCTGCTGAAGCTCAGTGACGGCCTTCGCATTACCCAGCCAGAGATCGGCGCACGGCAGCGGCTGCCCGGTTTGCGACAGCACGTCGCCAATCAGCGGCCAGCCCAGCGTCTGCGCCCAAAGCGCGACTTTCTTGCCCTCTTCCACGCTCATGCGCCCGGCCACCACTACGCCGCGTTTTTGCCGCCAGAAGAACCAGTCGCGCTGTTTGTCACTTTCCAGCCGACGCGCTTCGCGCAGCCAGGGTTTGTCATCCTGCCACCAGTCGCCAAGGCTCTGCTGCCAGGCAAGCCCCGTGTCGTCCATATCGCCATACAGCGGTTCCGCAAACGGGCAGTTGATGTGTACCGCGCCGGCATGCAGCGTCGCCAGGACGTTATCAAGGGTGGAGACCAGCCAGCGCGCGGAAATATCCTGCGTCGGGCGCGGCAAAGAGAGCGTCTGAGAAGGATGAGAAGCGAACATCCCGGCCTGACGAATCGCCTGATTCGCGCCGCAGTCAATCAGTTCCGGCGGACGGTCCGCAGTCAATAAAATCAGTTTTTCACCGGTAAGCCCCGCTTCAATCAGCGCCGGATAGAGATTTGCCACCGCCGTACCGGAAGTAACAATAACGGCAACGGGCTGCTTACTGACTTTCGCCAGCCCTAATGCCAGATGACCAAGACCACGCTCATCAAAGTGCGTGTGATGAATAAAGGCTGAATTTTCCGCTGCCGCCAGGGTTAAAGGCGTAGAGCGGGAGCCAGGGGCAATGCAAACATGCCTGACGCCGTGGCGAGTGAGTGCTTCCAGAATGACCGCCGCCCAGCGTCGGTTAAATGCGCTTACTGACATGAGATTGTCCGGTATCAATATTGCGACTCAGTATAAGGATCAGAAAAAATGGATTATTGATATGAGTCGGGAATATACACAAAATCATTCAGCAGACCGCCTGAAGGATGAGGTGTATGTGCGACTCATTAGCTTTCCATCTGTAATAACGTGCGTAGCCCGGCTGCTTTGTTGTCGATCTCTTGCCATTCCTGTTCCGGGTCAGACCCGCGCACAATGCCTGCCCCGGCATACAGACGAACAACGTTCGCCGCGACTTTCGCCGAGCGCAGCGTCACGCAGAATTCGCTTTGCTGTAAAGACAGATAACCCGCCGACCCGGCATACCACTCACGTTCAAACGGTTCATGTTGCTGAATAAACGCGCGCGCCCGTTCACGCGGAATCCCCGCGACGGCTGCCGTGGGCTGTAGCTGTAGCAAACAGAGCGTGTCGTCAGCCTGATTGAGCGCCGTCCAGATACAGCGGCGCAGATGCTGTACTTTGCGTAATCTGAGCACCTGCGGCGGCAAAACATCGAGCGAGTGGGTGCAGCTTTGCAGGCGCTGACAAATATCTTCCACCACCAGCATGTTTTCACGCTGGTTTTTATCATCCTTCATCAACCATTCGCCCAGTTGCCAGGCCTGATGGTCGTCGGGATGATTCGCCACCGTGCCGGCCAGCGCCTCGGTGCGCAATGCCGTTTCACGTCGCCGCCAAAGGCGTTCCGGCGACGAGCCAAGAAAGGCCCTTCCGGCGGAGAACGCCATAAAAAAATGGTAGCAGTTAAGGTTTAAACGGCGACTGGACGCCATCACGGCGGCGGCATTCACCGGATGGGAAAACTGCAAATCCGTCGCCCGCGCCAGCACCACTTTGTCGAGATCGTCTTCAGCGATAGTCTGCGTGGCAAGCTGAATCAGGCTGGTCCAGCCCGCTTTATCCGGCCAGTGCTGCTCGCCCGTCAGGTGCAGGCGCAGCGCCGGGATCGGCTTTACGCCCCTTAATGAAGAGAGAAACGCGATCGCCCGCCCGGCGTCTTCACGCAGTGAAACCGGGCTGTAGAGATACAGCCGCAGCGTTGCCACTGCGCCAGCGCGTCGCCATTCAAGACGCGGCAGCAGCAAATGCCCCTGCTGCGGTTCAAACGCATTCAGTCCCCAGATACGCAAATCGGATTGTGATTCATGCTGGCGGAGAAAGCGTTGCGCCTGTTCGAGAGAGGGGAACGTTTCAACGGCGCCGAGCACCGCGGCTTCTTCATCGCCGTTACGCTGTTGCCAGTAAAATTGCGGCCAGATGGCCTGACTGGCCAGCCAGCTTAATGCGTCAAACGCATCATTCAGAGGGAAAGGCACATCAACAATACGCATTCCTGGCGCCGCCGGTATCTCCTGCGATAACTGGCGCCGCAGATTTTCCAGCGCAGTAGTGATTGAATGCACGCGGACCTCTCCCTGTTAAAAACCTCACATTATACGGGGTACAGCGGAGAAAAAGCAGTACCCCCGTTTAGGGAGGAAATGCGATCCCGGTTACATTACCGCCGCGCCAGCAGTAGTCCCAGCACCAGGCCGACCGCCGCGCCTGCGCCAATCCCTTGCCAGGGTTTTTCATGCACGTAATCATCCGCTTTATAAACCGCCTGTTTTGCGCGGTAATAGTAGCTGTCAGACGCATGGCTGACGCGATTTTTTACCTCTTCAAGCGCCCGTTCTGCGCGTGCTTTTAACTCAACATATTTTTGATCGGCAGGATCGCCGGAGGAACGCAGCACCTCTTCCAGCGTTTCGCTCAGAAGTTCCAGGTCGTCATCAATACGTGAACCATAAGAATGAAAAGACATTATACTCTCCCTTTCGATTAACGTTCCCACTAACTATAGACAAAACCGGAACATCACACCTGGCTAACCTCACGCGCCATACCCATGTGCGGGATACCGTCTTCGTCATAAACGTCCGTCACCGGAACAAAACCGAATCGCGCATAGAAGGATTGCAGATGCGCCTGTGCGCCGAGGTAAAGCGCCTTCTCCGGCCAGTGTTGCTCGCAGGATGCCAGGGTCTGCGCCATAAGCTGTTGCCCCAGTTTTTCGCCGCGCAGCGCTTCGCTGACGATCACGCGCCCAATCACCACCGGCTCCAGTTCGTCGTCGCTTTTCAGAATCCTCGCATACGCTACCAGCTCATCGTTATGCCAGCCCAGGATATGACGGTTCTCCCCCACCAGGTCATCGCCGTCCACATCCAGATACGGACACTGTTGTTCAACCACAAATACCGCGCAGCGCAATTTCAGTAACGCATAGAGTTGCGGGACGGATAATTCAGAATGATGCAGGTCTTGCCAGTGAATCATGGTGCGCTCCTTTTACGTATTCGCTTTATACTAGCCAGAATATTTTTTAAACGTGTAATGAAATAATGGAATTAATTTTTTTAGGTACTTCTGCCGGCGTTCCTACCCGCACGCGTAATGTCACGGCAATATTACTGAATTTACAGCACCCGACGCAGGCGGGGCTATGGTTATTCGACTGCGGTGAAGGCACCCAGCACCAGATGCTCAACACCGCGTTCAACCCGGGTAAGCTCGATCGCATTTTCATCAGCCATCTGCATGGCGATCACCTTTTCGGTTTGCCCGGTCTGCTGTGCAGCCGTTCGATGGCGGGAAACGCACAGCCGCTGACGATTTACGGCCCCAAAGGCATTCGCGAGTTCACCGAAACCGCATTGCACCTTAGCGGCTCCTGGACTGATTATCCGCTGGAGATCGTTGAAATTACCGCCGGCGAAATTCTGGACGACGGTCTGCGCAAAGTGACCGCCTTTGCGCTTGAGCATCCGCTTGAATGCTATGGCTATCGGATTGAAGAGCATGACAAGCCCGGCGCGCTGGATGCCAGTGCGCTAAAAGCGGCAGGCGTGAAGCCCGGCCCGCTGTTTCAGGATCTGAAAGCGGGTAAAACCGTCACCCTGAACGATGGTCGCGTTATTAACGGCGCCGATTTTCTCGCGCCAGCCACGCCCGGGAAATCGGTGGCGATATTTGGCGACACCGCGCCATGCGCGTCGGCCATCACGCTGGCAAAAGGCGTGGACGTAATGGTACACGAAGCAACGCTGGATACCTCAATGGAAGAAAAAGCCAACAGCCGTGGGCACAGCTCCACCAGGCAGGCCGCGCAGCTGGCGCACGATGCCGACGTGGGCCAGCTCATCATTACTCACGTCAGCTCGCGTTACGACGACAGAGGCTGCCAACGCCTGCTGGCAGAATGTCAGGCGATCTTCCCCGCAACTGCGCTGGCTCACGATTTCGCCGTTTTCACGGTTTAACGCTCCATTTTTCTTCCTCAGTGCCGATAACAGAGAAAAGGCTGGCTTTCATATTGAGGATGCGATGGATAATTTCCAGAAAGATATTGATGACAGGGCTAACTTAACCCTGTCTAACCGCTTTGAATTGCTGTTATTCCGTCTCGGCACATCGCTGCATGAGCAGAAGTCGGAGCTATTTGGCATCAACGTATTCAAACTGCGCGAAATTGTGCCAATGCCCACATTTACGCGCCCTGCCGGAATGAAAGCCCCGCTTTTAGGTATGGTCAACATCCGCGATCAGGTGATCCCGGTCATCGACCTGCCCGCCGTGGCCGGGTGTAAACCGGAGAACGGGCTTAACATCCTGCTGATCACCGAATATGCGCGCAGCGTACAGGCATTTGCGGTGGAGTCCGTCGAGAATATTATGCGTCTGGACTGGCAGCAGGTGCATACCGCCGAGAAAGCGGTTAACGGCCGCTATATCACCAGCATTGCCTGTCTGGATGAAGACAAAGAGACCAACAACCTGGCGCTGGTGCTCGACGTAGAGCAAATTCTCTATGATATCGTGCCGTCAAATCACGACTTGCGCGCCACCAATTTGAAAACCAGCAAGTTCAACATCACGCCGGGTGCGGTGGCGATTGTGGCGGAAGATTCTAAAGTTGCCCGCGCCATGCTGGAGAAAGGGCTGAATGCGATGGAGATCCCGCATCAGATGCACGTTACCGGTCAGGATGCCTGGGAGAAAATCCAGCAACTGGCGAAAGAAGCGGAGGCGGAAGGCAAACCAATTAGCGAGAAAATCGCCCTGGTGCTGACCGACCTCGAAATGCCGGAGATGGACGGTTTCACCCTGACGCGTAAGATCAAAACCGACGAGCGCCTGAAGAAAATTCCGGTAGTGATCCACTCTTCCCTTTCCGGCAGCGCCAACGAAGATCATGTGCGTAAAGTTAAAGCGGATGGTTATGTCGCGAAGTTTGAAGTCAACGAACTGTCGTCGGTGATTCAGGAAGTAATGGAACGCGCCGCGCAAAACGTCAGCGGGCCGCTGGTCAGCCGTCAGTTGCTGAGTTAACGTCCTGACGTTCAGGGCATAAAAAAACCCGCCGTGGCGGGTTTTTTCGTTTCTGCTTTCGCTTACATCAGCGGCGTAGCTAACTGCACGATGCTAATCAGCGGTTGCGGGTAGATACCCAGCACCAGAACCAGCAGCGCGGAGATCAGAACCACAATACCGCCCGCGCTGTACTGCCAGTTAGACGGCGCATCACGGTTAAGCTGCTGCGGCGCGCTCAAATAGAGGCTTACCGCAACACGCAGGTAGTAGTAGAGACCAATCGCGGAACCGACCACCACCGCGGCAACCAGCCACCACAGACTGGCCTGCACACCGACCGCCAGGACATAGAACTTGCCGATAAAGCCCAGCGTCATCGGGATACCCGCCAGAGAGAGCATCATCACGGTCATCACCGCCGCGAGGATCGGACGATGCCAGAACAGACCACGGTAGGAGAACAGTGAATCGGCATCCGGGCCACGGAACGGGCTGGACATCAGGCTGACCACGCCGAACGCGCCGAGGCTGCTGAACAGATAACCGGCCAGATAGACGCCAACGGCTTCCATCGACATCTCGCCGCTTTGCAGGGCGATCAACGCCACCAGCAGATAGCCGAGGTGAGAGATAGAGGAGTAACCGAGCAGACGCTTAATGTTGGTCTGGCTCAGCGCCATCAGGTTACCGAAGATGATGGAGGCAAAGGCAATCACGCCCAGCACGATACGTACCGCTTCGCTGTCACCTACCGGCGCGTACAGGAACAGACGCATCACCACGCCGAAGATAGCGATTTTGCTCGCCGTCGCCAGGAAGGTGGAAACCGGCGCAGGCGCGCCCTGGTATACGTCTGGCGTCCACAGGTGGAACGGCACCAGCGAGAGTTTAAAGCCGAGACCAACAATCATCAGACCGAAGCCCGCCAGCAGCAGCGGTTCGTGCAGCATGCCGTCGCCGAGGCTCTTACCGAGCGCGACAAACGACAGGTTGCCAGACTGCGCGTACACCAGCGCCATACCGAACAGCAGGAAGGAAGACGCTGCGGCAGACAGAATGGTGTATTTGATACTGGCTTCCAGCGAGCGTTTCTGACGGAAGGCGTAACCAATCAGGCCAAACAGCGGCAGAGAGATCAGCTCAATACCGAGGAACAGCGCCGCCAGGTGGTTGGCGTTCGCCAGCAGAATACCGCCCAATGCGGCAATCAGCACCAGCAGGTAGAACTCTTCCTGGTTATCGTTATAGCCTTCAAGCCACGGATAGGCAAAGGTACAGGTGGCAAGACTCGCCAGCAGAACCAGCCCGGTGTAAAGCATGGCGAAACCGTCAACGCGCATCAGCGGGGTGACGTCCATCGCGCCCGCCTGGCCAACAAACCAGAGCGAAACCAGCGCGGCGTTAAGCCCAATGACCGACAGCGTGGCATTGAGGAAGTGATTGCGTCGCCACGCAATGGAGAGCATCACAACCACCACCGTCAAGCCGACGATCAGCAGCGGTAGCAGCGCAATCAGGTGTTGTGGAGTTATTGTCATGGCGATTTACGGCCTTGTAGTAGTAACGGAATTAACAAACCACTGCTGGATGTTGCTCATCGCAGAATGCGAGGTATCCAGAATCGGCTGCGGATAGAAGCCAAGCAGTACCAGAAGCACGACCAGCAACAGGATGATAAACAGCTCTCGCAGCGACATCCCTGGCATGTCCTGGCTGGCAATCTGGCTCTTCGCTTTACCGAAGTAAGCGCGATGCAGCATCGCCAGCGAGTAAACGGAAGCAAACACCAGACCAAAGGTTGAGATCACGGTAATGACCGGAACCACCTGGTAGCTACCGAACAGAATCATAAATTCGCCAACGAAGTTACCGGTGCCCGGCATACCGAGCGTCGCCACCGCGAAGAACATCGACAGCGCAGGCAACCATTTAATTTTGCTCCACAGACCGCCCATCATACGCATATCACGCGTATGCAGACGTTCGTACAGCTGACCACACAGGATGAACAGACCCGCTGCCGACAGACCGTGCGCAATCATCTGGATTACAGCGCCCTGGTACGCCAGCTGGCTGCCGGTGTAGATAGCAATCAGTACGAAGCCCATGTGCGAAACGGAAGTGTACGCAATCAGACGTTTAATGTCGTACTGGGTGAAGGCCATCCACGCGCCGTAGAAGATGCCAATCACACCCAGCCACATCGCAATCGGCGCAAACTCGGCGGAGGCGTTCGGGAACAGCGGCAGCGAGAAGCGCAGCAGACCGTAAGCCGCCGTTTTCAGCAAAATACCGGCGAGGTCAACGGAACCTGCGGTCGGCGCCTGGGAGTGCGCGTCTGGCAGCCAGCCGTGTAGCGGAACCACCGGCATTTTCACCGCAAACGCGATGAAGAAGCCCAGCATCAGCAGGTATTCCACCCCGTGCGACATCGGCGTTTTCAGCAGGTCTTCGTAGTTGAAGGTCCAGACGCCGGTCGCATTGTGGTGTACAAACACCAGCGCCAGGATGGCAATCAGCATCACCAGACCGCTCGCCTGGGTATAGATGAAGAACTTGGTAGCCGCCGTGATACGCGTTTTACCGTCAGAGGCTTTGTGCCCCCACAGCGCGATCAGGAAGTACATCGGCACCAGCATCATTTCCCAGAAGAAGAAGAACAGGAACATGTCGATGGCAAGGAACACGCCGATAACGCCGCCCAGAATCCACATCAGGTTCAGGTGGAAGAAGCCCTGATATTTTTCGATTTCATTCCAGGAGCAGAGTACCGCCAGAACGCCCAGCAGACCGGTCAGCACCACCATCAGCAGCGACAAACCGTCGATAGCCAGATGGATAGAGATGCCGAAGCGCGGGATCCACGGCAGAATGAACTCAGACTGCCACTGCGGAATGCCAGCGGCTTGCGTCAGTGAATAGCCGCCCTGCAACCACAGTTGCAGGCCAAGCGCCAGCGTCAGTCCCATGGTGATCAGCGCAATCCAGCGCGGCACCTTCACGCCGAAGCGTTCGGTCTGCCAGCACAGAAAGCCACCGATAAAGGGAATTAATATTAGCCAGGGTAGTAACATGGCGATCTTTATTCCTTGTTAAAGTCCCATCAGGACCTGATTTTCAACGAATTCTCACAACAGAAAATTCACTTCGGATTGCGGCCTTTTTTGCCCGGTGGCGCTAACGCTTACCGGGCCTACAGATTCCCGTAGGTCGGATAAGCGCCAGCGCCATCCGACATCAACCCACAATCCTCAAACTCAACGCAGTACCATCAACAGCGCCAGCACAACGACCGCACCGATGCTCATGGATGCCACATACCAGCGCAGATATCCGTTCTCGCTGAGCAGCAGGCCTTTACCTGCAAAGCGGGAAAGGATAGCCGGAACGTTCATCAGCGCATTGAGCGGGTCGCGTTTCAGCAGCCAGGCGACGCCGAGGAACGGCTTCACGAACACTTTGTCGTACAGCCAGTCGAAGCCCCAGGCGTTATACCACCAGGTGCCCAGCAGACGGCCCGGCGCACTGTTGGCGACAGAAGTCACCAGAGTACGTTTACCCAGCCACAGCCATGCGGCAATCAGGATGCCGACAATCGCAACCACGCCGGAGGCAATTTCCAGGGTCATCACACGACTATGCTCAAGCTCGGTCGTCTGCGGCAGCACCCCCTGCAACGGCGGCACAATCAGCGCGCCAACAAAGGTGGACAGTACCATCAGCACAATCAGCGGCAGGTGATGCGTAATCCCCTTCCCTGCATGAGCGTGAATTTGTTCTTTACCGTGGAACACGATGAAAATCATACGGAAGGTGTACAAGGAGGTCATGAACGCACCGACCAGACCTGCAACCATCAGATTGATATGACCATTCGCCATCGCGCCAGCCAGAATCTCATCCTTACTGAAGAAGCCGGCGGTAATCAGCGGCAGAGCCGACAGCGCCGCGCCACCCACCAGGAAGCAGAGATAAACCAGCGGAATAGACTTACGCAGGCCGCCCATCTTGAAGATGTTCTGTTCGTGGTGGCAGGCCAGAATCACCGAGCCGGACGCCAGGAACAGCAGCGCTTTAAAGAAGGCGTGCGTCATCAGGTGGAAAATCGCCGCATCCCACGCCTGGACGCCCAGCGCCAGGAACATGTAGCCAATCTGGCTCATGGTGGAGTAAGCGAGAACACGTTTGATGTCGGTCTGCACCAGCGCGGCGAAACCTGCCAGCACCAGCGTAATCGCCCCAACGATCCCCACCAGATGCAGCACTTCCGGCGTCATCAGGAACAGGCCGTGGGTACGGGCAATCAGGTAAACACCGGCGGTAACCATCGTCGCGGCGTGGATCAGCGCGGAGACAGGCGTCGGGCCCGCCATCGCGTCTGCAAGCCAGGTCTGCAACGGCAGCTGCGCAGATTTACCTACCGCGCCGCCCAGCAGCATCAGCGTCGCCCACATCAGCATGTTGTTGCCGTCGGCGAAGTGCGCTGGCGCCAGTTCCACCATTTCGCGGAAGTTCAGGGTGCCCAGTTCGTTGTACAGAATGAACAGCGCAAACGCGAGGAACACGTCGCCCACGCGGGTCACAACAAACGCTTTCATTGCCGCAGCGCCATTCTTCGGATCGGTGTAGTAGAAACCGATCAGCAGATAGGAGCACAGACCCACGCCTTCCCAGCCGAGGTACATCAACAGCAGGTTATCGGACAGCACCAGAATAACCATGCTGGCGATAAACAGGTTGGTGTAGGCGAAGAAGCGGGAGTATCCCTCTTCACCGCGCATATACCAGGAGGCGAACATGTGGATCAGGAAACCCACGCCGGTCACTACCGAGAGCATGGTCAGTGACAGGCCGTCCAGCACCAGGTTGAAACCGATGTTGAAATCACCCACCGACATCCACGTCCACAGCGGCTGGCTGAACGCCTGCTTGCCGTTAGCGAAGAAGTCAACGCCGACAAACGCCGTCACCAGCGCCGCCAGGCCAATGGAGCCGACGCCAACGGTCGCGGAAAGGTTTTCCGACCAGCGACCGCGAGAGAACGCCAGTAATACAAAGCCAATCAATGGCAGAATAATGGTTAAGGCAAGCATGTTCATCCACGCATCTCACTTACTGAATCGATGTTCAGGTTCTGGCGACGGCGATGAAGTTGCAGTAACAGCGCCAGGCCAATACTCGCCTCCGCAGCCGCAAGGCTGATGGCGAGAATGTACATCACCTGACCATCCGTCTGGCCCCAGTAGCTTCCGGCGACCACGAAGGCCAGCGCGGAGGCGTTAATCATGATTTCCAGTCCAATCAGCATAAACAGCAGATTGCGGCGGATAACCAGACCGGTTAAGCCCAGCACGAATAAAATCGCCGCGAGGATCAGTCCATGTTGTAAGGGGATCATGCGTGCTCCTCCGTTTTTCTTTTCGCGCTGTCACCAGGACGGTTGCTCAGCACTTCGCCCACACGCTCTTCGCGACCGACGTGGAAGGCAACAACCAGACCGGCCAGCAGCAGCATAGAGGCCAGTTCGACCGCCAGAACGTAAGGCCCAAACAGCGAGATACCGACCGCTTTGGCGCTAATTGGCGTACCGTCGATACCCTGGTCGTTGACGCCCAGAATGGCGTACACGATCACCACCAGCATGATGGCCGACAAAATCGCCGGGCCAATCCACACCTGCGGTTTCAGCCACTGGCGTTCCTGTTCGATTTCCGAACCGCCGAGGTTGAGCATCATGACCACGAACACGAACAGCACCATGATGGCGCCCGCATAAACGATAATTTCCAGCGCACCGGCAAAGTAAGCGCCCAGCGAGAAAAACACCCCGGAAATCGCCAGCAGCGAAATAATCAGATACAGCAGCGCGTGTACCGGATTGGTATGGGTGATGACTCGCAAGGTTGCGAGAATGGCGATCAGGCCACAGATATAAAAAGCGAACTCCATTGCCCTTCTCCTTACGGTAACAGGCTCTTGACGTCGATAGGCTTGGCTTCGTTCTCTGCTTCGCCCTTATCTTTGCCGTCGATTGCCATACCTGCCATCCGGTAGAAGTTATATTCCGGGTATTTGCCCGGACCGGAGATCAGCAGATCCTCTTTCTCATAAACCAGGTCCTGGCGCTTGTACTCACCCATTTCAAAATCGGGGGTGAGCTGAATGGCCGTCGTCGGACAGGCTTCTTCGCACAGGCCGCAGAAAATGCAGCGTGAGAAGTTGATACGGAAAAACTCAGGATACCAGCGACCATCTTTCATCTCTGCTTTTTGCAGAGAGATACAGCCTACCGGACAGGCTACCGCACACAGGTTACAGGCAACGCAACGCTCCTCGCCGTCCGGGTCGCGCGTCAGCACGATACGGCCACGGTAACGAGGCGGTAGATAGACCGGCTCTTCCGGGTACATCTGCGTTTCGCGTTTCGCGAACGCATGCAGGCCGATCATCCAGATACTGCGTACCTGGGTGCCGAAGCCTACTAACAATTCTTTTAAGGTCATGGTCTTTGTGCCCCTTATTGCGCCTGCCAGAGAATGACAGCCGCCGTTACCAGCAAGTTGATGAGCGTCAACGGCAGGCAGACTTTCCAGCCGAAGGACATTACCTGGTCATAACGAGGACGCGGTAACGACGCACGAATCAAAATGAACATCATCATAAAGAACGCGGTTTTCAGCGCGAACCAGATGAATGGCGGTAAGAACGGGCCATGCCAGCCACCGAAGAACAGCGTCACCATCAGTGCGGAGATAGTAACGATACCGATGTATTCCCCCACGAAGAACAGACCGAATTTCATACCGGAATATTCAATGTGGTAACCATCGGCCAGTTCCTGTTCGGCTTCCGGCTGGTCAAACGGATGACGGTGACACACCGCCACGCCCGCGATGGCAAAGGTGACAAAACCAAAGAACTGCGGAATAACGTTCCAGATATCAGCCTGGTTGTTGACGATGTCGGTCATATTAAATGAACCGGCCTGCGCCACCACGCCCATCAGGGAAAGCCCGAGGAACACTTCGTAGCTGAGCGTTTGTGCTGATGCACGCATCGCCCCCAGCAGCGAGTATTTGTTGTTGCTCGACCAACCGGCGAACAGCACCGCATACACCGCCAGGCCCGCCATCATCAGGAAGAACAGAATCCCGATGTTCAGGTCAGCGACAACCCAGGTCGGGCTAACCGGAACGATAGCGAACGCCAGCAGCAGCGAGGTAAAAGCGATCATCGGCGCCAGGGTAAAGATGACGCGATCCGAGAATTTCGGGATCCAGTCCTCTTTAAAGAACATTTTGATCATGTCCGCGACCAGCTGGAGCGAACCGCCCCAGCCAACGCGGTTTGGCCCATAACGGTTCTGGAACAGACCCAGCAGACGACGTTCGCCAAAGCTCATGAATGCCCCGCAGGTGACCACCACCAGCAGGATCACCACCGCTTTGAGAATGCTCAGCAGGATCTCGATCAGATCCGGTGTAATCCAACTCATTGTTGCGCCTCCTGCAGATTCTCAAGACGACCGCCCGCCAGAACCGGCGCGATGCCAGGCATACCCATCGGCAATCCGACCTGCCCTGCCGTTAAGCCTTCAGCGATTTCAACCGGCAGCGTTACCGTATTGCCGTCGTAGCTGAAGGAAACGCGCGTTCCCGCATTCACGCCCAACTTCGCGGCATCAGCCGGGTTGAGTTTGATGTACGGTTGCGGCATACGGCTCTGGAAGACCGGAGAACGCTGCGACATTTCGTCACTGCCAAACAGGTGATAGTACGGCGCGATACGCCACTGACCATCCTGTGCCTGGAAGCTGGCCGGAACGGTAGTGAAGTAATCAAGACCGTTTTCAGATGCTTCAATCAAACGCACGCCCGGATCGCCATGACGCAGTTTGCCGCCCACTTCATCCTGGAACTTGTTCCACGCCTGTGGGGAGTTCCAGCCTGGCGCCCAGGCAAACGGAATCTGCGAACGCGGCGCGCCCGGCTGGTTGTTCCCTTCCATTGAGAAGGCGAACATGGTGTCTTTATCCTGCGGCTGACGCGGCTCGTGAACGCTGATGTTAGCGCGCATCGCGGTACGACCGCTGTAACGGTGCGGCTCACGCGCCAGTTTCTGCCCGCGAATGCGGAAGGTCGCGTCCGGCGCGGCATCTTTAATGCCCGCCAGTTGCGGCATTGCGGCGATCGCGGCGTCAATAACGTGGTCCAGTTGCGTCCAGTCCACCTCGCGGTTCTGCACGGTGCTGTGCAGCGAGTGCAGCCAGCGCCAGCTTTCCAGCATCACGGTGTTGCTGTCGTAATAGGCCGGGTCATAAACCTGGAAGAAACGCTGCGCGCGGCCTTCGTTGTTGATGACCGTACCGTCGCTTTCCGCAAAACTTGCGGCGGAGAGCACCAGATGCGCATTCTCCATAATCGCCGTGCGCTGATGGTCAACCACCATCACCAGCGGCGCTTTTGCCAGCGCGGCATTTACGCGAACGGCGCTTGCATGACGGTGCAGATCGTTTTCCAGCACCACGACAGCGTCGGCACGACCGGTTTCCAGTTCGGTTAACGCGTCATCCAGCGAACCGCCGCCCATCATGCCCAGCCCCATGCTGTTGACCGAGCGAGCAATCATGGTGATGCCGACATCCGAACCACGGCCTTTCAGCGCTTTCGCCACGTTAGCGGCCGCCTGAATCACTTCCGCGCTACCGGCGTTGGTGCCGGAGATAATCAGTGGTTTCTTCGCACCTGCCAGCGCCTGAACGATGACGTCGATTTTGTTCTGCAAATCGCTGCTGATGCCGTCGACCACCGGTGCGCTGTCGTCCAGCGCATGAGCGATGGCAAAGCCTAAACGCGCCTGATCTTCCACCGGCGCACGGTAAGTCCATGCCGCGATATCGTCCAGACGGGTGTTGTCAACGTTGGTCACAAACAGCGGATGCTTAGCGCGCTGGCCGATGTTGAGGATGGCCGCAATCTGCCAGTCGGCCACTTTCTGGGCCGCCGCCATTTCACGCGCTTTGCCTTTCACCGCCTGGCGAACCGCCAGCGCAACGCGCGCGCCGGTCTGGGTAATATCTTCGCCCAGCACCAGTACTGCATCGTAAGATTCGATGTCACGCAGCGCCGGAGTATGAATGCCGCCTTCGCGCAGCACTTTCAGCGCCAGTTGCAGACGTTCCTGCTCGCCCTGAGCGATACCGGTATAGAAGTTATCCGCGCCCACCAGTTCACGCAGCGCGAAGTTGCTCTCAACGCTGGCGCGCGGAGAACCGATGCCGATCACCTTCTTCGACTGACGCAGAATATCCGCCGCGCCCTGCATCGCCTGCTCGGCGTTGAGGGTGATCAGGTCATCGCCACGACGCTGAATCGGCTGACGAGGCCTGTCTTTCAGGTTCACATAACCATAACCGAAACGACCACGGTCGCAGAGGAAGTAGTGGTTAACGGTCCCGTTGTAACGGTTCTCGATGCGACGCAGTTCGCCGTAGCGCTCGCCCGGGCTGGTGTTACAACCGATGGAGCACTGCTGGCAGATGCTTGGCGCAAACTGCATGTCCCACTTACGGTTATAACGCTCGGAGTGCGTTTTGTCGGTGAATACGCCGGTCGGGCAGATTTCTACCAGGTTGCCGGAGAATTCGCTTTCAAGCGTACCGTCTTCAGGACGACCGAAGTAGACGTTGTCATGCGCGCCATATACGCCCAGATCCGCGCCGTCTGCGTAGTCTTTGTAGTAACGCACGCAGCGGTAGCAGGCGATGCAGCGGTTCATTTCGTGAGAGATGAACGGCCCCAAATCCTGGTTGCGGTGAGTACGCTTAGTGAAACGGTAACGACGGAAGTTGTGGCCCGTCATCACGGTCATATCCTGAAGGTGGCAGTTACCGCCCTCTTCACAGACCGGACAATCGTGCGGGTGGTTGGTCATTAACCATTCCACCACGCTTTCGCGGAACTGTTTCGCTTCTTCGTCATCAATAGAAATAAAGGTGCCGTCGGTGGCAGGCGTCATACAAGACATCACCAGGCGACCACGCGTATCTTCCGCGTTTTGATATTGCTTCACCGCACACTGGCGGCAAGCACCGACGCTACCCAGCGCCGGGTGCCAGCAAAAGTACGGAATATCAAGGCCGAGGGACAGACATGCCTGTAGCAGGTTGTCTGCGCCGTTGACCTCATATTCTTTGCCGTCTACATGAATCGTAGCCATAGTCAGCATGCTTCCAGTTGGCTTAGTCAGGGACTAAGCGTTAATCGAATGACTTATCGCGATGCAGGGGTAAGCCCGCAATTACCAGCGCTCTTTCAGCAGGTTCGGCTGTATACCACCAATCACATGGGTATTGCTGAACGGCTGCTTGATGCCAGCTTCGAATTCTTCGCGGAAATATTTAATGGCGCTCTGCAACGGTTCGACCGCGCCTGGCGCATGCGCACAGAAGGTTTTACCCGGCCCGAGGAAACGACACAGTTGCTCAAGTGTCTCGATATCCCCAGGCTGGCCTTCGCCGCGTTCCAGCGCACGCAGAATTTTTACACTCCACGGCAGGCCGTCGCGGCACGGCGTACACCAGCCGCACGATTCGCGCGCAAAAAACTCTTCCAGGTTACGCACCAGCGACACCATGCCAATTTCGTGGTCAACGGCCATCGCCAGCGCCGTACCCAGACGGCTCCCCGCTTTACCGATGCTTTCAAATTCCATCGGCAGGTCGAGGTGCGCTTCGGTCAGGAAGTCGGTTCCCGCGCCGCCTGGCTGCCAGGCTTTGAATTTCAGGCCATCGCGCATACCACCGGCGTAATCTTCGAGGATCTCACGCGCGGTAGTGCCGAACGGCAGTTCCCACAGTCCCG
Organism: Citrobacter sp. CK191; assembly: GCF_030333435.1. NCBI lineage: Bacteria > Pseudomonadati > Pseudomonadota > Gammaproteobacteria > Enterobacterales > Enterobacteriaceae > Citrobacter > Citrobacter sp. CK191. The sequence goes on along the minus strand of NZ_JAOWFX010000031.1, from coordinate 112,301 downwards.
GATTTTTCACGCGACCGGAGAAGCCCATCAGCTTGGTGCCTGCATCTTTGCTCTTCGAAATGTTCTGATACCACTCCACGCCGTTCGCGAGGATCGCCGGGACGTTACACAGCGTTTCCACGTTGTTGACGCAGGTCGGCTTGCCCCATACGCCGGAGCTTGCCGGGAACGGCGGCTTAGAGCGCGGGTTGGCGCGACGACCTTCGAGGGAGTTAATCAGCGCGGTTTCTTCACCGCAGATGTAACGCCCTGCCCCGGTGTGAACAAACAGTTCGAAGTCGAAACCGGTGCCCATGATGTTTTTGCCGAGCAGACCGGCTTCGGTCGCTTCCGCGATTGCGCGGCGCAGATGCACAGCCGCTTCGATGTATTCGCCACGCAGGAAGATGTAGCCACGGTACGCTTTCAGGGCAAAGGCGGAGATCAACATACCTTCCACCAGCAGGTGCGGCAGTTGCTCCATCAGCAGACGGTCTTTATAGGTGCCCGGCTCCATTTCATCGGCGTTACACAGCAGGTAACGGATGTTCATGGATTCATCTTTCGGCATCAGGCTCCACTTCAGACCGGTGGAAAAGCCCGCGCCGCCGCGCCCTTTCAGGCCAGCGTCTTTCACCTGATTGACGATCTCATCAGGAGACAGCCCGGTCAGCGCTTTACGCGCGCCTTCGTAGCCGTTTTTACTACGGTATTCGTCCAGCCATACCGGCTGCTTGTCATCGCGCAGACGCCAGGTCAGCGGATGCGTTTCGGGAGTACGGATAACGTTTTTCATTTATACCGCTCCAGTAGTTCGGGAATGGCTTCCGGGGTCAGATGGCTGTGAGTATCCTCATCAATCATCATGTTCGGCCCTTTGTCGCAGTTCCCCAGGCAACAGGTCGGCAGCAGCGTAAAGCGACCGTCAAAGGTCGTCTGCCCCGGCTTGATATTGAGTTTTTTCTCCAGCGCGGCCTGGATGCCCTGATAACCGGTGATATGGCACACCACGCTGTCACAGTAACGGATCACATGGCGACCGACCGGCTGGCGGAAGATCTGGCTGTAGAATGTGGCGACGCCTTCGACATCGCTCGCCGGAATACCCAGCACGTCGGCGATCGCGTAGATCGCGCCATCCGGCACCCAGCCACGCTGCTTCTGTACGATTTTCAGCGCTTCAATGGACGCCGCACGCGGGTCTTCGTAGTGGTGCTTCTCGTGCTCAATGGCTTCACGCTCTGCCGCACTCAGCTCAAAAGCCTCGGTTTGTGGTTGTTGATTCTCGTGCATAATTAGCGGTCCACATCTGACATAACAAAATCGATACTACCTAAATGAACGATCAGGTCAGACACCAGGCTGCCGCGCACCGCCACCGGAATCTGCTGCAAATGCGCATAGCTCGGGGTACGGATACGAGTACGGTAACTCATGGTGCTGCCATCGCTGGTCAGGTAGTAACTGTTAATACCCTTGGTCGCCTCTACCATCTGGAAGGATTCATTCGCAGGCATGACCGGGCCCCACGATACTTGCAGGAAGTGGGTGATCAGGGTTTCGATATGTTGCAGCGTGCGCTCTTTCGGCGGCGGCGTCGTCAGCGGGTGATCCGCTTTGAACGGGCCTTCCGGCATGTTATTGAGGCACTGCTCAAGGATGCGCAAACTCTGACGCAGCTCTTCGACTTTCAGCATCACGCGGGTATAGCAGTCGGACACGCCGCCGCCAACCGGGATTTCAAAGTCAAAGTTCTCGTAGCCAGAGTACGGACGTGATTTACGCACGTCGAAATCAATACCGGTCGCACGCAGCGCGGCACCTGTACAGCCCCAGTCCAGCGCTTCTTTCTTGCCGTAAGCGGCAACGCCCTGGGAACGCCCTTTCAGGATGGTGTTGCGCAGCGCCGCTTTCTCGTAGGAGTCCAGACGCTTCGGCATCCAGTCCAGGAAATCGCGCAGCAGGCGATCCCAGCCGCGCGGCAGGTCGTGCGCGACGCCGCCGATACGGAACCAGGCCGGGTGCATACGGAAACCGGTGATTGCTTCCACCACATCGTAAATTTTCTGACGGTCGGTAAAGGCGAAGAAGACCGGGGTCATCGCGCCGACGTCCTGAATAAACGTCGAGATGTACAGCAGGTGGCTGTTAATGCGGAACAGTTCGGAGAGCATAACGCGAATCACGTTTACGCGATCCGGTACGGTAATACCCGCCAGTTTTTCTACCGCCAGTACGTACGGCATTTCGTTGACGCAGCCGCCGAGGTATTCGATACGGTCGGTATACGGAATGTAGCTGTGCCAGGACTGGCGTTCGCCCATTTTCTCAGCGCCACGGTGGTGGTAGCCGATGTCAGGCACGCAGTCGACAATTTCTTCGCCGTCAAGCTGAAGAACGATACGGAATGCGCCGTGTGAGGACGGGTGGTTTGGACCGAGGTTGAGGAACATAAAGTCCTCGTTTTCGGTGCCGCGTTGCATCCCCCAGTCTTCCGGTTTGAAGGTCAGCGCTTCCATCTCCAGATCCTGCTTGGCTTTGGTCAGCTCAAACGGATCGAATTCGGTAGCGCGCGCCGGGTAGTCTTTACGCAGCGGATGCCCTTCCCAGGTCGGCGGCATCAGCAGACGCGTCAGGTGCGGGTGGCCGTCAAACGTGATGCCAAACATCTCCCAGGTTTCACGCTCGTACCAGTTGGCGTTCGGGAAGAGTTTGGTAAACGTCGGCACATGCAGGTCGTTTTCAGACAATGCCACCTTGAGCATGATGTCGCGATTGCGGTCTATTGAGATCAGGTGGTAGAAAACGGAAAAATCCGCAGCGGGTAATCCGTCGCGGTGCGTGCGCAGACGCTCGTCCATGCCGTGTAAGTCAAACAGCATGACGTAAGGTTTCGGCAGTTTCTTTAAGAAATCGCCAACTTCCAGTAATTGTTCACGCTTGACCCAAACAACGGGTACCCCGGTGCGGGTCGCCTGAACGGTAAAGGCATCCGGCCCAAAACGGTTGCGCAGTTCGCCAATGACCGGGTCATCCAGATGATCCCGGGTTTGCCATACAGCGTCTTGCGCGGTTAAGTCGGTCATATTGTTCACCATTGCAAATGGTCCGTGGTAGTCGGCAGTGCTTCGCGTTATTTATGTAGTGATAAGCGAAGTGAAGTCTGCTGCCGACAGGCGCAAATTAAATCTCGTCTGGTGTACGTAGATTCGTTACTGCAATGCGTTCGCCGCGTTTACGTTCGCGCTCTGACTGCATATTGGCGCGATAAACGCCCTGATCGCCAACCACCCAGGAGAGCGGACGACGTTCTTTGCCAATTGATTCCTGCAACAACATCAGCGCCTGCATGTACGCTTCGGGGCGCGGCGGGCAGCCCGGGATATACACATCTACCGGGATAAATTTATCAACGCCCTGCACAACCGAATAAATATCGTACATACCGCCAGAGTTAGCGCATGCCCCCATGGAAATCACCCATTTCGGTTCCAGCATCTGGTCATACAAACGCTGAATAACAGGCGCCATCTTGGTAAAGCATGTTCCCGCTACCACCATCAGGTCGGCCTGGCGCGGCGAAGCACGCAGTACTTCCGCGCCGAAGCGCGCCACGTCATGCACGGCGGTAAAAGAGGTCACCATCTCGACATAGCAGCAGGAAAGGCCGAAGTTATACGGCCAAATTGAATTCTTACGACCCCAGTTAACCATGTCATGCAGCGCGTGTTCGAGCTTGCCCATGTACACGCTTTTGTTGATTTCTTGCTCCAGGGGGTCGGTTACGATCTCCTGTTTTTGCAGGGGGTAACGGTCATTCTCACCGTTGGGATCTATGCGGGTGAGCGTATAATCCATCTTAATGCCTCGCGGTTAGCGTTGACGATTAGCGATACTGTTCGTTTCCGGGTTCATACGCTCGCGGCGTGAACGCGCGGGCGTCCAGTCCAGCGCGCCAATACGCACCAGATAAACCAGACCAGCCAGTAACACAAAAATAAAAATTGCAGCTTCCACAAAGCCTACCCAACCGCTTTCACGGATAGAGGTCGACCATGCGAACAGATACAGCGCTTCAACGTCGAAGATAACGAAGAACATGGCTACCAGGTAAAACTTGGCAGACAGGCGTAAGCGGGCGGAGCCGACCGAGTCGATACCTGATTCAAACGGGGTGTTTTTCGACCTCGCGCGCGCGCGACCGCCTAAAAACCAACCGCCGACGAGCATCAGGCAGCACAGGCCAATGGCAATAATAAGAAAGATAGCGAATGCCCAGTGATGAGCGATGATTTCAGTGGATGTTGACATACTCATTGCTTACTCATCAAAAGTAGCGCCAAATTCTCTGCTCTTTTCGGCAGATGAACGCCACATCGATTCATGGGGAGGAATAAAAAAAACCTTACAATCACTGTAGAAAATGATTAAACAGCTAATTGATGTGGTTTTTTACTCCTTTCTATAACCTTTTGTCAACTTTAACAAAAGTTCCCTCACATTAATTTACATCGACCCAACACCATTAACATTTAATGCCATTTTGACTGATTTCGATCGCATCACCAGCCCGAATTTAATGTTGTTGAATCGTGTCCGTTGTGAAGTAAATGAGATAATACACTCCTATTTTGACAGGATTTTACGCAGATGCCTCCCCCTAAATGGGAGTATTTTCTTGATCTGTGACACGCTTTTGTTAATCCGCCATAAAAAACAGCAACAATTTCTCTAGTTTTTTAACATGGAAACAAAACCAGACCGTCAGTGCCCATTTTTCATCCAAATTAACAGGTTAATGACTACTTACTGATTTTTTAGGCTTTTTCCCGCATTTACGTCCGAAACGCCGGTAAATTGTATAAAAAAAGAACCGCTGGATGTTTTTTCAGCATCAGCGGCCCTTTTTTACACTTACATTTTATAACGTTTTTTTTGTGACTGACTACTCAAAGTCACCTTCAACCATCAGCGAATCGTCTCCTCCTTCGGGAGTAAACTGACTGTATTGCCAGGGGTTTTGGTAACTGTCCATCGCCTGATAGATAACCTGCGCCAGTTCGTTCTGGCCTGATGGATCGCGACACAGTAAGTATTCCGTGTCTGGCAACGGCGGTAATCCATCCGCAGCGCCGAGCACGCGTAAATCCGGGCTCATCATCTCGACCGGTCGCGCGGTGATCCCCAGCCCGGCTTTTACGGCCGCGCGTACCGCCGCTAACGTTGAGGCCACATAGGCAAGGCGCCAGGGAATATTCGCCGCATTCAACGTCGCTAATACGATATCGCGGAACGGGCTGGGATCGTCTAACAACACCAGCGGGATCGGTTCTCCCTTCTGTAGCACATATTCCGCCGCGCAGTACCAGTGTGTCGGCGATGTACGCAGGTTCAGGAACTCGAAAGATCCCGGACGGTGCGTAGTAACAATCAAATCCACTTCCTGCGATTTCAGCATATCCACCATAAAGGCGTTACGTTTCACCCTCACATCCAGAGCAAGCTTCGGGTAAACCGAACTGATCCGATTGAGCAGGAAAGGCAATATCGTATCGGCGGATTCATCAGAAGCGCCAATTGTTAATACGCCCTGAAGATTGCTAAACATCAATGATGAGCACGCCTCATCATTAAAGCGCAGGATTTTTCTGGCGTAACCCAGAAGCTGAATACCGTGTTCAGTCAACAGCTTGTTACGACCATGACGGGCGAACAACTCCTTGCCCACAAGCTGCTCAAGACGCTGCATTTGCTGGCTCACCGCAGACTGAGTACGACATACCGCCGCCGCCGCAGCGGCGAACGTGTTCAGATCGGCAACAGCAACAAACGTTCTCAGCAGATCGAGGTCGAGGTTAATTATCGGACGATTTGCATTTATCATAATTTTTCACTTACTGGCGGGTCATACCATGCTGACCTGGTTAATGCTGTGTGTTCATAAACAAACAATTCCATTTGTAATGTGCTTCCCTCGCCGTTTCACTTGCGTAACCAAGTGAAAGTAAAAATGTATTTGGTGCTGCTAACAACCTCTTCTCCTTTCTTTTCGAATAATCCCAGAGGTCATTACCAGGGATATATCGAGGAGAAGACGCATACCTTTTTAGGTAACAACGGAATTCTGCTAAGGATAAACGTGTAATTTTGTAAATGTAAAAGAAGTTAACGGACATTTACCGACACAAAAAAAGCCTACTGAGCAACAAGTTAGTTATAGATGCTCGTCATAAAAATTAGCAGACAACGCAGACTGCGCACCATTTCCTGGGGCTTATCTTAACCCAAAACCACTATATTTATAAGCCTTAATACGAATAATCTGAAGCGTGATTATGTTATCTTAACTAAGAAAATTATGTATTATTAATCTCACCAGCAGGTGCTTTTTAAATATTAAATAATAATTAATTAAGATCGCCACTACTCATTAATTCTACTTAACAATAGATTTACACCCTAACGTTTACAGATCATGGCGATAACAGTAGTTTCGTAAAAGCATTCAGTATTTTCCTGATAATTGAGTTATGCTGACGCCGCTAACACTTTCCTCCCTGAGTTTAGACTATTTTTTAACAAAACATACAACCACACAAAAGCCCGATACTAAAAATAAAAAACCAATAAAATAAATAAAAGCAGTAATAAAAACTGCAAGAATGGCATTAAAGCAGGACTTAACAGCACAATCCCACACTAAGCCTGAGCAAAATCTTCTACTGCTGACCCTTCAAAACTCACCGCTGTGGGAGTACATTGTTCCGTGCTGACTTCCACGGCAGGGAGTGGCTATAACAGCTAAAAAGGTCAAGATTCATGTCCCCCATTGAAAAATCCAGCAAACTAGAAAATGTCTGTTATGACATCCGCGGCCCTGTTCTGAAAGAAGCGAAACGCCTGGAAGAAGAAGGCAATAAAGTTCTGAAACTGAACATCGGCAACCCCGCCCCTTTTGGGTTTGAAGCGCCTGATGAGATCCTGGTCGATGTCATCCGCAATTTACCAACGGCGCAGGGGTATTGCGATTCAAAGGGTCTGTATTCCGCACGCAAAGCGATCATGCAGCATTACCAGGCGCGCGGCATGCGCGACGTCACCGTAGAAGATATCTATATTGGTAACGGCGTATCCGAATTGATCGTGCAGGCAATGCAGGCGTTGCTGAACAGCGGGGACGAAATGCTGGTTCCCGCGCCGGATTACCCGCTGTGGACAGCGGCAGTCTCGCTCTCCAGCGGCAAAGCGGTACACTATCTTTGCGATGAATCTTCTGACTGGTTCCCGGATCTCGACGACATCCGCGCCAAAATCACGCCGCGTACCCGTGGCATTGTGATAATCAACCCGAATAACCCAACCGGCGCGGTTTACTCCAAAGAGTTGCTGATGGAGATCGTTGAGATTGCCCGTCAACATAATCTGATCATTTTCGCCGATGAGATTTACGACAAGATCCTCTACGACGACGCTGAGCATCATTCTATCGCCGCACTGGCGCCGGATTTGCTGACCATTACGTTCAACGGGCTATCCAAAACCTATCGCGTCGCCGGATTCCGCCAGGGCTGGATGGTGCTGAATGGGCCGAAAAAACACGCCAAAGGCTACATTGAAGGGCTGGAGATGCTGGCGTCAATGCGTCTGTGCGCCAACGTTCCGGCACAGCACGCGATCCAGACGGCGCTGGGCGGCTACCAGAGTATTAGCGAATTCATCATGCCGGGCGGGCGTTTGTATGAACAACGTAACCGCGCGTGGGAGCTGATTAACGATATTCCGGGCGTTTCCTGCGTGAAACCGCGCGGCGCACTGTATATGTTCCCGAAAATAGATGCGAAGCGCTTTAACATCCACGATGACCAGAAGATGGTGCTCGACTTCCTGTTGCAGGAAAAAGTGCTGCTGGTGCAGGGAACCGCGTTCAACTGGCCCTGGCCGGATCACTTCCGCATTGTAACGCTGCCTCGTATTGACGACATTGAAATGTCGCTGAGTAAATTCGGGCGCTTCCTGTCAGGATATCATCAGCTGTAACCGTAAACTGGCCGTCGGATGCAACGTGAGCAAGACGAGTATTTGCATCCGATGGCCTTCTCTGCGCACAATGACCCTCAGGTTGTCATCATGAAAAGGTCACTATGAAGCAGAGCCATTTTTTTGCCCACCTCTCCCGCCTGAAACTGATTAACCGCTGGCCATTGATGCGCAACGTGCGCACCGAAAACGTCTCCGAACACAGTTTGCAGGTGGCAATGGTCGCCCATGCGCTTGCCGCTATCAAAAATCGCAAATTCGGCGGTCAGGTCAATGCCGAGCGTATTGCGCTACTGGCGATGTACCACGATGCCTCTGAAGTGTTGACCGGCGATCTCCCGACCCCGGTGAAATACTTCAATTCGCAAATCGCGCAGGAATACAAAGCGATTGAGAAAATTGCCCAACAAAAACTGGTGGATATGGTTCCTGACGAACTGCGCGATATTTTTGCACCGCTGATCGACGAACATGCTTACAGCGAAGAAGAGAAATCAGTTGTGAAGCAAGCCGACGCGCTTTGCGCCTATCTGAAGTGTCTGGAAGAGTTATCGGCGGGCAATAATGAATTCCTGCTGGCAAAAACGCGACTGGAAAAAACCCTGGCGTCGCGCCGCAGCGAAGAGATGGACTATTTTATGGCGGTGTTTGTACCCAGTTTTCACCTCTCGCTGGATGAAATCAGCCAGGATTCGCCGCTATAAATCGTTTTGCCGGATGGCGCTATTCGCTTATCCGGCCTACAAATGTAGCAGTAGGTCGGATAAGACGTTTACGTCGCCATCCGGCAAAAAATCAAAACGGAAACAGCACCGGGATCATCACCACGCATACCGCCATAACGATTATCGTAAACGGCACCCCGATCTTAACAAAGTCGCTAAAACTGTAATTCCCCGGCCCCAGAACCAGCGTGTTTACCGGCGAGGAGACCGGCGTCATGAACGCCGCCGACGCCGCCATTGCCACCACCATCGCGAAAGGATACGGTGACACCCCCATCGACTTCGCTGCCGCAAGGGCTATCGGCGCCATCAGCACGGCGGTCGCGGTATTGGAAATAAACAGCCCGATGGTGGCGCACAGCACAAACAGACATGCCAGCATCATATAGGGGCCATAGCCGCCGCCGACATCCATCAATCCTTTAACGACCAGATCAACGCCGCCGGTCTTTTGCAACGCCAGCGCAAAAGGCATCATCCCGACAATCAGGATAATGCTCGGCCAGTGAATCGCTTTGTAGGAGCTTTCTGCATCAATACAGCGGAATTTCCCCATCAGCAGGCAAGCAATGATTGCTGCGATCGGGTTAGGGATCTCATCGGTCAACATCAGCGCAACCATCAGCACCAGACAGAAGATCGCATGCGGCGCCTGGCTGTGCGCCGGGGAGGCGTCGCTCACTTCCACAGGCATATTCAGCACCACGAAGTCACGGCCCTGCTTCGCCAGTTGACCAATCAGCTTCCAGTTTCCCACCACCAGAATAATGTCGCCCATTAACAGCGCTTCATCCGCAAGCGACCCTTCGATTGCTACGCCGTCACGCTTCAGACCGACGACATTCAGGCCATAGCGCGTACGAAAACCGATCTCGCGCACCGATTTGCCAATCAGTTCCGATTCGGGAATCAGGGAGATTTCCGCCATCCCCACGTCCAGCGCCTGATCGGAAAAATACTCGCCGCGTAAAACCATCGGCTCCAGCAGTTGCTCACTGCAAAATTCCCGGAGATCCACCTCTGCGGCAGACATATCGATCAGTAACACATCGCGGGCGCGAAATTCCGACACCCCATTGACGTTAACAATAACGCGCCGAAAGCGCCGCCAGCGTTCAACGCCGATAACGTTCGCGCCATAGCGCTCACGCAGCTTGAGGTCATCCAGACGCTGGCCGACCATCGGCGAACCTGGACGAATGGCAAGCCGACGAGCGCGACCGGTCAGACGGTACTCTTTGATTAAATCGCGAAAGGCGCGACGCTTCCAGCCATCACGCTGCTGCGACGCATCATCCCCTTTCAACATAAAGCGCATCACCAGCATGTAGATAATGCCAAGGAACAGCACCACCAGCCCAATCGGCGTGACGCTAAAGAAGCTAAAACCGTGCAGCCCTTCGCGCAGCAGTTCACTGTTCACCACCAGGTTGGGCGGCGTCGCCACCAGCGTCATCATGCCGCTGATAAGACCGGCAAAACTGAGCGGCATCATCAGGCGTGAAGGCGAGGTCTGCATACGCATAGAAACACTTAACACCACCGGGATGAAAATCGCGACCACGCCGGTTGAGCTCATAAACGCGCCAAGCCCGGCAACGGTGATCATCAGCAGCACCAGCATTTTGACTTCGCTGCTACCGGCCATTTTCACCAGCCAGGCGCCCATGACCGTCGCGACGCCGGTACGCACTAGTCCGTCGCCGATAATGAACAAGGCGGCAATCAGAACAACGTTAGGATCGCTGAAGCCGGAAAAGGCCTCTGAGATGCTCAATGTTCCACTCAGAACAAAGGCGACAATGACCAGCAAAGCAATCGCGTCCATGCGCACTTTGCCCGTCGCAAACAAGATAACGGCAATCGCCAGTAAGGAGAGAACCCATATCAATTCACCGTTCACAACATATCCTTGTTAAATGAGAGGGATGGACTGATTCTGCCATAAAAAAGCCCCAACAATGCGGGGCTAAATCATGTTCAGGTATTTCTAAGAACGACCACGTTTCCGTTGGGCTGTTTGGTCACGGAAATGTGCTCAAGGCTGCTCAGGGCAAAATCGACGTCCGCAATGCGGGGCGTGTCCTCAGGCGCATTGACCGCAATGACATGACACCCGGCGGCCAGCCCGGAGAGAATCCCGGCAGGCGCGTCTTCCACCACCGCGCATTCCTGCGGCGAGAGGCCGAGCAGTTGGGCGCCCAGCAGATAGGCATCCGGTTCCGGTTTGCCGCGTTTCACGCGCTCAGCGGTAACAAACACCTCTGGCGCAGGAAGGCCGGCCGCCTGATGGCGCGCCCGCGCAACCGGCATTGAGCCTGAAGTAACGATAGCCCAGGGGATACCGGCTTTATTGAGATGGTTCAGCAATTCGACCGCGCCCGGCAACGCCACAATCCCTGCCGTATCCGTCGCTTCTATCTGTTCCAGACGGGTAAACTCTGCGGCGATCTCCTCTTCCGGCTTTCCCGCCATGAAGTGTCGCAGAGAGGTGATAGCCTGCTTGCCATGAATAAAGCTCAGCACTTCATCATGCGTGAGGCCAAAACGATCGGCCCAGTTGCACCATGTCCGCTCTACAACGGGTAAGGAGTCAACCAACGTTCCATCCAGATCAAACAGAAAGCCTTTGCACTGCACGCTCACCCCCTCAGGCATTGATAATCTGATTAATTTCGTTCGAGCTCAGGTGATACTGGCGCGGGCAGGAGTGCCAGACATTCAGCATACGCTGGTATTTTTCCCACATCGGCGTCTGGGCATTAAAGCCATGCGTACCGGCATCAAAGTGGGTATAGCGCCCTTCCACGTTCACCATAAAGCGAACGTAGCCCAGATAACGCGCTTCGGTTGCGGCATCAAACCCGAGGAACGTCACGCGACGCTCGTCAATGGTCTGCGCGTCTTTCAGGTTAGTCCAGGACACATGTAAGGCGTGATACATCTCCATGATATCGATAATCGTGCGGCAGGTTTCTTCCTTCAGTTCGCCAAACTCACGATCCAGCTCACGCATCTGCAAGCCGTAGCCGCGTTCAATGATCGTTTGCAGACGGCGATAACGCTCGGCGTTGGTCGGGTCGAGCATGGTCATCATTTTGTACTGGTTAGACAAAATCAGACGTTGAGCGTTGGTCATTTCCATTTTGGGACTCCTGTATCACTCTACTGCGGTCAAAAAAAGAAGGCATTGGTATGCCTTCTTTTATATGCGTAATCAGGGGTCAATTACAAATCATCAAGGAAAGTTTTATCCAGTTGTTTGAAGGCGCGCTTAAGCGTGTCAGCTAATGCCTGGTAATCCGGCTTGCCTTCTACTGGCGACAACGCCTGCCCGGCTTCCTGCAATTTTCCCCGAACCTCATAGAACCAGTTCAGGATGGAAGGCGGGAGTGGCGTAACGGAGCGTTTTCCCAGCCACCACATGCCTTGCATCGGTAAACTGAGCGCAAACAGGGCTGTGGCAACCGCCGGGCCTAACTGACCGCCCAGCGCGATTTGCCAGCACAGCGTAAACACCGCGATCGGCGGCATAAAGCGAATGGCGTAACGCGTCATACGAATCACGCGGTTCTCAACAAAGACCGACGCAAGGCGCTTTTCCATCGGCCACGTCTTTGCGTAGTGCTGCCCCCGGCGAAACAAACTAAAAAAATTCACGGAGCGATTATCCGGTGTCGACATGGCTTTACCTCAACTTCACATATAAAAATTCAAAAATTTGTGCAAAACAACAACTACAAGGGACATCGTTCAAAACATTTTGTCATTGATACCCACTATCAGGTATCCTGTGTCGGCCTCTAAGGCCAGTAGTCCAAAATCATTGAGTCGTCAAATTTACATATAGTATGCCATTGGCTGAAAAATACGCAAAATGGCATAGACTCAAAGGTATTTCTTCCATCATGCCGAAAAAGATTATTGCGCATGATGTTAATCATAAACGTCAGCGTCATCATGCGTTACGCTCTATGGCTCACTGACGTTTTTTTAGCCACGTATCATAAATAGGTACTTCCATGTCGAGTAAGTTAGTACTGGTTCTGAACTGCGGTAGCTCCTCACTGAAATTTGCAATCATCGATGCAGCGAACGGTGAAGAATACCTTTCTGGTTTAGCCGAATGTTTCCATCTTCCTGAAGCACGTATCAAATGGAAAATGGACGGCAATAAACAAGAAGCGGCTTTAGGTGCAGGCGCCGCTCACAGTGAAGCGCTGAACTTTATTGTTAATACTATTCTGGCACAAAAACCAGAACTGTCTGCGCAGTTGACCGCAATTGGTCACCGTATCGTACACGGCGGCGAGAAGTATACCAGCTCCGTGGTCATTGATGACTCCGTTATCCAGGGCATCAAAGACGCTGCGCCGTTCGCTCCGCTGCACAACCCGGCTCACCTGATCGGGATTACTGAAGCGCTGAAATCCTTCCCGGAACTGAAAGAAAAGAACGTTGCAGTTTTCGACACCGCGTTCCATCAGACCATGCCGGAAGAGTCTTACCTGTATGCCCTGCCGTACAGCCTGTACAAAGAACACGGCGTACGTCGTTACGGTTTCCACGGCACCAGCCACTACTATGTGACTCAGGAAGCCGCAAAAATGCTGAACAAGCCGGTTGAAGAACTGAACATCATCACCTGCCATCTGGGCAACGGTGGTTCCGTTTCTGCAATCCGCAACGGCCAGTGCGTTGACACCTCTATGGGTCTGACCCCGCTGGAAGGTCTGGTGATGGGCACCCGTACCGGTGACATCGACCCGGCAATCATCTTCTTCCTGCATGACAACCTGGGCATGAACATCGATCAGATCAACAAAATGCTGACCAAAGAATCAGGTCTGTTGGGTCTGACCGAAGTCACCAGCGACTGCCGTTATGTTGAAGACAACTACACCGCTAAAGAAGATGCGAAACGTGCGATGGACGTATACTGCCACCGTCTGGCGAAATACATCGGCTCTTACACCGCGCTGATGGAAGGTCGTCTGGACGCAGTGGTCTTCACTGGCGGTATCGGTGAAAACGCGGCGATGGTGCGTGAGCTGTCTCTGGGCAAACTGGGCGTGCTGGGCTTTGAAGTCGATCACGAACGTAACCTGGCTGCCCGTTTCGGCAAATCTGGTTTCATCAACAAAGAAGGTACCCGTCCTGCGGTGGTTATCCCAACCAACGAAGAACTGGTTATCGCGCAAGACGCGAGCCGTCTGACTGCCTGATTTTACACCGCCAGCCTAGCTGGCGGTGCTGTTTTGTAACCCGCCTGAAACCGGCGGTAACGAAAGAGGATAAACCGTGTCCCGTATTATTATGCTGATCCCTACCGGAACCAGCGTCGGCCTGACCAGCGTCAGCCTTGGCGTCATCCGTGCTATGGAACGCAAAGGCGTTCGTCTGAGCGTCTTTAAGCCAATCGCCCAACCGCGCGCGGGTGGCAATGCGCCAGACCAGACTACCGCTATCGTTCGTGCAAACTCGTCTGTCCCGGCGGCTGAACCGCTGAAGATGAGCCACGTTGAATCTCTGCTGTCCAGCAATCAGAAAGATGTGCTGATGGAAGAGATCATCGCGAACTATCACGCGAACACCAAAGATGCGGAAGTGGTGCTGGTTGAAGGCCTGGTTCCGACGCGTAAACACCAGTTCGCTCAGTCTCTGAACTACGAAATCGCGAAAACGCTGAATGCGGAAATCGTCTTCGTGATGTCTCAGGGCACCGACACCCCGGAACAGCTGAATGAGCGTATCGAACTGACTCGCAGCAGCTTCGGCGGCGCGAAAAACACCAACATCACCGGCGTTATTGTTAACAAACTGAACGCACCGGTTGATGAGCAGGGCCGTACCCGCCCGGATCTGTCTGAGATTTTCGACGACTCTTCCAAAGCGAAAGTGGTGAAAGTCGATCCGGCTAAACTCCAGGAATCCAGCCCGCTGCCGGTTCTGGGCGCGGTGCCGTGGAGCTTCGATCTGATTGCAACCCGTGCAATCGACATGGCGCGTCACCTGAACGCTACCGTTGTGAACGAAGGCGATATCAACACCCGTCGCGTGAAGTCTGTCACGTTCTGCGCGCGCAGCATTCCGCACATGCTGGAGCACTTCCGTGCGGGTTCTCTGCTGGTGACTTCTGCTGACCGTCCTGACGTACTGGTTGCGGCTTGTCTGGCGGCAATGAACGGCGTGGAAATCGGCGCTCTGCTGCTGACCGGCGGCTACGAAATGGACGCGCGCATCTCTAAACTGTGCGAACGTGCTTTCGCAACCGGCCTGCCGGTATTCATGGTGAACACCAACACCTGGCAGACCTCTCTGAGCCTACAGAGCTTCAACCTGGAAGTTCCGGTTGATGACCATGAGCGTATCGAAAAAGTTCAGGAATACGTTGCTAACTACATCAACGCTGACTGGATTGAATCCCTGACCGCGACCTCTGAGCGCAGCCGTCGTCTGTCTCCGCCTGCATTCCGCTACCAGCTGACCGAGCTGGCGCGTAAAGCCGGTAAACGCGTCGTTCTGCCGGAAGGCGACGAACCGCGTACCGTTAAAGCGGCAGCCATCTGTGCTGAACGTGGCATCGCGACTTGCGTCCTGCTGGGTAACCCGGAAGAGATCAACCGCGTTGCCGCCTCTCAGGGCGTAGAACTGGGCGCAGGCATTGAAATCGTCGACCCGGAAGTGGTTCGCGAAAGCTATGTCGCTCGTCTGGTTGAGCTGCGTAAGAGCAAAGGCATGACCGAAACCGTCGCCCGCGAGCAGCTGGAAGACAACGTGGTTCTCGGTACGCTGATGCTGGAACAGGATGAAGTTGACGGTCTGGTTTCCGGTGCGGTTCACACCACGGCAAACACCATTCGTCCGCCGCTACAGCTGATCAAAACAGCGCCAGGCAGCTCTCTGGTCTCTTCCGTGTTCTTCATGCTGCTGCCAGAACAGGTTTACGTTTACGGCGACTGCGCGATCAACCCGGACCCGACGGCAGAACAGCTGGCTGAAATCGCCATCCAGTCTGCGGAATCCGCAATTGCCTTCGGCATCGAACCGCGCGTTGCAATGCTCTCCTACTCCACCGGCACCTCTGGCGCAGGCAGCGACGTAGAGAAAGTGCGTGAAGCGACCCGTCTGGCGCAGGAAAAACGCCCTGATCTGATGATCGACGGCCCGCTGCAATACGACGCCGCAGTCATGGCTGATGTTGCGAAATCCAAAGCGCCGAACTCTCCGGTTGCAGGTCGCGCGACCGTGTTCATCTTCCCGGATCTGAACACCGGTAACACCACCTATAAAGCGGTACAGCGTTCTGCCGACCTGATCTCCATCGGGCCGATGCTACAGGGTATGCGCAAGCCGGTGAACGACCTGTCCCGTGGCGCGCTGGTAGATGATATCGTCTACACCATCGCCCTGACCGCGATTCAGTCTTCACAGCAACAGCAGTAATCTGCTTTGTGTGCCGGATAGCGACGCTAAGGCGTCCTTATCCGGCCAGCACCTCATATCTAAGGTCTGGAAATAGCGATTATTTCCAGATTTTTTATGCCCGCCGAACCGGCATGAACGAAATCCGATTTTCCCGCTTAGCTGCGCTGTATCAATGAATAACTATTCCTCTGTTCGCATAATTATCTCTTTGCCTTGCAACAGGGATAGTGTGTTATGTCCGCAGTAACAGAATCGCAATCGCGGCCTGCCAAAAAATGGGCGATGCCCGATACGCTGGTGATTATTTTTTTCGTCGCCATTCTGACCAGTCTTGCCACCTGGTTTGTTCCCGTCGGAATGTTCGACAGCCAGGAAGTGCAGTATCAGGTTGACGGGCAGACGAAAACCCGCAAAGTGGTCGATCCCCACTCTTTTCGTATTCTCACCAACGAAGCCGGTGAAGCGCAGTATCATCGCGTCCAGCTCTTTACAACCGGCGATGAAAGACCCGGCTTAATGAATTTCCCGTTCGAAGGATTAACCTCCGGTTCTAAATTCGGCACGGCCGTCGGCATCATCATGTTTATGCTGGTGATCGGCGGCGCGTTCGGCATCGTCATGCGCACAGGCACCATTGATAACGGTATTCTGGCGCTGATACGCCATACGCGCGGCAATGAGGTGCTGTTTATCCCGGTGCTGTTCATCCTCTTCTCACTGGGCGGCGCGGTTTTTGGCATGGGGGAAGAGGCCGTCGCCTTTGCGATTATTATCGCACCGCTGATGGTGCGCCTGGGCTATGACAGCATTACCACCGTACTGGTCACCTATATCGCCACCCAGATTGGTTTTGCCAGTTCATGGATGAACCCCTTTTGCGTCGTGGTCGCGCAGGGGATTGCGGGCGTACCGGTCCTTTCCGGCTCAGGCTTGCGCATTGTTGTGTGGTTCGTTTCCACGCTGATTGGTCTTCTTTTTACCCTGACCTATGCCGCGCGGGTGAAAAAGAATCCCCATCTGTCGCGCGTCCATGAATCCGATCGCTATTTCCGTGAGAAGCAGGACGAAATCGCCCAACGTCCTTTCACAGCAGGCGACTGGCTGGTGCTGATTGTGCTGACCGGAGTGATGATTTGGGTTATCTGGGGAGTGATTGTTCACGCGTGGTTTATTCCTGAGATTGCCAGCCAGTTCTTCACGATGGGCGTGGTCATCGGCATCATTGGGGTTATTTTCCGCCTCAACGGTATGACGGTGAACATCATGGCCTCCTCGTTCACCGAAGGCGCCAGAATGATGATTGCCCCGGCCCTGCTGGTCGGCTTCGCCAAAGGTATTTTATTGCTCGTGGGCAATGGCGAGGCGGGCGACGCCAGCGTGTTAAATACCCTGTTGAACAGTATTGCTCACGGTATTAGCGGTCTGAACAACGCTGTCGCTGCATGGTTTATGCTGCTGTTTCAGGCCGTATTCAATTTCTTTGTCACCTCCGGTTCCGGTCAGGCGGCGTTAACGATGCCGCTTCTGGCTCCGTTAGGCGATCTGGTAGGCGTAAACCGTCAGGTTACGGTACTGGCCTTCCAGTTTGGCGATGGCTTCAGTCACATCATCTATCCAACGTCCGCATCGTTAATGGCGACATTAGGCGTGTGCCGGGTCGATTTTCGCAACTGGCTGAAGGTTGGCGCGACGCTGCTGGGGTTGCTGTTTATCATGTCCAGCGTGGTGGTTATCGGCGCGCAGTTGATGGGATACCATTGATCAAAAATGCCGGATGGCGACGCTGGCGCGTCTTATCCGGCCTACGAGTCAGGTTATTGTAGGCCGGATAAGCGGTAGCGCCATCCGGCAACAACACATCATTATTACAGCAGCGTTTTCGCCGCTTCCACAATGGCCTCTGCGGTCAAACCATACTCCTTCTGCAAGAAATCCTGCGTTCCGACCTGACCATAACGCTCTTTAACGCCGACGCGGCGCATGGGCACCGGGCACGTTTCAACCAGCACTTCAGCCACGGCCGACCCAAGTCCATTATGAATGCTGTGGTTCTCACAGGTGACGATTCGCCCGGTTTTCTCCGCGTAATTTTTTACCAGCATGCGGTCGATGGGCTTGAGGGTAAACATATCGATAACCGCCGCGTTCACGCCATCCTGCTCCAGCTGGCGCGCCGCCTCCAGCGCCTCGGCAACCATAATGCCGTTGGCAATCAGCGTGATATCACTGCCTTCACGCAGAACATTCCCTTTACCGATGGTGAACGTCGATCCCGGCGCATAAATGCTCGGGGCCTGTTTGCGGATAGTTCGAACCCAGTAAAAACCCTCAAGATCGATAAGCTGGCGCAAAATATCCTTAAACATGACGGCATCGGTCACTTCCAGCACGACCGAGTGCGCCAGCCCACGCACAATACCCATATCTTCAAAAGACATATGGGTGCCGCCGTTATGGCAGGCAGTCACGCCGGCATCCGACGCGATCACCTTGACGTTGTTGCGCTGGTAATCGAGCGACATAAACAGCTGATCAAAACAGCGACGGCTGGCAAAGGCGGTGAAGGTATGGACAAACGGTTTGCGTCCGGTGAGCGATAGCCCTGCCGCAGTGCCGATCACATTGGCTTCCATAATGCCGCAGTTGATCACATGCTGAGGATAATCCCTCGCAACGCCGTCCATCGCCATAGAACTCATGAGATCCGCCTCAAGTGCGATAATCTGGCTTCCGGCCTCTATCTGCTCCGCCACAAATCCGGCGTACACTTTACGCATTTCCATGCTCTCTTTTTGTCCCGCGGGTGCAACCTTAATCATGCGCGGCCTCCAGTTGGCGAATCGTCTCGTTAAGCGCCTTTTTCATCTCATCGGTCAGACGCAGGTGATGGGAGTTGCTTAATTGCTCCAGGTAGGGCACGCCCTGTCCTTTAATACTGTCGAGGATCACCACGCGTGGACGGGCACCCGCCGCCGGAACCGGCTGAACGACCTCCAGCAGCCGGGCAATGTCATCGCCTTTCACGGTGACAACATCAAAACCGAAAGCGCAGAATTTCCCTTCCAGATCGAACGGGCAAATAATCTCATCCAGTTCGCCGTCCAGCTGTTGCTTGTTCCAGTCGATAAACACCGTCAGGTTGTTCAGGCGATGATGGGCGATAAACTGAAACGCTTCCCAGCACTGCCCTTCATTCAGCTCGCCGTCGCCGACGATACAAAATACCCGATTCGGGCGCCCGGCAAGTTTGTGCGACAGCGCCATCCCCCCGGCAATCGAGATCCCCTGCCCCAATGAACCGGTCGTCGCATCCACGCCGCGCGTTTTTAACCTGTCTGGATGACTCGGCAGACGGGTGCCGTTCTGGTTAAGCGTGTTCAGTTCTTCTGTCGGAAAGTAACCTTTAATCGCCAGCGTGCTGTAGAGCGCCGGGCCAGCATGACCTTTAGACAGCACAAAGTAATCGCGCTCCGGCCAGTCAGGGTCGGCCGGGTCAATCTTCATCACCGCGCCGTACAGCACCGCCAGCGTCTCCACCACCGACATGCTGCCGCCGTAGTGGCCAAAGCCAAGCTGCGTCAATGACTTAAGAGTGGCAACGCGAATATCGCGCGCCAGTTGAGTAACTTCATTCACATTCATAATTTGGCTCCGGTATTCTCCTGCGTGTTACCCCCCGCAGATTTGTTTTTCGCAAACACGTTGTACGCCACCAGCAGCACGAACAACGCCACAACAAGCCCTGTGATGGCAAGCGGCGACAAGTAGCGCGCCAGATTGCCCAGCACAATCCCCACTGCGCCGAAATCAGCGTCTGAGAAGGTCGTATTCGCAAAGCCGATCGCCCCCAGCACGGGCAGCAGCAGAACGGGCAGGAAAGTGATCAACAGACCGTTGGCAAATGCGCCGATCATCGCACCGCGACGCCCGCCAGTGGCATTACCAAATACGCCAGCCGTCGCACCGGTAAAGAAGTGCGGCACCACGCCCGGCAGGATCAGCACCAGCTTCATCTGTCCGAGCAGGAACAGACCGACCAAGCCGCCGAGGAAGCTAAACAGGAAGCCAATCAGCACCGCGTTAGGCGCATACGGATAGACGACCGGGCAGTCCAGCGCCGGACGGGCGTTCGGCACCAGTTTTTCTGAGAATCCGGTAAAGGCCGGTACGATTTCCGCCAGAATCAGACGTACGCCCTGTAGGATGATGAACACACCCGCCGCAAAGGTGATCGCCATAATGATGGCGTAGACCAGGTAGTTCTGACCGCCGCTGAAGGTGCTCTCGACATATTCACGCCCCGCGCTCACCGCCATGATCAGATAGATAATCATCATGGTCAGAGAGATAGAGATCGAACTGTCGCGCAGGAAGCTTAAGTTTTTAGGCAGGTTCATCTCTTCGGTAGAGCGGGAACCTTTACCGCAAAGGCTGCCGATCCAGCCGGACAGCACATAACCCAGCGTGCCGAAGTGACCAAACGCGATATCATCAGTGCCGGTGATACGCTTCATATAGCGCTGCGCCAGCGCCGGGAAAAAGGCCATCACCAGCCCCAGAATCAGCGATCCGGTAAAGACGAGACCAACGCCGTCAAAACCGGCAACCGTCAGGATTACACCGATCATACAGGCCATATAAAACGTATGGTGTCCTGTCAGAAAGATGTATTTCAGACGGGTAAAACGGGCGACCACAATATTTGCCACCATGCCAAAGGCCATGATCAGCGCCGTAGACGCCCCGTATTTTTCCAGAGCGATGGAAACAATCGCTTCGTTATTTGGAATAATCCCCTGGATATTAAACGCATGTTCAAACATTCCGCCGAGTGGATTTAAAGACCCGACCAGTACCGTTGCGCCGCCGCCCAGTACAATAAAACCTAAAATAGTTTTAATCGTGCCTTTCACCACATCGGAAAACGCTTTTTTCTGCGCGACAAGGCCAATTAAGGCAATTAACCCCACCAGCACCGAGGGCACTTTTAAGATATCAACAACAAAATTCAGCGTTTCAAGGATAAACATATCCGCCTCGCTTGCAATAAGGTTATTGTTTGGCGAACCAGGCGCGCAGCTGCGCTTCAAGTTCATTAATATCGATAATGTTATTAATCACCACCAGTTGACTTTCCGGCACGCTGGCGCTGGCGGCAATATCTTTCGCCATGACAAACAGATCCGCAGCGCCAGGCGTCGCCGAGGAGAGATCGGAATGCTCAACATCGGCATCAATTTCAAGCTTCCTGAGCACTTTTTTAATATTCATTTCGACCATAAAACTACTGCCCAGGCCAGAACCGCAAATAGCCATAATTTTCATTATCATCACCTTCTTTTAAGTAGAGTACGCCCGCATCACGCAGGCGCGTAATGTGTCAGGTAATTCGGAATGCGTAATTAAATTAGAAACGTGCGATTATTGTTTTTATTTCCTCCAGCGACTTCGCCTGATGTAATTTATCCATATCGTCATCGCTGGAAAATAACTCTGCCAGCGCCGAAATCATTTCAATATGGCTGTGTTTGTCGGGTGCCGCGAGCATCACGATGATATCCACCGGATCGAACTCGCCCGCCCCAAATGAGACACCCTGCTCCAGCTTTAACAACGACAAGCCTAATCCCTTTGCTCCCTCTTCCGGTCGCGCATGCGGCATCGCCAGACCCGGCGCCAGAACGTAATACGCGCCCAGCTTATGATGCTGCTCAACAATCGCCGTCACATATTCAGGTGTGATAACACCAGCATCCAGCAGCGGTCTGGCGCATATTTCCAGCGCCTGCGGCCAGTTTTCCACTCTCGCCTGCCGCATGATGGTTGCATCAGTTAGCCAGTGATTGAGCACATATCCTCCTCGCGTGATTGCCAGATATGAGCAAACTTTATTCAAGCGCTGAAACCTTATCTGTGATCATATTCACAAAGATAGCGCTATCAAAAGTTATCAGTCAGATATGTGATAGCGCTATCAAAATACAATCAACGCGTGAAATCACAGCCTTAAACCGGATTTAAGGCGTATACTGCTATTCCCGTGAAGCGATGAATGACAATAAAAAAACATCTCAATACGTTGTAATTGCGCAGGAATCTGTATGTCTATAACTCGAAAACGGCGTAGTACTGGTAAGGTGACCATCGCCGATGTTGCTCAGCTTGCCGGTGTCGGCACCATGACCGTGTCCCGTGCGTTACGCACGCCTGAGCAAGTTTCCGATAAACTCCGGGAAAAAATCGAAGCCGCAGTGAATGAACTCGGTTACATGCCCAATCTTGCCGCAAGCGCGCTGGCTTCCGCCTCGTCACGGACCATCGCGATGGTCGTCCCGAACCTCACGGAAGCCGGTTGTTCAGAAATGTTTGCCGGACTTCAGCAAGTTTTACAGCCTGCGGGATACCAGATTATGCTGGCGGAGTCCCTTCACCATCTCGAACAGGAAGAGAAACTGCTGGAGACGCTGCTGGCCTCCAACATCGCCGCCGCCATCTTACTCAGCGTCGAGCACAGCGACACGGTGCGTCACTGGTTAAAAAACGCGTCGATTCCGGTGATGGAAATTGGCGCCATTCGTACCGATCCGATTGATATGAATATCGGTATCGATAACGTCGCGGCAATGTACGAACTGACCGAAATGCTCATTCAGCGCGGTTATCAGAATATTGGCCTGCTTTGCGCCAATCAGGAGCAGTGGATCTTTCAACAGCATTTGCAGGGCTGGTACAAGGCGATGTTGCGCCACCATATGTCGCCCAATCGCGTGATTAACGCCGCCCTGCCGCCAAACTTTTCCACCGGCGCCTCGCAGCTTCCCGAATTTATTCTGGCGTGGCCCGAGCTGGACGCGCTGGTGTGCGTATCCGATGAGCTGGCTTGCGGTGCGTTATATGAGTGCCAGCGCAGACGGATCAAGGTCCCTGACGATCTGGCGGTGGTAGGATTCGGCGACAGCGATGTGAGCCGGGTTTGTCAGCCGCCGTTAACGACAATGGCCGTACCGCATCGTAAGATAGGCCTTGAAGCCGGACGCGCGCTGCTGGAACGTCTGAAGGATGGCAACTGGAGCGATCGGAAACAGATCGCCTCCAGTTTATGCTTGCGGGATAGCTGTTAGAGACCTTATTCCGTCTCTTCTTGCTTCTCTTGCTTTGCCGATTCATTGTTGGCATTGCGGGTCATCCACAACGCCAGCGCTTTCAATGAGTCCGGGGTGAACTCATCGCAACGCGCCGTAATTTCTTCCGGCGTCAGCCAGCAGACTTCGCTGATCTCTTCTTCCTGAAGCGCGAATGGTCCATGAGAAACGCAGCTAAATAATCCGCCCCAGACACGGCAATTATCATCTTCAAAATAGAACTGACCGTGCTCAGCAAACGGCACGCCTGCGATACCCAGTTCTTCTTCCGCTTCACGTCGTGCAGACTCCAGCAGTTGCTCATCGGCCTGCACCACCCCACCTGCGGTGGCATCTAACATGCCGGGCAAAAAGTCTTTTGTCTCAGTACGGCGTTGAACCAGAATTTTGCCCATACCATCATGCACGACGATATACGTTGCACGATGACGTAAGCGCTGCGCTCGCATTTGCTCCCGGCTGGATTGCGCAATGACTTCGTTCTCTTCATTCACAATATCCACCCATTCAGTACTTGCCAAACGACGCTGTTCCACCATCAGGAAACCTTCTTTTTCTGGCGCTCTTACGGCGCATTTACAATTGTGGGGTAAATTACGGATTAATCGCGACCTGCGCAATGATACTTTGATCATTGAGTGCGATTACGCTCAAAACATTATCATCCAGAATGCCGTAGCTTGCTGCAAACCCACCTTTCGGGATGCTGACTGAGCCTGGATTAAAGTGATACAGTTCGCCGCGTTTTTCAGCGACCGGCAGATGAGTATGCCCATAAGCAAGAACGTCGCCCGCATTTAACGCGGGTACATTATCCGCCCCGAACAGGTGTCCGTGGGTCAGGAAGATGCGCCGGTTTTCCAGCAGCACTTGCTGCCACGGCGCGGTTATCGGGAAATGGAGCAGCATCTGATCCACTTCGCTGTCACAGTTTCCCCGTACCGCAATAATACGCGCCGCCTGCTCGTTCAGGCGTTCTGCCACCTGCGCCGGTGCGTAGCCTTCCGGCAGCGCGTTACGCGGCCCGTGATAAAGCACATCACCCAGTATCACCAGCCATTGCGCGCCACTTTGCGCAAACCGTTCAAGTACGCGCTCTGTCGCAGGTAACGAACCATGAATGTCCGATGCAAACATCAGTTTCATCACTCACTCCTCGTCATAAAAAACCGCTCTATGATACTGGATTATACGCGGATTATCAGCCTGAACGCTTTGCGGAAAGCGCAATAAAACGTTGAACGGAGGCGCGCTGCCACTGGAATGCTGCATATTCCGCCAGTGCCTCAGGAATCTCGTCGCCGTTCAGTACGAGGCGGTTAAGCATGAGCGCCAAATCGGTATCCGCAATACACCATTCGCCAAATAAATTCGGCTTACCGTGAGCGAGCAAACCACTGGCCGTCGCCACCAGTTTTGCCGCGCTCTCTTTCCCCGCTTCGCTCAACGGGCCTTTCCTGGCCGCCGCAAAGACCACATCCGTCGAACGTTCCTCGCGAATGGGCATTAAATCACTGCGTAACCACGCCTGAATCTGGCGCGCGCGGGCGCGTTTTTGCAGATCGTGCGGGTAGATGCGCTCCCACTGCGGCGGCGCAAAGCGATCTTCCAGATACTCGGTAATCGCCGACGACTCGCTAAGCTCAAAGCCATCGATTTCCAGCACCGGGACGCGGCGCGTTAACGCGTAGCCCTGCCATGAGGGCTGCAAATGCTCGCCGCTGCTCAGGTCAACGGTTTTGAGGCTAAAAGGCAGTCCTTTCTCCTGCAAGGCAACATAAACGGATAAGACGTAAGGAGAGAAAAAGTTAGCGTCTGACCAAAGCGTAATCTCGGGTTTGCTCATAATGTCCTCTTCGTTCTTTGGGCTTTCTCTCAAAATATAGAGTCTTTCGCATACTGTCACCTGATGAAAACTCATACTGAGCCCGGCAACAGAACGCGCAAGACTGCGGCCTTAGCAGAAGCCTGAGAGTCAGAGCGGATAACGCGGCCGGGTTCTCGTGTATCATGCAAAGGTTCAACCATGGAGGACGCCTGCAATGTCACAACCTGACGCTATTATTCGTATAAAAAACCTTCGTCTGCGCACGTTTATCGGTATCAAAGAGGAAGAGATCCTCAACCGCCAGGATATTGTTATTAACGTTGCCATTCACTATCCGGCGGAAAAAGCCCGCGTAAGCGAGGACATCAACGACGCGCTGAATTACCGCACCATCACAAAAAACATTATTCAGCATGTGGAGAGCAACCGATTCTCGCTGTTAGAAAAATTAACTCAGGATGTGCTCGACATCGCACGCGAACATCACTGGGTCACTTATGCTGAAGTAGAGATCGACAAACTTCATGCGCTGCGTTATGCCGATTCCGTCTCCATGACGCTCAGCTGGCGACGTTAAGCGCTATCCGGGAGGAAACATGCAGATTCTGATTACCGGCGGTACTGGCCTGATAGGACGCCACCTGATTCCCCGTCTGCTGGAGCTGGGGCATCAGGTGACGGTCGTCACACGGAGTCCCGATAAGGCGCGTCAGCTTCTCGACTCCCGGGTTGCGCTGTGGAAAGGGCTGGAGGACAGGCAGAACCTCAACGACATAGACGCCGTGGTCAACCTTGCTGGCGAGCCTATCGCCGACAAACGCTGGACCGCGCAGCAAAAAGAGCGTTTGTGTCAAAGCCGCTGGTCCATCACGCAAAAGCTGGCGGATTTGATCAACGCCAGCGAGACGCCCCCGGCCGCGTTAATTTCCGGGTCTGCCGCAGGCTATTACGGCGATCTGGGCGAAGTTGTCGTAACGGAAGAAGAGCCGCCGCATAACGAATTTACCCATAAGTTATGCGCGCGTTGGGAGCAGATTGCCTGTAGCGCGCAAAGTGATAAAACGCGCGTTTGTCTGCTACGCACCGGCGTCGTCCTGGCGCCGGAAGGCGGCATTCTGGCCAAAATGATCCCGCCGTTTCGCCTGGGGCTGGGAGGGCCAATTGGCAATGGGCGTCAGTATCTGGCCTGGATCCATATCGATGATATGGTAAACGGTATTCTCTGGCTGCTGGATAACGACCTGCGCGGTCCGTTCAATATGGTCTCGCCTTATCCGGTTCGTAATGAACAGTTCGCCCATGCGCTGGGCCATGCGCTGAACCGCCCCGCAATCCTGCGCGTTCCCGCGACCGTCATCCGCCTGTTAATGGGGGAATCATCGGTACTGGTGCTGGGCGGACAGCGCGCATTGCCAAAAAGACTGGAGGCGGCGGGGTTTTCATTTCGCTGGTACGATTTAGAAGAAGCGCTGGCCGATGTGATCCGTTAAACCATTCACCTGGTCACTGTAGCCATTCCGGTGGTAAGGTAGTATGCCTGACTTCTGGAATGGCGATTTTATGGCGATAATAACCACCTCCCGATTGACCCTCTCCCTTTTTCAACCTACTGACTGGTCCTTTTTTCTCGCACTGCGTGAAAACCCTGACATCATGCGTTATATGGCTGATATCACGCCGGAAAAAGACACTCGCCTGCTGTTCGCCCGTCGCCTCGTCTCAAAGCATACCTTCGTCATCCGCCTGCATAACAGCGATAAGCCTTTGGGCGACATTGGCTTACAAATTAGCCACCATTATCCGCAGGAAGCCGATATCGGCTATACGGTGCTCCCGGAAGCGCAAGGGAGAGGGATCGCCACAGAAGCCTTATATGCCGTCTGCGATTACGCCTTTACGCATACCAGCGTGAAAGCGATAAACGCCTATGTGCTGGCAGAGAATCACGCGTCTGTGCGCGTGCTGGAAAAGCGTGGTTTTACGCGGACTCAGGTGCTGGAAAACGCCTATGAGGTGAACGGCATCCGGTATGACGAATGGGTATACCGTCTGGAAAGCAAAATGGGGCGATAATCGCCGGATGGCGGCGATGCCTTATCCGGCCTACGTGTCGGCCCGGTAAGCACAGCGCCACCGGGCAAAATTGTTTCTCTGAGCGACGGATAAACCGCTACTTCAGCGAACCTTTCAGGAACTGTTGCAAACGCGGGCTTTGCGGGTTGCCGAATACCTGCTCTGGATCGCCTTCTTCTTCGATTTTCCCCTGATGCAGGAAAATCACATGAGTGGAAACATGGCGGGCAAACCCCATTTCATGCGTCACCACCACCATCGTTTTCCCCTCTTCCGCTAACTGCTGCATGATACGCAAGACTTCGCCTACCAGTTCGGGGTCAAGCGCCGATGTCGGCTCATCAAACAGCAGCACCTCAGGTTCCATCGCCAACGCGCGGGCAATTGAGACGCGCTGCTGCTGACCACCGGAGAGGTGTACCGGGTATTTTCCCTGCGCACGTTCATCAATACCGACTTTCGCCAGGTATTTCACCGCACGCTCGCGCGCTTCATGTTTGCTTAATCCCAGCACCTGAATCGGCGCTTCCATAACGTTCTCCAGCACCGTCATGTGGCTCCAGAGATTGAAGTGCTGAAATACCATCGTCAGGCGCGTACGCAGCAGCCGCAGCTGGTTTTTATCGGCGACCTTTAGCTGGCCGTCTTTATCACGCACCAGGGAAATATTCTGGCCGCTCACCACAATCGACCCTTCGCTCGGTTTTTCGAGGAAGTTAATACAGCGCAGAAAGGTACTCTTACCGGAGCCAGACGATCCGATAATACTGATCACATCTCCGGCGTTAGCCTGTAGCGATACCCCTTTCAGCACCTCATGTTCGCCGTAGCGCTTGTGCAAATCGATAACGTTTAATTTATTCTCAGACATCGTATTCTCAGTGCGTTGAAGAAGGTTTCACGTGCTGGAGCCAGCGCTTTTCCGCTTTACGGAACAGGCTAATCAGGACATACGAAATAATCAAATACAGCACAGCGGCAATGCCGAATGCGGTAAACGGTTGATAGGTTGCCGAGTTAATATCACGGGCGATTTTCAGCAAATCCGGCACCGTCGCGGTAAACGCCAGCGCGGTTGAGTGCAGCATCAGGATCACTTCGTTACTGTATGCTGGCAGCGCGATACGCAGCGCGGAAGGTAAAATAATACAGCGATACATTTTGAACGATGAGAAGCCATACGCCCGCGCCGCTTCAATTTCCCCGTGCGGTACTGAACGGATGGCGCCAGCGAAAATCTCCGTGGTATAGGCGCAGGTATTCAGCGTCAACGCCAGAACGGTACAGTTAAGACCGCTACGGAAAAACGCGTTGAGGAGATCGGTTCCTTTCACGATCTCCAGCGTGTACATCCCGGAATAGAACACCAGCAGTTGCACATACAGCGGCGTACCGCGAAAAACATAGGTAAACAACCAGATGGGGAACTGGATAAATTTGTTGCTGGAAACGCGGCCAATCGCCAAAAACAGCGCCAGAATGCCGCCCATCACCACCGAGGAGATCAGCAGCCACAGCGTAATAGCCACGCCGGTAAAGCGATAGCCATCGCTCCAGAGCAGGGATTTCCAGTACTCCTGAATAATCTCGATCACAGGTCAGCCCTCTTCACACCCACGGAGTAGCGGCGCTCGAGGAACAGCAGCACACCATTGGAAACCGTTGTAAATACCAGATAAATCAGCCCGCACACTACGGCGAAATAGAATGGCTCCCAGGTGCTCTTGCCGGCCAGCTGCGTGGCTTTGACCACATCTTCCAGCCCGAGCAGCGAAACCAGCGCCGTCGCTTTGAGGATAACCTGCCAGTTATTACCAATCCCCGGTAAGGCGTAGCGCATCATCGCCGGGAACATAATCCGCCGGAATATTTGCGAACCGGTGAAACCGAATGCCGTCGCCGCTTCAATATGCCCTTTGGGCACCGCCATAAACGCGCCACGGAAAGTTTCCGTAAAGTACGCGCCATAGATAAAACCCAGGGTGATAATACCGGCGACCATCGGATCAATATCAATCTGCCCTATTCCCATCGCGTCGGTCACCGCATTGAGCGCGATTTGCAACCCGTAGAAAATCAGCAGCATTAAAACCAGATCCGGCACCCCGCGAATCAGGGTGGTATAGCCTTCGAAAATAAGTCCCGTCACCCGGTTTTGCGAAAGTTTCGCGCCCGCGCCGACAAGACCGATCAGCACGGCCAGCACAACTGAGCTGAGGGCCAGCTCAAGCGTGACAAGCGCGCCCTGAAAAATAACACCTGAAAACCCGTACAACATGCTGCCTGTCCTGTCGTGTGTGGTGAGTAAGACGCCTCTTTTGATCTCAGTCGAACCGTTAAATGCCGGATGGAGGCTTTGCCTTATCCGACCTACAAAATCTCTGTAGGCCTGATAAGCGCAGCGCCATCAGGCATAAAATCAGCGCGTCAAAAATCTGCGGGCGTTATCTGCACCAGCGGCGATTAACCGCCGTAAACATCAAAATCAAAGTACTTTTTCGCCAGCTTCTCGTAAGTACCGTCAGCACGCATTTCCGCAAATGCTTTGTTCAGGGCTTCGCGCAGTTCGTTATCCTCTTTGCGCAGCCCCATACCCGTACCCACACCGAACAGTTTCTCGTCTTTCACCGACGGGCCGCCGAATTTGTAATCTTTGCCTACAGGCTGCTTCAGGAAGCCTTCGCTGGCTGCGACTTCATCCTGGAAAGCGGCATCGATACGCCCTGCCGTCAGGTCGGAATAGATATTGTCCTGACCCTGGTAAGAGACGATTTCAATGCCTTTCGGCGCCCAGTGCTCATTACCAAACGTTTCCTGCGTGGTGCCCTGCAATACGCCAACACGCTTGCCTTTCAGGGACTCAACGGTCGGCTGGATATCAGAATCTTTGGCGACGACCAGGCGAGAGTCTGCTGCATAGAATTTGTCGGTAAACGCGATTTCCTGCTGACGCTTTTCGGTGATGGAAAGCGAGGACATGATGGCATCGATTTTCTTCGCTTTTAACGACGGGATCAGCGCATCCAGCGGGTTTTCCACGAAGGTACATTGTGTATTAATACGTTTGCACAGCTCTTTGGCCAGATCGATATCAAAACCGACCAATTCACCCTGTGCATTTTTCGATTCAAAAGGGGCATAAGTCGGATCGGTACCGATACGAACTTTTTGCGGAATGGCTGCAAATGCTGCGGTAGCACTGGAGAAAGCCAGGACCAGAGAAAGAGACAACACCAGTTTTTTCATAACTATCCTCAACAGACTGTCTTTTATAGGGGATCTTTACAGGACCAGGTGCAGTTATCGTGCCATTAATCGGGCCGACAAGGCAAAGCATTCTACCCTGTCAGCCGGTTTATTTTGCATGAAAAGCGCTTAAGTATGCATTCATGCTCATTTTGACAGCGACAAACGCACCATGATGGTGCAAATCTCTCATCACGCACCGTGATGGTTAACCAAAACGGTGCGCAACACTCCCCGCAGCAACCTGTCAGTCGCCGTAGACGTTAAAGTCAAAGTACTTTTTCGCCATCTTGTCGTAGGTGCCGTCAGCACGCAGATCGCTCAGCGCTTTATCAAACGCCGCTTTCAGCTCGGTATCGTCTTTACGCAAGCCAACCCCGGTGCCGTCGCCAAAGTACTTTTTATCTTTCACGGAAGGACCGGCAAACGCATAGTCCTTGCCCGCAGGCTGTTTGAGGAACCCTTCGCTGGCCGCAACTTCATCCTGCAATGCAGCATCAAGACGGCCCGCCGTCAGGTCGGAATAGATGAGATCCTGGTTCGCGTAGGCCACAACATCCACGCCTTTGCTGCGCCAGTTATCATTCGCATAGGCTTCCTGAGTGGAGCCTTGCAGTACGCCAACGTGCTTGCCCTTCAGCGAGTCAATCGTCGGCTGGACAGATGAGCCTTTCGCGGCAATCAGGCGCGAGTCGGCGGCATACAGTTTGTCGGAGAAGGCAATCTCCTGCTGGCGTTTCTCGGTAATGGAGAGCGATGAAATGATGGCATCGATTTTCTTCGCTTTCAGGGAAGGAATCAGCGCGTCAAAATCGCTGCCGACCCAGGTGCATTTGATCTGCATACGTTTGCACATCTCATTGCCCAGATCGATATCAAAACCGACAAAATCCCCTTTGGCATCTTTCGATGAGAAAGGCGCATATGTCGCGTCTGTACCAATACGAACCGTCTGCGGTAGCGCTGCGTAGCTGGCCGCCGTTGCGGAAAGTCCTACCAGCAAAGACAAAGCGAGAACTGTCTTCTTCATACATAACCCTCAAGTGGCGTAATTTTATTATGTTTTGCATTGTGTTGTGTGTTTGCAGACTTTTTCATGCAGGTCTTATGCCATTTTCACGTCGGCGTCCCTATTTGACGTTAAATATGTTAATAAAACGTTGCAATATTGTCCTGATGTTGAAGATAGCAGGTATGACGGTTGAACCGCAGCGTTTCGGTCGCTTTTAGCGAATTAAATGTTGAGGATATGATCGCGGTTACAAAATTGCCCTGAAACAGGGCAATTTGTGCAAAAACGCACTGTGAACGGGCAGCGTTATGCGCCCTGCCAACGGGTGAAAAGATCGTGCGGCAACGTGATATCAAACTGATCCAGAACACGATTAACCGTCTGATTAATCACATCATCCAGCGTTTGCGGGCAATGATAAAACGCGGGAACCGGTGGCATAATAACGGCGCCAATTTCAGCCGCCTGAGTCATGAGGCGCAGGTGTCCTAAATGCAGCGGCGTTTCCCGCACGCACAACACCAGCGGGCGGCGTTCTTTCAGGACAACATCCGCCGCACGGGTGAGAAGTCCGTCAGTATAGCTGTGTACAATACCGGAGAGCGTTTTGATCGAGCACGGTAAAATCACCATCCCCGCCGTCTGAAAGGAGCCAGAAGAGATACTGGCGGCAATATCGCGCGCATCATGGGTGACATCGGCCAGAGCCTGTACCTCCCGCAAGGAAAATTCGGTTTCCAGCGCAAGCGTCTGACGCGCTGCCGGACTCATCACCAGGTGGGTCTCCACATCCGCCACGTCACGCAAAACCTGCAACAAGCGCACGCCATAAATCGCGCCGCTGGCGCCGCTAATCCCTACAATGAGTCGTTTCATGATTTTTGCCCTTTCTTGCGTCTGGGCTGACTTTGCAGGATTTTACGGGGCGTTGCAAGCAAGGGCGCGGATTGCGCGCCCTTGCCGGGAGGAGAGATTAACCTTCGTTATGCATTTCCAGGTTTTCCACTTCGTTCTGACGCTGCATCGCTTTGACATCGTCGTTACGCAGGGAATCCAGATAATCGAGATACTGCTGGTCAACGTCTTTCGTGACATACACGCCGTTAAAGACCGAACATTCAAACTGCTGAATATCCGGGTTCTCAGCGCGAACAGCTTCAATCAGATCGTTCAGATCCTGGAAGATAAGCCCATCGGCACCGATGATCTGGCGAATTTCATCCACTTCACGACCATGAGCAATCAGCTCATTTGCCGTCGGCATATCGATACCGTAAACGTTCGGGAAGCGAATTTCCGGCGCCGCAGAAGCCAGATAGACCTTCTTCGCGCCGGCTTCACGGGCCATCTCAATAATCTGTTCAGAGGTGGTGCCGCGCACGATGGAGTCATCCACTAGCAGGACGTTCTTATCGCGGAATTCAGCGCGGTTGGCGTTCAGCTTGCGACGCACGGACTTACGGCGCAACTGCTGGCCCGGCATGATAAACGTCCGGCCAACGTAACGGTTTTTCACAAAGCCCTGGCGGTACGGTTTACCCAGAATGCGGGCGATTTCCAGCGCGATATCGCAGGAGGTTTCTGGAATCGGGATCACCACGTCGATATCCAGATCTTCCCATTCACGGGCAATTTTTTCGCCCAACTTCGTCCCCATATTCACGCGGGCGCTGTAGACGGAAATTTTGTCGATGAACGAGTCCGGGCGCGCAAAGTAGACGTATTCGAACAGGCACGGATTGCTGACCGGGTTATCCGCGCACTGGCGGGTAAACAACTGGCCTTTTTCGGTGATGTACACCGCTTCGCCCGGCGCCACATCGCGCAGGAATTCGAAGCCCAGCGTATCAAGCGCCACGCTTTCGGACGCAACCATATATTCAGTGCGGCCATCGCCAATGTCGCGCTTGCCCAGCACCAGCGGGCGGATGCCGTTCGGATCGCGGAAAGCCACCATACCGTGCCCGATAATCATCGCCACGCAGGCATACGCGCCGCGAATCTGGCGGTTGGTCGCGGCAATGGCGGCAAAGATGTTATCGGCTTCCAGTGGGTAATGACGGAAGTTATCCAGCTCGCTGGCAAAAATATTGAGCAGGATTTCAGAATCTGACGTGGTGTTGATGTGACGACGTTTTTCTTCAAACAGCTTTTTACGCAGCTCATGCGCGTTGGTCAGGTTGCCGTTATGAGCAAGCGTGATGCCATACGGCGAGTTGACGTAAAAAGGTTGAGCTTCGGAGGCGCTGGAGCTGCCAGCCGTTGGGTAACGCACATGCCCGATGCCCATATTGCCCTGCATACGCTGCATATGGCGAGCTTCAAAAACATCGCTCACCAGTCCGTTTGCCTTACGCAAGCGGAAGCAGTTGTTGGCATCAATGGTGATGATGCCAGCGGCATCCTGACCACGATGCTGGAGCACCGTTAACGCGTCATAAATCGACTGGTTTACCGGCATAACACCGGCGATACCGACAATACCGCACATACGTCTTTTCCTCGTTAAGCCACATCTCAGAACCGTTACGTTCTGGGCAAGAAACTTGACGAGCTTTGCAGATAGTCAAAGAACCATCTGATGATGAAACTGAACTGCGGGATAAGCTGCGACTTGCTCCAGTCTTCGCTTTTCGACAGGCCGGTAAACGTATCGAGAAAGAACAGAATGGCGGCGACGATTAACGCTCCTCGCAGCGCGCCAAAACAGATCCCCAACACCCTGTCAGTACCCGACAGGCCGGTTTTCTCCACCAGCTGACCTATCACAAAGTTCACGATAGCGCCGACGATAAGCGTCGCGATAAACAGTATCGCGATAGCAATCCCATTTCGAACCAGTTCGTCTTCAAAGCCCGTAAACCAGACAGACAGGTAAGTGTAGTAATGGCTGGCGACAAAGAAAGCACAACCCCATGTCACCAACGATAACGCTTCACGAACAAAGCCACGGATCAGGCTAACCAGACAGGAAAAACCAATCACCGCGATAATGGCGTAATCAATCCAGACCATATGTGTCCCACGATTTTACGCCCTGTCGTCCTGTTCGGGGCGCATTCTAACAGAAAAAGAAAACGTTTGCGTAGGGATTTCCTTCCCGTGCGTAAATAAAAATGGCGCTGAAAAAATATTCAACGCCATCAAATTTTTTGCCTCTTCGGGCATTGCCGGATGGCGGTGCAAGCACCTTATCCGGCCTGGAAAACAGTGCACCGTAGGCCTGATAAGACGCGCAGCGTCGCCATCAGGCAGCAGTGGCTTAGTTCGGGCTGTAACCCATCACCACGCCACTCAAACCGGAGATCTGCTGTAACTCGCCAAGAGAATTTTTCAGCTTGTCTCTTGAGGCGTCAGGCCCGACGAGGATACGGGTTATTTTACCCTGTACCGGCGTTGACGGAGAAGTATATACCCGGAAGCCCGCGCCACGAAGTTTACCCACTATCTCATTGACCTTATCGGCATTTTTCAACGCCCCCAACTGCACAACGTACGCTTTACCCGTTGGCGCGGGTTTTTCTTCAGCAGCAGGTTTCGGCTCAGGCGCCGGTGTCGGCGTTGCCGCTACCGGTTGCTGCGGCTTCGGCTGTGGTTTCGGTTTTTCAACCGGTTTCGGCTTCGGCGGCTCAACAGGTGCGGGGACAGGATCGAAACTGGCGTTGTTTTCCGCAGCAAAACGGGAAGGGTCCAGAGACGGCGCTGCCGCATCTCCGGCACGCACCTCCTCAGCAGCGCCTTCAGGCGGCTGGGTCGGCAACGCCTGTGTTGCGGCTGGCATCATATCAGGCTCATCGCGATCGCCAGGCTTTGGCACCAGCGGGATCGCCGCAAACTCATCCTGATAGTGTTTTTTCTGCCCGTCGAGCAGCCCGGGAAGCACAATCACCCCGAGAGCGACCAGCACGATTGTGCCAACTAAACGATTCTGAAACTTACTCGCCACCGCTTCTCCCCGCGTCCATCACTTCCATGACATGTGCAACCGTGTGAAATGATCCACACACCAGCACGGTATCTTCTGGTTTCGCCTCTGCCAGCGCGGCATGCCACGCCAGCGCGACACTGTCATAGACAGTGCCTTTGCCCAGATGTTCCAGCAATTGCTCCGCCGTCGCGCCGCGAGGCCCTTCCAGCGGCGCGCAATACCAGTCGTCGACCACGCTTTTCAGCCAGGCTAATGTCCCTGCGATATCTTTATCATGTAGCATACCGATAACGGCAAGTATACGCCCGTTTTTCGGCAACATTTTCAGGCGTTCTGTCAGATATTCCGCAGCATGGGGATTATGTGCGACATCCAGAATCACCCGTGGCGATTCGCTCACTATCTGGAAACGACCGGGCAAAATCGCCCGGGCAATACCGTCACGAATCGCCTGCTCGCTGATGTTCAGCCCGCTGGCGCGCAGTGTCGCCAGCGCGGTGGCGGCGTTAGGCTGAGGCACCTGCGGCAGCGGAAGATTCGCCAGCGTACCTTCGCCGTCCGTAAACGACCAGCCGTCGCCCGTCACATCATAATGCCAGTCCACGCCGCGACGCTGTAACTGCGCCCCGGTTTCCTGCGCCACATCGGCGATGGTATACGGCATTTCCGGTTCGCCGACGATAGCCGGTTTTTCCGCCCGGAAGATCCCCGCCTTCTCACGCCCGATACTTTCGCGGTCCGGCCCCAGCCAGTCGGTATGATCCAACGCAATGCTGGTCACTACCGCAACATCCGCATCAACAATATTGGTCGCGTCCAGACGTCCGCCCAGCCCGACTTCCAGAATCACCACGTCAAGCTGAGCCTGCTTAAACAGCCACAGCGCCGACAGCGTGCCGTATTCAAAGTAGGTCAGAGAAATGTCTTCGCGCGCGGCCTCAATCTCGGCGAACGAGGCGGTATGAGCAGACTCCGGCAACTCATTCCCCTGCACGCGAACGCGCTCGGTGTAGCGCACCAGATGCGGAGAACTGTAGACGCCCACTTTATAGCCCGCCGCCGTCAGCACAGACTCCAGCGTGCGGCAGGTCGTTCCTTTACCGTTAGTACCCGCCACCGTAAAGACAAACGGCGCGGGTTTCAGCACGCCCAGACGCGCCGCAACCCGGCTTACGCGTTCCAGGCCCAAATCGATAGTTTTACTGTGCAGGTTTTCCAGATAAGAAAGCCACGCTGCCAGGGGCGACGCGGCTTGGGGAATGCGTTTATTGTCCATGATGCCTGTAAATTTATTACGTTGAGAAAAGCAAAAGGCAGCGCCAGCTGGCCCTGCCCTTTTGTACTCGTCGTCTTTCAAGCTGCAGGTGTGTTGGCTGCTCTCGCTCACCCGAATCACTTGCCTGTGCAAGCTCATCGGGATTCGCTCTCTTGCCACCTTCCTGCAACTCGAAATCCATAGAGTAAATTATCAGGCCTCGGGTTCCTGATCGGGTACCGGCGGCACCACCTCGCCTTCGCGCGGCGCATCCGGGTTCGGCGCCGGAAGATTCATCAGCTTCGCCAGAACGCTTGCCAGTTTCAGGCGCATTTCCGGGCGGCGGACGATCATATCGATAGCGCCTTTTTCAATCAGAAACTCACTGCGCTGGAATCCCGGCGGCAGTTTCTCACGTACGGTTTGTTCAATAACACGCGGGCCCGCAAAACCGATTAACGCTTTCGGTTCTGCAATGTTGAGATCGCCGAGCATCGCAAAACTTGCGGAAACGCCGCCCATTGTCGGATCGGTCAACACGGAGATATACGGCAGACCACGCTCCTGCATTTTCGCCAGCGCAGCGGAGGTTTTCGCCATCTGCATCAGCGACATCAGCGCTTCCTGCATACGCGCGCCGCCGGAAGCGGAGAAGCAGATCAGCGGGCAGTTATCTTCCAGCGCCTGCTCAACGGCACGGACAAAACGCGCGCCGACCACAGACCCCATAGAACCGCCCATAAAGGAGAACTCAAACGCCGCCGCGACAATCGGCATATCGTGGAGCGTACCTTTCATCACCACCAGCGCGTCTTTCTCGCCGGTTTCCTTCTGCGCGGAAGCCAGACGATCTTTATACTTCTTGGAGTCGCGGAACTTCAGTACATCTTTCGGCTCAAGTTCGCTGCCCAGTTCCACAAGGCTTCCTTCATCTAACAGGCTATGCAGGCGATTGCGCGCCGACATGCGCATATGATGGTCACACTTCGGACAGACCTCAAGATTACGTTCCAGCTCAGCACGGTATAAAACCTGACCGCAGCTATCACACTTGGTCCACACCCCTTCAGGAATGCTTGCCTTGCGGGTGGGAGTAATGTTGCTTTTAATTCGTTCAATCCAGCTCATTAGTGACCTTTCTGCCTGAACCTTAGTCGTCAGCTTTGTTATCAGGAGCGCATAATGCCATTTTTGCCCCCAACAGACTATGAATGTTGCACATTAAAACATAACAGCCCGAAACTTTGGATAAAAAAGTGGTCGAACCGCTGAGTTACTTTCTATTTTGCGGCACGCGACGCAGCGCGCTTATGGCGAATGATTTCAACCACGCCTGGCAATATCGACACCACAATAATCCCTACGATCAGTAACTTAAGGTTATCCTGAATCATAGGGATCGTACCGAAGAAATACCCCGCATATGTGAAGAGCAGCACCCATAAAAGCGCGCCAATGACGTTATACGCGGCAAAATGGCGATAAGACATATGTCCCATACCCGCAACAAACGGCGCAAAGGTTCTGACAATCGGGACAAAACGGGCCAGAATAATGGTTTTTCCGCCATGCTTTTCATAAAACTGGTGCGTCTTATCAAGGTAACTGCGACGGAAAATTTTTGAATTCGGGTTACTGAATAACCGTTCACCAAACAATCTGCCGATCGTGTAGTTCACCGCGTCGCCGACAATCGCGGCGATCAGCATTAACATCACCATAATATGTACGTTGAGATCGTTGGTTTCCAGCGACGCCAACGCGCCCGCCACAAACAGCAACGAATCCCCCGGCAGAAACGGCGTCACCACCAGTCCGGTTTCACAAAACAGGATCAGGAACAGAATGGCATATACCCAGACGCCGTATTCCGCGACCAGCTCCGCCAGGTGCACGTCAATGTGCAGGATAAAATCAATCAGAAAATAAATCAGGTCCATATTGATGCCTTATACGACTCAAATTAGTCCGCCAGAAACAGCGGGCCCAGTGGCGTTTTGGGAAGGTCAAACCGTTCCGGGTAATCAACCGCAACCAGATACAACCCTTCCGCTTTCGCCGTTGCTGCTGAAAGCCGCCTGTCCTTCGCCGCCAGCAACTCTGCTATCCAGCTCTCCGG
Source organism: Citrobacter sp. CK191 (assembly GCF_030333435.1). NCBI lineage: Bacteria > Pseudomonadati > Pseudomonadota > Gammaproteobacteria > Enterobacterales > Enterobacteriaceae > Citrobacter > Citrobacter sp. CK191. The sequence goes on along the minus strand of NZ_JAOWFX010000031.1, from coordinate 73,529 downwards.
CTGGTTGTGGGCGCCTACTTCCATCAGGCTACCGACAATATTCCTGACCATATGATGTACAAAGGCATTGGCTTTGATATCGACCACCACATATGCACCGTGACGCGTCACGTTAATGTGCATCACGTTTCGCCACGGCGTACGCGACTGGCACTGTACCGCGCGAAACGAGGTAAAATCATTTTCACCAATCAGACACTGTGCCGCCCGGTGCATACGTTCTGCGTCCAGCGGCTCATAAAAGTGCGTAACCCCATGACCTAAAATCGCCGGACGCAACCGATGATTGTAGATGATATAGCGATAACGGCGAGCCGTTGCGCTAAACCGGGCGTGAAAATCCTCAGGTACAGCTTTAACCCAACGAACCGCGATGTCACCAGGTAAATTCGCATTTACACCCAGCGTCCACGCCGCGTCTTTACGCAACGCGGTGGTTTCAAAATGCACCACCTGCCCCGTTCCGTGTACGCCAGCGTCTGTCCGCCCGGCGCAAAACACGTTAACAGGTTCGTTGGCAACCTGAGAAAGCGCCTTTTCCAGCTTTTCCTGAACGCTGCGCACTTCGTTCTGGCGTTGCCAGCCATAATATTTGCTGCCGTCGTACTCAATGCCCAGCGCAATTTTATAAACTGGCGGTTGTTCCACTGCTGACATCAGTACAGGTACTCCTGCACCAGTTTTTCCGCGGTCTTAACCGCCATCAGCGCGCCGCCAAAGCGAACGTTATCGGCCACCGACCAGAACTGAACCTGCTCCGGCATGCCATAGTCGTTACGCACACAGCCGACAGAAAGCTGCGGATTGCCTGACGCATCGCCCACCTGAGTCGGGAAGTCAGTCTCTTCAGACAGCACAATATCTTCGCCGCGAGAAAAGGCATCGCGCGCCTCTTCCGCCGCCAGCGGGCGCAGCGCTTCAAAACTGACCATTTGCGCATGGCCATAAAATACTGGCGACTGAATGCAACTGGCGGAAATCATCAGCCCATCGTCCTGCAAAATCTTACGCACTTCGTCAACGATACGGCGTTCTTCGCGCACGCTGCCTTCACTGTCCGGCAGGAGCGGCAGCATGTTAAACGCCAGTTGGCGACCAAAGAAATCATCTTCGTCGATAGGGATACCGTTGAGCAGTTTCGCGCTCTGACCGGCCAGCGCATCCACCGCTTTTTTCCCGTGCGCCGAGGCAGAAAGCAGGCTGGTGACGCTAATGCGCGACAGACCGCCTTCATCAATCAGCGGCTTCAGCGAGGCCAGCAACTGGCTGGTCAGGCTGTTGGCTACGGCGATCACATTGCGGTTGCGGTAATCGGCCAGCACAGACGGGTTCACTTCCGGCACCACTAATGGCACATCCGATTCCAGGGCAAACAGGCCGCTGCTGTCGATCACCAGACAGCCCGCATTGGTGGCTTCCTCAACCCATGCGGCAGAGGCTTCAGCGCCAGCGACAAAAAACGCCAGTTGCGCCTGCGTCCAGTCAAAATCAGCGACATCCTGCACAATGACCGACTTGCCGCTATAGCGCAGATGTTCGCCCGCACTTTCATTACGCGCCAGCGCATAAATCTCACCGACCGGGAACTGACGTTCAGCCAGCGTTTCGAGCAGGGCTTCGCCTACGGCGCCTGTTGCGCCCAGGATGGCAATGTTCCAGCCTTCAGACATGGTGGTTTACTCCAGAAATAGCAAAGCTCCCCGCGCTATGCAGGGAGCGACAAAAAGAATGTTAATGGGCCGGATGATGAACGGCGTTGAAACCGAGCTTATACAGCAGCGTGGCGGCACTGGCATCGTCGCACATCACGTACAAGGAAGACCATTCACGGCGCTCAAGGTAATTCTTACGCAGCTTATCAAACTCGCCCGGAATTCCGGCGACTTTACGCAGTGGCGCATCATCGCGGCGCACATCATACACCAAATGTACCAGCCTTTTCAGCGTCGGCTGATCCAGCGGGCCATGCAGCGTAATACGTCCAAACTCCGGCGCGGGTAGCAGCGTATCCAGCGCCACTTTTTGCCCCCGTCCGATAAACGTACTATAGGCTTCAAAGACCTGCGTGGTGCCGCGCGCCTTACCTTCCAGGGTATAACCGGCAATGTGCGATGTGCCGATATCAATTTTTTCCAGCAGCGCCACGTTGAGATCGGGCTCCCCTTCCCAGACATCAAGCACCACGCTCAGCGACTGCCCGGCATTCAGGCGCGCCAGCAGCGCGGTGTTATCCACCACCGGGCCGCGACAGGCGTTAATCAGAATCGTCCCCGGCTTCAGCCGCCCGATCAGCGCCTCATCCGCCAGGTGCAGCGTCTTGTAAGGCCCCTCTTTATACAACGGCGTGTGGAACGTCAGAATATCCGCTTCCTGGACCAGCTCATCCAGCGAGCGGAAATCACCTTCATCGCCCCGGTCCGCACGCGGCGGATCGCACAGCAAAGTACGAATGCCCAACGCTTCCAGCCTCGCCTGCAAGCGAGCGCCAACATTACCTACGCCGACAATCCCCACGGTACGGTCGCTTAAAGCAAAGCCGTCACGCTCCGCCAGCATCAGTAAAGCGGAAAAGACATATTCAACAACAGCGATGGCATTGCAGCCAGGCGCCGCTGAAAACCCCACGCCAGCCTGCTTAAGCCATGCCTCATCCACATGATCGGTCCCGGCGGTTGCGGTACCGACAAATTTGATGGATTTCCCCCCAAGCAGCGCTTCATTCACTTTGGTGACTGAACGCACCATTAACGCATCCGCATCATCAAGTTCTGCAACGGGAATGGGGCGACCGGGAACCGCTTTGACCTCGCCCAGACGGCTAAATAATTCGCGGGCATAAGGCATATTTTCATCAACGAGGATTTTCACGTCTGCGTACCTGTTTGAGAACGAGAGTTAACCGGGCAAGTGTGCCATAATCTGGCCGCCAGGCATACTTTGCTAAGATTTATGGTTTAAGGATAAGTGATGATGCAACCCATTTCCGGTACTCCCGCACGCCCTCCCGGTGAAGGTCAGACTGCGCCTTCCGTTGCCGGAGAACAGCCGCTATCCACCCAGCAGCGCACGGTGCTGGAACGCCTGATTACGCGTCTGATTTCACTGACGCAACAGCAAAGCGCGGAAGTCTGGGCCGGAATGAAACACGATCTGGGCGTAAAAAGCGACACGCCGTTGCTGTCGCGTCACTTCCCCGCCGCAGAACAAAATCTCACGCAACGCCTGAGCGTCGCTCAGCAGAACCACGCGAATCGTCAGGTACTCTCGCAGTTGACGGAATTATTGAGCCAGGGGAACAATCGCCAGGCCGTCAGTGATTTTATTCGCCAACAGTACGGTCAGACGGCGCTCAGCCAGTTAACGCCCGAGCAGTTAAAAAATGTGCTGACGCTACTGCAACAGGGGCAACTTTCCATTCCTCAGCCTCAACAACGTCCGCCAACCGACAGACCGTTATTGCCTGCCGAGCATAATACGCTCAACCAACTGGTGACGAAGCTGGCCGCCGCGACGGGCGAATCAGGCAAACTTATCTGGCAGTCCATGCTGGAACTTTCCGGTGTGAAAAACGGCGAGCTGATCCCCGCAAAACAGTTCACGCACCTGGTCACCTGGCTGCAAGCGCGCCAGACCCTCAGCAACCAGAGCGCGCCTACCCTACAGACGCTACAGGCGGCGCTAAAACTGCCGCTGGAGCCGAATGAATTCACGGCGTTAAGAGATTACGCCCAGCAGACATATCAGGCGTTGCCGCATACAATTCTGACAACCGCTCAGGTTCAGGATCTGCTGAACCAGGTCTTTCTACGCCGCGTTGCGCGCGAAAGAGAGTTAACCGAGCCGCATCACATTCAGCCGATATTCAGCCCGTTCGCCCCGATGATTGAAACCATCAAATCCGTAACGGCGCGACCGGGGCTGATCTTTATCGCACTGGCGGTTGCCTTCATTCTGTTCTGGCTGGTGTCTTAACCCCGGCGAAACGACAGCAGCGTCACCACAATCCCCACGACGGCAGAAATCGCCCCGGCGAGGAATACGGAAGAGTAGCCGCATGAGGTGGCTAACAGCCCGGCCAGCGGGCCGGTAATGCCGTAGGAGATGTCCTGAAACGCGGCATAGCCGCCAAGTGCCGTACCGCGTACCTGAGAAGGTACGCGCTTCACCACTTCAACACCCAGCGCCGGGAAGATGAGCGAGCACCCAGCCCCGGTTAACGCCGCACCCAATAGCGCAATCCAGGCCACTGGCGCCAGCCAAAGCAGCACCAGCCCTGCCGTTTCGACCAACAGGGACGCAACCGCCACCTTCACGCCGCCAAAGCGATCCGGCATCCAGCCAAACAGCACGCGCATCAGCACGAAAGCGCCGCCAAACGCGGTCAACGTAAAACCGGCCATCGCCCAGCCTTTACTGGCGAAATAGAGTGAAATGAAGGTGCCGATAACGGCGAAACCAACCCCCTGTAGCGCCAGCCCCAGGCCCGGCTTCCAGATGAGGCCGACGACGCTCCACAGCGACGGACGTTCGCCCGCGTGCGCAGGTACTTTACGCACGGTGCCATTAAATGCCCATGCCAGCAGCGGCAGCGCCATTGTTGTTCCTGCCAGCGCCGCAAAACCGTAATGGCTGTGAATCAGTAAACCAAGCGGCGCACCGGCAGCCAGCGCGCCGTAAATCGCCATGCCATTCCACGACATCACTTTACCGGAGCGCGAAGGCCCTACCAGCCCCATCCCCCAGGTCAGGGTTCCGGTCAGTAGCTGGCTTTCGCCAAAACCCAGGATCAGTCGCCCGACGATCAGCAACGCGAATTTTACAGGTACAGAAACAGGTAACAACGCCGCCAACAGCCACGCGCCCCCCGCCAGCGCGCAGGCCAACATCCCCTGTAGCGCGGAACGTTTAGCACCATATTGATCGGCCAGTCGCCCAGCGTAACCACGGGTCAATACCGTTGCAAGGAATTGAATGCCCACCGCGATGCCGACCATCGTGTTGCCATAGCCCAGCTCATGGTGAACAAAAAGAGGGATTACAGGTAACGGTAAACCGACCGTCATATAGGTCAGAAAAACCGCAAAAGCGATACGAAAAAGCGAAAAATTCGCAGAAGGTGTTTTTTCTTTTTGGGATACAGCTGTCATGCGTTACTCCAGAATGCAGAGTAAGGCGAGGAAATGCCACGCCCCCTCCACCTGACCATCAGGATTAAGGTGCGTTGGATAACGTTAAACGCTTACGCATTATCATGGGGATAATGTTGAGCGTGAAGTCTGCCTGTGAGTCGCTAAACTTGTCAACCTTGAAGTCTCAGGAAGTTGTATCAAAACGAAGACTTGTCATCGAACAGAAAGGGAAAGACGGCATCGATTCCCTTTGTCCTGAACAGCCCTGTCACCTGTATACGTTGCCCCGGCGTCAGTAGCCTGAATATCATATCCCAGATCTCTTTGGGTTCCACTTCCTGGTCGAAGGTATTCTCCAGCGTTAGCACTGCCTCATTTTCGTTCAAATAAGGACGGAGGTAGAGAGGAAAAACAGAAATATGGTACTCCTCAGCTTTCGATTTAGCACGCTTACGTTTGACACTCTCTTTCCCCTCACTGTACTTATTCAAACGTTCACGAACCGCAGGCACACTTCCTGGAAACCCCGGTAATGCAAGACACTCCTTAACCGTGAACCACTCTTTTGCCATCAGTTTCTTTCCTTTTCCCTGATGAAATAAAAATATTTTTTCTTTTGCGCGAAACTTCAGGTTTATTCTGGCAATATTCTTATAATGAAAAAGAAAGTAACGTTCTTTTTGTCGCGCTAATTTATAGCCTGAAAAATATCGGCGCCGATAACACATCTTCTTAGGATTACAGAATGGAACACAAAAGCCAAGACTGGCATCGTGCAGATATTAAAAGTGCACTGGAAAAAAGAGGAATTACGCTCAGAGATCTTTCACGAGCAGCTGGATTATCTCCCGACTCGTTACGCAATGTATTTACCCGCCATTGGCCCAGAGCAGAGCTGATCATTGCGGTGGCGCTGGAGACCACACCAGATGTGATTTGGCCTTCGCGCTACATTTCTGGTCATGAGGAACCACATCAGCGTTCAGAAGAATAAAACACTATAAATCCAGAAGTATTTTTCAGGTCAATATTATTTGGCGTATTAAATACAATCACATTATTTATAATACTTTTTTATAGCACATATTACCTATATAGCCCATTATGACAGTGATAATTAATTAACGGATCACGTAATAACACCCAAAGGATATAATATGGTCTGGGATATAAGAACAGCAACAAACTATGCAAAGCATCACGCTCATACACACTCAATCAAAAAATGTGCTGAATATACACGAAAGGCAATCCGTGCCGGAGGCATAGATATAGAGCAGCAAAACCACAATATACGATATACAGGAGGAACTAATGCGATTTATTCTCCCATTAATCCTTTTACTGTTATCCGCATGTAATGTTCACAATGATACAAGTAGTCGTAACATGGTGAGTCAATTCTACCCCCAGTACATGGCAATATACGCCAGCGATAACGATAAGAGCCTTATCAATTACACCAATCCTATTTATGAAAAATATGTTTCAACTGAAATTATTCGCAGATTAAAGAAAATTGACGATTATTATGAGCAGGAAATCGTGGCGTCAGACTACTTTATGTACGTGCAGGACTACGCGCCGGAATGGATCGCTAAATTCCACGCAGGAACAGCCAGTGCTTTTTTGGGAGGTGAAAAAGTGGATGTATGGCTTGGCGATTCCGATACCCGCCTTATCCATTTAATGGTGTATACTCGCCGGGAAAATGGCCAATGGAAAATTTATCGGGTACGCGATCTTACCCACCAGTTTGAACACCCGATCTACGATGCAGGCGCTATTGCCCGCGCCAGGGCGTGGTCGGCAAAAGTCGCGCAGGAATACGAAAACAAGCAATAAAAAAGGGAGCCATTATCGGCTCCCCTGTAGGCCTGATAAGCGAAGCGCCATCAGGCAAACGTTGATGTCGGATAGCGGCGTAAACGCCTTATCCACCCAACGTCTTCAGATTTACGCTTTCAGCTTACGCATAACCAGCGTCGCGTTGGTGCCGCCAAAGCCGAAGCTGTTGGACATGACGGTCGTCAGTTCGCGATCGGTGGCTTCGGTTACGATGTTCAGACCTGCCGCTTGCTCGTCCATCTCTTCAATGTTGATGCTCGGCGCGATAAAGCCGTGTTCCAGCATCAGCAGCGAATAGATAGCTTCCTGCACGCCAGCCGCACCCAGAGAGTGACCGGTCATCGCTTTGGTCGCGGAGATAGCCGGGCTCTTATCGCCAAAGACTTCACGAATTGCGCCCAGCTCTTTCACGTCGCCTACCGGCGTAGAAGTACCGTGGGAGTTCAGGTAGTCAATCGGAGTGTCAACGCCGTGCATCGCCATCTGCATGCAGCGCACTGCGCCTTCGCCTGACGGTGCAACCATGTCAGCGCCATCGGACGTTGCGCCATAACCGACGATTTCTGCATAGATGTGCGCGCCGCGCGCCAGAGCATGTTCCAGTTCTTCAACCACAACCATACCGCCGCCGCCCGCGATAACGAAACCATCACGGTTCGCATCATAGGTACGGGAAGCTTTAGACGGATCGTCGTTGTATTTGGTGGACAGTGCGCCCATCGCGTCGAATTCACACGCCATTTCCCAGCACAGCTCTTCGCCGCCGCCGGCAAAGACGATGTCCTGTTTGCCCAGTTGAATCTGTTCAACCGCGTTGCCGATGCAGTGCGCAGAGGTCGCGCAAGCAGAGCTGATGGAGTAGTTCACGCCGTGGATTTTAAACGGCGTAGCGAGGCAGGCAGAAACGCCGGAGGCCATCGCTTTGGTCACTACATACGGGCCAACGGCTTTCAGACCACGCGGGCTACGCATGGCATCTGCGCCAAAGACCTGGAATTTCGGGGAGCCGCCGCCGGAACCTGCAATCAGGCCAACGCGCGGGTTATTCTGGTAAGTTTCTACAGAGAGACCCGCATCAGCAATCGCCTGCTCCATAGAAAGGTAAGCATAGATGGATGCGTCGCTCATAAAGCGCACTACTTTGCGGTCAATGAGGCCAGTGGTATCCAGTTTGACGTTACCCCAAACATGGCTACGCATGCCGGAGTCCTTCAGCTCCTGAGAGAAAGTGATCCCTGAACGTCCTTCACGCAGAGATGCCAGGACTTCCTGCTGGTTATTACCGATGCTGGAAACGATGCCCAGGCCAGTAATCACTGCACGTTTCATTCAATACCTCTGTAAGTCGCACTATTTTAAGATTCGACTCGCACAATAGCGTACACTTGTACGCCGAACAAGTCCGATCAGCCAATTAATATGGAAATTTGCGCCTCCGGGCGCACATCGCTAAGATCGTGACACTGCCTGTCAGACGAGTAACTTACGTGAAACAATACGCTATACAACCTGCCAACCTTGAATTCAACGCTGAGGGTACACCTGTTTCCCGAGATTTCGATGACGTCTACTTTTCCAATGATAATGGGCTGGAAGAGACGCGTTATGTTTTTCTCGGCGGCAATCAGCTTGAGGAGCGTTTTCCGCTGCACCCTCGCCCATTATTCGTGGTGGCGGAAAGCGGTTTCGGCACTGGCCTTAACTTCCTGACGCTCTGGCAGGCGTTCTCGCAGTTTCGCGACGCTCACCCTGAGGCTACGCTACAAAGATTACATTTTATCAGTTTTGAAAAATTTCCCCTGACGCAGGCCGACCTCGCTTTAGCCCATCAACACTGGCCGGAGCTTGCCCCCTGGGCACAGCAGCTACACGCGCAGTGGCCGCTGCCGCTGGCCGGGTGTCATCGTCTGATTCTTGATGACGGTCGTGTGACGCTGGATCTCTGGTTCGGCGATATTAATGAGCTGACGGGGAAACTGGATGAATCTCTGAACCAGAAAGTGGACGCCTGGTTTCTGGATGGTTTTGCCCCCGCGAAAAACCCTGACATGTGGACGCAGAATCTGTTTTCCACCATGGCGCGACTGGCTCGCCCCGGCGGAACGCTGGCGACGTTTACCTCTGCGGGATTCGTGCGCCGGGGGTTGCAGGAGGCAGGGTTCACGATGCAAAAACGCAAAGGTTTTGGCCGCAAGCGTGAAATGCTTTGCGGCGTCATGGCGCACGCGCTGACGTCCCCCTCCCCGACGCCGTGGTTCACCCGCAGCGGCAGCGCCAAACGAGACGTCGCAATCATCGGCGGCGGCATCGCCAGCGCGCTGCTGTCGCTGGCGCTTCTGCGCCGCGGCTGGCTGGTAACGCTTTATTGTTCAGATGAGCAGCCCGCGCAAGGCGCATCCGGCAATCGCCAGGGGGCGCTTTATCCCCTGCTCAGCAAACACGATGCGGCGATTAACCTCTTTTTCCCGAGCGCGTTTACGTTCGCGCGGCGTCTGTATGACGCGCTGCCAGTGACTTTCGACCATGACTGGTGCGGCGTCACGCAACTGGGCTGGGACGAAAAGAGCCAGCATAAAATCGATCAGATGCTGTCGCTGGCGTTGCCCGATGCGCTCGCAGTGGCTGTAGATCCAGACCAGGCGCAGCAGGAAACAGGCGTGGCGACACACTGTCGCGGAATAACGTATCCGGCTGGCGGCTGGCTGTGCCCCGCACAGTTAACCGCTGCGCTGCTGGCGCTGGCGGCCACACAAGGGCTACGGAGGCATTATACACACACGCTCACCGCCTTTTCGCGCCAGGCCACAGGCTGGCAGTTGCAATTTGCAGAGGGTAAGGCAGTCGAACATGAGGTGGTCGTGCTGGCAAACGGGCATCAGATTAACCACGTTGACCAGACGCGTCCGTTACCGGTCTATTCGGTGGCTGGTCAGGTAAGCCATATCCCGACGACGCCTGCGCTTTCCGCATTACGCCAGGTGCTGTGCTACGACGGATACCTCACGCCGCAAAACCCTGCCACTCATCAGCACTGCATTGGCGCCAGTTACCATCGCGGCAGTGAGGAAACCGCCTATCGTGAAGACGATCAGCAGCAGAATCGCCAGCGCTTGATCGACTGCTTCCCGAATGCCGCATGGGCAAAAGAGGTTGATGTCAGCGAAAAAGCGGCGCGCTGTGGCGTACGCTGCGCCACGCGCGATCATCTGCCGATGGTCGGAAATGTGCCGGACTATGATGCAACGCTCGCACAATACGCCGCTCTTGCCAGACAGAAAGACGCCGCCGAACGCGCGCCGGTTTATCCTGATTTGTTTATGCTGGGAGCGCTCGGATCGCGCGGGTTGTGTTCAGCCCCGCTCTGCGCGGAAATTCTCGCGGCGCAAATGAGTGAAGAGCCCATTCCGATGGATGCTAACACGCTGGCGGCGTTAAACCCGAATCGTCTGTGGGTACGGAAGTTATTGAAGGGAAAAGCGGTGAAATAAGTCCATCAGCCGGATGAACGTTAACGCCATCCGGCAAGGTGAAAATGCCGGATGGCGACGCATCCGGCCTACGCGTTAATGGCCTTCTGGAACAGGTTATCCCACATTTCTTTCACTAACGCCTGGTCACGCGGCGACAACTCGCCTGCGCCAATCGCTTTTTCCAGGCTGCCGGTGACGTTGGCATACACCGCTTCTGCGGAATGGTCATCACCGCCTTCCAGTTCTGCAACTGCTAACGTCAGGTGGCCACGCAGATATCCGCTGGCAAACAGCTCGTCATCGCTTGCGTGCTCTACCATATCGTCGATTAATGCCAGAATGCGTGATTCAAACTCCGCGATCATCTTCTTTCCTCATTGTAAACGTGGCGTCGGCCTCAGTTGAGCGCTTCCGGCCACGGGAACTGTTCCGCCGTAATGTCAGGCGTGTGATAATAATTCTGTAACGCTTTAATAAACCGGGCCGGGCGTTCAGGAATGCCTTTTTCCAGGTACTCCATCACCTGGGCATGAACCCGGCGCTGAAATACCACGCGATCCGGTTCGAAGTCCCCTTCCAGGTTGTCGCAACTGACGTTAAACGGATAACCCGCCGCCACGCAAAACAGCCAGTCAAAGGCCTGCGGTTTCACTTCCACGTCTTCAAACTGGCTTTGGGTTTGCGCATCACGCCCATCCGGGCAATACCAGTAACCAAAATCCACCAGCTCACGACGCGCCTTTCCGGCAATACACCAGTGCGAAATCTCATGCAGCGCGCTGGCGTAAAAGCCGTGCGCAAAAACAATCCGGTGGTACGGCACGTCCGCATCAGCAGGAAGATAGACCGGTTCGTCATCGCCTTTAATCAGACGGGTATTAAAATCGTCGGCAAAGCAGCCGTTAAAAATATCAATTAGCTGTTGGTAATGATGCGTACTGTTCATTAGTTCATCCCCAGCAAGTGGAGAATCTCCTGTCCGTGGTTATCATAAAGTAGTTTGGCGCTCATCACCGCAGAGACGATGACAATCATCGGGCGAATGAGCTTCTGTCCTTTGCTTAACACCAGTCGCGAGCCCATACGAGCGCCCAGAAACTGGCCAATCAGCATCACGAAACCTGTCGCCCAAATGACTTTACCGCCAATAGCGAACAGCAACAGGCCGCCAATATTCGAGGTGGCATTCAACACTTTGGCATGGGCGGTGGATTTCGCCAGGTTGTACCCGCACAGCGTCACAAACGCCAGCGCGTAAAACGATCCGGCAGCCGGGCCGAAGAAGCCATCGTAGAATCCGACGCAGCCCCCGGCGACCAGCGCGAAAGGCAGGCCATAAAGCCGACGCTGACGATCCTCTTCGCCGAGTTTCGGCATCAACAGGAAGTAAAGGCCAATACAAATAACCAGCACCGGTAAAATCTGCCGCAAAATGCTCGCCTGGACATATTGCACCAGTAACGCGCCGCTCATTGAGCCAATGAACGTCATCAGAATATTGAGTTTCTGATCGGCAAGATTGACCACTTTGCGACGAATGAAATAGATTGACGCGGAGAGTGAGCCGCCGCAGGCCTGCAATTTATTGGTCGCCAGCGCCTGTGCTGGCGACATGCCTGCCGCCATTAATGCAGGGATCGTTAATAAGCCGCCTCCCCCCGCCAGCGAATCAATAAATCCAGCCAGCATTGCCACGAAAAAAAGAACAATCAATAACAGCGGGGACACCATAAACAGATTTAAAAAATTGTCCATTAGAGTACATGCTCATCCAGTAGCGCCTGGCAGGAAGGCGGCAACGGTGGCGGTGTCTTCTTCTCAGGCTTTGTTGTTCCAAGTTCAGGAGGTTCAAACCAACTTTGTAGTTCTGCGCCGCATCCATCGCCAGGCGGAGGCAAAGGCTGATCTTCGCACTCCAGGCTGTCGGCAGGGCAACGTAATCGTACATGCATATGCGCACGATGCTGGAACCAGGGTCGCACTTTACGCAACCAGTCACGGTCGGTTCCGGCATCCAGGCATAACTGCTGTTTAATGGCAGGATTAACAAAAATACGCGTGACGTCGTTATCTTCCGCCGCCAGTTTGATCAGGCTGGAAATTTCCGGCTTCCACAGCGAAGGCACCACATGTTTGCCGTCGCGGGAGACCAGGTCAATTGCCTGAGGTCGCAGTAGCTGCGCCTGCGTCCAGCGTGTTTTCGGCAGTTGCAGAAAAATATCAACATCGAGCCCGGTCTGGTGGCTGGCATGTCCGCCGTTGAACCGCCCGCCCGCAGGCATCCCCATATCGCCGATCAACACCGTTCCAAACCCAAGATTGCTGACCTGAGTGCTCAGTCGTTGAATAAACATCACGAGATCGGGATGACCAAAATAGCGGCGCTGATCGGTACGCATCACCTGATAGTGTTCGGACTGCACGGGAAGCGTGTCTGCCCCAACAATGCAGCCATTCGAAAAGCCGCCGATGGATTGCGCACTTCCGGGAACAGGATGCGTAATTTTCTGCCAGGGCGTCGCCGCCAGGCTGGCGCTGCTGACCAGAAGAGCCAGCAACGCGAGTGCCGTTTTTTTCATTGATTACCAGCGTGGAATATCAGTCTTTACATCCGCATTTTGCGCGCGCTGACGCAGAAGGTGATCCATCAGCACGATCGCCAGCATGGCCTCAGCGATCGGCACGGCGCGGATCCCAACGCACGGATCGTGACGCCCTTTGGTGATCATCTCGACTTCTTCACCAAAGCGGTTAATCGTACGTCCCGGCACCGTAATACTGGAAGTGGGTTTCAGCGCCATATGTGCAACAATTTGTTGCCCGCTGCTGATACCGCCGAGAATACCGCCCGCATGGTTGCTCAGGAAGCCCTCTTTGGTAATTTCATCGCGATTCTGGCTGCCTCGCAACGCGACCACATCAAACCCATCGCCAATCTCCACGCCTTTTACCGCGTTGATGCTCATCAGCGCATGAGCGATGTCCGCATCCAGACGGTCAAAGACCGGTTCGCCAAGCCCGGCCGGAACGCCGTTTGCCACGACGGTCACTTTTGCCCCAATCGAATCGCCCTCTTTCTTCAGGGCGCGCATCAGTTCATCCAGCGCGTCGATTTTATCTGGATCAGGACAGAAAAACGGGTTTTGTTCAACCTGCTGCCAGTCTTTGATTTCAAGCGGAATATCGCCCATCTGGGTCAGACACCCCTGAATGACGATGCCGTGTTTCTCCGCCAGATATTTTTTAGCAATCGCGCCAGCCGCGACGCGCATCGCCGTTTCACGGGCGGAAGAACGACCGCCGCCACGGTAATCGCGCAGACCGTATTTCTGCTCGTAGGTATAGTCGGCATGGCCCGGGCGGAAAACGTCCTTAATGGCGCTGTAATCCTGTGAACGCTGATCGGTATTTTCAATCAACAGGCCAATGCTGGTGCCCGTCGTCACGCCTTCAAAGACGCCGGAGAGAATTTTCACCTGGTCCGGTTCACGACGCTGGGTCGTGTAACGCGAGGTTCCCGGACGGCGTCTGTCGAGATCGTGTTGCAAGTCGGCTTCCGTTAGCGGAATGCCCGGCGGAACGCCATCAACGATACAACCGAGCGCCAGCCCGTGTGATTCACCAAAAGTCGTTACGCGAAAGAGTTGTCCAAGTGTATTTCCTGCCATCACGGCTCCGTTATCGTTGTTGTGTTGTTGACCGTTGATTAATCTTTATAGATGCTGAAATGCTCGCGAGCCGCAATGAGCTGCGCTTTCGTCAGCATAAAGACGCCGTCGCCGCCGTTATCGAACTCCAGCCAGGTAAACGGTACATCGGGATATTGTTCTATCAGATGTACCATGCTGTTTCCGACTTCACAAATCAGAATACCGTCATCGGACAAGTAGTCCGGCGCGTTGCCCAGAATACGGCGGGTCAGTTTTAAACCGTCAGTGCCGGACGCCAGGCCCAGTTCAGGTTCATGACGATATTCATTCGGCAGATCGGACATATCTTCCGCATCAACGTACGGCGGGTTCGTCACAATCAGGTCATACTGCACTTTCGGCAGATCGCGGAACAGATCGGAGCGAATCGGCGTGACATGGTTGAGCAGACCGTGCTCTTCAATGTTGTGTTCGGTTACGGCTAACGCGTCGCTGGAGATATCAACGGCATCCACTTCCGCCTCCGGGAAAGCATAAGCACAGGCGATAGCGATACATCCGCTGCCGGTACACATATCCAGAATGTGGTGCGGCTGCTCGCTGATAAGCCCCGCGAAGCGGTTGTTGATCAGTTCGCCAATCGGCGAACGTGGCACTAATACGCGTTCATCAACATAGAATTCATGGCCGCAGAACCAGGCTTTATTGGTCAGGTAGGCCACCGGAATACGCTCGTTGACACGACGAATAACCCGTTCAACAATGCGGTGACGTTCGCTGGACGTCAGGCGCGCGGTGCGCATGTCTTCTGGAATATCCAGCGGCAGATAAAGTGACGGCAGTACCAGCTGTACGGCCTCATCCCACGGGTTGTCCGTGCCGTGACCATACCAGATATTCGCCGCGCTAAACCGGCTTACCGCCCAGCGCAACATGTCCTGAATGGTATGCAGCTCACTCACTGCTTCATCGACGAAAATTTTATCCACGTATTCCTCCAGGGCATGCTCGCATTAAATTCGGCGGCTAGTTTGCCACGAAGACGGCGATAAATCAGCACTCACGCGGCGCCAGAACGTGAAAATTGTGTTTTGGCTGAACGAATGTCCCCTGAGTCGGGTAAACTAACGCAAAATAAAAGATGAGACGTTCGAATGAAAAAGAAAACATCGCTCAGCGAGGAGGACCAGGCGTTGTTCCGGCAGTTAATGACCGGCACCCGCCAGATTAAGCAGGACACCATTGTCCACCGACCGCAACGTAAAAAAATCACAGAAGTCCCGGTCAAGCGTCTGATACAGGAGCAGGCTGATGCCAGCCACTATTTCTCCGATGAATTTCAACCGTTATTGAATACGGACGGCCCGGTGAAATATGTACGTGCCGACGTCAGCCATTTCGAGCTGAAGAAAATGCGTCGGGGCGACTATTCGCCGGAGTTGTTCCTGGATTTGCACGGTCTGACGCAACAACAGGCCAAACAAGAGCTGGGGGCGCTGATTGCCGCCTGTCGCCGCGAGCATGTCTTTTGCGCCTGTGTGATGCACGGCCACGGAAAGCATATTCTTAAGCAACAAACGCCGTTATGGCTGGCGCAACATCCGCACGTTATGGCCTTCCATCAGGCGCCAAAAGAGTACGGCGGGGACGCTGCGCTGTTGGTATTGATTGAAGTAGAAGAGTGGTTGCCGCCGGAGCTTCCCTGACAATGCCGGTTGCCGGATGGCGGCGCAAGCGCCTTATCCGGCCTACGGGGTCAGTGCAGGCTGTAGGCCTGATAAGCGAAGCGCCATCAGGCACGGTATCCAACCGACGATAATAACGTTAAATCGCTTTTGCCATTTTCAGATTACACGGGCTCATCTGCCAGTTGAAAATCCCTTTGCCGCTTTCATCAAGCGTTACGCTGGCAATCGCAGATGTGGTGAACATTGGCGGCGTCTCGCCAGGACAGAGTTCAGACACCAGATACCCCACCAAAGGCAGGTGAGAGATCACTAACACCGATGCGACACCTTCATTCGCCAGCGTCTGCAACCAGGCGCTGACCATACCGACATCGCCGCAAGGAGTAAGCTCCGGCAAAACGTCCACATTGCCAGGCAGGTTCATACACTCCCCTACCACATCCAACGTTTGTTCGGCTCGTAGAAACGGGCTCACCAGAACACGTTCGATATCCACTTTTTGACCTTTCAGCCAGTTCGCCATAAGGCGGGATTCGTCACAACCACACGAGGTTAAGGGACGAACCGAATCACTGGCGGCATCGAGGGCCGCGTCGCCGTGACGCATGATAAAAACTTGCATATTGCACCGCTTTTGTTAACCAGAATCACCCACATTCTTAGCAAAAACCCCGACGGGTATGATAAAAATGCGGTGGCCGGCATTGTGCCTTATCCATTCACCGAATGAAACGCTGTTTTTTACCTCAATGGCGTAAGTATAGTCAATCTTTGTTTACAAATTGACCACCACACAGTCATTCGGTGCGGTCTCGTCCTGATATGACCTTATTCCTTCAGGTCTGTTTCCCCACTGTTCCAGAAACGTTCACCGCGTTCAGCCATCCGCAATAAGCGCTCACACGGGGTAAACCGGTCGCCATACTGCGTAGCCAGTCGTTGCAGAACCGCAACCACTTCACCCGCGCCGAGAGTGTCCATATAACGGAACGGGCCGCCAAGAAACGGCGGAAAACCAATACCAAATACCGCGCCGATGTCGCCATCACGCGCGCTGCGGATCACCTTCTCATCAAAGCAGCGCGCCGCTTCATTGAGCATTAACATCACGCACCGCTCAGCCATTTGCTGCGCAGAAAGTCGGCTCTGCCCTTGCGTACCAATAAGCCTATAAATTGCAGGGTCGACCTGTTTTTTGCTTTTACGCCCTTTCACGCCATAAAGATAGAAACCGCGACCATTTTTTCTGCCTTTGCGATCATCATTCAAAATTGAGGCAACAACGTTTGCAGGCGCGCTAAAACGTTCGCCGTAAGCGGCCTCCAGTACAGGTATAATTTTAGTGCCTGTATCGATGCCAACCTCATCCAAAAGTTGGATTGGCCCTACCGGAAAACCAAACTTGACCAGCGCGGCGTCGATCGCTTCAACGCGTTCGCCTTCGGTCAGCAACCGTATTGCTTCGTTGATATACGGGGCAAGAATACGATTAACGTAGAACCCGGCTTTATCGCTGACCACTATCGGCGTTTTGCCCTGTTTTTTCGCCAGCTTAACGGTCGTGGCGATCGTCTGCGCAGAGGTTGTCGCATGAGGAATGACCTCCACCAACGGCATTTTTTCTACCGGGCTAAAGAAGTGCAAACCAATCACCTGCTCAGGCCTGGCCGCGTTAGCCGCGATGTCGCCGATGGGTAAAGATGAGGTGTTGGAGGCAAAAATGGTGTGAGGAGCGCAGTTTTGCTCGACTTCCGCCACCATCTGCTGTTTTAACGCCAGATCTTCAAACACCGCTTCAATAACCAGATCCCGATGCGAGAAGCCGCGGTAATCCGTTGAGCCGGAGATTAGCGCCAGCTGTTTGTCGCGTTCGCCCGCTTTGATATGGCGGCGGCGAACTTTGGTTTCAAGCTGATCCCAGCTGTACTTCAGCGCGTGGTTGATGCCTTTGGCATTAATATCTTTGATGCGAACCGGCAAGCCGCCTTTACAGGCCGTCACGTAAGCAATACCGCCACCCATCAGACCTCCGCCCAGCACGCCTACGCTGGCTAACGGGCCAGGCTGCGCGTCGCTCCCCGGATCTTTTTTCACTTCGGTGCTGGCAAAAAAGATATTCCGCAACGCCTGCGACTGCGGCGTCATCGCCAGCTCGCCAAACGCCCTCGCTTCCGCGTCGTATCCGCTACTGCTTCCCTGCGCCAGCCCGGTTTCAATCACCTCAAGGATTCGCTCTGTCGCCGGGTAATTACCCTGCGTTTTCTGCCCGGTTTTTTTACTGACCATGCGGAACAGCAGCGTGCGCCCAAGCGGCCCCGCCAGAATACGTTCACGCACCGGTAAATTCCGCTGAGCGGAACGCCCTTTAATCGCCAGTTCCACGGCGGCCTCAAGCAAAATGGCGTGCGGCACGACTTCGTCCACCAGACCAACCCTGAGCGCTTGTTTTGGCCGTAACTGCTTACCGGTGAGGATCATGTCCAGCGCCGTACTCACCCCAACCAGGCGCGGTAATCGCTGCGTACCGCCAGACCCTGGCAGCAGCCCCAGTTGCACTTCCGGCAGACCCAGCACGGTTTTCGCATCATCAGTACAAATGCGCCGATGGCAAGCCAGCGCCATCTCCAGCCCACCGCCGAGACACGCGCCGTGAATGGCGGCGACAACCGGAACAGACAGCGCCTGAATTTCAGCCATTATCTGCTGGCCCTGACGCGCCAGCGTTTCAGCTTCCTGCGCGCTTTTGCAGTTGCCGATCATGTTGATATCCGCCCCCGCGATAAAGTTATCCGGCTTCGCAGAAATAAAAACCACACCGCGCAGCGCCTTGTTTTCCCGAATCTGTTTCAGGATGGCGCGAACCTGCGTCGCGAACTCCGCCTTCAGGGTATTCATTTTCTCACCGGGGACATCAATAGAGACGACCGCGACGTTATCCAGACGCACGTTAAGCGTGAAAGCCGATGTCATGTCCATTATTCCGCCTCCAGAACCATTGCCGCCCCTAAACCCCCCGCAGCACACGCGGTCACCAGGCCAAAACCGCCTCCCCGACGGCGTAGCTCATGCAGGGTTTGCGTGATCATCCGCGCCCCCGTTGCGGCAAACGGATGTCCATAGGCAATCGACCCGCCGAGGACGTTAAACTTACTGTCATCCACTTCTCCGGTCGCATGCGCCCTGCCCAGCACGTCGCGGGCAAAACGCTCACTGCCAAGCAGTTGAATGTTAGCCAGCGTCTGAGCGGCAAAGGCTTCATGCATATCAATTAACGAGAGATCGGCCAGCGTTAATCCGGCCCGCTCCAGCGCCAGCGGCGTCGACCAGGCCGGGCCCAGCAGCATGTCCTGCCAGACGTCAATTGCGGTAAACGCATAGCTACGCAGATAGCCCAACGGCGCCAGGCCAAGTTCTTTAGCGCGAGACTCCGTCATCAGGATGACGGCTGCCGCGCCATCCGTCAGCGGTGTACTGTTCGCCGCCGTGACCGTCCCGTGTTGTCGATCAAACGCGGGGCGCAGCTTCGCATAATCAGCCAGAGTAGAGCTGCCACGAATATTATTGTCTTCAGAGAAAGGCTCTTTATACGGCGGCGCATATGTCGTCATCACCTCATCCGCCAGTTTACCTTCGGCCCAGGCCTGTGCGGCTCGTTGATGAGAACGATGCGCCAGCGCATCCTGCTGCTCACGCGTAATGCCATAGGTTTTCGCCATTTGCTCGGCCGTATCGCCCATCCGCAGCCCGGTGGAATATTCAGCGACCGCGGGCGGAACAGGCATCAGGTCTCGCAGACGCAGGCGGGAAAAGAGCTTGAGTTTTTGCCCGGTAGAGCGGGCTTTATTGACGTCCACCAGTATACGCGCCAGCTTTTTGCTGACGCCAATAGGTAACACGGAGGAGGAGTCCGCGCCGCCAGCAATCCCCGCGCGAATCGTCCCCGCCATCAGGCTTTCCGCAACATTCGCTACCGCCTGAAAACTGGTCGCACACGCCCGGCTTACGCTGTAGGCATCGGTGTGAACATTCATTCCTGTACCCAGCACAATTTCCCGGGCGATGTTGGGAGCTTCAGGCATTTGCACCACCTGGCCAAAAACCAGTTGCTCAATAACCTCGGCAGGTATTTCACTGCGCGCCAGCAATTCCCCAACCACCATTTTTCCCAACTCAACAGCAGGAATGCCATGAAAAGCGGTGGCCTGACGAGCAAACGGCGTACGTAATCCGCTTACAATGGCGATACGATCGCCCTGGCGGGTAACCAGTGGTAAAGCCTGACTCATAACATTCCCCTGTAAAAAATAAAATAAGTGGTCTGACCTGATCACAGTCTTAACCAATTTTTTACATTTCGCCAAGCGGAGACGCCAGAAAGTGAGAGCTAAGACACAGAGGATAGTAACAGAGGGTTACGAAAATGCCCCTGCCAGAATTTGACAGGGGCATTCAAAGAAGGGGATTAACGCAGACCCAGCTGGAAGATCAGCGTTTCAGCTTCGCAGGCGAAGACAAAGTCGATGTCCAGACGCACGCCTTCAGCTTCTTCGGTAAAGGTGGATGTAATCTGGCAAGGTTCAGATTCCACACCACGCGCTTTTTCTGTCAGAGCCGCCAGCGTTTCTTCGGCCTGCGCGCGGTTTTCAAACACACGGCTGTAGGACGCGGTGCAATCGGAGTTGTCCATAATGGTGCCAACATCCATACAGCAGCAAACCGGGGTTTCATCAGCACTGCATTTACTCATTGTAGATTTCCTCTGTATTTGCACTCAAGGTGCCAGATAAATATTGAGGATATTTTACGCTCGTGGAAAAAGGCTCTCCAGTCGTTAATGACGCAAAATGGGATAAGTGACCGAAATCACACTTAAAAATGATCTAAAACAAAAATCGCCCAATCGAGTGAGTGCGCCAGGCCTCAAATTTGCCAGCTGGATCGCGTTTCTACGATCACAATTGAAAAATATTATAAACATACTTGCAACATTCCAGCTGGTCAGACCTATACTCACGCCACTGGTCTGATTTCTCTGTCGTACCTCAGACCCTACACTTCGCGCTCCTGTTACGGCATGTAACATAGTTTGTATAAAAATAAATCGATGAGGTTATGGTCATGAGCCAGAAAACCCTGTTTACAAAGTCTGCTCTCGCAGTCGCAGTGGCAATCGTCTCCACACAGGCCTGGTCTGCAGGCTTTCAGTTAAACGAATTTTCTTCCTCTGGCCTTGGCCGGGCTTATTCGGGTGAAGGCGCTATCGCAGATGATGCCGGTAACGTTAGCCGCAACCCAGCGTTAATTATGATGTTCGATCGCCCCACCTTCTCTGCGGGTGCGGTGTATATCGATCCAGATGTCAATGTGACCGGCCGCTCTAACTTAACCGGGCAAAATGCCAACGCGAATAATATTGCGCCAACAGCGTGGGTTCCTAACCTGCACTTCGTTGCGCCGATCAACGATCAGTTCGGTTGGGGGGCATCCATTACCTCCAACTACGGCCTCGCCACCGAATTCAATAAAGATTATTCAGCCGGTATCTATGGCGGTAAAACAGACCTGCAAACGGTGAACCTGAACCTCAGCGGCGCCTATCGCCTGAATAATAGCTGGAGCTTCGGGGTTGGTTTTGATGCGGTTTACGCGAAGGCTAAAATTGAGCGCTATGCGGGTTCCCTCGGTCCGGTGCTTTCACAACAGCTGGTTGGACAAGGCGTACCCTCTCAGTGGACGGATGGCATTAACTCCCCTGACTCCCAGATCGCTCACCTGAAGGGTGATGAGTGGGGATTCGGCTGGAACGCAGGCATCCTGTATGAACTCGACAAAGATAACCGTTGGGGCCTGACCTACCGCTCTGAAGTGAAAATCGACTTCGAAGGCGATTACAAAAGCTCCATTAACCCAAATCTGAACAATATTTTCGCCAGTATGGGGCTTTCAAGCCTGCCATACGGCACTGGCGGCGCAACACAGAATGGTTCCTTAACCCTGAACCTGCCTGAAATGTGGGAAATCTCCGGTTATAACCGCGTCGCGCCGCAATGGGCTATCCACTATAGCCTGACTTATACCAGCTGGAGCCAGTTCCAGGAGTTAAAAGCCAAAGGCGACGATGGCCAGACGCTCTTCTATAAAGATGAAAGCTTTAAGGATGCGTACCGTATCGCGTTGGGTACGACCTACTACTACGATAAGAACTGGACTTTCCGTACCGGTATCGCGTATGACGATAGCCCGGTTCCGGCAAACAAACGCTCCATTTCTATTCCCGATCAGGACCGTCTGTGGCTGAGCGCGGGTGCAACTTACGCCTTCAATGAAGATGCTTCTATCGACGTTGGCGCATCCTATATGCACGGTCAGAACGTGAAATTCACCGAAGGGGAAGGCCCGGCAGCTTACTCCTTCAAGTCTGACGGTAAAGCCTGGCTGTTCGGTACGAACTTTAACTACGCGTTCTGATTTTCATCAGACGTAAAAAAAGGTGAGTCTTTTGACTCACCTTTTTTATTGGCCTCGTGTGGTTATTCAGAATCAATCTCTTTAAGATCGTCCTGAATCGCCTGGGCATTCGGGTTTTCCTGCGGTTTAAGCTTCCCGCCGTTAGCGATGAAGTCATGACGCTGGAAGTATGCTTCACGCACCAGAATATACGGGTCGGAAGACTGACGCAGCAGACCATCGGAATCCAGCAGTTGCGCGCGGGTTTCAATTCCTTCAATGGTCCATTTACCAATAGACATCGGCCAGGTGAGCCAGGAGAGTACCGGATAAAGGGTATCGGCCATATCACCGCCATCTTCACGCAGCGTGAAGCTGCCATAGAACGGAAGTTGCACGTAGGGGCCATACCCCACACCGTAATGGCCTAACGTACTGCCGAAACGGTGCGGTTCAACACGCTGTAGTTTTGGATTCGCCATCCCCGCAACATCAATAAAGCCCCCCATTCCCAAAATACTATTCAGGAAGAAGCGGGTGAAGTGCACCATGCCCTGATAGGGATCGCCCTGCAGGAAATAGTTCACCATAATCGCAGGCTCTTCGAGGTTGCTGGTAAAATTACTCAAACCATTTCTGGCAGGCTGCGGAACATAATCACGCCAGGCGACAGCGACCGGTCGAACGACATACGGGTCCAACACGTTAAAGTTGAAGTTGTACATGGTGCGGTTAAATCCTTCGAGCGGATCTGAACGCCCCTGCTGTTCTGTACCGGAGCTTGCACATCCCACCAGCAGTGTGCTCCCCAGCGCAAGCGCCGACAGGCGAAGCTTCATAAATGTCTCCCTGTTGATTATGGCTATCGCTGATTGCCATCCATGACGGAACGAGACCGTATCCGCCTGTTTAGGTGTGAGCGATTGTAACAGCACGTCAAATGATGTCTATATACTGATTCTTGTTGATTTGATCATAGCCTGTAACTCTGGCTCATGGCGGGTTTCATTCTAACCGGGCGGGTAAAAACGCGCGTCGCCTTTTTTGCGATTTCAGAGTTTGCCCTGCCTTCAGTCGGATAAAAGCCACTACGCTTTAGACAAATGTGTTCATCACGAGGTCTCACAATGGATAAATTCAGCGAAGAGAAAATTGATCAACACAGTGACGAACTCGAAGTCGAAAGCGAAGAAAAACAACGCGGGAAAAAGATAGAGGTCGACGAGGATCGCCTCCCCTCACGCGCGATGGCGATTCACGAACATATCCGCCAGGACGGCGAAAAAGAGCTGGAGCGTGACGCTATGGCGCTGCTGTGGTCAGCCATTGCCGCAGGGCTCTCAATGGGCGCCTCGCTACTGGCGAAAGGTATTTTTCACGTACAGCTGGACGGCGTCCCCGGCAGTTTTTTACTTGAGAATCTGGGTTATACCTTTGGTTTTATCATCGTCATCATGGCGCGCCAGCAGTTGTTTACTGAAAATACCGTCACCGCCGTTCTGCCGGTGATGCAAAACCCGACGATGGGCAACGCGGGTCTGCTGATGCGGCTCTGGAGCGTGGTGTTACTGGGCAACGTAGTCGGTACTGGCATCGCCGCATGGGCTTTTGAATATATGCCTATATTTGACGAAGAAACGCGTGATGCGTTTGTCAAAATCGGCATGGATGTGATGAAAAACAGCCCTGGCGAGATGTTTGCCAATGCCATTATCTCCGGCTGGATCATTGCCACAATGGTATGGATGTTTCCCGCTGCCGGCGCCGCAAAAATCGTGGTGATCATTCTGATGACCTGGCTTATCGCCCTCGCTGACACGACCCATATCGTCGTGGGTTCGGTTGAAATCCTCTATCTGGTGTTTAACGGCACGCTGCACTGGAGCGACTTTTTCTGGCCCTTTGCTTTGCCCACGCTGGCGGGGAATATCTGCGGCGGTACATTCATCTTCGCGCTTATGAGCCATGCGCAGATCCGTAATGATATGAGCGCCAGACGCAAAGAAGAGGCCAGGCTGCGTGCCGGAAAGAAGGCGGAAAAGCAGAAAAAACAGTCCTGAATGGCGACTGTTTGAGCAGTCAGGCGGCGATATACTTACTGTGCAGGGTAAAAAACGCTATACTCGTGCCGCCTCGTCTCCTTAGTTAAATGGATATAACGAGCCCCTCCTAAGGGCTAGTTGCAGGTTCGATTCCTGCAGGGGACACCATACATACCTCTCCTGACGTCTGCCGGGTTCAGTAAAACCGCCACAATCAGCCATCGTCTTGTGATTTTGCATTTCTACATTGCCACGAGGCAGACAGGATGATGCGTGATTCAGTCCTGCCGCCCCACAACGTTCTATTATTCACCAGACGGTATAAGCTGAACGCTTATTCTTATTCCTCTTGTATGACAAAGGATTCCGCTACACTCGCAGAAAAATAGTGTGTTGCTTTTTTATTCAGAATGACGTCATCCAGTTGCTGCTGTATTTGTCTGTCATCGACAGTCGCTCTGTCGTGCTGACGCAGATGTTCAGCCAATGACGACACCATGAATGTTTCAATAAATTCATTGGATTTCTCAGGAACTACAAACAGTCCCCAGGCGTAACCGCCATCCCTTAACCGGATATTTTTTAACTTTTTCATCAAACTGATAAATTGGCCATTCTTTTCAGCATCGACATGATAATAAACAGACACCAGCATCGGGCCGGTATGGCCGGTAATATCATTAAGACCGTCCTCAGCAAGGCTAAAGTGGTCTGAATGCTGCAAGTTAATATTGTCATGGTCAATTTTTACCTTTAATACGCATAACCAGACAACGACAATACCGATTGCGGCAGAAAGTAATGCTGTGGTTACTGACGTATGCGAGGCAATTTGTCCCCAGACCAGAGAACCGAATGCCATTGACCCGGAAAATACGGTCAGGTACAAGGCCAGCCCTCTTGCACGAACCCAGTCCGGGAGCGCTGTCTGGGCTGATATCATGAGCGTTGACAAGGTAATAATCCAGCTGAAACCAGCCACAATACTGGCGAAAATGGCGGCATATTGAGATGCTGCTCCGGCGAATATCAGCAATACGGCAGCAGTACCGAATGTTCCTGAGGTAATAAGAGCGCCGGCACTGAGTCGCTTACGCAGCGCGGGCAAACTGAATGCGCCACAGACAGCGCCGATCCCGATACTGGTTGTTAACACGCCATATAATGTTGCATCTCCCTGAAGTGAAAGTCTCACCACCAACGGGAGCATTGCCCAATACGCGCTGGCAAAAACAAAGAAGCTGGCAGCCTTTATTATTGTTCTCATTAATTCCGGGCTGTAACGGGCATAACGCAAACCTGAAACCATTGCGGCAACAACAGATTCAGCCGGAAGACTCCCGTTCGTTTTTTCTTCTCCTTTCCACCACCATACCGCAGCAATAATCGCAATAAAACTCAACGCATTCAGAAGAAAAGGAAGATAAAGACCGACCTGTGAAATCAAAATACCGGCCAGCGCGGGCCCGATCGCCCGGCTGATGTTAATCCCCATACTGTTTAACGCAATCCCGGATTTTAATTCATGAGGTTCAACAATAGCAGGTACAATGGCCTGCCATGCCGGGCCTAAAAACGCGGCGCCGGACCCGAGAATAAACGTGATGAATAATAACCATCCGATACTGACAACATTAAAATAGACGATAATTGCGAGCAGAGATGCGGCACACAGCATCATAATATTAACAAGAATAAGTAACTTTCTCTTGTCGAAAATATCCGCAATGGCCCCCGCCGGTAACGCCAGCAAGAATACGGGCAGCGTGGTCATTGCCTGAATAGCGGCAATCATGACAGGGTCCGGGCTTAAATTAGTCATCAACCAACCGGCGCCAACATCATTCATCCAGGTCCCGATATTGGAAAAGAGTGTGGCTATCCATAACATGAAGAAAACACGGTTACGTAAAGGTGACCATGCTGATGAATGTTGTTCTGCCATATAAATATGCCCTCCAGCTTAAGATGACCGGTAATCATTTACTTGTCACAGATATCAACGATATCGTAATCAAAATACAAAACAGGAAAAGAAGATTTATGGGGAATATTTAGATACAGTCCCTTATCTCATGACATTACCTTTTATAAAAATAAATAACAAGAATTAAAATCCGCGTTCAGACAATACCATCTCCGGTAGAAATGTGCCTGATAATCCTTAAATAAAGTGTTATCACTGAAAAATAGAGATTATTCATGGACATCACTCTCATTATAGAACACAACTACATAATCCAGTGGGTGAAAATCAACATTAACAACACATGTCGGACAGTGAATTTCAAAAAATGAGACAATAAATTCATATCGCGATATTGTGAGAAGCCAACAAATGAACCTCTAACAACTGCCAGAGAAAACATTCAGTACAAACAACACGTTAAACAACACTCCAATGCCGACACACCCAAACCGACTTATTCCACCTTATCGCAACAGATTCATTTTTAATAAATTATCGGCTTCTGGCGCAACTTGACAAATTACCTCTCAAGGACAATGGTTGTTACATCTTCGAAAATTTCGACATCCGTCGAAACTATTTATCATATACAGGAACGCAATGATGAATAATAAAATAAAGCGCATCAGTCAGGCTGTTACGTTAGCCCTTGCCATATCTGGCGTTAGTTATGCCGCAACCTCATCACAGGCCGCAAATTCAAAACAAACCGAGATACAAGCCTCAGAACCTTTTTCCGCGCATGTCCTCATTAGCGGGCTTGATGCCCCGTGGGATATGGTGTGGGGGCCGGATGATTATTTATGGGTAACCGAACGTAAAGCCGCTTCTATCGATCGTATCAACCCGAAAACCGGTGAGAAAAAAGTCGCCATTACGCTGAGCGGGGTTCATACCGGGCCGCAGCATGAAGGCGTTCTGGGCCTGGCGTTGTCACCGAACTTCATGAAACCGGGTGGCGATAATTATGTTTATACGGCCTATACCTATATGAACGGCGACAAGGAACACGCCAAAATCGTTCGCCTGGAATATGACGAAAAAACCCAGAAGCTGGGTAATGAAAAAGAGATCCTGGCTGGATTCCCGGCAGGCAATGACCACAACGGTGGACGCCTGCGCTTTGGCCCGGACGGGAAGTTGTATTATACCATCGGTGAACAAGGGCATAACCAGGGCGCGAATTTCTGTAAACCTATCGAAGCTCAGCGTATTCCCACTGAGAATGAACTGAAGAATAAAGACTATACCGCCTATGCCGGTAAAGTGCTGCGTCTGAATACCGATGGCTCTATTCCAGATGATAACCCCGTTATTAAAGGCATCAAAAGCCACCTGTTTACTTACGGACACCGTAACCCTCAGGGACTGGTATTTATTGGCGATACCCTTTACGCATCCGAACAAGGGCCATCCTCCGATGACGAGCTGAATATCCTCGAACCCGGCGGCAACTATGGCTGGCCACACATTGCCGGTTTCCAGGACGATCAGGCTTACGTTTATGCCAACTACTCTGAAGCGGCGAATTGCCCGTCTCTGACCTGGGACCCTAACCATATTCCGGCAGGCGTTCCTGTCCAGAAAGAAACAGAGTGGAAAGCCGCAGACTTTAAAGCGCCGATTAAAACGTTCTTTACGGTCAAAGAAGGCTTTACCTATAACGACGCCAGCTGCGGCCCGGATTCTTCATATATCTGCTGGCCGACAATTGCGCCATCCAGCGTGGCATACTACCCGGAAAACGGCGTAATTAAAGGCTGGCGAAACTCGGTGATTATCAGCTCCATGAAAAATGGCGCGCTGTACCGTGTTCTGCTGAATGCCGATAAGAAAGATGTCCAGGGTGACGTCGCGAAATATTTCCACACGGCAAACCGTTACCGCATGGTGCTGGTGAGCCCGGACACCCGTAAAATCTACGTGGCGACGGATAACTTTGGTAATGTGATGGATGAATCCAACCATCCAACGCATAATCTGAGTAACCCAGGTTCTATTATCGTCTTTGAATACACGGGCAAATAATTCAATAACAGGCGAATACGAATAAGGTATTCGCCTGCTTTTTTATCCTGCGACCACCTGGTTTCTGCCCGCCTGTTTCGCCTGGTACATCAATTCATCAGCCCGTTTCAGCGCCTGAGAGACAGAGTCAACGCCCGACGGCCACACCGTCACGCCAAGAGAAATGGTGATATGCCCTACCGTCTCTATCTTTGCGGCGGCGACCTCTTTTCTCAGCCGCTCCGCAATATCCGCCGCAGCCTCTACCGACGTCTCCGGGAAAAACATCATAAACTCCTCTCCTCCCATACGGCAGGCGGTATCATTTTTACGACAGCTTCGCTTCAGCAGCTGCGCCAGCGCTTTTAACGTAACATCGCCAATGTCATGACCAAACGTGTCGTTGACGGCTTTGAAGCGATCGATATCCAGAGAAATCACCGCAAACTGTCGCTGCTGATGTTCGTATTCAGCCAGCAGTTTCTCTGCCGCCCGTCGGTTGACCAGGCCGGTAAGCGGGTCAGTGCTGGCCTGATCGTTCAGCCATTTCATTTTCTCCCGGATTAATTCCATTCCCTGAAGCAACGCGCGCCTGAGTCGGGAGGCTTCGATATACCATGATCGAACGTTTCGTACTTTTTCTGCGGACTCATCGCTGTCCATCGAAATGGCGTGATCCGCCAGTTGACGCAATGGTCTGACGATTTCATTCCCCAGCCACCAGAGAATAAACAACCCCACAATACCCAGCGGTACAACGCCGCGTATCATTTGCCACATGAGCCCATCAAGCGCAGTAAGGGTTTTATCTTTTGGTTTTTGCGCCACAACGCCCCAGCCCGAGGTGTTTATACTGGCATACCCCGCCAGCATTTCCACGCCACGGGAGTTTGTCACCTCCATCGCGCCGCTCAGCCCTTGCTCCACGGCTTTCACTGCGGCATTGCCTTCCTCTTTTTCCCCTCTGCGGGCCGGATCGGGGTGATATAAGAGCTGGTCATTTTTATCAACGACATAAATATAGCTGTCATCATTGCGGAAATGATTAGAAATGAGCGCAGAAAGAACGTTGCTTCTTTGCAGATAAATCGCGCCGCCAATAAAACCGAGGTATTTCCCCTGCGCATTCCTGACGGGATGTGAAATATACACCACCAGATTACCGGACAGTGAATTGTAGGCGCTGCTGACCGTCGGCTGCATTTCTTTGAGAGCCTCGACGCCGCCTGGCGTGGTCAGCATTTTCCCCTTCAGGTTCAGGGATTCAGGCAGCACGCCAATAATTTTGCCTTTTTCATCCACCAGCGTAACGGAATCAAAACCAAAATCTCGCCGCTGCATCCTCATAATTTCTCCAGCGATAATGCTCTCATCATCGAAATGCTGACCGATGACGCTCGCACTGTATTCCAGACGCTCCATGAAAACCGCCAGATACAAATCAATAGTGGAAGCAATCCTCTCCGCATATGCCTGGTTTTCACTGAGTTCATTCTCAATGAGTACCTGCTTCTGGACACGCCAGGCTGAATAGAAACTATTGAAAAGAGTAAGGAGGGTCATCAGAAACGCAAAAGCAATAATAAGCAGACGCAAATTCAGCATCTGTAACAGTTTTTTCTTCATGATTGTGCATCCTGCAAGGGTGAACGGTAAGCCTCTAGCCATACCGGTAACGTATTCGCCGACAATGGTCGGGAAAAAAGAAATCCCTGAAGTACGGAACAGCCCATTTTTCTCAGTTGCTGATGCTGATGGGTATTTTCCACACCTTCCGCCACAACCGTCAGGTCGAGGTTATGCCCAATACTAACAACCGCTTCGACAAGCGCATTGACGCGACGATCGCGGGCGAACCGGTCAATGAAGCTTTTATCAATTTTGACCTCCGTCACCGGCAGATACGCCAGGCTGGCCAGACTGGAAAAGCCGGTGCCAAAATCATCCATTGAGACCCCCGCGCCCATCGCGCGAATCTCCCTGACCCGCGCAAGCATCTCGTCCGTCAGTTCCATCATGGCGCTTTCCGTAATTTCAATGGTCAGGATATTGCCGGGCAGCTGATATTCATTCAGCAGGTCGGCAATATAACGGGGTAAATCAGGCTTACGGAAGTTATGGGCAGACAGGTTTACAGATACTGCCGACACATTCGTGCCCTTTTCCCGCCATTCAAAAAGCTGTCGGCAGACTTCACGCAGCGCCCAGAGGCCGATATGCTCTATCTCTCCCGTCTCTTCAGCCAGAGGAATAAACGTCCCTGGAGAGATGTCGCCGGCGTGCGGATCGTGCCATCGGGTCAGCGCTTCAAAACCGTATACCTGCCCGTCCGCAGCCCTGATCTGAGGCTGATATTCCAGCCGCAAATGACCCTCCGTAATCGCATTTCGCAGCGCCATGCCCAGTTTCAGACGTTGCATGACGGCCTGATTCAGTTCCGGGTTAAAAAACTGATAGCTTCCACCGCTTTCACGTACCCGCTCCATCGCGCTCTCGGCGTGGGCCAGCAGCGTTTCCCTGTCGCCGCCAATGGAATGGCTGATCCCAATACAGGCTTTAAGCTCGAAGGTCTGCCCGGCGGCGCTCATTTCAGCGCCAACAATATGCTGCATAAGCTCAGCCAGGTGTGAGGCCTCATCAACACGACAGGCGCTCGCCACCACGACAAACTGCGCGCCACCCACCCGGCTGATAAAGTGATGCGGCCCAAACCTCTCCTGCAAGCGGTTAGCCAGCGTGATAATCACCTGGTCGCCAGCGGAATACCCCAGTGACTCATTCACCTTACGAAAACGGTTAATATCGAGGAAAAACACGGCGAGTTCCGGCTCGTTACCCGACAGCAGTTTATCCAGATGGTGATAGAGATACTGACGATTGGGCAGCCCCGTAAGGGCATCGAACCGAACCAGTCGGTCGATTTGCTGGCGACCTTCCTCCCGCTCAATCGCCAGAGCGCAAAGATGAACGCTGGCATCGGCAATGCGAACCAGAAATGTATCCGGCTCATTCTGTGTCCTGAAATAAAAAGCAAACGTCCCTGCCACGGAACCATCTCGACGTTTTACAGGGTATGTCCAGCATGCCCGAAAACCATGAGGCAACATCTGATGTTTATAGGGAGCCCATAGAGGATCGGTGCTGATATCCTGGACCATGACGGGCTCGCCACGCGCAGCACAAGTACCGCAGCTTGCCACGCCTTCACCGACGGCCACGCCATCCCAGTATTCACCATATTCTTTTGGAAAACCGGGAGCTGCCCACGGGCGCATCCGGTTATCGACGATCCGGCATACCGAGACCAGTACGCCTGGCGCAATATTTCCAATTCGCTGGCAGATGTAATCACCCGTTTCCTGGAAAGTCATCCGGCTGGTCAGCGCGGCCAGTACATCCCGTTCCAGATTACGAATATTACGTTCTTCCGTAATATCAACGAAGGTTACGACAAGGTTACGGGTCTGGCGGTGGTCACGCTCATTGAGGACAGGGTTTACCGAAACCCGGCTCCAGACCTCCCTGCCGTTTCTGGTCGCGGTGAGGAGTTCTTCCTGAAACCAGCGACTTCCCCGCAGATGTTCTTCCACACGCTTTAGCGCATCATCGCTGTTTCCTGAAGACAGCAGGAAATCAGGGAACACCTGGTTCATGGCTTCATCTGCGCCATATCCAAACATGCTGGTGAACGCACGGTTGGTCTGGACAATACGACGTTGTTCATCCAGAACAACCACGGCTCTGTCCGTGTTATTGACGGCAAGCAACAACAGACGGTTTTGCTCGCGCCTGGCCACCTCTTTGCTGACGTCCCGGGCGGCGGCCATGTAGTGGATGCGGCCATCCACATCTATTTTGGAGAGCGAAAAGCTGGTCCAGACCTGCGTGCCGTCTTTTCGTTCCAGTTGAAGTTCACGATTCATCCCGACAACCCGGGAATTTCCCCCGTCGCGGTGATGGTGGACATAATCCCCATGAACATGCTTCAGAGGCCCGGGAATTAATATATTCATATCCCGGCCAAGCACTTCATCCCTGGAATAGCCCCACAATTTCTCTGCGGCTTCGTTAAAGAACAGAACCCGGTTACGCTCGTCGACGAGGACAACTGCCATGAACGTCTGCTCAAGAGCAGGAAACAGAATATTGTCAGCCGCAGCTTTCATTTTCAGATAACTCCTCAACAGATAATGCCTGACTGACGGAAAGTCACATTATCCTGAACAATTGTCCCTGCAAACCACAGCCTCAGGCAGGCCGATACATGGTGATGACGTCACCTGCCGCGTTTCGCTATTCAAACCCTGTAGGAAAAGTCTACTGAAGCAAACGGATTACTTCCACTCAGCGGTATAAAATATGTCACGCTTATCATGCCTGCTATTCCTTTTCTGTCCGGTTCCTTTTCTTACGCAGTACGAAGCCATGTTTGCCGTTTTCATTACCTGAACGACAGCGCACATCAACAATAAAAATCTGACATAACCTAAATTTATATCACCATTTAAAAACCCCCGCATTTTTGTGCAGGGGTTTCTTTTCAACAAAAATCAGAGGGAAATATACTTCTTCAATACTCTGACCAACTGGGTCACAAACCCGTATTCATTATCATACCAAGCGACCGTTTTGACCAGTTGCACGCCATCAAATTCTGTTACTTCCGTTTGGGTCGCATCAAAAACGGAACCAAAATGGATGCCAATAATATCAGACGATACAATTGGATCATCCGTATAGCCAAATGACTCATTATCAACTGTTGCATTTCTCAGCGCGTTATTGACCTCTTCAACGGTGACGGTCTTATTCAGGACGGTCACTAACTCCGTCACTGAACCCGTTTTTACCGGAATACGCTGGGCATGACCTTTCAGTTTCCCGTTAAGTTCAGGAATAACAAGACCAATCGCTTTGGCCGCCCCTGTCGTATGCGGGATAATATTTTCCGCCGCAGCACGAGAAGCCCTGAAGTCTTTACCTCGGGGACCATCCACCAGAGCCTGGGTGCCGGTATAAGCATGTACCGTCGTCATCGTACCGACTTTAATACCAAAGGCGTCATTCAGGGCTTTTGCCACCGGCGCCAGACAGTTTGTCGTACAGGACGCAACGGAAATAATGTTATCAGCAGAAGTGAGCGTTTCATCATTCACATGATAAACGATGGTCTTCATATCGCCAGCAGGCGCGGAGATAAGCACTTTTTTCGCCCCGGCTTCAATATGAGCATTCGCTTTTTCTGCTGAAGTATAAAAACCGGTACATTCCACAACAACATCAATACCCAGGCTACCCCAGGGGATATCACCCGCATTTTTCTCAGCAAATACTTTGATGACTTTACCATTGACGATAATTGAACCGTCAGCATGGGAAACCGTGCCGTTAAAGGGACCATAGTTTGAATCATATTTCAGCAAATAAGCCAAAACATCCGGCGAGGTAAGATCGTTTATAGCGACAATTTCCACATTCAGTTCGGTTTCCAGAATCCGGCGTAATACCAGTCTGCCAATACGACCGAAACCATTGATGCCAATTCTTTTCATATTCAATCCTCAAAATAAAAGCGCTCATAAGACACTACCAACATACACAACAAGGTTACCGATGCTGCATAATTTTATTGCTGGTTATCATCAAAAAAACTGCACAATAAAGTTCGATATAAGCATTATGATTATGATACGTTGATACATAATCAATAACCGAAAATGGCAGATGTATTATCATGTACAAAAGTGTGCTCGACGTTCTACTTGAATGGCTCCACAACAATACAGACAAACCATTACGAATTACTGACATAGCCGCGAGATCTGGATATTCGCCCTGGCACCTCCAGAGAATATTCAAATCACATACCGGCGTAACCCTTGGTCAGTATGTGACAGAGTTAAAATTAAATAAGGCCTTTGAACTTTTATCGACAACCAGAACACCGATAATGGATGTGTCCTTTATCGTAGGTTTTTCCAGTCAGCAAGCCTTTTCAAGACGATTCCATCAATACTTTGGGAAAACGCCAGGACAAGTCAGACGCGATATGACAGAAAAAAGAGAACGCGTTTAATTTCAACCGAACATCAGGCAAGCATAATTTTAAAGAGCAACGAACATCTTATCCCTTCTGGAATACCAGGGATTACATCGCTTTGATGATCATATGATAGTTATCAGCGTCGGCTTGACACGGCCATTTTATGTCACTGCCTGAGCCCATCAATACTCAAATAACATATTCACTATCCTGATTTAGTTGACAACATCAGCCCCTACATCACTCATGCTTTTTTAATCGGGTCGACGATGCCGGCAATTCTTTCGGCCAGAAATGGCAATAAGATCCGGGTCACTGCGCTGCGCTGGCGATGTTTTGGATACAGCGCGCTGATCGTCAGCGGAGGCGGCGAGTAATCAGACAATATCTGCACTAAAGCGCCTTGTTGCAGCGAGTCTTCAACGATAAAAAGCGGCAAAAGCGCAATACCGGCCCCCGCTTCTGCGGCCTCGCGGATCACGTCCCCGTTATTACTGCTCAGATTGCCTCTGACGGCATACGTATTCGGTGAATTTTCCTCCGTCAATTTCCAGCCGAATTGCCCCTCCCGACCATACAAAAGGCAGCTATGCTGCGCCAGTTCAGAAGGCGCCAGAGGCGTACCGTGCAAACGGAGATAATCCGGGCTGGCGCAAATCACCATCGGTAATTTACCCAGACAGCGAGCAATTAAGGTAGAGTCCATCAGGTTCCCGATGCGCAAAACCATATCGTAGCCTTCGCCCACCACATCAACATATCTGTCATTCATATCAATATGAACGGTAAGTTCTGGATGCGCCGCCTGAAATTCAACAATCAGGGGGGCAAGTCGCCTGATGCCGTATGTCATCGGCAGGCTAATCCTGAATGACCCGGCCAGTTTTTGCTGCCGGGCGGAGATAACCTGCTCGGCTTCATGAACCTCTTCCAGAATGCGCCGGGCATGATGAAAAAAAGCCTGGCCGGTATCCGTAACGGACAACTTTCGGGTATTTCGCACCAGTAATCGGGCTGAAACTTTTTTCTCCAGCGCGGCCATTCTTCTGCTGACAAATTGTTTGGATAGACTCAGGTGTTCGGCTGCTGCTGTAAAACTTCCCATATTTACGATGGTTACAAAAATTCGAATATCTTCTAAATGCATTACTGTCACCAGATACGGGACGTATGATTGTCCTGTTATGAATACAGTCCCTATAATAGTTTACCGGTGGTGAAATCGTAAACCCCATGAGTCATGACAAGGAACAATATTTAATAAATAATAAGTTTCCAAAAGTTTTCTTAAACATGTTGTATAAAATTCTTAAACAAGACATGAGAAAAATATGATTGTCACATTTTAAAAGACAGTGAGTAATGTTTTTGAACATTGATGTTAGCCATAAAACTTCTAAACTGAGTCTGTCGTCACATTCTGATCGACAGATCAAAATGATGGTAAAGATATTCCCCTGTCATTAATCAGATGACGGATGGATAACAAATAAAAAGGAAGAGTACGCGGATAAGGAACGAACATTGCTGACAGCACGTATACCGTAACATGAAATAAATGCGACGGGAAAATGTTGAACGTCAGGAAGGAATAACACGGCATTATTCTCTTCGGGAATGCGCATTTCTAATCATGTTGTGCTTACACTATATTAGTTCAGGAGAAAGTGATATGTCTCATTACCTTGATGTCCTCACCCCGCAGAACAGTCAACTGATTTTTATCGACCAGCAACCCCAGATGGCCTTCGGGGTACAATCTATTGACCGTCAGGTACTGAAAAACAACGTTGTTGGCCTGGCCAAAGCGGCAAAACTGTTTAATATCCCCACCACCATCACGACCGTAGAAACCGAAAGTTTTTCCGGTAACACCTATCCCGAACTCCTGGCCGTTTTCCCGGAAAACAACATCCTGGAACGTACTTCAATGAACTCATGGGACGATCAGAACGTGCGTGATGCACTGGCGGCGAATGGTCGTAAGAAAGTGATTGTTTCCGGTCTGTGGACGGAAGTCTGTAACACCACGTTTGCCCTGTGTGCAGTCAAAGACGCGGATTATCAAATCTATATGGTTGTTGATGCTTCCGGCGGCACCTCCGTTGATGCGCACAAATACGCTATCGATCGTATGGTTCAGGCAGGCATCGTACCGGTAACCTGGCAGCAGGTCATTCTTGAGTGGCAGCGCGACTGGGCCCGTAAAGAGACCTACAACGGCATTATGGATATCGTGCGTGAACACTCCGGCGCCTACGGCATGGGCGTCGATTATGCCTATACTATGGTTCATAAAGCGCCTGAGCGCGTACAACACGGCGAACGTATCGGCCCAAACCCGGCTAAATAACACCTCCAACTGATTTACGGCAGGCGTAATGCACCACGCATTGCGCCTGTCCTGATGAGGTCCGCATGAAAATGTATATCCTTTCTCTGGGTGCCGGACTTCTTGTCGGCATTATTTACAGTTTGCTGAATGTCCGCTCCCCCGCCCCACCGCTGATAGCCCTCCTTGGCTTGCTGGGAATGCTGGTCGGCGAACAAGTTATTCCGGTAGGCAAACAACTTCTGTCCGGCACAGCCTTTTCTTCGGCCTGTACCAAAACACATGCCATCAGCCATATCTTCGGGCAGCTCCCCGGCCGCCAGGCAGCTGAAGACAGTCATTCCTCAGAGGAGAAACGCTCATGACACAACATGTTGTCGCAGACGTTATTCTGCATCATGGTCTGTTTACCACTCTCGATAAAAGCAACCCAACCGCCAGCGCCGTCGCAGTCAAAGACGGGAAGTTTCTCGCGGTTGGCGGCGACGCTGAAATTATGGCCTTCGCAGGTCCGGCAACCAAAGTCGTCGACCTGAAAGGCAAACGGGTATTACCCGGGCTGATTGATAACCACACGCACGTAGTACGCGGCGGGCTTAATTACAATATGGAGCTTCGCTGGGATGGCGTACGTTCGCTGGCTGACGCGATGGATATGTTGCGTCGGCAGGTAGCCATCACCCCGGCACCGCAGTGGGTTCGCGTGGTTGGCGGTTTTACTGAACATCAGTTTGTGGAAAAGCGTCTGCCAACCATCGAAGAGATCAACGCCATTGCGCCGGACACCCCGGTGTTTCTGCTGCATCTCTATGACCGTGCGCTCCTGAACGCCGCGGCTTTGCGTGCTGTCGGGTATACAAAAGAGACGCCGGAACCACCCGGAGGCGAGATAACCCGCGATGCGAAAGGCAATCCTACCGGATTATTACTGGCACGCCCCAACGCAGGCATCCTTTATGCCACGCTGGCCAAAGGCCCCAAACTGCCGTTTGACTACCAGGTTAACTCCACCCGCCATTTCATGCGTGAGCTGAATCGTCTGGGCGTAACCGGTGTCATCGACGCCGGTGGCGGATTCCAGAATTACCCCGATGACTACGCCGTTATTCAGAAACTTGCGGATGAAAATCTGATGACCGTGCGCCTGGCCTATAACCTCTTCACGCAGAAACCCCAGGAAGAGAAAGAGGATTTCCTCAACTGGACCCGCTCCGTCACCTACAAACAGGGTAACGACTACTTCCGCCATAACGGCGCCGGTGAAATGCTGGTATTTTCAGCGGCGGATTTCGAAGACTTCCGCCAGCCGCGACCGGATATGCCGCCGGAAATGGAAGGCGAGCTGGAAGAAGTTGTTCGCATTCTGGCGGAAAACCGCTGGCCCTGGCGTCTGCATGCCACCTATGACGAGACCATTTCTCGCGCCCTCGATGTTTTTGAGAAGGTCAATCAGGATATCCCGCTTGAAGGGATTAACTGGTTCTTCGACCACGCCGAAACAATTTCTGAGCGTTCAATCGATCGTATCGCGGCGTTAGGCGGCGGTATTGCGGTTCAGCACCGTATGGCATATCAGGGTGAATATTTCGTTGAGCGTTACGG
Source organism: Citrobacter sp. CK191 (assembly GCF_030333435.1). Lineage (NCBI taxonomy): Bacteria > Pseudomonadati > Pseudomonadota > Gammaproteobacteria > Enterobacterales > Enterobacteriaceae > Citrobacter > Citrobacter sp. CK191. Next base: position 35,302 of record NZ_JAOWFX010000031.1, on the reverse strand, counting down.
TGCCGGCGCTGCGGAAGCCACGCCGCCCATTGCCCGTATGCTGGAAAAAGGGGTGAAAGTGTCCGCCGGTACGGATGCCACCCGCGTAGCATCCTATAACCCGTGGGTTTCTCTCGCCTGGATGATCACCGGGAAAACCGTGGGAGGCATGCAGCTTTATCCGCGTCGTAACTGCCTGGATCGGGAAACAGCGCTCCGAATGTGGACGGAGAACGTCACCTGGTTCTCCAATGAAGAAGGTAAAAAAGGCCGTATTCAGGCCGGTCAGTTCGCTGACCTCATTGTGCCGGACAAAGACTTTTTTGCCTGCGCCGAGGATGAGATCTCCTTCCTGTCTTCAGAATTAACGATGGTGGGCGGAAAAATCGTCTGGGGGGCGGGTCCTTTCGAATCCCTGGATGACAATCCTGTCCCACCCGCGATGCCAGACTGGTCGCCGACGCGCACCTTCAAAGGCTACGCCGCATGGGGAGAGCCAGAAGGCGCGGGGAAAAACTCGCTTGCCGTACGACAAATGGCGATGGCCTCCTGCGGTTGCTCTCACGGCTGCGGCCTGCACGGGCACGATCATGCTGGCGCATGGACATCCAGCCTGCCGGTATCGGATCTGAAAGGGTTCTTTGGCGCGCTTGGCTGCTCCTGCTGGGCTGTCTGACCGTGGAACCTGACATGACATCTTCACAACGTCTGACGCATGCCGTTCGCCCCCTTATCGGGGCGGCGGTATGCCGTTGGCTGGCTGGACGTGCAGAAAAAGACGGCTGACGAATAAAAAAACATTCAGCAATGGCGGTAATCCGTGGTGGATCATTCGTGACAGTCGTGAACTGGATATCGCCCGCCACCAGGGTAAATATGTGGTTGAGATCGCGCTACAACTTAAGTCCTGATATATCATGCGCATATTACTCCGGGTAATATGCGCATGATATATCGATAAATTTCGCATTATTATCAGAAATTAACACAGTAATACTTTATCGCTCTGAATAATATACTGCATTAAATGAAAACTGGACAATGGCATTGACCAGTAATTCCCCTGTTGTAAAACAACACCGCGCAGTGATAAATAGTGGTACTGCTGATCATTTTCAATACCATCCGCGATAATCGTATAATTTTTATTTACCGCCGAACGAATAATATCATCAACACTCGCGACAGGTTCTTTGGAGTCCGAGATTAATCCGGTAATTGACTTTTCAATTCTGACAGCATCAACCGGAAGGTATAAATTACGGTCAGCATTTAAACGCTCTAAAAATAAGGAACTCATTTTAATTTTAATGCCTTCAACACGTAACCTCCTGAGAACTGAATCAAACTCAAGCGTTGTATCACGATAAACAACCTCAGGAAATTCCAGCGTCAGTTTTACATCGCTGGGCAAGCGTTGTTGAAACTCAACAAACGAATCAATAAGTTCTGGCATAGCGATCATCGATTCACTAAGTCGGAAATTAATGTAGAATGTTCTCGGCAGTCTGAGGCGTAAAGAGAGTATATCTTTTTCCACCTGTCGTAAAATGAAGTTAACTAATGGAGATATCATCCCGGTTTTATTTGCCAGAGAGATAATCTCTTCATTAATAACGGATGTATCGTTCCCCTTCTTCCATCGCATGACCACTTCTGCGCCATATAACGCCCCGGAAGCACAATTCATGACGGGTTCGTAATAAGGAACGAACTGCTGTTTGCGCAGCCCCCGGCGAAGTTGTATATACCGGGACATCGCGATTCGTTGTAGCGTATAGTTAAACAGAAAAGCGGCAGGGACGGCAATCGCTGCGGATAAAAAGAGAATAAAAATAAAGTTAAGAACAGAAGCAATGCCCGTATGTTCCGGGTATTCCATTACCTGATAATCAAACATATTAGATTGTTGCCAGGCGGAGTTTTGAAAATCAATACTGTTTGTACTGATTAACTTATCATCGGAGAGAATATTTCCATTCACGTTAACAAGTAAATGACTGTCTGCAAGCAGCGACTTAAACCAGTAGGTACTGATCGTCACCACTATTGCGTTATTTCCTCTCACAGTAACGTAGGCTAATACAGGCTCCCCGCGAAATGCCGGCGTTTCATCAACTAAAAATAGCCGATTACCGTTCTCCCCTGCGGTTAAATTGCTGAGTTCAGGTTTTGCCATCCCGGATGAGCAATATACCTGCGAATCCTGCAACAGGAAAATGCCCCCAATATGCGGATAACGGTGTATCTGTTTCGTCAGCATACGCACCGTTTCATCTGAGCAGCGTTCTGTTAAATGCGCGGTCAACGAATCTGATATCTGTTTCGCTTCAAACAGCAGCGAATCTACGCGCTGGATTAATGCTCTTTTGTCATTATCTACCCGGCTGGACGCACCCAGCCAAAAAGTCACCATGCCGGTTATAGTGATGGTTAAGAATACGATCACAAAAACTAGCTTGTTTCCCACCAATCCCCCAGCATGTTGTTTCATTGAGTTCTGTAAAAGTCCCTTTAAATATAAGCAAGACTCATTGTCATCCTGGCTTACGTAGATTAAACCTCTATTAAAACCTCACTCCGCCTTTTTGTAAAGGTTTCAGGCGTGATGACAGAGAGTTTAACCGGTTTTCGCATTTGATTGTTTTTATACTCAACATACTCATGCCACAATCTCAGCCAGGCCAGATACTCAACGAAAAACTTTGTTGTTTTATTGATGCTCAGCTTTCGCAAGGCGTTCATTTTTTGATTACTGATCGTCTTTTCGCTGACCTTGAACTGTTCTGCAATTCGTCGTTGACTGATCCTTTTTTTATGACGCGTAACTCACTTACGGTTAATACTTCTCGCTTCCGTCTGACAGCGGGATGAGATTTCGTTTTTGATAGCAGCGTTTCGATTTTGAATTTTCTGTTTTTCTCGGTGAGATAAATACGCCGACAATGTGAAAAAATCAAAATCGGTTCATGGAAAAAAGGCATCTTTGCCTCTTCAGTATCAAGCATATAGAGACAATCGCGCCCCGTATCAAACACAATCAAATTACGGGTGGTATTCAATGCCATTCTTTCTACTAATGCGCTAACCCCAAGATGGAAAAAACTATTTTCTGAGATTACAATCATTCATCCCTCACTCTATTCTTCCTGAAGAAAATTGTTTTTTAATGTTATAAAGATGAGAACTCACGACAGAGAAAGGGGGCACGACGCCCCCTTTCTGCTATTTAAAATTATATTTAATCCCTATCATTGCTGAGGTGTCATTGTATCCTTTATCGCCCACCTGGACGCCGACATTCCCCCAGACATTGAGTTGTTGATTAATTTGCCCCTCAACGCCCGTTTTTATTTCACCCAGATTACGCGCGCCTTCCTGCCGGATGCTGACACCATCCATTTTTGTGCCGAAATCGCGCGTATTGTGGAGCCAGTTCACTTCCACGAACGGTTGGAACTCGCGCGCTTTGCCTTCATCAATCACGCTGTGGCCTTTCAGGAAAGTACGGACGCCCAGTCGGGTCTGAACGTTGCCGTCCCCTTCACCGCTGATACGTGTGCCATTCGATTCACGATGATCGTCAGCTTCGACGCCCATCCAAATGGCCTGCGCCTGCGGCTGGATAAACCATTCATTTTTAGAACCCTTACTTCCTGCAAATTCACCCAGCTTGTGGGTGTACCCCAGCTCCAGCGACCCGGTGATCCCTTTGGATTTGTACGATTCGCTCTGAATATCCTGGCCTTTGACGCTGTTATTAAACCAGCTGTACTGTGCCCATGAATCCAGATAAGCGCCCTGATGCGTTTCATCATTGGCATACCACGTTGCATACACCCCGGCGCTGTAGCCGTTCACGGAACCGTCAGAGCGATACCCTGTCGATGAGGAGCGCGTGTTGCTGCTGTTGTGTCCATATCCGGCCATGACGCCAAGGTGCCAGCGATCCAGTCCGTCGCCGCTCCAGCGGGCAACATCACCCCCTACCTGCATCACATAGCGGTTACTCTGGGTTTTAAGCTGACCGGAGCTGTCCCGCCAGGCATTATGCCCGCCCGCCTGACGCATCCACATGCTGGTGACTTTCTTCTCGCCCGTCAGCGCGTCAATGTACTGCGTTTCGCCAAGACGATCGTGAAGCCGCGTAACAAACAGCGTATTGGCTGCCGCCAGGTTAGCTGTCCAGGAGCCCGGTTCAGGACGGATATCGGGTTCAGGTTTCGGGCCCGGCCCCGGATTTGGATCTGTCTTATGGCTGGTTAAATACCAGTTACCGTTGTTGTCGCCCTGACCACGGGCCAGTGAATAATCATACGCCCCGGCCACAATCCTGCCGTCCTGCGTAAACTCACCGTCGGACTGACCATCAACATGAATCACTTCAATGCCATTGATCGTCTGCGCGCCAGAACCGCCAGCATTCGTCACGCTGACGCCGGTTGTGCCAGAGGTGTTTCCTTTAACAATCAGTTTATCCGTGACGGAATTATCATCATTCAACGCGGTATTCAGATGAAGATGACCGCCATCTCCCTGATAGTTCCCGTTTACCACAAGCTGATTACCGGCATCTTTACCTTTGCTTCCGGTCCAGATATCGCCGCTGTTCGTCAGATTGCCGCCTACGGTAAAGCTGACAGGTGAAGAAACCGCTCTGCGAGCCGCGCTGACGTCATCGCCAATCAATAGCGTGCCCTGGTTAGCCATATTTCCGGCTACGCCGCCAAACCCGGATAAGCGCCCGTCTTTCCCGATATTGACCTGATGACTGGCCAGCGTGAACGCGTTATCCGCGCTGCCCAGAGTCAGACCACCGGCATTGATATCCGTCGCGCCGGTCCACTGGGCGCTGTCGCTAAGCGTGACGTTGCCGCTGCCATTCTTCACCACGCTCCCGCTACCTGTAACACCGTTCTCCAGCGACCAGTTTTCGTGAGTGTTCAGCACAAACTTACCGGCATTCTGAATCGCGGAGGTGCCTAACTGCTGCGCGGAAGAGGCCGTCAGCGTGGAGTCGTTGTCGATGTCGAAGGTCCCGGCAAAATGGCTATTGTTGCCAGCAAGCACCACATCACTGGCATCCAGTGCGACTTTCCCGGCATCGCTGATGCTGTTGTACAGCACGCCCGTGGCGTTGCTCAGATTAAGCAGTCCGGCGGCAACAATATCTCCGGTTCCCAGCCCCAGCGTATTATCCAGCACCGCCGTCGCGCCCTGAGCAATCGTGGTCGTCGCCTTCAGCCCCGTATTCGCCCCGGAGACATTCAGGGTTCCGCCTGCAACGGTGAGCTCCCCGTCGCCCGTCAGTACGCCAGACGCTTCACCGCCGTTTGTCAGCGTCAGATGACCGCCGTTCAAATCGGTCAGAGAGCCGCTTTCAGCCGTGAGCTTGCCGATGGTTTGTGAATGACCGCGCATATCAAACCCGGTATCGCCAGCCAGTTTCAGCTCGCGGGTATTTCCCAGCACGTTATCGTTCAGCATCGCCAGATTACCGCTGCGCACATCGGTGACGCCGCTGTAATCATTGTCCATATTCGACAGCGTCACCGTCTGGCCTTTCTGGCTGTCAAACGCCAGATCGCCGCTACCGGTCACTCTGGCGCTCAGGTCAGCCGCGTTGCCACTTTTCCCGTTCGCATCAAGGATAAGCGCATCGACGTCTTTACCCAGCAAATCGACCTGGGTCAGGCCATAGCTGACATAAAGTCCGTCATCGCTGTCACCGCCGGTCAGACGATAGTCATACGTTCCTTTCGCCACCACCACGCCATTCTGGGCGATATCGGCTTCAACAGCATCACTGATAGCATTACTGCTCTGGTCAGTTAGCGTTAAATTACCACCGTTACCGACAACGCCTCCGTCACTGGACACAAGTTGAACAAGAATATTGCTGTTATCCTGTTCCAGAAGAGGGATATGAGTATCCGGCGTTGGTCTGTCGTTACTGAAGGCCGCTCCCGTTGTAACCTGTACGGTTCCCTGACCTGAAATATCCAGTATTCCTGTGGTATGTACGGTATTTTCTGTCGTCGTCTGGCCCGGAATAATATCGCCAAAAACCAGCGTACCGCCGTCAAAGGCAAGTCCATCAATAACCTGCTGTCCTGGCCCCACTTTAACTGTCGCTCCCTGGCCCACCTTTAGCCAAATAGTTTTCAGCGCAGCTGTATTCGTATCTGCAAGGTGAAATAAGGTCTCTTTAAGCGCCAGAATGCCGCTGAAATTATCGGTTAATGAAGAGGAGTTAAAATCAAAAATATTCCCCCCGGTATTCACTGCCAGCGTTCCCTGCCCCGTCAGCAGGTTAATAAACTGCCAGTCATGTTCGGTATCAATCGCCAGTGTGCCGCCAGTAACCACAATATCACTGGAGCCGATATTTTTTTGTTCTGAAATAACCAGCGTGGCAGGAGCATCAATATTAAAGTCCCCCTGATAAGCTGAGTTATCACCAGACAGCGCAGAAACTCCGCTTAACGCATTTATTGCCCCATTACCGCTGATATCTGCCCCAAGGGAAAAATCACTGCTGGTATGATTCAGAGTCAATACGCCATTTCCGGAACCAAAAATAATTTTTTGAGCGTCGATCATTCCCGCAGCGACAGCATTCTCGCCTGCTCTGGCGCCGGTTGCTAATTCCCCTAAAGAACCTGCACTGCTCGCAATACGGATTTCCGGAGCGCTCAACGTTCCGTTATCGGAAGCAACCGCGGTTCCTCTTCCAGCAAGTCCAACGGTTAATATGCCCCCCGCAGAGACTATTGAATCCGTTCCATCAACTTTAAGCAGGTTATCGTAGACCTTCGTTTCCGCCTGGTTTCCTACCTGAATAGTAGCTTCGGCGCGAGTAACCCCGCCATTCGATGTGATGAGGCTTCCAGAGCCATATGTTCCAACAATAATTCGACTGGCAGTCCTGAGCTCACTTCCTTTACCATCAACATTAACGATGCCAAAAGTCTCCGCAGATGTTGCTCTTCGTCCACCAATCCATATTCCACCGAATGATATGCTCGGATCTTCATGATAAAATTTACCGCCATCAGTGATATTCAGTACACCGCTTCCGGCGCCAGCGCCAACCTGCATGGCACGGGTTCCCACAGATACAGTAACGATACTCCCCTCACCAGAAACATTGAGCGTACCAGTCCCCCCCTTGCTTTGAGTACTGGAAACATCTGTTGTACCGCCAATATCTAAAGGATAAGAATAACTGGAAGCCCTGATTGTCAATTTTCCACCATCGACAACATTTACGATTCCGTTGGAACCGGCTCTGCCAATCTTTAATAAATCAGTTTGTACTTCACCACCACGAATAATATTCAGGATACCGTTAGTTTCATATCCTACATTCGTGGGAGAGGTATCACTCCATAAATAATCAATTGTGCTTTCCTGATTATTGTTGATATTTGTCGCCACCGCGTTTGTTGCGCATAACGCAGAAACAACAGCAAGAAACACTTTACTCAGTTGCATAAGAGACCAACTTTAAGCTCACGGTTAATCATGAATACTTAAACTCTGCTATAGCAGGATACGAGCTACGCTGACGGGAGCTCATCCCCCCAGGTAATGCCTGGGCTATGACGCAGATGTAAAAGCCGTAACCAGAATAAAAGTCAGTTAAGCTGCGAAGCAGAAACAAACCCCTACTCAGAGGAGTACTATTATTATACAAAATATCAATTAGATCGACAAAAACGATCAATATCATAATTTCAATAGGAAATAACAATCAAAAATACATAGATCGATCGTCACCGGCGATCGGAAATTTAAAAAATACCAATAAAAAAACCTTATATTTCAGTATGAAAAACAGAAAAATGAATAAAATAAGAGGAAGAGTGGAAATGCAGTGCCAGTACCTGATATTTCAGACTGTGTGATGTGGGTAATGCCATGACAAGCAGCACATTCGCGTCATCCTTCACCCCCATCAAAAAATATTTACGCATCTTAATTAATAATTTCTGGCTGATATTAATCCCCCGGTGGTACATTAGTTATCCAAGCATTCATGCCCCTCGTGGTTTTGTCCTGACTAAGCTTTACACTCTTTACAGGAACCATTGTCGTACATGATGGCCTAACTATCGTGAGTGTACCGCTGCGGACAATGAATCTTCTGCGATACATATTGTTCGTATCAACAGAGGGTATTTATGTTCCCACAATGCAAATTTTCTCGTGCGCTACTGCACCCGCGCTACTGGCTTACCTGGTTTGGTCTTACTGTACTCTGGTTACTGGTGCTGCTTCCCTACCCCGTTTTACGCTTCCTGGGTACACGAACCGGCAGACTTGCCCGTCCCTTTCTGAAACGTCGCGAATCCATCGCCCGTAAGAATCTTGAGCTTTGCTTCCCCAATCTGATGCCGGAAGAAAGGGAAAAGATGATAGTGGAGAACTTCCACTCCCTCGGTATGGCACTTATTGAAACGGGTATGGCGTGGTTCTGGCCTGATAAGCGGGTACGTAAATGGTTTGATGTGGACGGTCTGGATAACCTCATGCAGGCGCAAGCGCAAAAACGCGGTGTGATGGTCGTTGGCGTCCACTTTATGTCGCTGGAATTAGGCGGTCGGGTCATGGGGCTGTGCCAGCCGATGATGGCGACATACCGCCCGCACAATAACTCGCTGATGGAGTGGGTTCAGACGCGGGGCCGCATGCGTTCAAATAAAGCGATGATTGGGCGCAACAATCTGCGCGGCATCGTCGGCGCGCTGAAAAAAGGTGAAGCCGTATGGTTCGCCCCGGATCAGGATTACGGCCGTAAAGGCAGTTCATTTGCTCCCTTCTTCGCGGTCAAAGACGTCGCAACGACTAACGGCACCTATGTGTTATCCCGCCTTTCCGGCGCAGCGATGCTGACCGTCACCATGATCAGAAAAGGTGATAACTCAGGTTATCGTCTGTATATCACGCCAGAAATGGAAGGCTACCCGGAAGAAGAGAACCAGGCGGCAGCCTATATGAACAAGATTATTGAGAAAGAGATTATGCGCGCACCTGAGCAATATCTCTGGATCCATCGTCGTTTCAAAACGCGCCCTTTAGGGGAAGCATCGTTGTATGTTTAAAAAAGGCCGCAAGGCCTTTTTTATTGCCCGGCGCTATCTTTTCACCTCAATATCCCTGTTAACCACCTGGTTTTTATGTGACTTTTTCTGAACAGCAATAGCGTCGCTGAATAGCAATTTATTACCGTCAGAAATTAAACTGTCGCCGAATCACGACAGTTGTAAGTTACTAAAAGTAAATAAAAAAATGCCTCTTGTCTCGCCTCATTTTTAGGCGTACATTAGCGCCGTCTGGAGCGATAACGCACAGAATTCTGAGGTGATGCCACAAGAAAGACGGAGAACATTCTCAATCTCATTCTGGCGGGCACCAGCTCTCTATACACAGGTAAATTTAAGTTCATTTAGGCGTGCTTAAAGCGACGCGGAGAGATGAAACGTGAAATATTTCTTTATGGGCATTTCATTTATGGTCATCGTTTGGGCCGGTACTTTTGCCCTGATGATCTAAATTGAAAAGATGCAGCAAAAAACAGGAGCCAGATGGCTCCTGTTTGCTTTTCTACTCGGTACCTTCTGTTACCGATTTCGCCCCCGCAGGCAGCAGGCCGTCTGCGCGGAACATGGTCTTAATACCTCTGATCGCCTGACGTATACGATCCCGGTTTTCTATCAGCGCGAAACGCACATGGGTGTCGCCGTAGTCGCCGAAACCGATCCCCGGCGACACGCACACTTTGGCGTCGTTGAGCAGCTTTTTCGCAAATTCCAGCGACCCCATTGCCGCGTACTGCTCCGGTATTTTTGCCCAGACATACATCGAGGCTTTTGGCATTTCGACCATCCATCCGGCTTCATGCAAGCCTTTCACCAGTACGTCGCGGCGACGTTTATACTGCTCAGCGATATCACGCACGCACTGTTGATCGCCTTCCAGCGCGGCAATCGCCGCCACCTGTAACGGCGTGAAGGTTCCGTAATCGTGGTAGCTCTTAATCCGCGACAGCGCACTGACTAACGTCTGGTTGCCCACCATAAAGCCAATGCGCCAGCCCGCCATGTTGTAACTTTTCGACAGGGTGAAAAACTCCACCGCCACGTCGCGCGCACCCGGCACCTGCATAATTGACGGCGCTTTCCAGCCGTCATATACGATATCGGCATAGGCCAGATCGTGGACCACCAGCACGTCGTAGCGTTTGGCCAGCGCAACCACTTTTTCGAAGAATTCTAACTCAACGCACTGTGCCGTCGGGTTGGAGGGGAAACCAAGAATCATCATCTTCGGTTTCGGGTAGCTTTCACGGATCGCACGTTCCAGCTCGTTGAAGAAATCCACGCCTTCCACCAGCGGAACCGAACGTACCTGCGCGCCAGCGATGACGGCGCCATAAATATGGATGGGATAACTGGGGTTCGGCACCAGCACGGTATCGCCATGATCAAGGGTTGCCAGCATCAGGTGCGCTAACCCTTCTTTCGAACCAATAGTGACGATCGCTTCCGTTTCTGGATCGATATCCACATCGTAACGTTCCTGATACCAGCGGGAGATCGCCCGGCGTAAACGCGGGATACCGCGTGAGGTCGAGTAACCATGCGTATCCGGGCGTTGAGCCACCGTACAGAGTTTCTCGACGATATGAGGAGGCGTTGCCCCATCCGGGTTCCCCATGCTGAAGTCAATAATATCTTCGCCGCGCCGACGCGCAGCCATCTTCAGTTCAGCGGTAATGTTAAAAACGTAGGGAGGGAGACGATCAATACGCGTAAAGCGACGTTCAGGGCGGGTATCAGCCATAGTATCCTCAGATTCACGTTAGCGCCCGGACCGTCCGAGCGACGCTGCCACGACCGTGGCATGCTTAGAAAATAGCCTGAAAAAAATCCTCCTGTCGAGAGGCAAACGAAAATATTTTTCATCGGCTTAAAAGGGGAATACTAAAAAGAAAACGGGAATATTCAGCAAAATACCGCCCATAACAACCATCAATTAATTAACATTTTGATATCAATAAAATTACCTTAAGGCGTTCCTCATCCTGGTGAGGTCTTGTCATTTCTCTAACAAAAGATCAATCCCCTTTTAATATTATGGTTTTTCCTCATTAACAGCGCCGCATCAGCGGGCTGGTCATATGGGTGCGGGTTACCTATCATAGTGGTTTAACCCAGTCACAAGAGTCACCCGTGCACGAAATATTCAACATGCTGCTGGCGGTATTTGACCGGGCAGCGCTAATGCTGTTCTGTCTGTTTTTCCTCATCCGTATCCGCCTGTTTCGCGAACTGTTGCATAAGTCAGCGCACTCCCCGAAAGAGCTGCTCGCCGTTACCGCGATTTTCTCGATGTTCGCCCTGTTCAGCACCTGGTCCGGCGTGCCGGTCGAAGGCTCGCTGGTGAATGTTCGCATCATCGCCGTGATGTCCGGGGGCATTTTGTTTGGCCCGTGGGTCGGGATCATTACGGGTGTGATCGCCGGTATTCACCGCTACCTTATTGATATTGGCGGGGTCACTGCCGTACCGTGTTTTATCACCAGTATTCTGGCGGGATGTATCGCGGGCTGGATAAACCGGAAAATCCCAAAAGCACAGCACTGGCGCGTGGGTATTTTGGGCGGGATGCTTTGTGAAACCTTGACCATGATTCTGGTCATTGTCTGGGCGCCAACCATCGCGCTGGGCGTAGATATCGTGTCCAAAATCGGTATCCCGATGATCCTCGGCAGCGTATGTATCGGTTTTATCGTGCTGCTGGTTCAAAGCGTGGAGGGCGAGAAAGAGGCCAGCGCCGCGCGGCAGGCCAAACTAGCGCTGGATATCGCCAACAAAACGTTGCCGCTCTTTCGCCAGGTCAACAGCGAATCACTCCGCCAGGTGTGCGAAATCATCCGTTATGATATCCATGCCGACGCGGTAGCAATCACCAATACCGAACACGTTCTGGCCTATGTCGGCGTGGGGGAAACCAACTACCGCAATAACGATGATTTTGTCAGCCCGACCACGCAACAGGCCATCAATTACGGGAAAATCATCATTAAAAACAATGATGAAGCGCACCGCACGCCGGAAATACACTCAATGCTGGTCATCCCATTATGGGAAAAGGGCGTGGTGACCGGGACGCTAAAAATCTACTACTGCCACGCGCATCAGATCACCTCTTCCCTGCAAGAGATGGCGATCGGCCTGTCGCAGATTATCTCCACCCAACTGGAAGTGTCCCGCGCGGAGCAACTGCGGGAAATGGCAAATAAGGCAGAGCTGCGAGCGCTGCAAAGTAAAATTAATCCCCATTTCCTGTTTAATGCGCTGAACGCCATTTCGTCATCCATTCGGCTCAACCCGGACACCGCACGCCAGCTCATTTTTAATCTGTCACGCTATCTGCGCTATAACATTGAATTAAAAGATGATGAGCAAATTGATATCAAAAAGGAGCTGTATCAAATCAAGGACTACATCGCCATTGAGCAAGCTCGTTTTGGCGACAAGCTGACCGTCATTTATGATATTGATGAAGAGGTGAACTGCTACATTCCCAGCCTGCTTATTCAGCCGCTGGTAGAGAATGCAATCGTCCACGGCATTCAGCCCTGTAAAGGAAAAGGCGTAGTGACCATCAGCGTCGCCGAATGCGGCAACCGTGTGCGAATCGCCGTCAGGGATACCGGCCACGGTATTGATCCTAAAGTAATTGAGCGGGTGGAAGCGAATGAAATGCCGGGAAATAAAATCGGCCTGCTGAATGTCCATCATCGCGTTAAGCTGTTATACGGTGAAGGGCTGCACATCCGCCGTCTGGAGCCGGGCACCGAAATCGCCTTTTATGTTCCCAATCAGCGCTCCCCTGCCGCCGCACCGGCAACGTTATTGCTTTAACCCGGAGATGAGTAGTGAAAGTCATCATCGTTGAAGATGAATTCCTGGCCCAGCAAGAATTAAGCTGGCTGATAAAAGAGCATAGCCAGATGGAGATTGTCGGTACGTTTGACGACGGTCTGGATGTGCTCAAATTTCTACAGCATAACCGCGTTGACGCCATTTTTCTGGACATCAATATTCCCTCGCTGGATGGCGTACTGCTGGCGCAAAACATCAGCCAGTTCGCCCATAAGCCGTTTATTGTGTTTATTACCGCATGGAAAGAGCACGCGGTAGAGGCGTTTGAACTGGAAGCATTTGACTACATACTGAAGCCGTACCAGGAATCACGCATCGTGGGGATGCTGCAAAAACTGGAGGCCGCCTGGCAACAGCAGCAGGTCGTCGCCGTTCCCGGCAGCCCTGTCGCCCGTGAAAACGACACCATCAATCTGATCAAAGATGAGCGCATTATCGTCACGCCGATCAACGATATCTATTACGCCGAAGCGCATGAAAAGATGACGTTTGTCTACACGCGGCGGGAATCGTATGTCATGCCGATGAATATCACCGAGTTTTGCAGCAAACTGCCAGCGTCGCATTTCTTTCGCTGCCACCGCTCGTTTTGTGTGAATTTGAACAAGATCCGCGAAATCGAACCCTGGTTTAACAACACGTACATCCTGCGGCTCAAAGATCTGGAATTTGAAATCCCGGTCAGTCGGAGTAAAGTGAAAGAGTTCAGGCAGTTAATGCATTTATGACGCAGGATTAGGTGATGAAAGAACCAGGCTTGCCCGCAGACCAACAGTTTTTTGCCGATCTGTTCAGCGGCCTGGTGTTAAACCCGCAGCGACTGGGACGCGTCTGGTTTGCCACGCAACATACCGCTCTCCCCACAGGCAGCCTGTGTATTGATTTACCGCGTCTCGACATCGTATTGCGCGGAGAATACGGCAACCTGCTCGAAAAAAAACAGCACGCCCTGACGGAGGGGGAGATGCTGTTCATCCCCGCCAGGGCGGCAAACCTGCCCGGTAGCGATAAACCGGTGATGCTGTTAAGTCTGGTGTTTGCCCCGGCCTGGTTAGGATTATCGTTTTACGATAACCGTACCGCTTCCCTGTTACGCCCGGTGCGACGCATTGAGTTAGCGCACCAGCAGCGCGGCGAAGGGGAAGCCATGCTCACGGCTCTGACCCATCTGAGCCGCTCGCCTCAGGCGCAGGATATTATTCAGCCTCTGGTTCTCAGCCTGCTGCATCTGTGCCGTAGCGTGGTCAATACTCGCCCGGACTCACGCCGCCCGCGCTCGGAATTTCTCTATCACAGTATGTGCAACTGGGTGCAGGACAACTACGCCCGGCCGCTGACGCGGGAAAGCGTGGCGCAGTTTTTCAATATCACGCCGAATCACTTATCAAAACTGTTCACCCAGCACGGCACCATGAGTTTTGTCGAGTATGTTCGCTGGGTGCGAATGGCGAAGGCGCGCATCATTTTGCAGAAGTACCATCTGTCGATTAGCGAGGTGGCGGAACGTTGCGGATATCACGACAGCGACTATTTTTGCCGCCTGTTTCGCCGGCAGTTTGGCCTGACGCCGGGAGAGTACAGCGCGCGTTTTCAGGGTTAACCGCCGGATGGCGGCGTAACGCCTTATCCGGCCTACATGTAAAACGAATAACCGGGCATAACCGCCGGATGGCGGCGTAAATGCCTTATCCGGCCTACGCGTAAAACGGATAACCGGGCATAACCGCCGGATGCGGCGTACACGTAAAACGAATAATTGGGCGTACACGTAGGCCCGGTAAGCGAAGCGCCACCGGGCATTCACTCAGACACGCAGATTCAAAACGTCAGTTCCGCCTCCAGCAGCGCCAGAAGACTTTCGGCATCCTGAGCGGCGAACAGCGACTGACGGAAGTTTTTATTCACCAGCTTACGCGCCAGCTGCGAAAAGACTTTCACATGGTTAATCCCTTCATCAGCGCCCAGCGTCAACATAATCACCAGCTCAACCTCACCCATCTCCGACTGCCAGTCAACAGGGCGCGCCAGCCGCGCAATGCTGATGCTGGAATGACGTATCCACTGTGATTTGGTATGCGGGATCGCCACGCCAAAACCAACGGCAGTCGTGACAATCTCCTCGCGTTGCCAGACATCCTCTTCCAGCTCAAACGGATGCTCAGTACGCCCGTTTACGCCGAGATTGCCGCAAAGAAACTGAATCACCTGCTCTTTGTTGCTCAATGACTCGCCCACAAAGATATTTTCCAGCGCCAGCAGCGGACGCACGTCTTTTTGCGGCGCAAACTGATTCAACAGCGTTTCAATCTCCTCTGCGCTACGACACTCACAGGCCTGCGCCGCAAGCGCCCGGCACGCCTGGCTGTCCATCTGTCGCAGCTGGCTTTTCACGCCAGGGATTCGCGGGCTGCTCATGCTTAATTCATCCAGTTCCAGCCCCAGCAGCAGCGGTAAATACCGGCTTTCACCGCCCAGCTCGCCGCAAATCCCCACCCATTTTCCGTGCTGATGCGCCGCGTGGACGATCTGCTGCAACATGCGCAGGAATGACGGCGTAATCGGGTTATACAGCGGCGAGACGCGCGGATTATTACGATCGACGGCATACAGATACTGGGTCATATCGTTCGAGCCGATGCTAAAGAAATCCACCTCATCGCAGAAGTGATCGATGATGTAACAGACCGACGGAACTTCCACCATAATCCCCAGCGGGATCGTTGCAGCATGGCGCAGCCCATCTCTTTTGAGTTCCACGATCGCTTTTTGCAGCTCGCTTTTAACCCACAGGATCTGATCGAGACTGTGCACCATCGGGATCATCAGTTGCGCCTGACCAAAAGTTGCCGCACGCAAAATAGCGCGAAGCTGCGTGCGAAACAGCCCGGCAAACTCAGGATAAATACGCACGGCGCGATAGCCGAGGAAAGGGTTCTCTTCCTGCGGGATATTGAGATAGCGAATATTTTTATCGCCGCCAATGTCCATCGTGCGAAAAATAACCGGCTTCTCTCCCGCCGCAAGCAGTACCTGCTGGTAGGCCTCAAACTGTTCCTGTTCGTCAGGGGCGCTGTCGCGATCCATGAACAACATTTCGGTGCGGAACAGACCGATGCCTTCCGCGCCATTGGCAAACGCGCCCGGCGCTTCCAGCGCCGTACCAATATTGGCGGCGATATCAAGACGCTGATTATCCCGGGAAAAAGCAGGCAAAGACGCTTCTCTCGCCTGTTGCTGTTGACGCTTATCCGCCAGTTGCTGCGCAATGGCGTAATAGCCGCAGACGGCGGCGTTCGGGTTAATCGCCAGCACGCCGCACTGGGCATCCAGCACCGCAGGTTGCCCGGCGTAGCGACTGAGCGCGTCCAGGGGCAGCCCACTGAGCACCGGAATCGCGGATGCGCGCGCCAGAATCAGCGTGTGCGACGTTCTGCCGGTTTTCTCCAGAATCATGCCGGACAGGTGCTGCAAATCGAGGCTCAGGAACTGGCTTGGCGTCAGATCTTCCGCCACCAGAATGGTCGGCTGTTCAAGAATCAACGTATTACGCGGGCGTCGTTCCGGCCAGGTGATATGCAGCAACTGTTCGCTAATATCACGAATATCGCTTACCCGCTCGCGTAAGTAGTCGCTTGCGGAGGACGACAGCTTGTCGCACACCTGCTCCATATTGGCGATAATCGCCGCGCCCAGCCCCTTGTGCTGCTCGTCCATCAGGCGGCGAATGTTCCCCGCAAACTCGTCATCCTGGATCAGCGACAGATGGGCGCTAAGGATCGTTTTACTTTCACCGTCACGTTCGCGAAGCTGTTGATTAAGCTGCTCCGCCAGCGTCGCCAGGCTATGTTCAAGCCGGGTGCTGTCTTCCGCGCTGGCCGGAATTGCGCGATACGCCTCCAGATTGTCGTTTTGCCACAACGTGAGCGCGCCAGCGCCGACGCCGTTAGCCAATACCGCGCCATACAGTAAATCGGGATTCAGTCGAACCAGCGAGCGCGGCAGCGGATGCGCCGCCAGTTCCGCAGAGGTCGGCTGAACGCTGTCACTGTCGATAAACCGGTGCTGGAGATAGGTCTCCAGAGAACGCCTGGCCTGCTCTTCATCACTGCCGCTAATGTTCAGACTGCAACTGTCGTTAAACAGCGTTCCGGTGCCGATCAGCGCCAGCGAGCTTTTCGCGTCCGCGCGCGCATTCTGGCGATGGTTAATAAACGTCACCTCGCTTTGCCACTGGCTACACTGCTCTTTCAGTTCCCACGCCGGACGCGCATGCAGGCCATTTGGCAACGGGCAGAGAAATTGAATCGTTAACATAACAACTCCTGATTAACGCAAGACGCTCATCTGAAATCCGTAAGATGAACGACGGTCTCACGCGTAAGACGGGTAATAAGTGCCGATAAAAGTTGCTGCGTATGGATAATGTCGCGGCAATCCGCAATGGACGCGGCGCAATGCCCGTGACGCGTGGCGGGCCCAATAACCACCGTCGGGGTTCCCGTCCCGGTCAAATGCACCGCTCCGCCATCCGTCCCTCCATTACTGAACATATCCAGTTGCAGCGGCAGACCGGAGTCACTGGCGACGCTTTCAACCCAGGCGGTCAGTTTGGGCGGTGCGATGAGTGACTTATCGGCAAGCACCAGCATCGGCCCTTTACCGATCTGCCGATGATTCGCCGCGCCATAATCAAAGTTTTTCGCCCAGCAGGCGGTGTCCAGCACGATAGCGATATCGGGAGCAACCGCGCGAGCAGCCGTTTGCCCGCCGCGCAACCCGACCTCTTCGCTGGAGCTGGCTACCAGCCAGACCTCGGCGGGCAGCGCTGCGTCATGCCATTCACGCAGCAGCATGATCAACAAGTAGCACCCCAGTCGGTCATCAAATGCTTTCCCCATTACCCGCTGGTGTGGCAGCACCTGAAACGCAGAGTCAAAAGTAACGCGATCGCCAGGTCGAACGCCCGCCTGGATCACCTCATCATATGAGCGTGCGCCAATATCGACCCGCAAGGCGCCAACCTCATTTCCATTACGCTCGCCATCCAGCAAACCGGGAATTTTACTGTCTTCCCGCGTGGTAATACGCACGGGCTGGAGCTGGCGGGCCGCCATACGCACGTTGCCGACCGGCAACACATCGATCGCCCCTTCCGACGAGATACTGCGCACAATAAACCCCACCTCATCCATGTGCGCGCAGATCATCACTTTCGGCCCATCGGACTCATTAAGACGGATCAGCACCGATCCCAGCCCGTCAAAGCGCACCTCTTTGTGCAGACGATCCGCTTCCTCCAGTAAGATCTGGCGCACTTCCTGCTCTGAGGAGGCAATGGCATCCGCCTCGCTCAGGGCTTTTAACAGCGATAAATCCATTATGCTTCTCCCGTGAGCAATACTGTTTTCGGCATCGTGTAGAGCACTTCCGCGCCGTCTTCCGTGACCAGTACGACATCTTCAATACGCACGCCGCCCTGCCCCGGCAGATAAATGCCCGGCTCTACGGTCAGCAACATACCTGCGGCAAGTCGGGTGGTATCCGTTGGTGAAAAGCGCGGCGCTTCATGCACCTCAATGCCGATAGCGTGCCCGGTGTTGTGGCCGAAATAATCGCCATAGCCCGCCGCCCCAATCACCCGACGAGCCGCAGCATCCACCGCCTGGCAGCACACGCCCGGACGAATGGCGGCAATCGCCGCCTGCTGCGCCTCAAGAACCGTCTGGTAAACGGCGAACAGCGGATGAGATGCGACGGGCGCATCCTGCCCGCTCACGAGGAATGTTCGCGTCATATCCGAACAATACCCCTGATATTGCGCCCCAAAATCCAGGGTAATAAATTCACCCGCCGCGACGATTTTTTCGCTGGCTTTACCGTGGGGTAACGCCCCACGCCAGCCGCTGGCGACGATGGTGTCAAAAGAGGCTTTTTCCGCCCCCTGCTGGCGCATAAACCACTCCAGCTCCGCGGCAATTTCTCGTTCGCGAAGGCCGGGGCGAATAAAACGGCGGATATGCTCCGCGCTGCAATCGGCAATCCGGCAGGCCTCGCGTATCAACGCTATTTCCTGTGCCGTTTTGATCTGTCGCAGCGCGTCCGGCGACGCGCTCACCAGCTTCGCCCGCAGCCTTTCCTGCCAGCGTTGCGCGCAATCCCAACTCACCTGCGCGCCTTCAAAACCAATGACCTGCAATTGCTCGTCGTCGATTATCTGGTTCACAATGGAAGTCAGCGTCTGCGACCCGGCCAACAGATGCAGTTGATCGCCATGCGCTCGCGCTTCAACGTCAGCGTAATAGCGGCCATCCACCAGCAGATGCGCGCTTTTATGCGTGATAAAAACAAACCCGGCGCTGCTGGAAATCCCCAAATGCGGTTGCTTGTTCTGCCGGGATGAAATCAATACCGCATCCAGGCGTTGTTCCACCAGCCACTGGCGAAGCGATGCACGTAACGTCATGATGTCAGTCCTTTTTTCAGAGGCTTTCAATCAGCAGTTTGCCTCTGCGATACATCATGTGACGCAGGAAAACGACCATCAGCGCCGTGATCACCGCCCCTAACACGATCCCCGCCATATAGACGCCAAGATTGCTCACCAGCGGCCATGCCCAAATCGCAGACTCAGGGAACCACTGCACGGCGCCCAGCCAGACGGCGGTTGTCGAGCCGACAATCGCGCCCACCATATACGAAGGGATTGCCGTAATCGGGCTTTCCAGCGCGAAAGGAATCGCCCCCTCGCTGATCCCCATAAACGCCAGGAACATCGCGGTTTTGCCTTGCGGATACAGTTGCGCGTTAAACAGGCGCTTACCGGTTAAGCGACGATCGAGAATCGTTGCCAGCCCCAGACCAATCGGCGGGATCACAATCGCGATAGAACGCGCGGTGACGGGTAAAACGTGATCGGTAGTGAAACTAAAAGCGACAAATCCTGCGGCCTTGTTAATCGGGCCGCCGAGGTCAATTGCCGTTGCCGCCGAGATCCCCATCGCATACATCAGCGTTCCTTTTTCACCCGCCGCCGTCAGTAGCGTACGGATACCGCCGTTGATCCATCCGCCAAACGGCGTGATCACGTAGTACATCGCCAGCATCACAAAAATAGCGGACAAAATGGGCAGCAAAAAGGTGGTTTTGAAGGCCAGTAAGAAATCAGGCAACTGGATTTTTTGATTCATCCACTTCACCAGATAGCCCGCGACAATCGAGATAATCAGCGCCCCGATGAACGTTGACGGTACGGGCGCGGTCGTTACCCATTGCAGGCTGGCCGGGTCAAAATTCAGTATCTGGGTTGGCTGGGTGGACATTAAGCCGCCGATGAATCCTGCGGGAAAGGCCAGCTTACCGCCGATAGAGTTAGCGACAAACGCCGCGAACATCGGAATCGCAAAGCCAAACAACACGCCGCCAAAGGATTGCGATAGCCAGGCGAATTTCAGTAATGAGAGGTTAAAACCGTCGAATTTTCCGCTATTCAGCGCATCCATAATGCCGGTATCTGCGGGAATTTTCAGCCAGCTATAGGCAATCAGCTGGCTGAAAGCGAGAATCACCCCACCCATGATTAACGTGGGCACCATGCGCGAAATACCCGACATGACGTGCTGCGGAAGTTCGCCCCAGAAGCTGTTACGGGAGGCCGGAGGGGTTTTTATTGCCGCTGCCGCACCGGATGCGCCAGGCACAACGGTTGCACTGCGTTTTTTAATGGCCATATGTGTATCCCTGTCGAAAATTATTGTTGCTCTGCCGCAATCATCTCTTCGATTTCTTTAATGATACCGGCGGCGTTTTTTATCGCGTCCTGGAGCGTAATTTCATACACATCGCGCGACTCAAACCGTTCATTGTCTTCGGGGGTAACGGCAACGGAATGGATGATTAGCGTCGCCTCAGCGATATCCTGCGCCGTCAGGCGATTCTGGATGCCGTCCGCCCCCTGGGTTTCAATTTTCACCTCGTATCCCGCTTCAACCGCTGCCTCTTCCAGCGCCTGAGCCGCCATAAATGTGTGGGCCAGCCCCATCGGGCATGCGCAAACAGCAATGAGTTTTTTCGCCATAACAGACTCCTCCAGATAGTTAACGAGAGAAATTATGGCGGTGAGAGCCTGCGCATTGTTATCAGACAAATAATGCTTTTACTGGACAAATAATCCCGTTAAACAGAAATGTGACGGGCGTCGGAAAGGTCGGCGACGGGCACAAAAAAACCGCGTCAGTGACGCGGTTTAAGACCGGATAATGCATGTCATGCCCTGCCTGATGGCGCTAACGCGTATCAGGCCTGCCGATCTTCAATTACAGAATTTGCCCTAACGTCTGGCGCAGATGCGCGCCGGAACCGAGCAGGCCGGGATTATCATGCACAATCAGGTAAACCGGAATATCCTGAACGTAGGCTTTGAAACGGCCTTTGTCTTCAAACCCGCCACGAAAGCCGGAGGCTTTAAAGAACTCCAGGAAGCGCGGCACGATGCCGCCCGCAATGTAGACGCCGCCAAACGTGCCCAGCGTCAATGCCAGATTACCGCCAAAACGGCCCATAATGACGCAAAACAGCGACAGCGCACGACGAGAGTCAATGCAGGTATCCGCCAGCGCGCGTTCGGTAATATCTTTCGGTTGCAGATTTTCCGGCAGACGGCCATCAGATTTGACGATAGCGCGATACAGATTCACCAGCCCTGGCCCCGACAACACGCGCTCGGCGGAGACATGACCAATTTCCGTACGCAGTTCTTCGAGAATAATGCCTTCCTCTTCGCTGTTCGGCGCGAAGTCAACGTGACCGCCTTCGCCCGGCAGGCTGATCCAGCGTTTATCGACATGAACCAGGTGCGCCACCCCTAATCCGGTTCCGGCGCCGTAAACAGCAATCGGTTTGCCGGCAACCGGTTCCGCGCCGCCGAACTGGATCAGATGCTCTTTGCGCAGCATCGGGATCGCCATCGACACGGCGGTAAAATCGTTGATGATTTCCAGATGGCTAAAGCCAAGGTTCTTTTTCATCTCCGCAATAGAAAATGCCCAGGTGTGGTTGGTCATCGCCACCCAGTCACCGGTGATCGGGCAGGCGATAGCGATACAGCCGTCTTCCACCCTGGCGTTATGCTCGTCCAGATACACGCGCACCACGGCTTCGAGGCTCGGATAATCCAGCCCGGAATAGGTTTTCGCCTGCGAAATCTCCCCGCTGGTCATATCGCACAGAGCAAGACGCGCGTTGGTGCCGCCTACATCACCTACTAAAGCATATTTTGTCATTCTTCTACTGCTCCGCTAAAGTCAGAATAAATCTTTGCCACACTGTAAATTCATGGGGGCATAACAACAACGGTCGAGAGGCGAGCTCCCCCAAAATATCGATCTGCATCACATAATTACTTTATCGTTTCAGCACCATTTGCAGCGATGCCGTCGGGCAGGCTGTGCAAACTAAGCATATGACTCAGTATTAAGGAATAGATCATGCTCCATCCGCGAGCCAGAACGATGCTGTTATTATCGCTTCCCGCACTCATTATTGGCATTGCCTCCAGTCTGGTATTGATCGCCGTGATGAAAGTCGCCTCCGTTTTACAGCGCCTGCTGTGGGAGCAAATCCCCGTCGGCCTGGGCATTGCCCATGATTCCCCCGTCTGGATTATCGGCATGCTCACGTTTACCGGGATCATGGTCGGGCTTGTCATCCGCTACAGCCCTGGGCATGCGGGCCCGGACCCGGCGACCGAACCGCTGATCGGCGCGCCGATGAGCCCTGTCGCGCTTCCGGGCCTGCTGATCGCGCTCATTCTCGGCCTGGCAGGTGGAGTAAGCCTGGGGCCGGAGCATCCCATTATGGCGGTGAATATCGCGCTGGCCGTCGCTATCGGTGCGCGCCTTTTCCCACGCATAGGGGCGCTGGACTGGACGATCCTGGCTTCCGCAGGCACTATCGGCGCGCTGTTCGGCACCCCTGTCGCCGCCGCGCTGATTTTCTCGCAAACCCTGAACAGCTCTGACGATACGCCCTTGTGGGATCGTCTGTTCGCTCCGCTGATGGCGGCAGCCGCGGGATCGTTAACCACCAGCCTGTTCTTCCATCCGCACTTCTCCTTGCCGATTGCGCACTACACGCAAATGCGGCTGAGCGATATTTTCAGCGGCGCGGTGGTGGCAGCCATTGCGATTGCGGCGGGTATGGTGGCGGTATGGTGTTTACCACGTCTGCATACGTTGGTGCATCGTCTGAAAAATCCGGTACTTATCCTCGGTATCGGCGGTTTTATGCTGGGGATTCTGGGCGTATTGGGCGGGCCGCTGACCCTCTTTAAAGGGCTGGACGAGATGCAGCAGCTGGCGTTCAGCCAGACGCTGGGCGCCACGGACTACTTTATGCTGGCGATCGTTAAGCTGGGCGCGCTGGTTATCGCCGCCGCCTGCGGTTTCCGGGGCGGGCGTATCTTCCCGGCGGTCTTTGTCGGCGTGGCGCTGGGTCTGATGCTGCACGCGCATGTTGAAGCGGTTCCGGCGGCAATTACCGTCTCATGCGCGATTCTGGGGCTGATGCTGGTCGTAACCCGTGACGGCTGGCTGAGTCTGTTTATGGCCGCAGTCGTCGTACCGGACACCACCCTGCTTCCGCTGTTGTGCATCGTTATGCTTCCCGCCTGGCTCCTGCTGGCAGGCAAGCCAATGATGGCCGTCAACCGCCACGACAGATAACCGGCCATCGCGTTTACTCCCCGTTGCGCGATTCCAGCGCGCGGGTGACGGTACGCAGCAATTCCGGCAAATCGGCTTTCGGCAGCACGACCTCAATCAGCGAAAGCCGCTGCGGGGATTTCAGGCGCGCCAGCACTTCCTCCAGCTGGATAGCCTGCGTTACCCGCCAGCACTCCGCCTGACAGTTCGCACTGAGCGCCTGCGGAACCTGCGTCCAGTTCCATCCGGCAATGTCGTTATAACGCTGGTTCGCCCCATGAATGGCGCGCTCCACGGTATAGCCATCGTTATTGAGCAGCAGAATGACCGGCGACTGTCCATCCCGCATCATCGACCCCAGTTCCTGAATCGTCAGCTGCGCCGCGCCGTCTCCGGTAATCAGAATCACTCGCCGTTCCGGGCAGGCGGTTTGCGCGCCAAAGGCGGCGGGCAAAGCATAGCCGATTGATCCCCAAAGCGGTTGCACCAGCACGTCCGCGCCAGCAGGCAGTGAAAGATCCGCCGCACCAAACGCGGCGGTTCCCTGATCGGCAAGGATAATATCGCCCGGCAGCAGGTACGCCTGTACCGTATGCCAGAAGTTTTCTTGCGTCAGCGTCCCCTTCTCAATATGGCCGCCGGGCGCATGCGCCGGGGTCGGAGGAGGCGAAAATGAAAGTTCCAGACATAACTCGCGCAACGTAGTGACCGCCTGCTCCATCGACAGACCGCTGAACCAGCTATTCCCGACGCGCGAAGCATGCGGCTGGATTTCAATCGTTCGTTCCTGCGGCAGTTGCTGTGTGAAGCCCGCCGTCAGCGTATCGACAAACCGGGTGCCAACGCAGATAACGGTATCAGCCTCTTCAATCGCCTGACGCACCGATTCACTGCTGGCTCCGGCGCTGTATGTACCGACAAAATTCGGGTGCTGCTCATCAAACAGCCCTTTGCCCATGAGCAGCGTCGCGTGCGCTATTGGCGTTTCCGCCATCCAGCGTTGTAAAACTGGCTGCAAGCCAAAACGCAGGGCGAGAAAGTCTGCCAGCAGCGCCACGCGCGGGCTGTTCATCAGCCGCTGGCGCGCGCGATAGCGAAACGCCGCCACCGTGTCATTTTCCCCTTCAGCACGGTCAGGTGTGAGAACGTTTACAGGAGGGACAGCAGGTCGTTTTGCCACATCCGCCGGTAACATCAGATAGCCGGGTCTGCGCATCGTCAGCATTTCGCGTAATACGCGGTCGATTTCATAACAGGCGTTCTGTTCATTCAACACGGCGCTGGCGGCCGTTACAGCCTGGCTTACACGGTAAAAATGCTGAAAGTCGCCATCGCCGAGGGTGTGATGCATCAGTTCGCCCCGTCGCTGTGCGCCGCTGCATGGCGCGCCGACAATATGCAGCACGGGAACGTACTCTGCGTAGCTTCCCGCCAGGCCATTAAGCGCGCTTAACTCCCCTACGCCGAAAGTGGTCAACAACGCCCCTGCCCCGGCTAACCGGGCGTAGCCATCAGCCGCATAGGCGGCATTCAACTCATTCGCGCACCCTACCCAGCATACGTCACGATGCGCAATCACATGGTCAAGAAACTGCAAATTATAATCGCCCGGCACACCGAAAAGATGCCCGATACCGCAGCCTGCCAGTCTGTCCAGCAGGTAATCCGCAACGGAGTATGGGGTTTGCATGACAGCTATCCTTCTGACGGTAACCTCATGTTGAGTATTAAAGAACTGTGATAGCTGTCCAGAAAAGCCGCTGCAAAAGGGGTGGAAAGCAGGATTTACAGTTTTTCACGGTGTAATCTTATTGAATAACAATCCGTGTAAACGTATACACTGAAAACTCACGTCATTCAGAGGGCAACAACATGGTTTATCGGGCCGATGAAAATCGCTACCAGACAATGGAGTATCGCCGCTGCGGTCAGAGCGGTTTAAAGCTCCCCGCCATTTCACTTGGGCTATGGCACAATTTCGGTGATACCACTCAGGTAGAGAACAGTCGGGCGCTGCTACAGCGTGCTTTTGATCTGGGAATTACCCATTTTGATCTCGCGAATAATTACGGCCCGCCGCCAGGCTCAGCAGAGCGCCATTTTGGCCGTATCCTACAGGAAGACTTTTTACCGTGGCGCGATGAACTGATCATTTCTACTAAAGCGGGTTATACCATGTGGGATGGCCCTTACGGTGACTGGGGTTCGCGCAAGTATTTGATAGCCAGCCTCGATCAAAGCCTGAAACGACTGGGGCTGGAATATGTCGATATCTTCTATCACCACCGCCCTGACCCGGAAACGCCGCTCAAAGAGACGATGAAAGCGCTGGATCATATTGTTCGTCAGGGAAAAGCGCTGTACGTCGGGATTTCCAACTATCCGGCGGATCTAGCC
This sequence comes from Citrobacter sp. CK191, assembly GCF_030333435.1. Lineage (NCBI taxonomy): Bacteria > Pseudomonadati > Pseudomonadota > Gammaproteobacteria > Enterobacterales > Enterobacteriaceae > Citrobacter > Citrobacter sp. CK191. The sequence continues at coordinate 9,273 of NZ_JAOWFX010000031.1, read as the reverse complement.
AGACAGGCCATTGAGATCCTGGACGACCTGGGCACGCCGTGCCTGATTCACCAACCCAAATACTCGATGTTCGAGCGCTGGGTCGAAGACGGCTTGCTGGCATTATTGCAGGAGAAAGGCGTCGGCAGTATCGCCTTTTCACCGCTGGCGGGCGGGCAATTAACCGATCGTTATCTCAACGGCATTCCGGCTGATTCCCGGGCCGCCAGCGGAAGCCGCTTCCTTAACCCGGATCAGATTACCCCGGAGAAACTGGAAAAAGTGCGCCAGTTAAATGCGCTGGCCGGACGTCGGGGGCAAAAACTGTCCCAGATGGCTCTGGCCTGGGTGCTGCGCGACGACAAGGTGACGTCAGTGCTGATTGGCGCCAGCAAGACCGCGCAAATTGAAGATGCCGTGGGGATGCTGGCGAATCGTCATTTTTCTCCCGCCGAATGCGCAGAAATCAACGCAATCCTGAACGGCAGCCAATAATCACTTTTTAGCAAAAAGTGCTCTCACTCATGATTTAAGAGTTAAGGCGATGAAACGGGGCTTTACCGCCCCGTAATATTGCGTTAACAGGCCGATTACGGCTCGATCGTGAAGGAGAAAAAGAATGTTCAGGTCACTGATTCTGGCGGCAGCCTTATTGGCTTTTACACCGCTTGCCGCAAACGCTGGCGAAATCACCCTGTTGCCATCGATAAAATTACAAATTGGCGATCGCGATAATTACGGTAACTACTGGGACGGCAGATACTGGCGCGACCGGGATTACTGGCACCACCATTATGAATGGCGTAAAAATCGCTGGTGGCGACACGATAATGGCTATCATCGCGGCTGGGATAAGCGCAAAGCCTATGAACGCGGCTACCGCGAAGGCTGGCGCGATCGCGACCACCACCCTGGCCGGGGTCACGGACACCGTCATTAAAAATAGCCCCGTTCAAACGGGGCTATTTTCGAATTGTGTTTTTATCAGCAATACCGATTCAACCATTTCTCTTAACTTCCCTGGCTATACGGTCTTCAAATCACAACCCCAGCGCGGTTCCTACCAGCAACCAGATATTCAGCGCCACCACCAGCACCACAATCATCCAGCCGATGTACTTGACCCATTGGGTATTCACCAGATCGCCCATTAATGTGCGATCGCTGGTAAAAATCAATAACGGCACCAGCGCCAGCGCAATGCCGAAACTCAGCAGGACCTGGCTCATCACCAGGATTCGGGTTGGATCAAGCCCCATAAGAATAACGATAAACGACGGCATCATCGTGATGGTGCGGCGTACCCACAGCGGAATATGAAAGCGAACAAATCCCTGCATCACAACCTGCCCCGCCAGCGTACCGACCACGGTGGAAGAGAGCCCCGCCGCAACCAGGCTCAGGCCGAACACCGTCGCCGCAGCATGGCTAAGCAGTGGTTCCAGCGTCAGATACGCCTGATCAAGATCGGCAATACCGGTATGCCCGCTAAAATGGAACGCGGCGGCAGCGGTCGCCATCATCGCCAGGTTCACGAACCCTGCAATCGTCATCGCTATCGCCACATCCCATTTGGTGGCGGCATAGCGCTGCTGCCGGGAGCCGCCGTGCAGATGCTGCGTTAAAGAGGAATGCAGATAGATAACGTGGGGCATGATGGTCGCGCCCAGCACCCCGGCGGCCAGAAATACCGCCTCAGAGTTCGGCAGGCTGGGGATGATCATCCCTTTGCTCAGCTGCGCCAGGCTTGGCTGCGAAAAAATCAGTTCCACAATATAGGCTGCGGCCACAAACAGCAGTAATCCGCCAATCACTTTTTCCAGCGGTTTTTGCCCACGACGCTGCAACATCAGAATCAGGAATGTGGCGATACCTGTCAGCACCGCCCCCTGCAACAGGGAGATGCCGAGAATGAGTTTAAAGCCGATCGCCGCCCCGATAAATTCCGCTAAGTCGGTGGCCATCGCGATGATTTCCGCCTGAACCCAATAGAACCAGACGACAGGACGCGGGTAATGATCGCGAATTTGCTCCGCCAGGTTTTTGCTTGTCGCAATCCCCAGTTTGGCCGACAGAACCTGAATGAGCATCGCCATCAGGTTCGCCCAGACAACCACCCACAGCAATTTATAGCCAAAGCTGGCCCCGGCCTGGATATTGGTCGCAAAGTTACCGGGATCGATGTATCCGATCGCGGCGATGAACGCCGGGCCCATCAATGCGAGCCTTAACTTGCGCGCCGCTCGTCCACTACTGCTTTCAACGCGATCGTTTGTCATCTTTTGCCTCAGAAACATAGCCTTTGCTATGTTTTATGCTATGTTTATTGAGAATGATTATCAAGTGCATTTTAATGGGTAACGTTGATATCTCTGATAGCGCCAGGCTATGGGCCAGCAAGGGAGGGTCGAAAAACAAAACCAGGTTGTTTGTTAATTGTATGAGATTAGCACAATGACATAACTTTTCACTTCCATACTAAACATAACAGAAACGTATTCCAGATCACTAATTTTGAATCTCATCACAGCTCCTTATTATAGTGTGTGTTTGATCTCGTTTTCTTTATTGTTGTTGCATAGAATGTGCACGGAAATTAAACCTGCCTCATATTTGGAGCAAATATGGACCGCGTCCTTCATTTTGTCCTGGCCCTCGCTGTTGTTGCGGTACTCGCACTGCTGGTAAGCCATGACCGTAAAAAAATTCGCATTCGTTACGTCATTCAGCTGCTTGTTATCGAAGTTTTACTGGCCTGGTTCTTCCTGAACTCAAACGTTGGCCTGGGCTTCGTGAAAGGTTTCTCCGAGATGTTTGAAAAACTGCTCGGTTTTGCCAACGAAGGGACCAACTTCGTTTTCGGCAGCATGAACGATCAGGGCCTGGCCTTCTTCTTCCTGAAAGTCCTTTGCCCCATCGTCTTTATTTCCGCGCTGATCGGTATTCTTCAGCACATCCGCGTTCTGCCGGTTGTGATTCGCGCGATTGGTTTCCTCTTATCCAAAGTCAACGGGATGGGTAAGCTGGAATCATTTAACGCCGTCAGCTCCCTGATTCTGGGCCAGTCTGAGAACTTTATCGCGTATAAAGACATCCTCGGTAAAATGTCCCGCAATCGTATGTACACGATGGCGGCAACGGCAATGTCTACCGTATCCATGTCTATCGTGGGCGCGTACATGACCATGCTGGAGCCGAAATATGTCGTTGCGGCGCTGGTTCTGAACATGTTCAGCACCTTTATCGTTCTGTCAGTGATCAACCCGTATCGCGTCGAAGCCAGCGAAGAAAATATTCAGATGTCTAACCTGCACGAAGGTCAGAGCTTCTTCGAAATGCTGGGCGAATACATTCTGGCGGGCTTTAAGGTCGCGATTATCGTTGCGGCGATGCTGATTGGCTTTATCGCCCTGATCGCGGCGCTGAACGCCCTGTTCGCGGCCGTTCTGGGCATCTCCTTCCAGGGCATTCTGGGTTACATCTTCTACCCGGTGGCCTGGGTCATGGGGGTTCCGGCGAATGAAGCGCTTCAGGTAGGCAGTATCATGGCGACCAAACTGGTATCTAATGAATTCGTCGCCATGATGGATCTACAGAAAATCGCCTCTACGCTCTCTCCGCGCGCGGAAGGCATCATCTCTGTATTCCTGGTCTCCTTCGCTAACTTCTCTTCCATCGGGATTATCGCCGGCGCGATTAAAGGTCTGAACGAAGAGCAAGGCAACGTGGTTTCACGTTTTGGTCTGAAACTGGTGTACGGCTCAACGCTGGTGAGCGTACTGTCTGCGTCTATCGCAGCGCTGGTGCTGTAATTACGGTATCGCCAGGCGGCGGCGCAAACGCCTTCATCTGGCCTTACGACGCGCAACCGGGGACATGTTCCCCGGTTTTTTTATAGCTGTAGCGCTTCCAGCGGGCGCGGTCGCCCAATCAGATAACCTTGTAGATAGTTCACGCCCAGGCTTAAGAGTAATTCCCGCTGCTCCGGCGTCTCGACAAATTCGGCAACCACGCATAAGGATTTCGCTTTCGCGAGATCGGTAATTGATTTCACGATCATCGCATCCAGAGAGTCCGTCATAATGTCTTTTATGAAGCAACCATCAATCTTGATGATATCTGCCCGCAGGCGTTTAAGACGTTCATAGTTCGCGTATCCCGTACCAAAATCATCAATGGCTATCCTGAAACCGAAATTCCGCAGTTGCGCAATATTCTGCGTGCTGATTTCAGAATTGGAAAACGCCTGCTCTTCGGTGATTTCGATGATCACGCTTTCTGGCGTAATACCATAACGCCTGAACAGGCCGATAATGCGTGATGCGCTCTCTTTATTCAGTAACGTCAACGGCATTAAATTGACCGAGAAACGGGCGCCCGGCGCTGTCGTCGGATGGGTAGCTATCCATCGCAGCAGGGCTTCCACAACCTGTAAATCAAAGCGGGCGCTGAGGTTAAATTGGGCAATCAGTGGAATAAACTGATCCGGCGTCATGATGCCGTCATCACTTTTCAGTCGCGCCAGAACCTCCGCATACCCTTTCCCCTGCGCGTTGAGAATCGGTTGCGCGTACAAAACCAGATCGCCGTTCTCCAGCGCTTTGCGAACCTTTTGCAGCAGTAATACCCGTTCCGTCGTCTGATCGGAGACCGCCTCAAGACTTTGGGTCAGCGCCATAACCCGGTGGTTCGCGCAGGATTGCTCCGACAGCCAGCTAAGCTGCCCCAGCAGGGGTTGTAGCGTCTCCTGTCTGCCGTCGTAAGCGCCCCACGCGGCGCCGTATTCCATGTCCAGCCCGGTATTGTTCCAGTAAATTTTGCGGCTATTGAGGAGATTAACCATATGTTGCAGGCGGGCTTCCGTCTCAGGGCCGCGAAGCACTAACAACAATTCGCTGCCTGGCACCTGAAATACGCTCTCGTTTTCTTGCAGGAACGGTTGCAGCATTCGACACACCGAGCGTTTGCAATGAACGCGCATCAGCATGCCGTAATGTCGACTCAAAAATTCCAGGTTTTCCATCCGCAGGCAGCAAACCGTTTGTCCTGTTCCCTGCAACAAAAATTGCTCCAGCGCGCGAATGTTAGGAAGGCGCGTCAACGGGTCGGTTAACGCCTGACCATGCCACTGTCGGTTCAACCATTCGCTGCGTTGATAAATACACACCATATACAGCAAACAAATACTAAAGGAGATGAGAACAGAGAGGATAAAGGCCAGTGAATATTCGGAGCCGACGCCCTGCAAGAAATTCCGGTTATACACCAGCAGGCACAGCGCAGAGATGGCCCAGCTGAGGTTCAGCAGCGGATAACTCAGCTTGCCCACGCCGAGCGTAAAAACAATAAAAAAGACGGGCACCAGATAACCGGCAATATAGTCGGCATCAAAAGGCGCGCACATCAGAACGATCAGCGCCACGACGACGGAGATCCAGGTCAGGGTAAACAGACGCTTCTCTTTGACCAGATACGGCGCAATGTCCCTGCGCCAGAAAATGCGGCAATAGCGCGGGTTGATTATCATCCGCAAAGGATAATAAAAGAGCATAGTGAAAATCAGGACCGCTGAAATCAGGCTCAGAATATCCACGATGGTATAAATAATGGTTGCTGTACCAAAGAATGTTGATATCGCAACAGGGTAGTCCAGACAATGCCCCGCGAGATACATGCTGGCTTTGATGCCCGCCGGCGCGACAAACCCGAGCCAGAAGATACGCAACCAGATATTCCTGTCAGGCAATCCATGACGCCAGCGCGCCCCCACTTGCCAGCGGACAATCCCGCAAATGCCCAATACGGAAAAGGTCTGACAAAATAACAGCACCGCTGCCTGCATTAACGGGAGATGAAGGTTCCAGTGATTGGTCGCCATCATCGCTAAAATGATAGGGACAATACCGCGTCGGCCAAATAAGAACAGCACGGAAAACATGACGCATAGCGGCAGCCAGGCCAGGAAAATAGAGCTGTCATCGACAACGGCGAGCGGAGAAATAGAGCGGGAGAACTGTATACCGACAATGGATAGCGTCAAAGAAAAGATAAATATTCTTATATTTTTTAGTAAGTTATGCTTATCCTGCATAGATTCCCTGTTCTCATCAGTCACGCTATAAGGCACACAAATAATAAGTTTATTCGTGACGCGAAGCAAACCTGCACAGGCCTGATATCAGGCGCTCTTACACGTTCTTTCATTTGATACAAAGGTATTGACGCTTACTGAAACTGTATTACAAAAATGGCGGGAACGCAGATACAAAAAACCCCCGCTTTTCAGCGAGGGTTCAAATTTTGGTGGAGCTAAGCGGGATCGAACCGCTGACCTCTTGCATGCCATGCAAGCGCTCTCCCAGCTGAGCTATAGCCCCACGATGCTTTTACGTACCAGATTTGTTGGGATTCAAATTTGGTGGAGCTAAGCGGGATCGAACCGCTGACCTCTTGCATGCCATGCAAGCGCTCTCCCAGCTGAGCTATAGCCCCGTCACGTAAAGCTTGTCGAGTTGACGGGCGGCATCATATGAATTCCCTTCGCATGTGTCAACGGCAAAATGCCGCCGGCAAATTCAATCGCTGAAAAAGCAGGCAAATGAAGAACATTGCGTAACAACTCGCATTTAGTAGTTAAACGCGTCACGGTTTCAACTAAAATGATGCTATAAAGTGAACCGCTAATTAACCATACGACTATTCAGGGAATCGTTATGTTCAAGGAACGGATGACGCCAGAAGAACTCGCTAATCTGACCGGTTACAGCCGACAAACCATCAATAAATGGGTGCGCAAGGAAGGCTGGACGACGTCGCCCAAACCAGGCGTACAGGGAGGAAAAGCCCGGCTGGTACACGTTAATGAGCAGGTTCGCGAATATATCCGCAGCGCCGAGCGTTCTGCGGAGGGAGCATCGGAATCCTTTTCGTTAACCAGCGATACCTCTCTTGAATCGCTGCTGGTCACGCTGGCCAAAGAGATGACGCCATCTGAACAGAAGCACTTTACGTCTTTGCTTTTGCGTGAAGGGATTACCGGTTTGTTACAACGCTTAGGGATTCGCGATAGCAAATAATATGAAAAAATTACGCAGCAAAATGACGACCGAAGAGCTGGCGGAGTGCCTTGGCGTTGCCAGACAAACCGTTAATCGGTGGATCAGAGAACAAGGATGGGAAACTGAAAAGTTTCCGGGCGTAAAAGGCGGTCGGGCAAGGCTCATTCACATTGATGCTCGCGTACAGGAATTTATTCTTAACATCCCTGCCTTCCGCAACCATTCTGCGTTTTATCAGGCGGAGGAGCCGCTTGCCGAATACAGCCACGTTGTGCGCAGCCACGCCTATCGCCAGATTATTGATGCCGTAGAGAACATGTCGTCCAAAGAGCAGGAAAAGCTGGCGCAGTTTCTGTCGCGAGAAGGCATACGCGGTTTTCTCGCCCGTTTGGGCCTTGATGAATCGTAGACCCAATAAGCGCAGCGCCATCGGGCAACAGGCCGGATGGCGGCGCAACCCCCATCCGGCCTACGGTTAATACACCTTACTGCTGATTTTCACGTTCCGCGATAAAAGCCAGCGCTTTATTGATGCGCTCAATGCTGCGGGATTTACCAATCGCATGCACCGTGACGTCCAGCGCCGGAGACTGGCCTGCGCCAGTGACGGCAACGCGCAGCGGCATACCGACTTTCCCCATCCCCACTTCCAGTTCATCGGCTGTCGCCTGAATTGCATGGTGTACGTTTTCTGCGCTCCACTCTGTGATGGCCGCCAGCTTATCACGCACCACTTCCAGCGGCTGACGCGCGACCGGGCGCAGGTGTTTTTTCGCCGCATCCGCGTCGAACTCAGCAAAGTCCTCATAGAAATAGCGGCAGCTTTGCGCCATCTCTTTCAGTGTTTTGCAGCGTTCGCCCAGCAGTTTCACCAGTTCAGCCAGCTGCGGGCCGTTACGGGTATCGATATTCTCCTGCTCAATGTGCCATTGCAGGTGCGTTGCCACATATTCCGGCGCCAGAGAATTGATGTAGTGATGGTTCAGCCACAGCAGTTTGTCAGTGTTGAACGCACTGGCGGATTTGCTCACGGCATTCAACGAGAACAGCTTGATCATCTCTTCACGGGTGAAGATCTCCTGATCGCCGCTGGACCAGCCCAGACGCACCAGGTAGTTCAGCAGCGCTTCCGGCAGGTAGCCGTCGTCACGATACTGCATCACGCTGACCGCGCCATGACGCTTGGACAGTTTTTTACCGTCGTCGCCGTTGATCATGGAAACGTGCGCGTACACCGGAACCGGCGCGTTCAGCGCTTTCAGGATGTTAATCTGGCGCGGCGTGTTGTTGATATGGTCTTCGCCACGAATCACATGGGTGATTTCCATATCCCAGTCATCCACAACCACGCAGAAGTTATAGGTCGGGGAACCGTCGGTACGACGAATGATCAGATCGTCCAGCTCCTGGTTGCTGAATTCGATCGGCCCACGGATCTGGTCGTCAAAAATAACGGAGCCGTCCTGCGGGTTGGCAAAACGCACAACGCAAGGCTCATCGTCAGAATGATGTTCGTGACCATGACGGCAGCGGCCGTCGTAACGCGGCTTCTCGCCTTTCGCCATTTGTTCTTCGCGCAGTGCTTCCAGACGCTCTTTGGAGCAGTAGCATTTATATGCCGTACCCGCTTCCAGCATCTCATCAATCACCGCGTTGTAACGATCAAAACGTTTGGTCTGGAAATACGGGCCTTCATCCCATTCCAGGCTCAGCCAGTTCATACCATCCATAATGGCTTCAATAGCTTCCGGCGTGGAGCGTTCGAGATCGGTGTCTTCAATACGCAGCACAAACTCACCGCCGTGGTTACGTGCAAAAAGCCAGGAGTAAAGAGCAGTACGCGCGCCGCCGACGTGCAGATAGCCTGTCGGGCTTGGCGCGAAGCGAGTTTTGATTTTCATGAAATGGCCTTACGTTTATTAAAGATGCCGACAACCGGCAAATCCGGGAAAGATTATCAGGCTGGTATTCTATCACTGTGGTCTGATTCCTCAATGTTGTTCGGGTTGGAACATCACGCTTTGCGATTTTCGTATACAAATCATGCTGAACGGAGTAATTCGCGATCGTTTTGTTTAAATTTACGACGAACGGACAATTTCTTTAGAAAATGCGTTGACTCATTTTCAACTCTCCCTATAATGCGACTCCACACAGCGGGGGTGATTAGCTCAGCTGGGAGAGCACCTCCCTTACAAGGAGGGGGTCGGCGGTTCGATCCCGTCATCACCCACCA